>NZ_JBHSBH010000004.1:265982-322318 GCF_042650565.1 Nocardiopsis sediminis
GGGGCCGGGCCCGCCTTTCCCGGGACGACGGCATGAGGTTAGGCTCACCTATCATTCATGCCACCTCGGTGCCGGGAGCCCCCATGACCCCATCGACCCCTGTTCCCCCAGCGGGCCGCCTGCCCGCCGGGCCCCGATCCGGCCGCCCCGCCGCCCTCTGCGCCGTGCTCGCCGCGCTGTGTGCGGCCGCGGCCTGCGGCCCCGGCGGCGCCGCGCCGGCCGCCGAGGGCGGGACGCGCACGGTCGAGGCCGCCAACGGCACCGTCGAGGTCCCCGCCGACCCCCGGCGGGTGGCCGTCCTGTGGCGGCCCACCCTGGCCGCCGCCACCCTGCTGGGCGCCGATGTCGTGGCCGCGCCCGGCGACCCGGGCGCCCCCGGCGGCGGACTCGCGCCCTTCCTGCCCGCAGACCCTCCGGAGCCCGGCCCGGAGGTGGTGTCCGACTCCCCGGCCGAGAACGACATCGACATCGAACGCCTCGCCACCACCGAGCCCGATCTCATCATCGGGGTCCGCACCGGCAACGGACTCCAGGCCGAACTCCTGCCCCGGCTGGAGGCCATAGCCCCCACCGTCCTGCTGGACTGGGACGGGACCGCCTCCTGGCGCGACCACCTCACCGAGGTCGGCGCGGTCCTCGACCGCGGCGCCAGGGCCGAGGAGGCCGAAGCCGGCTACCGGGCCGCCGTCGACCAGGCCCGCGAGGAGATCGAAGCGGCGGCGGGCGACCCCGCCGGCATCGAGGTGTCCCTGGTCCGGCTCCAGGACGAGCGCGAGATCCGGCTGGAGACCCCGGCGTCCTTCCCCGGCCAGGTCATCGCCGACCTCGGGTTCGCCCGGCCCGCCACCCAGCGCACCGCACCCGACGGCACCGGCACCGACTACATCGCCGAGAGCTACGAGAACCTCGACCGCGCCGACGGCGACATCGTCTTCGTCCTCGCCGGCAGCGGGTACGCCGACGCCCCCGGCACGTTCACCGGGGGCGTCTGGGACGAGCTCGGCGCAGTGCGGCGCGAGCGCGTTTTCGCCGCCGACTACGACCAGTGGGGGGCGTCCAACCACTACGCCGCCCACCGCATCATCGACGACGTCACGGGGGCGGTCACCGGAGAGACCGCCCCCGCGGTGTAGCCGCGGGCCGGCCGGGCGCTCAGCGGCGCCCGGCCGCCGTCCGTGCCCCGCGGCCCAGCCGCACCAGCAAGAGCCAGGCGGCGGCTATTGCGACCAGCCCCGCCACGCACCGCGCGGCGACCACCTGACACGACGCATCGCCGAGCACTCCGGCGACCGTCACGCCGACGACCTGCACGGCGGGCAGCGCCAGCACCACGGCGGCCCCGGCCGGCGCCGCCACGCGGTGGGTGCCGTAGACGAGCCCGGCCAGGAGCACCATCGCGAAGGACACCAGCAGCTGGGGCCCCGAAGTCCAGGCCACCTGGCCGCCGGTGGACTCCAGCTGCTCAACGGTGGCCAGGCCGATCGACGCCAGCGGGGTGGCGACCACCCCGACCAGCCACACAGCGGCCGCCACGACCGGGGCGAGAACGGTCCTCATCGTGCGGTCACCTTCCCTCCCTCTGCGGCACGGCGGCCCCGGGCGGGGCCGCCCGGGACGATCCCGGGGGCCGTGTCATGTGCGCTACTCATCGTCCTGCTCCTGGGACAGGCAGTCCGGGAAGTCGATGAATTCGCGGCTGCCGTCGCGCGGCCGGTCCAGGATCTGCGCTTCGCGGGTGTGTCGCTCCTCCACACCCCAGTTGACGCTGGCGCCCAGTTGCAGCCCGAGCTTGATCTGAGCGTTGAAGGCCGTCTGGTCGCTGGTCACGTCCGCCTCGTACTGCCAGACGCGGCCGCGCTCGTAGAACAGGTGCTCCCAGTCGGGGGCGTCGGGGCCGGGCTCCTCGTTGATCTCACCGCCGGACCGGTCGTCCATCAGGGGGCCGCGCATGGAGTCGATCACATTGGCAGGGGGGAGCATCCCGCGCTCGGCCAGCAGCCGTTCACCGATCTCCCGCTCCTCTGGGGTGTCGAAGTCGATCTGCACCATCTGGACCACCCTGGTCCCCTCGCCGTCGGTGTCGCCGCCCCGGCCGCCGTTGATCTCGCGGTTCTCCAGCCGGCCGTCGGTACCCTCTGCGAACTGGCCCTGAACCGTGGTCATGTAGCGGATGTTGGCGAGCGACCCGTCCTCGTTGCGCGTGACGCGCTGCCCGCCGCTCCAACTGCCCGAGAGCTGTTCCCGCTGGGTGAAGGCGTAGCCCCCCAGACTGCCCGTCGCGGTGTAGGTGGTGGTCCACGAAGTCTGGGTGTTGTCCGGGTCGCCGAACCAGTGCGACACGTCCACCTTCCCGCCGTACGACAGGGAGCCGTCGACGCCCAGGTTGAGGTTGTTGCCCTCCAGGTTCTCGTCGTTCCGGCGCGGGCCGCGGTTCTCATTGGTCCACAGCCCGACCTCGGAGAGGAGGTTGGCCGTGACGTCGATCGTGCCGGTGCGGACCGTGGGGTCGCGGACCTCGGGCGGGTCGTAGACGCCCAGCCATTCGGCGAAGCCCAGGCCGATCTGCGACTCGGGGTTCATCTGCCGGTTGGTCTCCTCGGCGATGGAGGCCTCGACCTCCTCCTCGAACTCCTCGAACTCCGCCTGGTCCTCGAAGATGTAGGTCATGCCCGGGGCGAGCTTCGCCGAGACGCCGCCCTCGACGTCGGCGGCGAGCGCCGCCGCGTTCTCCTGGCCGAAGTCGAAGCCGACACCGCCGCGCACCCCGACCTCGGTCGACGGGACGAACGTGACGACCACTGAACCGTCGGACAGAGTCTCCTTCGAGTAGGTGTACTGCTGCCCGAACCGGAAGATCCCCAGGTCGAGCTGGTAGCCGGCGGTCTCCGAGCGGCCGTCGCGCACGCAGTAGGCGGGGGTGAGGTCGTAGGGGTACTCCTCTTCCTCATCGGCCTCCTGCTCGCCTTCGTCGCACTCCCCGCCGGTCAGCCGCTCGAGCCGGCACAAAGCCAGCTCGTACAGGTCGTTGGTCCGCCCGGGTAGGGCGATGGCCACCGCGGCCAGGATGACCGCCAGCATCAGGATCACCGCTGCGTACTCGGTGAACGAAGCTCCCCCGTCGCGCCCACCGTGTGGCCGGGGTCTCCGGACACGGTGCCGCCTGTTGGACGGGGGATGAATAACAGGGGACATGAACAGATCGTAGGGAAAACTCGGACATGGACGACAGAGGCCCCGGGCCCAACCCTGGGCCCAAACCCGGCCCCTGGGCCCAATCCGGTCAGCCGCAGGGGACGTCGGTGTACTCGAAGAGCGGGACGTCGTGCCAACTGGGGCCCTCGACGTAGCAGAGCCGGCCGGGGATGTAGTCCTGCGGCGGCCGCACCGTGTAGCCCCAGACCTCCTGCGGGGTCTCGTACTGGACGTAGCGGCCGTACGTGCCGTCGTCGTAGCTCTCCCCGCCGTCCTCCGGCGGGACCCCGGCGATGGTGACCGCGAACTCCGCTGTGGGCTCGCCGGCGCTCAGCTCGGCGACGACCTCGGAGTCCTCGGCGGTGAACGCGTCGAACGAGTCGGCGAACCCCTCGGCCTCCTCAGGGGGCAGCCCATTGGGGACGAGAACGGTGAAGTCCTGGGAGTGCACGGCGTAGCCGCCCTCGTCGTGCAGATAGGACGCCTCACCGCGGAAGGTGACGTCGTCGCCCTCGCGCTCCGCCGACGTGAACGTCACGGTCAGCCGGGGAGTCCATTCGACGCTGCCGGAGGAGCCGCCGCCGGGGCCCGGCTCGGCGGCGCCCGGGTCCATCGTGGCGAGCTCCACCGTGTCGTTGCCGATGGCGTGCGTGCGGACGCCGCCGACGACGAGGATCGGGTCGCCGTCGCGCTCGGCGTCGACCGGTCCACCGCGGTCGCCCCGGTCGGGCGGGCCCTCCGTGGCGCCGCCGGGGCTCGCCGTGGCCGACGGGGCGGGGGCCGCCCCGGCCCCGTCGGCGGGCGCCTCGTCGGCCGGCGCGGCGCATCCGCCCAGCAGCAGGACGAGCGGGAGCGCCACGGCGGCGGGCGTCTTCGGTGTCATCGTGCGACTCGCCTGTCTTCGGACGGGAGGACGGCTCCAGGGGCCGCCCCCTGCCGGGGTCAGTTTCCGGGCGGCGTGACGGTCAAGGTGACCGACCCGTTGCCTGTCCCCGGCGGGCCATCGCCGGTGGGTTCCCCCACCTCGTCGATGGCGATCGTGTAGCCGCCGTCGAGATCGACCGTGTCGCCCGCCGAACCGCGGCCCGTGATCTCTTCCTCGATGCCCGGTCCGTCGTTCACGCTGAAGACGGCCTCGCCGTCCCTCGCGCGCACGACGCCGATGGTCAGACCGGCGATGGTCCCCTGGGTGCCTTGGGCGATGGTCGTGGTCTCCGGCTCATCGCCCACGGGCGGCGACGGGTCGTAGGTCCGCAGCTCGGGAGTGGTGTTCGGGTCCAAGGCGGGCGGCTCCTGGGAGTCGGCGCCGCCGCCGCAAGCGGCCGCGGGCAGCAGGAGGGCGAGGAGGACCGCCGCGTACAGCGGACGGCGCCGGTGCCCGCCGCGCGGCCGGAACCGGCGCGGCGCCTTGTGTTCACGGGGTGGCATGCGCCGAGGTCCTTCCCTCACCCGAACGAGTTGGTCTCGACGGTTTCCAGGTGCTCCCGGAATTCTTCCATGGACAGCGTGGTGTGCCGATAGCCCCACGGGTTGTAGAGCCGCACGCGGCCGTTCTCGAACCCGGTCACCACATAGGAATGGTCGCCGATCAGAGTCTCCTTTTCGTACGGACCATCGTCCTCGTCGTCCTTCGTCTGAATGGTGATCGCCGTGCCGTTGGCGAGCCAGTCCTCGATCCGCCGCTGGTCGACATCGCCCGGGGAGTGGTGCTCGCTCTCGCTGCCGGTCAGGATCTGCATGGCGTCGCCGGGCCGGCCGTTCTCGATGTCCCCGAAGCCGCCCTCGCGCTGGGCATAGGCCTTCTCGAGGATCGCCGGCCACAGGACGTCGTCCTGCGGCTTGGCGAACAGGACCCCGCCGTCCTCCTTCAGGACGAGATCGGGGGTGACGGTGACGGATTGGCCGTTTCCGAAGATGACGGTGTAGGTGCCGTTGGGGTTCTCGCGGATCATGTCCCGGATGACCTCGGGGTTCTGCTCGGCGGTCGCGGCCAGCCCGGCCACCCACCAGCAGTCGCCCAGCGCGCCCTGGTGGACGTCCTCGGCGCTGATCTCGCCGTCCTCGGGCCAGAGCCGGCCGTCGGGCACCGTGCCCCAGGCGAGGTTGTCGATGTCGTATTCGATGTCGTCGTAGTCGGGCTCGATGTTGTCGGGGTCGATCGCCCGCACATGGCGCAGGGTGGCGAGGTCGACGCGGTCGAGGATGATGCCGCGGGCGCCGTCGGAGTCGAGCAGCTCGCGGATCTCACCGTCGGATAGCGTCCACAGCAGGGCGTTGAGTTCGCCGGCCGTCATGTCGGCCATGACGTCCTGCGGCTCGCCGTCACGGCACCACCACAGGCAGATGCCCTCGTTCAGGTACCCCCGGATCCGCTCGATGTCGGCTTCGGCGTCGGCGAAGTCCTGCGGGGACGGGTAGCCGGGGGGCGGGTCCGGGGGAGGGGACCCGGGGGCGCCGCCCGGGCCCTGTCCGGTGCCGTCGGCCGCGGGCTGGGAGCGGGTCGTGGTGTCGGATCGGGTATCGGAAGCGGCGTCGGTCCCGTCGGACCCGTCGGCCCCGCAGCCGTCCGCCGATTCGATGGCGGACTGCGAAACGTCACAGAGGGCCGCGTTGATGAAACCGGCGACCCGGTCGCCGATACCGGTGGTGAAGACGACGGCGGCGACCCCGGCGACCAGCAGGATGACGGCGCCGTACTCGGCGAACCCGGCCCCCCGATCACCGAGGGAGAGGCAGGGGCGCCGGCGGCGTCGCCCCGCCGCAACGGCGCGTCGGGGACCCGGGTCGGCCGATCGCGTAAAGGGAGTTCGCATGAGGGGAGCCGCACAGTCTCTGGCAGGGGCAAGGGGAGAAAGGGACGTCGGCGGGTGGCCGACCCGAGTGAGGCTAGACCGCCGGGGCCCGGGCGTCGTGAGCCCTAGGGCCCAATCAGTGCAGGTCGGATGCCATCGGACTGGGCCCGGAGGACGCGGGAGCCGCGGAACCCCGGACGTCGCTCCCGCCGGGCCGCCACGAGGCGAACAGGGGGTAGACGGCGACGGCGGCGACACCGAAGCACAGGAGTTCCAGCGGCGAACGCATCGTCAGGATGAAGACGGTGTGCAGGGCGGCGCCCCCGGCGAACGCATAAGGGCGGGTCGGAGCGAACCACAGGGCAACGGCGAGCGCCGTCTCGAAGACGACCGCTCCGAGGGCGATGGCGACCAGGACCGGTAGGGGGAGAAGGTCCAGCGGGAGCGGGAGGATCGCGCTGTCGACGCCGATCTGGAGCAGCAGGACCTCCCCGATCAGGAACGAGCCGTTGGCCTTCGCCAGCCCCGCGAAGAGGTACATGGCCGACAGCTGCGTGAGCATGAGCAGGACCGCGGCCCCGGGGACCCGCCCGGCCCTGCCGAGCACCCGGCCGCCGCCGGAGGCGGCCAGGAACGTCACCAGCAGCGTGATGAGCAGCAGGTGATTGCTGTAGGTGCGCTCATCGAGGAGCAGGCAGTACCAGCCGCACAGGGCGAGCAGACCGCCCGAGAAGTGGACCGCGATCCCGAAGACCACCAGCAGAGCGGCGACGGCCCACACCGAGGCGACGAGTAGCCAGGGCACCGCGGGCAGCGGCACGACGGGGAGGGGGACGGGCTCGCCCGCCAGGCGGATCAGATCGGGCAGGAACAGGCAGAGCTTGAGCAGCGCCACCGCGCCGAGGAGCATCCGCGCGATCCCCAACGCACGCGCGCTCACGGTCGAGTCGACGAGGGAGGCGACCAATGCGGATACGGCACCCACGGAGTCCCGGGATCGTTTTCCGGGGATCCGGTGCGGTGACGTCATCGTCCCGCGCATCGATGCACGTCGGTGGTGTCAGGGGCGCGGCGGACGTGGAACTCGACGATGCTCCGGTCCCCGCGGCACGCCGCGTCGAGGAGTGCGTCGTCCAGGGCCACGTCACCCCGGCCGGCGCGGATCGACCGCCGGGTGAACTCCGAAGCGGTGCCGTCGGCGTGTACTGCCGTGACATCCGGCCACGTGGGGACCGTGGAGTACATGTGCCACCCGAAGCGCGCGGGCCGGTCGGCCCCGGAGAGAAGCAGAAACGACGGCACGAGGACCTGCACGGCGACGACACAGGGCACGACCCACGCGGCCAGGCGCCCCTTACGGCCGGCGACCCGCGCAGGGCCGCCCGAGCGGTCCGGCCCGTCCGGGTCGCCCATCAGTACCAGTTGTCGCTGTAACCCGGGTTCTTCGGGTATGGATCCTGCCAGAACGCCCAGGCCGCACACGGCGACCCGTACCGGCCTTCGATGTAGTCGAGCCCCCACTCGATCTGCACTTCGGCACTCTCCAGATACCCGGGCGGAAAGCTGTGCGCAGAGGGATGCAACTGCGGAATCCCGGCGGCCCCACCACTCGGGTTCACCGCCCGGTGATTCCAGTTGCTCTCATGCGACCACAGCGTCTCCAGGCACTCCCACTCCCGCCCCGTGAACCCTCGGGCAGCCGCCAACTCCTGCCCGAGGGCCTTGTTCTCCTCGTTGTCCCCGTGACTACCGCCCATTCCGAAGCCGAAGTCGTACTCCTGCGGCTTCTCCGGCCGATCAGCCTCGGTCCAGGTCTCGCCATCACATTCGGGGCCCTCGACCAGGCACACCATCTCGCGGACGCCATCGTTGATGCGATCGCCGTAGTTGGCCTGAACGATGGCGAGGATGATCGTCGCCGCAAGTGACGTGATCGCGCCGACCTCGACGAACGACGACCCACGGTCGTCGTCCCGGTCAGGTCTGAACCGGAGGGGGCGGGACACGTTCACCTCGGATACCAACCTTCGGATCTCGTGATGATGGCGGGGGATGGGGGGTTATTCGATGGGGATGTCGGCGACAGGCTCGAAACCGGGGACCTCGACGTTGACCGATGTCGTGTCCTCGGAGATCAGGTAGGAGGCCCAGTAGGTGGCGCTGTCTCCGGAATCGAGATCGCGCGCCATTTCGGGCGAAGCGGTGTTGATGGCGCACATGCACTGGCCGGTGGAGTCGAACGCGGGGTTGTATCGAAAACCGTTCTCTTCGTCCACCAAGACGACGCCAGAATGCCCATATGCGGTGTACAGGTAGGTCGTGTTCTGGAAGTCCAGCAGGCCTACCCGGCCCTCGCCCTCATAGTGCACGGTGTAGGTGAGCGTGGCGTACCCGCCGGCCTCCGACACCTCCAGCTTGTTGACGTCGATGGTGGACTCGCCCCACCCTGATTCGGAGGCGTCGGCCGAAGCCACCACAGGGATCTCCTCAGCGGCGTAGGAGGAGGGGACCGCGAGGATCGAGATGAGGGCGATGGCGGACACCGCACTCGCGCCACCCGCTGAGAGAAATTTCTTCATCACGGTCGGATCCTTACTTCCCGAAAGTCACGGTCACGCGGCGGTTCTTCTCCCGGCCCTCGTCGGTTCCGTTGTCGGCGACCGGGTCGGAGGATCCATGGCCGGCCACTTCGAAGCTGACACCTTCCCGCGTCACCAGTTCTGCCAATCGGTCGCGAACCGATTCGGCCCTCTCCTCGGATAGCGGGTTGTTGATGGCGTCGCTCCCGCTGTTATCGGTATAGCCGTCGATCTTGATCTCTTCGCCGCTACTCGCGTCGATCTCGGCAGCTACCTGTTCCAATGCTTCGTCGGCATCCGGGGTCAGGTCGGATTCGTTGAGTTCGAAAAGGACATCGGACGACAGCAGAATGCTGGTCTCGTCTCCGCTTTCCTCGCGAGAGGTGGTGCCATCGATGTCATCTTGGAATCCGGAGAGGGGGAGGATACGAGGATCCTCCACTGTGGCGTTCGCGATGTTGTCGTCCGGATTCGAGGCGTCCGAAAGAGGAATATTCATGAAATCCGGGGTTGCCGGTGTGGCCACCGCGACACTGGTCACGTCATCGGGGGGTGCGGGGAAAGCGACCCAGATGTCAAGCGATTCGCCCGCGGGAATAATGGAATTATTCTCGTATCCGGAGCACAGGCATGTCGATCCATCGGTGTTCATAAGCGGGAAATAGCGTTCCCTGTTGGCGGTGTCGACGAGCGTGACGCCATCGGGCGTGCGGTATGTTCCGTCGGCCGCCACCAGCGCGTAATCGAATGTCACGCTGTCGTTCTCGCTGACGTTGGTGGCCGTCATCTCCAGCACGACGACGTCGTCGCTCTCACGCTCGAGAGTGTTGATATCGAGCTGGAGGTTCGAGCCGTAGGACGTGCTCGTTGAGAGGGAGGTGGCCAGGGGGCCGTCGTTTCCGGACGCGCCTGAGGGGCCGTCCTGATCCTGCTGCTGGTCAGAGTCCCCTGCATCGTCTCCACCGCCCGACACGCACGACGTCAGCAGGAAAGAGGCCGCGATCAGGGGGATGGCGATGCGAAGCGGCCTCCATGCAGTGGGGCTACCGCTGAGGATGAGCATGGGGTTGTTCGCCTTTCCGTCGCGAATCCTCGGGCCGTCCCACAGGGTAGCGGAGCGGCATCAGCCCGGCCAATGAGTGATCTGACTGCTGTGGACGTCGTCAGGAGTTAACGGATACGTGGATGTGGTCCATGTGGTTCACGGTGTTACCGCCGCGGTTCGGAACAAAGCGTCGGACATCCTGCCAGCGGCCGACCGGATCGCGTGAGGGGTTCCAGATGTGGTGGTCCCACATGATGTAGTAGATGTCGAGCTCTTCGTGATTGTCGATCATCCATTGTGCCGCCGCATCGGCGCCCGCTTTGAGATCGGCGCTGGGCAGGTTGCCGTTGGCCGAGACCATGTAGTCGCACGCGCGTCCGCGGGGATGCTCACCACCGTCTTCCATTTTGCGGTAGCAGCCGACGCCATAACGCTCGAAGACCGCCCCCCACTCGCCCATGATCGCTTCGTGAGTTTCGCACATCTGCCGGGTGATGTTCTGCCCCCCTACGGCGTCGCACGGGTATCGGCCACTGCCGGGGCCGCCGGCGATCTCGGTGAAAATCCACTGACCTTCGCGGTCGGTCAAGTGGACGTCGATCATCCCCTTGGCCTGGCCGTAACTCCAGATACGGCTGAAAGGCTCGCCGCTGTCCTTGGGGCTGCATTCGATCCAGCTGTCCACGACGACGGTCACCCCGCCGATCTCCACCGCTCTCTGGCCTCGACGACAGTCCGGGATCTCGACCTCGGCGATCGCCGCGGCATTGCCGGTCATGACCGGGATGGTCTCGTCGTTCTCCTCGGCCTCTTCCAGCTCCTCCTCATCCGGGCACTCACGGAAATTCCAATGGACGCTTTCATCGTCCTGCAATTCCCGCTGACAGTGGTTGCCCCTCACCTCGACGCGAACGATGTTTCCGAGGAGGCCCTGGTTGTCGTCGCTGGCCCGGATATCGGTGAGCTCCGCGTTGTTCTCCTGCGCGTAGGTCTCAGCCACCCCTCGCCCAGTCCTGGCTTGCCAGCCGACCCCCCAGGGGAGATTGCCGCCGGAGATGGCCTGTGCCGCACGGTGCTGGATGTCGCCGACGGCCGCGAGGGCGGCGGCATCGGCCGCGGACTGCGCGGAACTGCGCATGTCGTTGGCCTCGCCCAAGCGGATGAACAGGAGGCCCAAGGCGAGGAGGGAAAGCGTCAAGCCGACGAGCAGGAACAGGCTCGCCTGTCCCTGCTCGTCGGCTGTGTGCGACGTCGGTCTCGTTTTCATGGTGAAACGCTCATGGGGTCCCAGGGGGTCAGAAGGGGCGCTGCGGGGAAATCCTCCGCGCGCCCCTCCGTGGCGTCACTTTGACATTCGACGTTTCGCCGACCGAAGGATCATTACGGGGTCTCGGTGGGCTCCGGCTCCGGCTGGCCCGCGGTCTGAACGCTGGTGATGGCCTGGTCGATGAAGCCGTTGATCCGCGTGGGGATGCCCGTCTGGGTGAGGACGACGGCGGCGATCGCGGCGACCAGCAGGATCACAGCACCGTACTCGACGAAGTTACCGTTGTCGGACTTCGTGAACGCCTTGCGGTTGTTCACGGCGGCGCGAATCTTCTCGAACAGGCTCTGCATTTCTGCTCCTAAGGGGAGGTCGTTCAGCGGTGTCTTATGTGGGCTGATCGCCCCTTGCGACATTGATAAATCTATTGAAGGGAGTCGTCGGGCGCCTAGGGCCCGGGGACCCAACTTGTGTGAGTTCGGGCCCAGGTAGCCCGTGGGCTCATGCGTGGGCCCGCGGTGGGCCCGGCCGTGCGATATCGTCCGGACCGACGCCGTTCCACCGGGCGATCGCCGCCGCACGGCTCGTCACGCCGAGTTTCCGGAAGATGCGGTTGATGTGGTTCTTCACCGTCTTTTCGGTCAAATACAGCTCCGCGGCGATCCCTTTGTTGTCGAGCCCGCGGGCGACGGCCGCGAGGATCTCGCCCTCGCGTTCGGTCAGGCCGAGGGAGGGGACGGTCGCCGCGGTCTCCTGCTGGTCGGGAGCGGCCCGCAGGTCCATCAGGGCGACCGTGGCGGCCACGGGGGACAGAGGGGTTCCGGTGCCCCGGACGACGTCGTGGAGGGCACGGCTGAGTTCGTCGAGGGTGAAGTGGCCGTGCACCAGGTAGCCCGAGGCGCCGCGCCGAAGAGCGGTGCGGATGACGTCCGCGTCCTCGGTGTGGGTCAGCATGATGACCTTGGCCAGGCCCGACAGCTCCTCGACCGTGCTCACGCCGTCTCGGACCGGCATGCGCACATCGAGCAGCACGACGTCCGGGGCTAGCCGTCGGCTCTGTTCGAGGGCCTGCGCGCCATTGCCGGCCTCGCCCACGACCACGAGGTCGTCGGACGCCTCGAGGAGCGCCACGAGTCCGGCCCGGACGACCACATTGTCGTCCACGGCCAGGACACGGATGGGGGATGTCGTCGACACGGCGGTACCTCCTAGTGAGACGTCTGCGGCCGGGGCCGGCGGTGCTTCGGGGACGCGGGCATGGCTTCCGGGGCGGGCTGCGGGTTTCCGGCGGTGCGCGCAGGTGCCATCATCGCACCACCTCAGCGGGGTGGTCGTCGGCTTCCTCGACAGTGGGCACATGCAGGTGCAGGCGGGTTCCGCCGCCCGGCGTGGACTCGATGTCCAGGCTTCCGCCCGCGCGCTCCGCGCGCTCGGCCATCCCCAGGAGGCCGTAGTGGCCGTTGCCCTCGGCTTCGGCGGCGCGGACCTGGTCGGGGGGCGAATCGAACCCCTTGCCGTCATCCGCGATCGTCAGCGTGCAGTGCCCGGGCTCCGCCTGCACGGTCACGACCACGGACGTCGCGTCCGCGTGGCGCTCCACATTGGTCAGCGCCTCCTTGAGGATCGCGATGCTCTCCTGCCGTGCGGTCACGAGGAGCCGGACCTCGCCGTCCGGAACGCGGGCCTCGCCTGCGATCCCGCTTTCGGCGCTCCAGTGCCCGACGATGTCGACGACCGCCCGTCCGAAGGGGACGACCGCCGAGCCGTCGCGGAGATCGGAGATGAGCGCCCGTGCCTCGGCGGAGGCGATGTCGGCGGCATCGGCGATCTGCGCAGCGGTCGCCGCGGCCCGTTCCGGGTCCTTCGCCAGCCAGAGGGGGAGGGCCTGCGCGGCCATCGCGGCACCGCGCAGCGTCTTGGCGACGGAGTCGTGCATGTCCCGGGCCAGCCGGTCGCGCTCCTCGGCGGCGGCCGCGGCGCGTTCGGCCTGCCTCCGGGCCTCCTGCTCGCCGGCGAGTTCGGTGAAGATGTCGCGGACGCGGAGCCCGACGTAGCCGGCGATCGGGTACAGGAGCGGGTGGACGACGACCACCTGGAAGGTGAGGAGGTTGTCGGTGGCGCCATCGTGCACCTCGACATAGGACAGCACGGCCAGCGCGTAGCACAGGATCTGGAAGGCGGCCACGGCGATGACCCCGCGCAGCCCGAACAGGACGCCGCAGATGGTCGCGGTCAGCACGGTCGTCAGGAAGATCGCCCCGGAGGGGCCGTCGATCGCGAGGATCCCGGCGGCGACCGTGACATCAAGGGTTATCAGCAGCGGGTGGTTCACCAGGTACGGGACGAACCGCTCCCAGTAGCGGGCCGCCATCCCCGACAGCAGGGCGAAGGCGACGACGCCGACGGCCGTGGTCAGGAGCAGCTCGTCACCGGTGAGGAGCAGCAGCGCGATGGCGGTCAGCATCAGCCGCAGCTGGAGGAGCAGGCGCACCAGCGCCGCAAGCCGCGGCAGGGTCGCCGCGGCCGCACTTCCGAGCGCCGGTTCACCCACCGAAGACGCTGCCGAAGTCCATCGAACCGCCCAGGAGCAGCCCGCCGCCGATCAACAGCAGGAGACCGGGCAGCATCGTGGCCGCAGTGACGCCGGTGACCCTCGGGTTGAGCTTCTGCGCCTTGCGGCGGAGGTATTGGGCGTCGTCACGGCGCATGTCCTGGCTGATGGAAACCAGCGCGTCGGCAAGAGGGGCGCCGAGCTCCTCCGCCTGCTGGAGGGCGGTGACGAAGCGCCCGAGGGAGTCGTTGTTGTTGCGCGCCCGCAGCGCCTGGAAGGCCTCGCGACGGCTGGTGCCGAGGTCCATCTGCTGCAAGGTCAGCCGGAACTCGTCGGCGAGGACGCCGGGCATCGAGTCGCAGACCCGCGACAGCGCCTGCCGGAAGGACAGCCCGGCCCCCACGGTGACCGCCATGACGTCGAGGAAGTCCGGCAGCTGCCGCTGGATCTGGTCCTGGCGCTCATTCGCGTCGGTGCGC
Organism: Nocardiopsis sediminis; assembly: GCF_042650565.1. Classification (NCBI taxonomy): domain Bacteria; kingdom Bacillati; phylum Actinomycetota; class Actinomycetes; order Streptosporangiales; family Nocardiopsidaceae; genus Nocardiopsis; species Nocardiopsis sediminis. The sequence continues at coordinate 279,885 of NZ_JBHSBH010000004.1, forward strand.
AGCGAAAGGTCGGTCATCGCCACGAACGCCAGGGAGACGAAGGCGAGCAGGGTCTGATCGCTGAACAGCAGGTACAGGGCGAGGCCGCCGTAGAGGATGATCTCGCCGGCCTTGCGGTACAGGTACCGCTCGACGGTGAGCCCCTCAGGACGCCCCGCTGCGTCGATGCGCTTCTGGATGCCCTGCTGCCGCTCCTGGCTCACCATCCCCTGGGCCAAGGGGAGGAGCGGACGCCCGAGCAGCTCGGTGATGCGGTGCAGGATGAAGGTGTCGTCGTCGGTCCGCCGCTCCTTCTTGACGACCGTGACGATGTCGGCGGCGACCTGGGTCTTCGACCGCATGAGCAGGAATCCCCACGCGAACATCATGACGCACGCGGCGCCGGCCAGTCCGATGAGGAGGATGAGGGGGAGGTTGAGAGACATGCGCAGCGCTCCGGGGATCAGAAGTCGATCTTGGTCATGCGGCGCACCGCGACGAACCCGATGACGAAGAGGGAGAGGCCGATACCGAGCACCGCCAGCCCCGCCGTGCTTTCGGTCATGGTGCGGACGGTTCCCGGCTGGAGCATGTTGAGCATGAACAGGGAGCCGATGCCCATGGCGAGCAGCGCCCACGAGGTGGCGGTGGTCTCGCCCAGGATGGTGATCATCTCGCGACGGGTCTCCTTGCGGCTCTCCAGGGTCGAGGAGATGCTGCGCAGCGCGGTGACGAGGGCACCGCCGGAGCGGGACGCGACCAACAGGGTGCTGATCAGTACCCCGATCTCCCGTGACGGCATCCGGTCGCGGAGGTCGGCGATGGCCTCTTCGAAGGGCTGGCCGACCTGCATCGACCGCGCCGCGATGCGGAGTTCGGCCCCCGCCGGGTCGTCGAGTTCATCGGCCGCCATGTCGATGGCGGTGGGCAGCGCCAGCCCCGCCTGGGTGGCGTTGGACAGCACCCGGGCCAGCTCCGGCAGCTGCGCGGTGAACGCGTCGCGGCGGCGCTCCTCCTGCCGCTTGAGGTAGGCGAAGAACCCCACTACCACGCCGGCGGCGGCGAGCACGCCGAGGATGGGCGCGAGCGACTGCCAGACGAACACGACGGCCACGATCGCACTGCCGGTCATCGCCAGGACGAACACCGAGGGACGGACGTTCACCCCGGCGGTGGCCAGCCGGCGTTCGATGGTGCGGCCCAGCTCGGTGCGGCGCAGCCGTGCATCGAGCCGCGCCGTGGGCGTACTGGCCCGGCGCTCGACCTCGGCGAGCGCGCTACGCGATGCCAGCATGCGCCGCTGCGCGGCGCCGTCGGCGAAGGCGTAGATGCCCATGACCGCGATGACGAGGGTCACCGCAGTCATCAGGAGGATGATCGGGACGTTCACGGCGTTGCTCCCAGGGCGGTGGGGGACGTTCGTGCGGTCGATGGGGCGAGGAAGGCGTGCGGGACGGCCTCGCCGGCGTTGGTGATGCGCTGCGCGACGTGGGGCGGCAGCGGGAAGCGGTGGAACTCGCCGTGGACGATCCCCTGGGCGTCGAGCGGCCGGGCATCGAAGCGCAGGACCGGGTCCAGGCGGAACTCCTCGCGGCGGTTGGAGGCCACGAGCCCGACCTCGCCGACGCGGCGGCTGCCGTCGGCGTAGCGCGACAGGTGCACGATGACGTCCACGGCGGCGTTGATCTGGTCCTGGATCGCCTCGAAGGGGATCTTCACCTCGCTCATGGAGGCCAGGGTGAGCAGCCGGTGGACGGCGTCGTCGGCGGAGTTGGCGTGCACGGTGGCCAGCGAGCCGTCGTGGCCGGTGTTCATCGCCTGGAGCATGTCGAGGGTCTCGGCGCCGCGGACCTCACCGACGATGATGCGGTCGGGGCGCATCCGCAGCGAGTTGCGGACGAGGTCGCGGATCGTCACCTGGCCGGCGCCCTCCATGTTGGGCGGGCGCGACTCCAGGCGGATCACGTGCTCCTGCTGGAGCTGGAGTTCGGCGGAGTCCTCGATGGTGACGATGCGCTCGTGGCTGGGAGCGAAGGCGGAGAGCGCGTTGAGGAAGGTGGTCTTCCCGCTGCCGGTGCCCCCGGCGATGATGACGTTGAAGCGGGCGCGCACGAGCGCGGCGAGCAGGGAGCCGGTGGCTTCGTCGAGGCTCCCCTTGGCCACCAGCTGGGAGATCGTGAACGGCTTGGGGAACCGCCGGATGGTGACGATGGGCCCCGACAGGGACAGGGGCGGGATGATCACGTTGACGCGCTCGCCCGAGGGGAGCCGCGCGTCGACCATGGGGCTGGATTCGTCGACGCGGCGGTTCACCTGGGCGACGATCCGGTCGATGGTCTGGAGCAGCTGTGTCTCGCTGGCGAAGGTGGTGTCGATGCGCTCGACCCGGCCCCGCCGCTCGACGTAGACGTTGTCGGGACCGTTGACCATGATCTCGGTGACGGATTCGTCGGCGAGCAGGGGTTCGAGCACGCCCAGCCCCAGGGCTTCGTCGACCACGCGGCGGATCATCGCGCTGCGTTCGCGGTCGGAGAGCACCGGCCCCTCGCGGGACAGGATGTGGCCGACGACCTTCTCCAGCCGGATGCGGCGCTGCTGCATGCTCAGGATCGCGAGGTCGTCGAGGTTGATCTCGGTCAGCAGCCGCTGCCGCCAATGGGAGACGCTGCCGCGATCCGAGCCCTGCTCGGTCAGGTGGTCGTCGTCGAGACGGTCTCTCAAACCCATTGTGGTGCGACTCCAGGATGAGAACGAGGGGCGCTGCGCGCCCGGCGGTGCGGTTTCAGACGTTGGGCATGTCCACGCGCCGGGACACGGTGAGGTCCAGGCCGGTGGCGTCGAAGACGATCGGGAGGTGGATGGAGACCACGGCGTAGTACCCGCGGTTCTCGTTGGCGGCGATGGTCACCTCGGCGTCGTCCATCCACGCGGGCAGGGACTCCTGGGCGGTCCGGGTGGCCCCCTCGACCCCCTGGGTGCTGACCACCCGGGCGCCGGCCCGTGCGGCGGAGTGCATGCGCTCGACCGCGATGAAGTAGGCGAAGGTCTCGAAGGCCAGCGCCACGACGAGGAGGAACAGCGGAAAATACGCGGCGAACTCGACGAACTGCGATCCGCGGTCGCCCCGGCGCCGGCGAGCGGTCCGCACTCTCCGCCGCGGGGGCGGATCCGGTTCGGTGCTCATGTCCCTCCGTTCAGGGCGAATCCTCGGGGATGATCTTCGACGCGGCCGAGATCTCCCATGGCGTCGACGTGTTCGGCAGCACCGCGGGCATCGCCATGGTCGCGACGACGTAGGAACCGTCGGCCCGCTCGTCGATGGCGACCGCGAACGTGCCGTTGGCGTCCCAGGGGGACCGGATGCGCTTGATCGCCTCTTCCTGGATCCTGCCGATGTCATAGGGGGTGACCGCGGCCTGCCGGGCGCCTTCGTTGGCGGCGTGGCCGACGTACATGCTGGTGATCCCGAAGAGGATCACCTGCCAGGCGACGAGGAAGGCCAGGCCCAGCAACGGCACCACCGCGCCGAATTCCACGAACTGGCTGCCGCGGTCGGAGGCCGCCGGCTTGCCGCGGAAGAGCTTCTTCCCCTTCGGCGTGCGGTCGGGTGCGGCCGGGGGCGTGGTGCCCGTCGGCGGGGTGGGGGCCGCGGCGGTGGGGCCGGGGGTGGTGGCGGGGTCGGGGGCGAGTTCCAGGATGCCCAGTTCGCCGGCGACCCGTGCGTAGGACCTGAGGAGGGATTCGTCGGTGACCCGCTTGGGGTCGCCGGTGTTGGACGCCTCCTCCAGGCTGCGGTACATCGCGGGGATGGCGGTGGGCAGCATCTCGGTGCCCAGCAGCTTGCGTGCGAAGTCGGGCTGGATCTCGTTCTGCCGGCTGTGCCGGATGAGCAGGCTCGTGACGTTCTTCTTGTCGCGGACCTGGAGCCGCCCCCACATGGCGATGAGCCGCTGGGCGCCGCGCAGCGCCGGGAGGTCGGGGGTCACGGTGACGACCGAGGTGGTGGCCAGCTCGACCGCCATGGCGCTGGCCTCGGTCATGTGCGATCCGCAGTCGACGATCACCAGCTCGTAGCGTGAGCTGAGGGCGGCGAGGATCTGCCGCGCCGAGCTCTCGTTGACCTCCTCGCCGCGCTCGCCGTCGTTCGGGGCGAGCAGGACGTGCGGCCCCTCGGGGTGCACGTAGAGGGCTTCCGACAGCATCGCCGCGCTGATGTTGTCGGACGCCTCGACCAGGTCGACGATGCTGCGCCGGTGCTTGAGGTCGAGGTAGCCGGGGATGTCGCCCATTTGCAGGTCGAGGTCGACCAGGCAGACCACGCGGCCCGCCCGGGCGGCGGCCAGGGCGAGGTGGATGGCGACCGTGGTGGTGCCGATCCCGCCTTTGCCGCCGCTGAGCGTGATGATCGACCCGCGCCGCCCCGGGACCGGGACGTCCAGGGACGCGGCCTCGAAGTGGCGGCGCAGGGTCTGCGACCACTCCGCCGCCGTGGACACGCGGGCGTCGAGCTCTTCGATGGTGGCGTCGGCGCCGAGCACACCGCGGGCGCCGGCCTCCATCGCCCGGGTGAAGGTGTCGGGGTCGACGACGTCGACCAGCAGGATGACGGCCAGCTGCGGGTAGCTCCGGGAGATGTCGCGGATGAGCTCCACGACGGGGAGCGGCCCAAGGCGTTCGTGGACCAGGAGCACGTCCAGCGAGGGGAGGTCGCGGAGCGTGTTGCCCACCTCGGTGGAGGAGTGGTGCACGCTCACGACCTCGCACGAGCCGAGTTCGTCGAACCTCGCCGTGAGGGAGAGCTCCAGGTCGGTCGTCGGAACGCCGATCATGACCTTGTGCGTCATCAGTTGTCCTGCTGTTGCTGCTGGCCGTTGCCCTGGTCCTGCTGGCCGCCGTCTTCGAGCGCGGCCTGGTCGCTGGAGCAGAACTGGATGTCGCCGGGGTCGCCGGAGCCCTCGCCGCTGATCAGGCCCAGGCGCAGGGCGCTGGAGAAGGATTCGGCGTAGGTGAGCGCCAGCGTGTCCTGGGCGCTGAGCCGGAAGGTCACCGGGACGACGGCGGACTGGGTGCCGTTCTCGTTGACGTCCGAACCGACCTGGCCGACCTCGAGCACCTCGACGTCGGTGAGCACGCGGGTGGCGCAGCTCTCGGAGCCTTCGTCGCTCGCGGGGAAGGTGGCGTAGATGTCCACGCGGGACCCCTGCCGGACCTTGCCGGCCACGCCGGTCTCGGCGTCGACCATGATCGCGATCTCGCGCTCGCCGGCCTCCAGCTCAGGGGCGGGGATCACCATGCTCGACTGGAGGATGGAGTTCTCGGCGATGTAGGTCGATGACACCGCCTGGCTGCCGGGCTGCTGTTCGAGGACCTGGTCGAGATCGCTGATGAAGGTCTCTTCGTCGAAGAACCGGGCCGGGACCTCGTATGTCTCGACCATCTCCTCCGTGATCGGCTGGTAAGGCGCGACGTCCTGGGTGAGCCGGAGGGCGGTCCGGTAGGTGCCCAGCTCATTGTTGAGCGTGTTCACGTAGGAGACCACGGTGAAGAAGACCGCGAGGGCGCCGATCCCGGCGACGATCATCAGCAGCACGCCGCGTCGCTGTCGGGGGTTCATACGCTTCCGTTTCTAGGAGGGGGCGGGAGAAGAAGATGAAGGCCGGGGCGGGCCGGGGGCCGTGTCCTTCGGACGCGCCGGTCCGGTGCTCCGGTTCCGGTGAGGCGGCTCTCAGCCGGGTGACCCACCGTGTGGCGGAGGCTGCGGAGAGACGTGTGAAGGTTGTCGTGGGCCGGTGCCGTAGGGCCCCGCGCCTCCGCCGCCCGGGCCGGGCCGGCCGGGCGGCTGGTGGGAAGGGGCCGATGGGGGCGGGGCGGCCGCGGGTGCGGGGCGGCCGGCGGGTGGGCGCCGGGGATCGGCGCCGGAGCCCGACACCCACGCCGGGCGGATGTGCTCGCCGGTGGTGCGGGCCGGCGGCGGCGGGACATCGGCCCGGCGCGTGGGCGGCCGGCCGACGGGGGGCTGGTTGAGCGCCCCGCAGAAGGGGCAGTGCAGGCCCGACACGAGTTCACGGCACCAGGAGCAGGCGGTGGGGCGGACGGTCCGGACCGTGTTGCCCAGGGCCTGCGGGTGCGCGCTGAACGCGACGAACTCCACGTATTTGCGGGAGCCCCAGTAGGTGGCTCCCAGGGGCTGCTCGGGCAGGGCGTTCAACGACACCGGGCGGAGGGCCGGGGTGAACTGCTCGTTGAACTCGTCGATGGACTGGTCGTTGGGCCGGGCCACAAGGATCTGGATCGGCTCCATGGGCCGCCCCGGGATGTTGGGCGCGGGGTCCGATCTGCGCACCAGGCCCACGCGCTTCACGGGGGCGCAGAACGCCAGGAACGTGGCGCGCGGCACGTAGGACCCGAGGTGCTGCTTGAACGTGATCGGCACGGTGGACAGGCCGCGCACGCTCTTCATCCACGCGCCCGCGAGGAAGTGCTGCGGAAGCTCATCGGCCAGGCTCGCGGTGACGCCGGCGGGAACGTAGGGCGCCAGGTAGGCGAGCTGGTCGGCGAGGAGCGACAGCGCCAGCGGCGAGATGTCGAGCGCCACCTGCCCGATCCGGTCGGTCTGGAGCGCACCGCGGGCGAAGGCGATGGCGCGCTGGGGCCGCTGGGCGTGCCACTTCGGGTACAGGGCGACGACCCTGCGCCCCTGCTCGATGTGGTGCCGGGCGAAGTCCAGGAACCCCTCCGACTGGGTCGCGAGGTCGTCGCCCGTCAGGGTGAAGCGCTGCGCCGTGGTCCCTCCGAGGAGTCCCGTACTCGGGATGTCGGCGAGCAGGGCGACAGCGCTCACCGGCCGGGGAGGGGCGTTGGTCACGGTGCGGACTCCCTGGGGTCATAGGTGCCGGAGGGGGTGCGCCGACCGTCGGTGACGGCGGGCCCGGCTGTGGCGGTTCTGTGATTGTGAGCCGTTCCACGCGTGAACCGCGGAATCGGGCCGGGTTCCCCGAGCATCGTAACGAGTTCGGGAGAACGGATGGGATCCGATGCCTGCTCCGCGTGGGTGGGCTGGCTCTATGTTCAGCTTTGGGACGGCCGCCAAGAAGAGTCTCGTCGCAATCGATGCCCGAATGTCACTCGGCGTTTCAATTCGGCCGAATGTGGCCAGCACGAGCATCAATGGCGTTCGGCGGCGGATATCTCTCTGCCACCGGTTCGGGGCCCGTATCCCTTTGGCGGCCGGGTTCGCAGGTGGTTCGCGACGCTTTGTCACCTGTCATGGTAACGAAGGCGCAGGAAGCGGGTGGGGGGAGATGTGGTTGCCTGTGGATGAACCAGAGAACTCGGAACGGCGAGCCGACGAGCGTGCGGAGGCGGCGCCGCCCCTGGCCGGAGGCCTTTTCCGCGGGGCCGTTGGAGCGGAGCGAGGAGGCGAGCGTGACCGGAAAGCACAGAACCGCGTGGAAACGACGAAGGCCCCGGACCGCCGGTGTGACCGGGGTTCGGGGCCTTGTCCGCGTGGGGTGAGTGAGGGGACTTGAACCCCCGACTTCTTGGACCACAACCAAGTGCTCTGCCAACTGAGCTACACCCACCATGACCACCGGGCGGGAGGGACTCCAGCGCCTGTGTTCATGGAAGAGTCTAGCGGATCCGCGGGGGTGGTCGGCTCAATTAACCGGCGGGACGCTGCTCGGGGGAGCCGAGGACCCCGTTGCCGCCCGCCACGACGTCGGCTGCGACCGCGCGGGCCGTCGCGCTGTCGGGGCCGGGTGCGGCGACGAACGCGGCGGCCCGGTAGTAGCGCAGCTCCTGGATGCTCTCGGTGATGTCGGCGAGGGCGCGATGCCCGCCGTGCTTCTCCGGGCTGGCGAAGTAGACCCGCGGGTACCAGCGGCGCAGCAGCTCCTTGATGCTCGACACGTCGACCATCCGGTAGTGCAGGTGCGCGTCGATCCGGGGCATGTCGCGGGAGAGGAACAGGCGGTCGGTCGCGATGGAGTTGCCGCACAGCGGCACCTTGTTCGCCTCGGGGACGTAGCGCTTGATGTGCGCCAGGACGAGGTCCTCGGCCTCGGCGAGGCTCACCCCGCCGTCGAGCGCGTCGAGCAGGCCGGAGCCGGTGTGCATCTGGGTGACGAATTCGCCCATCTGGTCCAGCGCCGCCCGGGGTGGCTTGATGACGACGTCGATGCCGTCGTCGAGCTGGTTGAGCTCGCCGTCTGTGATCAGACAGGCCACCTCGATCAGCGCATCGCGTTCGAGGTCCAGCCCCGTCATCTCACAGTCGATCCACACCAGGCAGTCGTTCATGGGGGCTAGCTTAAGCCGTTTCGCCACGTCGGATTCGCGTCGGAACCCGTCCGGGGCCGCCGGCCGCGCCCCGGAGTCCCTGCTGCGGGTGCCCGGCGGCACCCGCACGCCACGGCGGCTAGAAGGACAGCATCCCGGTCGCCCGCAGGGCGACCACGGCCACGATGAGCACGATGACCAGGACGACGACGGTCGTCGCGCAGCCGAAGCAGCCGCCGCACCCGCTGCGCTTCTTCTTCTGCGGCGGGCGCTGCTGTTCCCACGGCGGGCGTCCCGCACCCGGAGCCCCGGGGGCCCCTGGCGTTCCGGGTGCGCCCCAGCCGGGGCCGTTCGCCGGCGGCCGGCCGGGGTACTGCCCGGCGGGGCCGCCCATGTGCGGTGGCGGTCCCCCCTGCGGGATCGCCGGGCCCTGGGCGCCGGGGAAGGCCGGGGCAAGCGGGGGCTCGGAACGGCGGCGGCGTCCGCGGCCCTTGGGCGGAGCGGGCGGCGGCTGTGGGGGTGCGGGCGGAAGGGGCTGGCCGCCGAAGGGCGGGAACCCGGGCGGCGGCGGACCCTGCTGCGGCCCCTGCGGCGGAAACCCCGCACCGGGCACCTGCTGCTGCCCGGGCCCGGACGGCGGGGGGAACGGGGGCTGCGGTCCCCCCGGCGGCAGCTGCCCGCCGAAGCCCTGCTGCCCGGGGGGCGGCACCGGCGGGTACCCGCCCTGGCCGAAGCCGCCCGCGGCCGGACCGCCGAACGGGGGCTGCTGGGGACCTGAGGAGGGGAGCTGCGGTGCGCCCGGTGCCTGGCCGGCGGCGCCCGCCGCCGCCCCGGCACCGGGGCCCGCTGCGGGATCGGGGGAGCCGGGGGCGCCGGGGGCGCCCGCCTCGGGCTGCGGCCGCTCGGCCGCCGCCTTGGCCTCCTCGGCGCGCTTGCGCGCCTGTTCCTCGGCCTCCTTGCGCTGCTCCTCCTGGCGCTGCTTGCGCTCGTCGGCGATCTCGGAGAGGCCCTCCTTCAGGTCGCCGAAGAACTTGTTGAACCGGAACCCCTTCTTCTTGTCCGTGCCGCTGTCGGCATCGGAGTCGGAGGGGCCGGCCCCGCTGCCGGCCGCCCCGGCGGCGAACATGGGGTCGTCGGGGCTGAACACGGCCGTGCGCGGCGGCTCGGCGCCCCCGCCGCCGGCGGCGTCGCCCACATCGGGGGCGGTGGGCTCGTCCCGGCCCGGTGCGGCCGCACTCGGGTCGAAGCGCATGGTGGATCCCCCGACGACGCCCGTGATGTCGGCGGTGGCCTCGTCGTCGGCCTGGCCGGGAGCGGGCTGCGACCCGGGCACGAAGCGCATGGTGGATCCGCCCACGACGCCGGTGATGTCGGCCGTCGCTTCGTCGTCGGCCTGGCCGGGGGAGGGCTGCGACCCGGGTACGAAGCGCATGGTCGCCCCGGCACCGGCGGGCGGGGCGGCGCTCGCGGGTCCGCTGTCGGCGGGTGCCGCCTGGGCCCCCGAGCCGGACGCCGCCCACTGGGCGGGGTCGATGCGCATGGTGCTGGGATCGTCGGCGGGGGCGGGGGGAGCGGCGTGCGCCGCACCGGACAGCTGCGCGGGGTCGATGCGCATGGTGCTCGGTTCGTCCGCGGGGGCCGGCGCGGTGCTTTCGGGGTCGCCGCCCCGGCCCGCTGCGCCGGCGAGGTCGGCCGTCGCGTCGTCATCGGCCGGGGGCGCGGCGGCCTGACCTTGCAGCTCCGCGAGCGATTGGACGTGCTGCGTCCACTCGTCGCCGTTCCACCAGCGCAGCCGGTTCTCTCCCCCGTGAGGATCCGCGTACCAGCCCGGTTCGATCGATCCACCCATGGCCGACAGACTAAACGCTCTGTGGGGCCGGCATGACCCGGGCATCACCGCAGCCCCCCGCGGGAAGACGCGCCGGAGCGCCCCGCGGGGAGCCCTGTGTCAGGAACCCGACAGCTGTGCGTAAGGACGCTCGCCGTTGGTGGCGGGACCGCGGCGGGGCGGCGGGGGCGCCGCGACGGGAACCGTGTGCTGCTGCCGCGGGGCGAGCACGGCCACCCCCAGCAGCCGTTCCGGGGAGATCGCCCCCGGCCCGGCGCTGTGGGATCCGGGAACCTGGGAGTGGCCGAAGTGCCCGCCGCGGGCCCACGCGCGCTCGCCTCCGGCGGGATGCGGCGGGGTGACGGCGAGGGGCGCCCCGCCCGGCCAGCGCCGGGGCACCTGCCAGCCGTCGAGCCAGTCCAGCAGCGGAGCCAGACCGGTGAGGGGGCCGTCGGTGAAGGGGGAGAGCGCGTGCCCGATGACACGGATGACGATGCACACCCGTCCCTCGCGGGCACGGTCGGTGCCATGGGTCCCCAGCTGGCCCAGTGCGGGGACGGTCGCGGGCAGCAGCTGCGCGGTCTCACCTGTGACGGGGTTCCAGACCAGGTGTGCGCTGTGCCCGTCGCTGTCGAGGCGCTGGGCGACCGAGCGGGCCGACAGCGCGAATGGATCGGATTCGGTGGTCAGCCATACGGCGCGTGGTGCGCCGCCTTGGTAGACCCCTCCTCCCTGTGCTCTGGAGCGGACTCGCCCGGCGCCGGGCATCCACGCATTGGCCACGTCAGCCGCCTTTCACCGATCGCAGACCTACCGCACCCCTCTGAGTACGCGAATCCGACCGCTAAGTCCATAGGCGTAGAAGACGGGCAAGTGGGGTCTATCCGTCACGGGTCGGCCGCTACCGGAAGGTCACTTGGTGAGTCACTCCTCCTCGGCGGGCGTGTCCAGCCGCTGGGCGAACGCGCGCAGGAAGATGTCGCCGATCTCGGTGGGGTCCTCGGTGGTGTAGGCCTCGCCGCCGGTGGCCGCGGCGATCCGCTCAAGCGGCTCGGGGTCGATGTCGGGCCCGAAGGCGATGGTGAACACGGGGATGGGCCGCTCGGGGGAGGACTCCGACTCGATGGTGGAGAGCAGCTCGTCGATGTCGATGCTGTCGGCGTCGTCGTTGTTGCCATCGGTGAGCATGAGGATGGCGTTGATCCGGTCGGCCCGGTAGGTGCGCGACATCTCGCGGTAGGCGGCGAGGTAGGTGTCGTAGAGGCCGGTGTCGCCGTCGGGCAGCGGCTCCATTTCGGCGAAGGCGGCGGCCAGGGCCTCCTTGTGGGTGACGCCGTTGGTCTCGGCGGACAGCTCCCGCACCGGCAGCAGTTCGCTGTAGTCCAGGTCGTTGTTGATCTTCACGGAGAACTGCCACAGGCCCAGCTCGGATCCCTCGGGGAACAGGTTCAGGCCCTCTGCCGCGGAGGCCGCGGTCACCTCCATGCGGTTCACGTCGGTGCCGGGCACGGGTTCGAGCATGGACCCGGAGATGTCGACCAGGGTGAGCAGCCGGGTGTCGAGCTTGAGCCGGTTCCACGCCTGGGCGAGCTGCTGGACCGACTGCGTGGAGGGCGTGGGCAGGCTGTCGGGGGCCTCGGCGGTGAACCCGGCGTCCTCGGTCAGGACCTCGGTGTCGGCCGCGCCGTCGGCGGACCGGAAGCCGTCGGCCGCCAGGGTGCGCCGGGCGGCGTCGCCGGTCAGCGCGGCCCGGAAGACCTCGGCGGCCCGCGACATCACCGGGTCGCCGGTCCGCACGATGTAGGGGTAGTCGAGCGTGTAGGTGCCGCCCTGGGGATAGGTGATGCGGGCCGGGGCGTCCTCGTGTGCGCTGTTGAAGCGCCAGGCGGCCTGCTCGGGCAGGACGAGGAACCGCGGTTCGCCGCCGGTGTCCTCGCTGAGCAGGCCGAACGCCGCCTCCTCGTCGGGTGTCACGCCCCGCTGGAGCGTCTGGAGCGCGGCGACGAGTTCGGGCCGTCCCTCGGTCTCGTCGCCGATGGCGCCGGAGATCAGCGCGAGTGTCGCCATGCCCGAGGAGCTGCGGATGGGGTCGACCAGGCGCACGTCGTTCCCGGCGGCCCCGGCCGAGGGGGCGGTGGTGGGGACCAGCGCGTCCCATGAGGGCTGCTCGTCGTCCTCCTGGTCTCCGCTCTCGGCCGGCTGGGCGAGGACGAGGGGGGAGGAGGCCACCGAGGTGCCGGTGTCGGTGAAGCCGGCGTCGCCCGACTCGTCCTTGACGATGTCGGGCCAGAGGGAGGAGTCGGGGATCCACACATCGGAGTCGGTGTCACCGATGGTCGGGCCGCCGCCGGTGATGCCGTAGGTGACGTTCGCGGAGTCGATCGCCTGAACATCGGCGACCACGCACCGTCCGTCGAGGTCGTGACGCTGGGCGTTGAACTCCTCGGCGATGGCGGTCAGCGCGGTGTCGAGCTCGGGGCTGACGGCCGCGGTGACGACGATGTCCTCCCCGCTGCACCCGTCCTGGGTGTTGAACACGTACCAGCCGGTCACCCCGAGGCCGAGCATGATGCTGAAGGCGGCGGCCAGGGCCGCGAACGCGCCGCCGCGCCCGCGGCGGCGCCGATTTTCGCCGGGGTGTTCGTGCAGGTCAGAGGCGTCATCGTCTTCATGCTTTCCGCGGTGGCGTCCCAAGGTAGTCCTCACGGGGGTGTGCTGCCTGGCGGGGCTGTTGCCGGAACGGTACTGAACGCCTCTTTCGGGGCCTAGAGCCGAAAGGTGGGTTGTGTGCGGCCCTCTGTGCCGCGTTGATCTTGGCCGTCATCCGGAATGCCCGGTCAGTCGCCGAATCGCGCTCGGCATCACGCTCCGTGTTCGATGGTCCGATGCGACGAGGGCCCCGGCACCGTTATTCGATCGTGATGATCGGTCGCCGTGAGCGACGGTGCCACGGCATCACCGACCCGGCGCCCCGCCGCGCTGCCCGCCTCACTCGTCGCAGTCGGGAACGCACAGCCGCCGGGAGACCGAGCCGAGGAAGATGTCGCCGATCTCCCCGGGGTCGTCGGTCACCGAAAGGGTGCCGCTGGTCGCGCCGGCGATCGCCGACAGTTCGGCCCGCTCGGGCTGGGCGCCGAAGGCGATGATGAACAGGGTCACCGGGCGCTCGGGGTCGAAGCGGTCCTGGAGCTCGGCGACCAGCTCGCCGTGGGAGATGTCGCTCGAACCGCCGTCGCGGCCGGCGGTCAGCACGATGACACTGTTGATCTTGTCCTGGTCGTAGGCGTCCTGGACCTCCTCGTAGGCGGCGAGGATGTTGTCGTAGAGGCGGGGGTCGCCGCCCTCCACGCCGATGCTCTCGGTCATCCGGTGCAGCTCTTCACGGCGGGTCGTGCCGTCGCCGCGGTCGGCGGCGCCGAGCCGGGCCAGGCCCTCGGCCTCCTCCCGGCCCGATGCGCCGAATCCGCTGGAGAGCAGCCACAGCCCGAGGTCGGTCTCATCGGGGAACAGCGACAGCCCCAGCTGCGCGGCGTCCTTGGCGACCTCCATCCGGCTCGGCCCGCCGTCGAGGTCGGCCGACATCCCCTCGGACACGTCGGCCAGCACCAGCGCCCGCGACGGCATCGACAGCCGGTTCCAGTCCTCGACCGCTGTCACCAGTGCGTCGCCGGTGAGGCCACCGTGGGTCTCGGGTGGGTCGGCGGTGATCCCCTCAAGGCCGCGCAGCCCGGCGCCGGCCGAGCCGTCGGGCTCGCGGAACCCCAGCTCGCGCAGCTGCTCGCGGTAGGGCTCGCCCTGGAGGACCGCGTAGAGGTCGTCGGCCGCGGCGGCCTTGCGGGGGTCGTCGCCGGTGGACACGAACGGGTAGTCCAGGCTCACCGTCCCCTCCTGCGGGTAGAGCGCCGTCAGCGGCTCCTCGGGGCCGCCGGCGTTGTAGCGCGCGACCGCCTGCTCGGGTACCACCGCGAGCGGGGCGGGGCCGGCCGGCGCCGGGTGGACCGACGAGAGGTCCAGCTCGCCGAATGCGGTGTGGGGCTGCACGTCGCGCACGAAGTCGGTCATGGCGGTGTCGGCGTCGTCGCCGGTGCCCAGGGACCGCCGCACCGCGTACATCGCGGCCATGCCGTCGACCCCTCGGTTGGGGTCGACCATGACCAGCGGGCGCTCCGGGTCGCGCTCGCCGGGCAGCACCAGGTCCCAGCTGGCGTCACCGGGTTCAGGGATGCCCTCGGCTCCCCGGGGCGCTGCGAGCACCACCGGCGAGCTGGCCAGTGACCGGGGCGATGTCTCGATGGTGCGCGCACCCGACTCCGATACCCGGGCCAGCTCCACCCAGGCCGAGGACTCCGGGACCCACACGTCGGGGACGACCGAGGCGGCGTCGTCGCCGACGGGCCCGCTCGACAGCTCCGTCATGATGCGGTGCGGCGCCATCTCCCCGGCCTGGGCGAACATGCAGGTCCCCGAGTAGCTGTGGCCGGCCGCATTGAATTCGTCGGCGGCCCGTTGCAGCACGGGCGTCATGCCCAGCGTGGCCGACACCCGGAGGTAGCCGGTCTCGGCGCAGCCGGCGTAGCGGATGCCCAAGGGCACGCCGACGCTCGCCGCGGTGATCAATGCCACGGAGAGGGCGGTCACCCCGAGGGGGGAGGCCAGCGCGGTCCGGGCGCGCGAGGGGAGGGGGAGGCGGTGCCGTCCGGTGGACATCTTCTCCGGTTCTCCGGTGGGGGGGCGCATGCTTGGGCGCGACCTTACGCTTAGGTAACGCTCGTGAGAAGAGCCCGACACAACACGTGACCGAACCGAACAGCGGGATGGCCACTCTTACCGTGCATGGCTAATATGCGAGTCCGGCCCATGCCGGAATCCGACGTTGTGCACGCCCGTGCCCCGGTCCTCCCCAGACCGGAGCAGCGGGGATCCCCCACCGGATCCCGTGTGCCCGGCCGGGCGTGCGTGGGGATCGCGGGAATTCCAGGGCACGACCGGGTAGGGTCGCGTCGCACCCATGCGTCATCATCCGACTTCGTAGAGTGGCGGCCATGTTCAAGCTGAACCCACGCCGGGGCCTTCCCGGCGCGATCGGTACCGCGGTGCTCGGCTCCCTGTGCCTGGGCGGCGCCCTGGCCTACGCCTTCGCCGTGGGCGGCGCGCTGATGGCGCAGCAGACCGAGCCGCCCGCCGAGACCTCGGTCGGCTCGGTCAGCGAACTCAACGCCATTCCGGACGCCCCCGTCGGACAGCTTCAGATCAGCGTCGTCGACGGCGGGCGCGCTTATGTGCAGAACCTCACATGCACCGGCGCCCCCGAAACCGATCCCGCCGCGTGCGCGCAGATGGCCCAGGTCCAGCGCCAGCTCGCCGAAGACGGCGGCGACGCCGATGCCCCCTTCGCCGAGGTCGCCGACGGCGCGGTGTGCACCGATGAGGAGTACGGCCCCCAGGAGGCCGTGGTCACCGGAGTCTGGATGGGCGAGGAGATCGACACCGAGCTCAACCGGATCGGCTCGTGTGAGGAGGCCCGCTGGCAGCGCCTGCTGCCGGTGACCGATCCGCTGGCGTGATCGGAACGGCGAGCCGACGAGCGAGCGGAGGCGGCGCTGCCCCCGGCCGAAGGCCCGATTTGCGGGGCCGTTGGAGCGGAGCGAGGAGGGGAGCGTGACCAGAAGAACCGGCTGGTCCTCCGCAGGCGGATAATCGACCTTCATGAACGTCATCGAGGTCGACGACCCCCGCGATGAGCGGCTGGCCGACTATGTCCGGCTCCGCGACGTCAACTTGCGGCGGAGCCTCGAAGCCGAGCACGGCCTGTTCATGGCCGAGGGGGAGAAGGTCATCCGGCGGGCGCTGCGCGCCGGGTTCGAACCGCGGTCCCTGCTGCTGACCCGTCGCAGGCTGGCCGCCCTCGCCAATGTCGCCGAGTCGGCGGCCGCGCCCGTCTACGTCGTCGACGACGACGTCGCCGAATCGGTCGTCGGCTTCGACCTGCACCGCGGTGCCCTGGCCTCCGTCCGCCGCCGCCCCCTTCCCGCGGCCGACGCGGTCCTGTCGGGCGCGCGCCGGGTCGTGGTGCTGGAGGACATCGTCGACCACACCAACGTCGGGGCGATCTTCCGCAGCGCCGCCGGCCTGGGTATCGACGCGCTCCTGCTCGCTCCCCGCTGCGCCGACCCCCTCTACCGCCGCTCCGTCAAGGTCTCCATGGGTGCGGTGTTCACCCAGCCCTACGCCCGCCTCGACGACTGGTACGGCGGCCTGGACGACCTGCGCGGACGCGGCTTCCGGCTGCTCGCCCTGACACCGGGCCCCGGATCCGTCCCACTGGCCGGCGCCTTGGCGGCGACCGGCCCCGCCGACCGGGTCGCGCTGCTGCTCGGTACCGAGGGCGACGGCCTGTCCTCGCGTTGGCTGGACCAGGCCGACGCCGCCGTGCGCATCCCCATGGCACCAGGGCGGGATGTGGACTCCTTCAACGTCACCGCCGCGGCGGCGATCGCCTGCTATGAGCTGGTACGCGACGCGCCCGCCTGAAGCCGCCCGCGGCGAGCCCGGTACGGTACCCCTCAAGCGTCGCAACGATCACGGAGGTCGGGAACACATGGCGGATCCGGTCCTGGTGCCCTGGCAGGACAATGCCGACAACGCGCCCGGCGGGGTACGGGCGGTCGTGTACAACGGCGAGGGCGATCCGCCCGCCGGCGCCTCCGATGCCGTTCTCTACGTGGTCCCCTACGGCCCCGGCCAGCGGCTCGACGTGATCGCCGGCATGCCGCGGCTGCGCGCGGTCCAGGTGCTGACCGCCGGCTACGAGCACGTGCTCGGTGTGCTGCCCGACGGGGTCGCGCTGTACAACGGCCGCGGGCTGCACGACGCGAGCACCGCCGAGCACGCCGTCGCGCTCATCCTCGCCGCCCAGCGCGACCTGCCCACGTGGGCGCGCGACCAGTCCGCCCACCGGTGGCGCCCGTTCTACACGCGTTCGCTGGCCGATGCCCGCGTGCTGATCGTCGGCTACGGCAGCATCGGCGCGGCCATCGAGGCGCGGCTGCTGCCGTTCGAGACCGAAGTGGTGCGGGTCGCCCGCCGCCCGCGCCCCGGCGAAGGCGTGCACGGCATCGCCGACCTGCACCGGCTGCTGCCCGATGCCGACGTCGTCGTGCTCGTCGCCCCGCACACCCCCGACACCGAGGGGCTGATCGGCGGCGCCGAGCTGGCGCTGCTGCCCGACGACGCCCTGGTGGTCAACGTCGGCCGCGGCCCGGTGCTCGACACCGGTGCGCTCCTGGCGGAGAAGGGCCGGGTCCGTGCGGCGCTGGACGTCACCGACCCCGAGCCGCTGCCCGCCGGCCACCCCCTGTGGGAGGCCCCGGGCGTGTACGTCACCCCGCACGTCGCCGGGGGATCGGCCACCTTCTACCCCCGTGCCCGCCGCTTCATCGACGACCAGCTCCGCCGCTGGGCCACCGGGGAGCCCCTGGCCAACGAGGTCCGCGCGGGCCGCTGACACCACCGCTGACACCACCAGCCGCCGCATCGACGCGCGCCTCGAAGTCGATCCGGTGGTCGAAGATCCAGGAGTGCCCCTTGCGGGCGGCGATGGCCCGGAAGACCACGGGGAGCACCAGGTCGCGCAGGGCGGTCTGAAGGGGGCCCGCGGCGAGCTTCGTCCGCCCCCTGCGGCGCCCCTCGGCCACGATGCGCCCGACCCGGTCGCGGCGGAGCGCCTCATAGACCTGGAGCGCCGATGCCGGGTCGGCGACGTCGCGCAGGCAGGCGGCGACCGTCACGGCGTCCTCCACGGCCAGCGATGCCCCCTGGCCGCTGGAGGAGGAGACGGCGTGCGCCGCGTCGCCCAGCAGCCCTACCCGCCCGCGGCTCCAGTAGGGCAGCCCGGCGATGTCGTGGATCCCGTCCGGGGTGAAGCCCGGGACCGGCGAGGCCCGCAGGATGGCGGTGATGTCGGGGTGGTCGCCGGTGAACAGGCCGATCACATGGTCGCGCCACTGTTCCGGTGTCCGGGAGGTGAGCGTGTCCCGGTCCGCCCGCGGGTGCGGGAAGTTGGTGAACCAGAAGATCCGGCCGTCGGGGGCGGTCTGGTGGCCGAAGAACGCGCGGCGGCCGTAGGTCATCCGGATGGTGCCTTCGGGTGTGGGCTCCAGCGGCAGCGGCGGTGTCACCCCGCCGATGTTGAGCAGGCCGGTGTATTCGGGACGGGGGGCACGCTCTCCGGCCGCCCCGTACATCGCGGCGCGCACGGGGGAGTGGATGCCGTCGGCGCCGATCAGCACGTCTCCTTCGCTGGTGCCGCCGTCGGTGAAGTGCGCCACGACGCCGGAGCCGGTGTCGGTCACGCCTGTCAGCCGCCGGCCGTACTCGATGCCGACGCCGTTGTCGGCTGCGGCGTGGGAGAGGGCCTCCTGGAGCCGCCCGCGCATGATGGTCACGGTGCGCAGGCCGGGCCCCAGGTCCGCGGAACCGTCGCTGAGGGTGCCGAGATGGCGGCCCTTGCCGTTGCGCATCTCGATGCTGGAGGTGGGGAAGTCGGCGGCCGAGAGCACCGGGCCGAGGATGCCGAGTGCGTCCAGTGCGGCCAGCCCGTTGGGTGCGATATTGAGGAAGCTGCCCAGCGACGCGGCCGGGCCTGCGTGCGCCTCGTGGACGACGGCGTCGATTCCTGCGCGGCGCAGGGCCACGGCGGCCACCGGGCCGCCGATCCCCGCGCCGATGACGAGTGCTCTCATGGCCGCTCCAATTATTTCGTTCGGACGAACGAAATATATACGAGGAGGACAGGGTGTCAACGGAAGAGCCGGTATCCCCGGAGCGCGCCGAACTGCTCCGCGCGGTCGCGGACGGCGGGCGGCGGATGAGCAACGCGGCCGTCATGTTCCACACCGCGCTGGCCGGCCTCCTGGGGATCGGCGCCAGCGACTGGAAGACGATGGACCTGCTGGAGCGCCACGGCCCGCAGACCGCGGGCGAGCTGGTCCGGCTGTCGGGGCTCGCCCCCGCCTCGATCACCGGGGTGATCGACCGGCTGGAGCGTCGCGGCTACGTCCGGCGCCGCCGCGACGATCACGACCGACGCCGGGTGGTCGTCGAGCTCGGAGCCGGCCTGCTGGAGCGCCGGGGCGACGCGTTCTCCGGGCTCACCGACCGCCTCGACCGGCTCTATGCCGCCTACAGCGACGACGAGCTCGCCCTCATCGCCGGATTCCTCGCCGAGGCGGCCCGGCTCCAGGCCGAGGCCACCGCGGAGCTGACCGACGCCACACCCGCCGGCCCCGTGCCCGGACCGTAGCCGCGTGCTGACCCGGCCATGGTGGGAAACGGTCCCTGGTGCGGAGCAGAATCGGATCATGCGTATTGGGGTGGTCGCGGACAGGGAGGGCGGCGGTCGGCTGCGCGAAATCGGCGCCGACCGCTCCTCCGACGGCGGGCTGTGGCGGGTCGGCGACCTCGCCGGGGCGGTCGCCGACTACGAGAACCACGGCGAAACCGCCCCCCGCTGGGTGTGGGCCGCCACCGACGAGGTCTACCCCCGGCTGGTCGAACGCTCGCCCCGGGTGGCGCGCTGCCACGACATCGCCCTGGTGGAGTCCCTCCTGCTCGGCCACGACGGCCGCTTCGGCGAGGCCCGCTCCCTCGGCGCGGCCTGGGCGCGCCTGCACGGCCGCGAGGTCCCGCCCGATCTGGTCACCCGCGCCGCGGACGGCGCCGACCCGCAGCCCGCGCTGTTCGAGCCCGACCGCTCCACCCTCCCCTCCGGAGTCGACCGCCTCACCGCGCTCCTCGAGGTCCACGACGACCAGCAGCGCCGCATCGCCCGCCTGCCCGACCCCGGCCGTTTCTCGCTGCTGGCCGCCGTCGAATCCGCGGGCGCGCTCGCGGCGGTGGAGATGAGCCACGACGGCGTGCCCTGGCGGGCCGACGTGCACGACGCCGTCCTCACCGAGCACCTGGGGCCGCGCCCCTCCCACGGGATGCGCCCCCCGGTGCTGGCCGGCCTGGCCGACCGCATCTCCGACGCCTTCGGCCGCCCCGTCAACCCCGACTCCCAGGCCCAGCTGCTCAAGGCGTTCGCCGCGCTCGGCCACCGGCTGTCCTCCACCCGCTCCTGGGTCCTCAAGGAGGTCGACCACCCCGTCGTCCCCCTGCTGCTGCGCTACAAGGAGCTGTCCCGGCTGCACTCCGCGCACGGCTGGAGCTGGCTGGACAGCTGGGTGCGCGGCGGCCGGTTCCGCCCCGACTACGTCGTCGGCGGCGTGGTGTCGGGCCGCTGGGCCACCCGCGGCGGCGGCGCCCTCCAGATCCCCAAGGCCATCCGCCGCGCGGTGGTGGCCGACCCCGACTGGACGCTGATCGCGGCCGACGCCGGCCAGGTGGAGCCGCGCATCCTCGCCGCCGTCTCCGGTGACGACGCCCTGGCCGCCGCGGCCGGCAGCGACGACCTCTACGCCCGCCTCGCCGGGTCCTTCGACGGCGACCGGCAGCGGGCCAAGATCGGCCTCCTCGCCGCCATGTACGGCCAGACCGGCGGCGACGCCGCCCCGCTCCTGCGCACCCTGCGCCGCCTCTACCCGCGGGCCCTCGACCACGTCGACGCCGCGGCGCGTGAAGGCGAGGAGGGCCGGCTCGTGCGGTCCTGGCTGGGCCGCACGTGCCCGCCGCCGTCGGAGATGTGGCGGCGCATCGCGATGGGCGGCGACGCAGCGGAGGACGACACCGCGGCGCGCCGGGCCCGCGAGCGCGGCCGGTTCACCCGCAACTTCGTCATCCAGGCCACCGCGGCCGAATGGGCCCTGGTCTTCATGGCCGCCGTGCGCCGCGGCCTGGCCGGCCTGGACACCGCCCACGGCGTGCCGCGCCTGGTGTTCTTCCAGCACGACGAGCTGGTCCTGCACGTCCCCCGGCGGATCGCCGACAGCGCGGTGGAGATGCTGGGCGCCGCCGCCGAGGAGGCCCGCGCCCTGATGTTCGGGCCGACCCCCGTCAGGTTCCCGCTCGATATCGCCGTTGTGGAGTGCTACGCCGATGCATGAGACCACCTCAGGAGGCGTCTCCGGCCCCGCGCCACCCGCCGTTCACGGGCCATACGCTTGAAAAGCGGGCGGCATTGCGCCCATGCTTGTACCGATATCGTGAACGGTCGGAATGTGGGGGTTCGGGTGCGGCATCGGCTGAGATCGTGCGCAGGGACGACAGCGGCCTTCGCCGTGGCCTTCACCGCCTTCGGCGCCCCCGCCTGGGCGGCCCCGGAACCCCACGTCGAGGCGCGCCCGCCGATCGACGCGCAGCGCGGCACCGGCCCCGCCGACCGTCCCGCCCCCTCCCCGCCGGTCGCCGATCCCGGCGCGCTCGACCGCGACGTCCGGGTCGCCCCGTTCGAGTCCGCCATCTCGAGCGAGTACTTCGCCGTGCTGCCCGAATCGGTCTCCCGCGCGGCCCTCGAACGGGTCCGGGAGCTCGACGGCGTCGAGTCCGTCGAGGTGGTCGACGCCGCGCGCGTCGGCATCGACGGCGAGAGCACGTCGGTCCTGGGAATCGACCCCTCCCGGTTCCGCAACTACGCGCCGGAGCCCTCCGCCGCGTCCGACGACATCTGGCAGGGGATCGCCGAAGGCCGCGTCGCGCTCTCCGACGACGCGGGCAAGCAGCGCGACCTCGACGTCGGCAGCGACATCACCCTCGCCGGCGCCAACGGCGAGGTCCAGCGCCAGGTCTGGACGCACGCCACCTCCGGAGTGGCCGGGATCGACGCCCTGGTCTCCCGGGAGCTCGCCGCCGACCTGGGCTTCCCCGAGGGCAACGGGCTGATCGTCTCGGCACCCGACGCCGACCTGTGGGAGCTGGAGGAGGAGCTGGCCGACGCCCTCGGCGAGGACGCCTCGCTCCAGCTGCTGGCCGAGGACCCCGGGGACCGCCCCTCCGATGCGACGGGCGACCCGGTCGGCGACGACGCCATCGAGGCCATGATCGAGGCCGCGCGGTCCCAGATCGGCGTCCCCTATGTGTGGGGCGGCGAGTCCCTGGCCGAGGGCGGCTACGACTGCTCCGGGCTGGTGCAGTGGGCGTTCGCCGAGGTCGGCGTGGCCGTCCCGCGGGTCACCCACGACCAGTGGTACGCGGGCGAGCAGGTCGACTTCGCCGACGCGCGGCGCGGCGACCTCATCTTCTGGCGCAGCGACCCCACGGCCCCCGACTACATCTCCCACGTGGCGATCTACCTTGGCGACGGCCGGATGCTGGAAGCGCCGCGCACCGGCCTGGACGTCCGCGAGACCGACGTGCGCACGGCGAACATGGCCGGAGTGGTGCGGGTCCGGGCCTGACTCCCACGCTCTCGCAACCCCTGCCCGTGAAAGGGCGAAGGGGCGGCGCCGCGCCGGCACCGCCCCTTCTCTCCTGTCATTGAGACCAGCCGGGAGGGGAAGGCTGGCTCGGCAGGAGGGGGCGCAGGGCACGTCACTGAGGGAGGGGGAGCCAGCGAAACCAGCCCTGCGTGTGGCTATTCGATTATCGGACGAGCCCTCGGAATTAGGCGCATCGCCGACTTCGGGATCAAGGAAAGCAGCGCCCGGCCAATTTGGCAAGAGCAACGAGCTTTGCCGTGATCGCTCGTAAAACAGCGGAAAGCGCACACGGTCGCGGGCGGGCCGGCCCGCCCCTCTTCCGGTGCAGCGCAGACTCGTTCCCGCCCCCTCCGCGCGCCTCAGCGCCCGGCCGCGTACCCCTGTGCGCCGCGCGGGTTGGCGCCGGCGCGCAGCACGCCCGTGGCGGGATCGCGGGCCACCGCCGACAGCCGGCCCAGCGACCACGCATCGGAGACGACCACCCGGTGGCCGCGGCGGCGCAGGTCGGCGAGGACGTCGTCGCCGAACCGCGACTCCACCACCAGCTCGCCCGGGGCCGTCTCCCGCGGGTGGAAGGAGCTGGGGAAGGAGTTGCCATGGAACATCGGGGCGTCGATCGCCTCCTGGAGGTTGAGCCCGCCGTGCACCAGGCGCAGGAAATAGGTCAGCGACCACTGGTCCTGCTGGTCGCCGCCGGGCGTGCCGAGCGCCATCACGGCCGCGCCGTCCCGGGTGACCAGCGTCGGGGTGAGCGTGGTGCGGGGGCGCTTGCGCGGGGCGACGACGGAGGGCGAGCGCGGGTCCAGCCAGAACATCTGGCCCCGGGTGCCCAGCGGGAAGCCGAGGCCGGCGATCACCGGTGAGCTGGCCAGCCAGCCGCCGCTGGGCGTGGCCGCGACCATGTTGCCGTGCCGGTCGACGACGTCGAGGTGGCAGGTGTCGCCGCGCTGTTCGGCCGGCCCGGCGCGCTCGCCGGTGCGGTTGACGGTGGGCTCGCCGCCCAGCCCGGGGTCGCCGGTCGTGCCCGCCAGGCGGGGTTCGGGCAGGTAGGGCGTGCGTCCGCCGGGCGATCCGGGGCGCAGTTCCAGGGACGCCTCCGGGCCGACGAGCCCGGCCCGCTGCGCGGCGTAGCCGGTGCCGAGCAGGTCGGCGAGCGGGACGTCGGTGAAGTCGGGGTCGGCGTACCAGGCCTCGCGGTCGGCGAAGGCGAGCTTGGCGGCCTCGGTGACGGTGTGCACGAAATCGGCGGAGAGGACGTCCAGGTCACCGGTCCCCAGCGCCTCGGCGAGGCGCAGCTGTTGCAGGAACACCGGGCCCTGCCCCCACGGGCCCGTCTTGTGGACGGTGTGGCCCGCGTACTCGATGCTGACGGTGTCCTCGTAGGAGGCCGACCAGCCGGCGAGGTCGTCGCCGTCGAGCAGCGCGCGGTGGTGGCCGCCGGCGCCGTCGGGGACGGGGCCGGCCAGGGATTTGAGGATCTCCTCGGCCACGAACCCCTCACGCCAGATCCGGCGGGCGGCGTCGATCTGCGCCTCACGGGTCGCCGCCGACGCCTCGGACTCCTCGATGATCCGCCGGTAGGTGGCGGCGAGCGCCGGGTTGGTGGTGAACGATCCGGCCTGGAGGGCCCGGCCGTCGCGCAGGTAGAGCGCGGCCGACCCCGGCCACCACCGCGTGAAGACCTCGCGCATGTCGGCGATCTTGTCGGCGATCTGGGGCAGGACCGGGTAGCCGCGCTCGGCGTAGCCGATGGCGTGGTCGAGCGCGTCGCGCAGGGAGATCGTGCCGCGGTCGCGCAGCAGCAGCATCCAGGCGTCGAACGCGCCGGGCACGCACGCCGGGAGCACGCCGCTGCCGGGGATGCGGTCGAGCCCGGCGAACGCCTCGGGGGTGGCGGCGGCGGGCGCGGGCCCCTGCCCGCAGACCACGGTGGGGGCCCCGCCGGCCGCGTGCAGGATGATCGGCACCTCGCCGGCCGGCCCGTTCAGGTGCGGCTCCACGACCTGGAGGGTGAACCCGGCGGCCACGGCGGCGTCGAAGGCGTTCCCACCCCGTTCCAGGACCGACATCCCCGCGGCGCTGGCCAGCCAGTGGGTGGAGGAGACCATGCCGAAGTGCCCGCGCAGTTCGGGGCGGGTGGTGGGATCGGGCATTCGGGGGAGCCTTTCTCGTGGTCGCGGCGGGTCGGCGGGACACCCTCGGGGCGCGTCCGGTCGTTGGATCGTAGGCCCATTCACTCATGAATGGGGAGGATCGGGGCGAAATCCCTCTCGAAGGAAAGGGTGAATGGTCTCATATACCGCAAATCGCCCGAATTCGTGGCGAAGCCGTCCACATCGGCGTGCGCGGGCCGGCTCCCGCGGGGTACACCGTGATCAGAACGCGCCCGCGCCGCGCCGGGACCCGACCCGCGGCCGGCGCACACGACCGAGAGGTGGGATCGGCCCGTGGCACCCGAGGAGACGGCGACGCAGATCCTGCTGCGCGGGCTGGTCGACGACGCGGGCCTGTTCCCGCCGGCCTCGCTGAGCATCCTCCAGGCGGTGGAGCGCCACCGCTCGGACCGGATCGTCGCGCACCCGATGCTCACCCACCGGCTCCTGTGTCCCGAACAGCGATGGTCCGAGTTGCTGGCCCGGGTGAACGGCGGCGGGCCCATCGACGCCGCCGTCGTCCTCGACGCCGAGCGCGGCTTCGCCGCCACCCCGCCGGAGTCGAGCCCCGGTGTCCGGGTCACCCACTACGAGGCCCGCGCCCGCGCGGAGGACCTGCGGATGGCCGCCGACCTCTTCCGCAGCGGGGACCTGGAGGGCAGCGGCCGGACAGTGTTCTTCGAGTTCGACCCCCTCCCCGAGTTCCCCGACCTCGCGGGCGCCCCCGCGTTCGGGCGGACCTCGGGGTGGCCGGCCGCGGTGGCGATGCTGGGCGGGGCACGGCCGCTGGGCGTGAAGATCCGCTGCGGCGGCCCGAAGGCCGCCATGTTCCCCGGTGTCTCCGACCTCGCCGACGCGCTCCTGGCCTGCGTCGAGCACGACGTCCCGTTCACCGCCGCCGGGCTCCAGCACGCCGTCCGCCACACCGACCCGCGCACCGGTTTCGCCCATCACGGCTACCTCAACCTGCTGCTCGCCACCGTGGCCGCGCTCTCGGCCGACCGCGGCGCCGTCAAGGCGGCGCTGGCCTGCACCGACGGCGCCCGGCTGGCGGCCGGCGCCGCTGAGGTCGCCCCCGGCGACGCCCGCCGCGCCCGCGACCTGTTCACCCGGTTCGGCGCCCGCAGCACCGGCGACCCCGTGCGCGACGCCGAAGGGTTGGGCCTGCTGGGATCGTGGGAGATTTGACCAGGGGGCCGGAATCCGGCCCCCCGGCCCCGCGCTGAACGCCATCGCCGACGGCCCGGGCCCGTGGACTGCGACCACGCGAGGAGAGACGTGTCCACAACCTGGGTGCCCGGTGCCGACGCGGCCGGATACGGTGCCGACAACCTCCCCTACGGGGTGTTCTCCCGGGCGGGCTCCCCGCCCCGGATCGGGGTGCGCGTGGGCGACCGCGTCCTCGACCTCGCCGCGGCCCTCGGCGACCCGGAGTTCTCGGCGTCCTCCCTCAACCCCTTCATGGCCCGGGGCTCCACGGCCTGGCGCGCCACCCGCGCCAAGGTCAGCGGGATGCTGACCGCGCCGGGGGGACGCGCCTCCGCCGAGCCCCACCTCGTGCCGCTGGAGGAGGTGGAGCTGAAGGCGCCCTTCGAGGTGGCCGACTACGCCGACTTCTACTGCTCCCTCGACCACGCCGAGAACGTCGGGCGCATCTTCCGGCCCGGGGGCGCACCGCTTTCGCCCAACTGGCGCCACCAGCCCGTCGGCTACCACGGGCGCGCGGGCACGGTGGTGCCCTCGGGGACCGGCATCGTCCGGCCCGTCGGCCACCACCCGCCCGCCGAGGGCGGGGAGCCCGCCGTCGGCCCCAGCCGGCGCCTGGACATCGAGGCGGAGCTGGGCTTCGTCGTGGGCACCCCCACGTCGCTGGGGCGCACCGTGCCGACGGGGGACTTCGCCGAGCACGTGTTCGGCGTGGTGCTCGTTAACGACTGGAGCGCGCGCGACATCCAGAGATGGGAGTCCGCCCCGCTGGGCCCCTTCCTCGGCAAGTCGTTCGCGACATCGGTGTCGCCGTGGGTGGTGCCGCTCGACGCCCTCGGCGCGGCCCGGGTCGCCGGCCGCGAGCAGGACCCGCCGCCGGCCCCGCACCTGCGGCGGGTCGCCGACTGGGGGCTGGACATCGCGATGACCGTGCGCGTCAACGGCGAGGTCGTCTCCCGGCCGCCCTACGCCTCGATGTACTGGACCCCCGACCAGATGCTCGCCCACCTCACCAGCAATGGGGCGTCGCTGCGCACCGGCGACCTCTACGCATCGGGGACCGTCTCCGGACCCGGGCGCGACGAGCGGGGCTCACTGCTGGAGCTGACCTGGGACGCCACCGAGCCGCTGCGCCTGGCCGGCGGCGGCGAGCGGGGCTACCTGGAGGACGGCGACACCGTGGCCATCAGCGCCACCGCGCGCGGCATGGGCGGCGGGACGGTGGCCCTGGGCGAGGTCACCGGGACCGTCCGGCCCGCTTTGTCCTGACCGGCACGGGGACGGGGCCGCCGGCGTGCGGCCCCTCCCCGTGGCCGGATCGGCGTATCAGCGCCCCAGCGTGAGCGTCAGCGGCCCCTTGCCGAGCCCGAGGAAGTCCAGCAGGTCCGGGTTGGAATCCTCGGCCTCCTCGGGAGCGTCGGCCGCAGGGGCCTCCGTGGTCTCCCCGGAGCCCTCGGCGGGCTGTGCGCCGCCGGCCGGGGCGGTGGGTGCGGGGCTCGCGGCCCCGGGCTGGTCCGGGTCGGGCGATGCAGAGGCGGCCAACGGGGTGGTGGGCGCGCCGCCGCGCTCGTCCGCGGAGGCGGCGCGCACGTCGTTGCCGATGTCGGCGATCAGCTCGTTCACCTCCCCGTCGGTGAGCCCGAAGCGGTCGCCGCAGGCCGTGACGGCGGCGGAGCGCGCGGAGTCGTCGGACCGGTCCAGCAGGCGGATGAGCCGCGCATCGGCCTCCGCGCCCTCGACCGAGTCCGCCGCCCGCGCCGAGTCCCCGGCGGGTGCCTCGGCCGCGCCCTCCGCCTCCTGCACGGCGTCGTCCCCGCCGGACTCCAGCTGCTCGATGAGGCACGACTGCACCTCTGCGGCCGGGACCCCGGGCGCGAGGTCCGGGCGCGCGTTGGGCGCGGTGGCCCCCGGCACCGCCGGGGGGAACTGGGACTCCTCGGCCGGACCGCCGCCGGGCTCCTCCTGCCCGCCGAGCACGCTCTCGGGCCCTTCGGGGGCGGCCTCAGCGGGCTGCTCCGGCCGGATGCCCCCGGCGAATTTGCTCAGCTCCTCGGCGCCCCACGTGTCGGGCGCCAGGTGGGCCGCGACGGCGACGCCCGGCTCCTGGAGCCAGAAGATGGTGCCGGTCGCATCGGAGCGGTAGGCGGCGCGCCCCTCGGTGTCGGCCTTGCGGAGGGACTGCCCGTTGAGGTGGCCGAAGTGGCGGCTGCGCACGTCCTCGAGGCTGGAGATCGCGTCCGAGCGGAAGATGTCGACGCGGCCGTAGACGCCCTCGCGGCCCCGCAGCCAGGAGAGGGTGGAGCGGCGCTCCCCGTCCGACCCCGCCTTGGACGTCGCGTGGACCCCGTACCGGGCCAGCCCGGAGGGCAGGTAGCCGACCTCGAAGCCGTCGATCTCGGTGGGCGACGCCTTCTGCTCGGCGACGGGCCGATCCGCTGGGGGTCTCTGCTCTTCGGCGAACCCGACACCGAGGGCGCCGAACCCGGCCAGGGACACGGTGGTGGCACCGGCGAGTGCGATCCATCGCCTGTGGTGCTTGCGCATGGGTGAACCTCTCGTTTGACTACGAAGTGTGGACGTAACGACACGCTCTGTATTGGTACGTGTCACCACCTATCAAAAATCGCACATGCGGTGAACAAACGCTCACAATGCGTAGTTCGTGTCGCGGTCCGATATGTCCGCGCACCACCACGAGTGGGGAGTTCCAGGGCGCTGCACCATCGGCTCGCCTGGTCGACACCCGGAGGTAACCGCGCGAGCAGACGCTCATACGGACAGTGCGCCTGCTCCGACCAAGGGAGTGCCATGTTCCAACGGCTAGGCATCGCCGCCGTCGCCATGACGTTCGTGCTGCTGGGAACCTCTGAGGTGGCCGCGGTCACCCGACCCGCGGACACCACCGGCGCCGCCGGTGCCGCGGACGCCGTATCCACCGCCGCCGCCCCGGCCGCACCCGGAGAACGGGCAGCCTCGCGGGTGCTCGACGTCGCCCACCGGGGCGGGTCCGCCTACGCCCCTGAGAACACGCTCGCCGCCATCGACGCCGCGCACGAGCACGACGCCACGGCCGTCGAGATCGACGTCCAGCGCAGCAAGGACGGCGAGCTCGTCGTCGTGCACGACACCACCCTGGCCCGGACCACCGACGTCGAGGAGGTCTTCCCGGACCGCTCGCCCTACAACGTCGCCGACTTCACGCTGGCCGAGATCCAGCGGCTCGACGCCGGCTCCTGGTTCGGTGCGGAGTTCGACGGCGAACCCCTCCCGACGCTCGAGCAGGCGCTGGACCGGCTCGGCGAGCACCGGACCGGCCTGTTCCTGGAGATCAAGTCCCCCGAGCTCTACCCGGGGATCGAGGACGACATCGCCGAGACCCTCAAGGCCAAGCCCGGCTGGGCCTCCGAGAACGCCTCCGGCGGGCAGCGCCTGGTGATCCAGAGCTTCGACCGGGCCTCCGCCGAGCGCTCCCAGGAGCTGCTGCCGTCGGTCCCGCACGGCATCCTGGGCCGCGTCGACGAGGCGCAGATCGAGACCTACGCCGCGTGGGCCGACATGATCAACCCCAACCACACCGGCATCGACGCCGCCTACGTCGACCGCGTGCACGAGGCCGGGATGGACGTGGTCGCCTACACCGTCAACGAGCCCGACGACATGCGGGCGGCCATCGGCAAGGGGGTCGACGGCATCATCTCCGACTACCCCGATGTCGCCCGGGAGGTCATCCAGGAGGAGACCGGCCTGCCGCCCGGCCAGAGCGGGGCCCGGCCGTTCACCTCGGGAGCCTTCGCCGACCTCGCCGGCATCGCCGACGCGGTGGCACTGCCGCGGAACTGACCCCGCGAATCGATGCGCCAGGGAGCCGTGCGGGCGGAAATCGACCGCCGCCCGCACCGCTCCGGCTAGCCTGTCCGGGCCGCCGCGTCGACGGCGGGGGAACGGCGCGACGATGGAGGGGCCCGTGGAGCATGTCCGGCTGGACATCCCTGACGAGCGGATCGACTGGCGGACCAAGGGGTTCTGGCGGCCCGGCCCGCCGATCGGCGTCGCCGAATTCGCCGCTGCCCGGCCGAGCCTGTTCGGCGGGGACTTCACCTGGCCGGTGATGGTGGCCCGGCGCACCGCGCTGGAGCGCAACATCGCCACCCTGGCCGACTTCACCCGCATGTACGGTCTCGCCTTCGCCCCGCACGGCAAGACGTCGATGGCCCCCAAGCTCTTCCAGGCCCAGTTCGACGCCGGGGCGTGGGCCATCACCGCGGCCACCGCCAACCAGGTGCTCGCCTACCGCCGCTTCGGCGTCCCGCGGGTCCTGCTGGCCAACGAGCTGCTCGACCCGGTGGCGCTGGGCTGGGTCGCCGACGAGCTCGACCGCGACCCGGGCTTCGAGTTCCTCTGCTACGCCGACTCCCCGGCCACGGTCCACCGCGCCGCCGAGACCATGGCGGCCCGCCCGCGGTCACGCCCGCTGCGCATCCTGGTCGAACTCGGCTTCCCCGGCGGCCGGACGGGGTGCCGCACCCCCGATGCGGTGCTGGACGTGGCGCGCGCGGTCGCCGCGGCACCCGGCCTGGAGCCAGCGGGGGTCTCGGGATACGAGGGCGGGCTGACGACCGAAGCGCAGGTCCGCGGCCTGATACGGCGCCTGTCGGAGGCAGCCGGGAGGCTGCGCGACGAGGGGCTGGTCCACGGCCCGCCCATCGTGTCGGCGGGCGGCAGCTCCTGGTTCGACATCGTGGCCGACGAACTGGGCGGGCGCACCGACATCCACGCGGTGCTGCGCAGCGGGTCCTACGTGGCCCACGACGACGGCCTCTACCGCGACTCCTCCCCGTTCGCCCGCGCCGGCGCCCCCGACCCGCTGACCCCCGCGCTGGAGATCTGGGCGCAGGTGACCTCGGTCCCCGAGAAGCGGCTGGCGATCCTCACCATGGGCCGGCGCGAGGTCAACACCGACGCGGGGCTGCCCGTTGCGCGGACGCTGCGCAGGCGGGGCGGTGAGACGCAGGACGCCTCGGGGGCCGAGGTCGTCCGCGTCGACGACCACCACGCCTACCTGCGGACCCCCGGCGGGCTGCGCCCCGAGCCCGGCGACCTGGTCTCCTTCGGGATCTCCCACCCGTGCACCGCGTTCGACCACTGGCAGTACATCCCGGTGGTGGAGGACGACCACACGGTCACCGACGTCCTGCGCACGTACTTCTGACGGTCCGGCCTGCGGCGGTCCGGGCCTCCGGCGCCCCACCGCGCCCGCGGTCGGCCGCGGGCGCGAAGCCGCGCGGGGTCAGTCCCGGCCGGCCACCCCGGGGCGCCGCTGCCAGGGCAGCGGGCCCTCGAGCGGCCGGTACTCCACGCCGATCGCGTCGAGCCGCTCCAGGTGGGTCCGCAGCCGGGGCAGGAACTCGTCGAAGTCGCGCCCGCCGGCCGACCACGCCACCTCGGCGAACGCCGACAGCCGCGGGAAGACCATGAAGTCCACCGTGCGCGGGGAGTCCATGTGCTCGGTCCACACGTTCACCTGGGCGCCCAGCACGCGGTCGGCGCCCTCCTCGGCCAGCTCCGGCGGCACCGGCTCGGCGCGGTAGACGTCGGCGAGGGTGAGCAGCGAGCCCACGGGGATGGGCTCGCCGTCATCGGCGGACTGCCGGTAGTCGAGGTAGGACGTCGCGGTCGGGCACATCACGACGTCGTGGCCGGCGCGCGCGGCGGCGATGCCGCCCGCGGTCCCGCGCCAGGACGCGACGGTGGCCCCCGGCGCCAAGCCGCCTTCGAGGATCTCGTCCCAGCCCAGCAGCCGCCGGCCGCGCTCGGTCAGGTAGTCGTCGAACTGCCGGATGAACCAGCTCTGCAACGCGTCCTCGTCGGCCAGCCCTTCGTCGCGCATGCGCTGCTGGGCGGTCGCGCTGGCCCGCCACTGCTTCTTGGGGCACTCGTCGCCGCCCACGCAGATGTAGCGGCCCGGGAAGAGCTCCAGGATCTCGTCGAAGACCCCGCGGTAGAAGTCCAGGGTGGCGTCGGTGACGTTGAGGACGGTCTCGATGATGCCCCATTCGCGGCCCACCTCGACGGGCTCGCCCTCGCCCAGCTCCGGGTAGGCGGCGATCGCCGCCTGGGAGTGGCCCGGGATGTCGATCTCGGGCACGACGCTGATGTGGCGGGCCGCGGCGTAGGCGACGATCTCGCGGATGTCGTCCTGGGTGTAGAAGCCGCCGTGCGGGCGCCCGTCGAAGACCGGCGGCCGGCCGGCGCCCACCTGGCTCTCGCGGCGCCACGCGCCGACCTCGGTCAGCCGCGGGTAGCGCTTGATCTCGACCCGCCACCCCTGGTCCTCGGTCAGGTGCAGGTGCAGCACGTTGAGCTTGTGCAGGGCCATGAGGTCGATGAAGCGCAGCACCCCGTGCTTGGGCAGGAAATGCCGGGCGACGTCGAGCATGCACCCCCGCCAGCCGAACCGCGGGCGGTCGGTGATGTGCACGCTGGGCAGTACCCACTCGGCCGCGCCCAGCGGCGCGCGCCGGTAGGCGGCCGGGGGCAGCAGCTGGCGCAGCGTCTGGGCGCCGTAGAACACGCCCGCGGGGTCGGCGCCGACGACGAGGGCGCCCTCGCCGTCGATGATCAGCCGGTACCCTTCGGCGCCGAGCCCGGCGGAGGGATCCACGCTCAGCCGGATCTGCGCGCTCTGGCCGTCGCCCGGGGGGAGGGGCAGCCCGGTGGCCGCCCCCAGTTCGGACCGCAGCCAGGCCTCCGTGCCACGCGCCGCGGCGTCGGCGTCGATCCGGGTCGATGCGGTCAGCACCAGCCCGGAGTAGGGGCCGGTCGACATTTCCGCTGGCCGCG
This sequence comes from Nocardiopsis sediminis, assembly GCF_042650565.1. Classification (NCBI taxonomy): domain Bacteria; kingdom Bacillati; phylum Actinomycetota; class Actinomycetes; order Streptosporangiales; family Nocardiopsidaceae; genus Nocardiopsis; species Nocardiopsis sediminis. The sequence goes on from NZ_JBHSBH010000004.1 coordinate 312,524, forward strand.
GCACGAGGGCGTGATCGGGCACGGACGTGCTCCCATCCGGTCTAGACCAATGTCGGGCCCATGGTGTCATGTCCCGCCCGAAAACGACACAGAGCCACCCGCAGTGCGGCGGGTGGCCCGCCCCTGGCCGGAACAGGCCGTTCCCGCCTCAGCAGCGCGCAGCGCTGGTCACAGAGGGTGGCGGCCGCCGCGGCCAGGATCGGCCACCCTCACGCACCCTCACGCCCAAAGGTCATAGCGCTCCTTGACCTGGGCGAGGTGGATCCAGGTCTCGGTGACGGTGACGCCCGGCAGGATCCGCAGGCGTTCGTAGGCGGCGTGCAGCCCGGGGATCGAGGCGGCCGCGAGGGTGCCCACGAGGTCGGCCCGGCCCAGGCAGCCGGTCAGGAACTGGGTGCTCTCCCACGAGGCGATCTCCTTGGCCGCGGCGTCGCCGCCCTCGCCGAGCCGGAGTGCGAACCCGCCGTGCCGGTCCAGGCCCACCGCGCCCGGGTCGAGCAGGGCCGTGACGTGGACGGCGCGCCCCCGCATCAGCCGCATGACCCGGGTGCGGACCGCGCCGGCCGACAACCCCACCCGGCCGGCGAGGTCGGCGAAGGACAGCCGGCCGTCGCCCTCCAGGAGCCTCAGCAGCCGCAGGTCGATGTCGTCGGGGGTGATGTCGGGCGGCCCGGACGACGCCAGGTAGGGGTCCTTGACGACGTTGGTGTAGACGGCGGTGTCGACTTCGGCGACGCCGGGCAGCTCGCGGACGCGGTCGACGACGGCCGTGAGACGGGGCAGGTCGTAGCCCCGGACCTGGGCGATCAGCGGGAAGCGCCCTGCTGTCAGGTGGACGAGGGTCGCCTCCGGGAGGTCGGCGACGGCCGCGGCCACCGGCCCGGCGTCCCTGCGCACGCCGATCGACAGGTGCGCGAGGGCTCCGATGCCGCGCACAGCGGGGTGCAGGACGCCCACCACGCGGATCGCCTTGGTGTCGAGAAGGCGCCGCACGCGCAGGCGGGCGGCGGCGCGGGACAGTCCGACGCGTCCGGCCAGCGTCTCGAACGGGAGCCGGCCGTCCGCCTGTAGTTCGCGCACGATCGCCGCATCGGTGCGATCGATCTCCAGGGCGCTCACGGCTTCACCTACCTCGTCGGGGGAAATTCATCCTGATTCTGCCCAATATCTCGATGCCGTGAATGGTGAACGGGAATAGCCGGACTTGACACATTGCGGATCTCCGGCTTGCACTACTGCGGGGCGCACACGGAGGAGGGATGCGCGGACACCCGGACGTCTTGCGGTCCCGCCGGCCGCGCCGGCCCGGTCGGGCGCCGCCCGGCGGGGGTGGCGGCCGGAGCGCCGCACTGACCGGCCACGATGCCGAAGGGAAAGGTCGATACGTCCTGTACGGATGACTTTTGGCGAAATGTTTCCCCGTACTCTCCGCCTTTTGAGGGACGCACGGCAGGGTTGTGTTATCTACCGTTTGAACACGGGGGCGGCGCGCCGCCCCAGAAGGGCGGAGGAGACGAGACCGCGGGCATTGCGGCACGGGCTCGGGGTAGTAGCGCAACCGGGGAGGTCGCAGCGGAGTGGGGCTGGCACCACCCGGTTCGGGGTGGTGACGGTATCGCCACTCCTCCGCGATCTCCGTAGCGTTCAGCGTGGAGGCGGTTCGGCGATGGCGCCGGCGCGAACATCGAAGGGGGGAGCCGTGCCCGAGGGACGGGACAGGGCCGGCCGGCCCGGGGGAGAGGCGTCGCGATGCTGCTGATTTCGGTCTTCCTGGCCGTCGCGGGCGCGTTCTTCCTCGCGCTGGGGTCGGCCATGCAGGAGCGCGATGCCGTACGCGCCCCCGGCCGCAGCATCGCGCGCGTGGGCTTCCTCCTGCACCTGATGCGGCGCCCGCGCTGGGTGCTGGGGACGCTGGCGGCCGGAGCCGGGGTGACCCTGCACCTGGTGGCGCTCAGCGGGGCGCCGCTGACCATCGTCCAGCCCATCGGCGTCACCGGCCTGCTGTTCGCGATCACCCTGTCGGCGCTCTTCAACCGCAGACGGGTGCGGCCGAGCCAGATCGCGGCCGGGCTGTGCGTCATGGTCGGGCTGCTCGGCGTGCTGCTGCTCTTCCCGCACACCACGGCCGTCCCGCAGATGCCGGTGCCCGTCGCCCTCGTGCTCGTCGGCAGCGTCGCCGCCGCGGGCGGCATCGTCTACGCCGTCGCGCACTGGATCCCCGCCGGGCCCCGCGCGCTGCTGCTGGCCATGGTGGGCGGGGCGGCGCTCGGTACCACCTCGGCGCTGGCGCGCGTGGTGGCCTCCCACGTGGTGAGCACACCCTCCGCGATCGTGAGCTGGCTGACCCTGCTCGCACTGGGCATCGCCGTCTTCGGCGGCCTGCTCCAGCAGAACGCCTACCGGACCGGCCACTTCGCCGCCGCCTACGCGACGCTGCTCATCGTCGACCCCGTCACCGGAGCGTCGATCGGGGCCCTGATGCTCGGCGAGGGACTGCCCGCCACCCCCGTCGACCAGCTCCTCGCGACCGCGTCCGCGGCGCTCGCCATCGCCGGGACCGCGGTGCTGGCCCGCGCGAAGGACCGCAACCCCGAAGCCGCGCGGCGGCCCGGCGCCGCCCCGACTCCGCCGTCCCCGTCGAGACCAGTTCAGGAGAACCGAGATGACTCCACGAAATCAGCGCGCCCTCCACAGCACCACCCGAGCCAACCCCGGCGATGACGCGCGGCTCCGTGTCCTGATCGGCGCCGACACCTACCCGCCCGACGTCAACGGCGCCGCCTACTTCACCCACCGGCTCGCCGGCGGGCTGGCGGCGCGCGGCCACGACGTCCACGTCGTGTGCGCCTCGTCGACCGGGGCGCCCCGGATCGAGTACGCCGACGGGGTCACCCTGCACCGGCTGCGCTCGGCCCCGGTGCTGGTGCACCCGTCGATGCGCACGGCGCTCCCGCTGGGCATCCACGGGCACCTGGAGCGGCTGATCACGCGCCTGCGACCGCACGTCGTGCACGCCCAGAGCCACTTCACCATCAACCGGGCGCTCGTCAGGCGCGCCCGGCTCGCCGGCGTCCCCGTGGTCCTCACCAACCACTTCATGCCCGACAACCTCTTCGCCCACGCCCACATCCCGGCGCCGCTGCACGACCTGGCCGGCACCATCGCCTGGCGCGACATGGTGCGGGTGGCCCACGAGGCCGACTATGTCACCACGCCCACCCAGAGAGCGGCGGACCTGCTGGCCGAGAAGGGGTTCGGCCGCCCGGTCGAAGCCGTCTCCTGCGGCATCGACCTCGACCGGTTCCACCCGCGCGGCGCCGAGCGCGCCGAGACCCGCGCCCGGTTCGGCCTGCCCGACCGCGAGACCATCGTGTTCGTGGGGCGGCTGGACGAGGAGAAGCGCATCGACGAGCTCATCCGCGCCCTCCCGCGCGCGCTCAACCACCGCGACCTGCAACTGGCGCTGGTGGGCACCGGGCAGCGCGAGACGGAGCTGCGCGCGCTCGCCGCGAGCCTCGGCGTCGCCGACCGCGTGCACTTCCTCGGGTTCGTGCCCGACGAGGACCTGCCGCTCGCCTACGTCGCCGCCGACCTGTTCGCCATCGCCGGGGTGGCCGAGCTCCAGAGCATCGCCACGCTGGAGGCGATGTCGACCGGGCTGCCGGTCGTGGCGGCCGACGCGATGGCGCTGCCGCACCTGATCGAGCAGGGGGTCAACGGGTACCTGTTCCGGCCGGGCGACATCGGGGAGCTGACCGACCGCCTGCTGGCCGTGCTGGACGCCGGCGAGCAGCGCCGCGCGGCGATGGGCGAGGCCAGCCGGCGCATCGCCCTGACCCACGACCACCGCCGTTCCCTCGACCGGTTCGAGGAGATCTACGCCGAGGTGCGGCCCGCGCGCATCACGGGCGCCCCGCGCCCCGGCCCCGCCCGGCACACCCCGGCGGCGCGCCGCCGGCACCCGGTCGCGGCCGCCTGACCTGCGCCGGATACGCCCCACTTTCCGGATCCTTTGCGCCGTGAGCGGGTGATAGCGGAGGCACACGGGATAGACGCCCGGTGTGTGGTTCGTGGGAACAGTACGGACGAGGGCCGCGGCATACGCCGACAGTGTCGTGGCGCGGCTCAGGCATGCCGAGGCGGAGGCCGAACGGCATGCCGCTTCGGCGGCCGCGCATCGGGAAGCGCACATCGAGCTCGACCAGCGCGTCCAGCGCCTGGAGGCCGAGCTGGCGGTCCTGCGCCATGAACGGCTCGAGACCTGCATGCTGTGGTTCAACGCGCGTGACGACCGGGACCGCAACCAGCACATCGCCCGGCGCATGCGCCGCAAGCTCGACCGCCTCCGGCGGCGCGCCCCGCTCGCCGACCCGGGCTGACCGAACGGCGTTGGGGCTAACCGGGGTCGACGGCGCCGCCGGCCGCGCGCCGCAGCGTGTCGCCCAGGGTGCGCCGCACCTCGGCGGCAGCGGCGTCGAGCGCCCGCAGGGTCACCGTGATCGCCGGGCGCCGGATGCTCGTGGCGCGGACCAGGGCATAGACCTCGCGCACCGGGGCCCCGTGCGGCAGCCGCCGGAACGCGAGGCCGGGCGCGCCCGCGGTCAGTGCCAGAGCGGGCACCGCCGCGATCCCGATCCCACGCGCCACCAGGCTCAGGATGGTGCCGGGCCCTTCGAACTCCCAGGCAGCGGCTGGGGCGCCGCCGACGTCGTCGAGCAGCCGGTCGGTGGCGGCCCGCGACGGCTCGCCGTGCGGCGCGGCGATCCACGCCTCGTCCCGCAGCCCGTGCAGGTCGACCGGGCGCTGCGGGTCGGCCAGCCGGTGGTCCGCGGGGACCGCGAGGACCATGGGGTCGTGCAGCAGGTGGAAGTGGCGCAGCTTGCCTGCCCCGCTGTCGGGGCGCCGCCCCGACCAGTCGTCGACGAGGGCGATGTCGGCCTCACCGGTGCCGACCTGGCGGCTGCCGGTGCCCTCCATGGTCTGGCGCAGGACGAGCTGCATCCCCTCGTGCGCGCGCAGGCTCTGGGCCAGCAGCGGCGCGAACGCCACCGCGGCGGTGGGGAAGGCCGCGACGGTGACCCGGCCCAGGGCGACACCGGATTGGGCGGCCAGGACGGATTCGGCGGCCTCGACCATCGCCAGGATCTGGTCGGCGTGCACGGCGAGCAGCCGCCCGCCGTCGGTCAGCTCCGCGCTGCGGGCGGTGCGGTCCAGCAGTGCGATCCCCGCCTCACGCTCCAGTGCCGACAGTTGCTGCGAGACCGCCGAAGGCGTGTAGCCGAGGGCCTTGGCGGTGCCCGCGATCGTTCCCTGGTCGGCGAACTCCTTCAGGATCTGCAATCGGCGGAGATCAAGCATAAGAATAGCTTACGCCTTCCATCGCAAAGACTCGCTTGTACTTATGGGGCGAACTGGGCAGGGTGAAGGTGAGAGGCCCGCGACAAGCCCGCTGGCCTGCACGTTCCTTCCTGGTTGCTTCCGGAGTTGATCAACCCATGCCTGTCACCGTGTCCGCCACCCTCGCCGTCAACGAGGCATTGGCCGAGCAGCGCCGCCGCGGCGTGCGCGTGCTGCCGCTGGGGTTCGGCGAGGCCGGTCTGCCCGTGCACCCCGCCATGCTCGACGCCCTGACCGCGGGGGGTGACAAGAACGCCTACGGGCCCGTGGCGGGCAGCCGGGAGCTGCGCGAGGCCGCCGCCGGGTACTGGACGCGTCGGGGCCTGCCCACCGACCCCGATCTCGTGGTCGCCGGACCGGGCAGCAAGCCGCTGCTGTACAGCCTGCTCCTGAGCATCGGCGGCGACGTCGCCATCGCCGCCCCCAGCTGGGTCAGCTACGCCGCACAGGCCCAGCTCGCAGGCCACCGCGCGATCAAGGTCGCCACGCCGCCCGGCGAGGGCGGGGTGCCGCGCCCCGACCTGCTCGCGGCGGCGGTCACCCGGGCACGGTCCCGCGGGCGCGATGTCCGCTCCGTCATCGTCACCACGCCCGACAACCCCACCGGGACGGTGCCCGCCGAAGCGACGGTCCGCCGCCTGGCCGAGGTCGCCCGCGACCTGGACCTGTTCATCATCTCCGACGAGATCTACCGCGACCTGGTGCACGACCTCACGACGACCGTGCACAGCGCGGCGGAGTTCGCTCCGGAGCGGACCGTCATCACCACCGGGCTCAGCAAGAACCTGGCGCTGGGCGGCTGGCGGCTCGGCGTCACCCGGCTCCCCGAGGGCGAGACCGGCCGGCGGCTCCGCGCCGACCTGCTCGGGGTGGCCAGCGAGATCTGGTCCAGCCCGGCGGGTCCCGTGCAGCAAGCGGGGGCTCTCGCCTTCGCCGAACCCGCCGAGCTCACCGCGCACATCGCCCGCAGCCGCCGGCTGCACGGTCTGGTCGCCCGGGCCGTCGCCGGCCGGTTCACGGCGGCGGGGGCGACGCTGGCCGCGCCGAAGGCGGCGTTCTACCTCTACCCGGACTTCGAGCCGCACCGCGAGCACCTGGCCGCCGCCCACGGCATCACCACGGGCCGCGCGCTCACCGGCCTGCTCCTGGACCGCTATGGCATGGGCGTGCTTCCGGCGGCGGAGTTCGGCGAGCCCGCCAGGGCCCTGCGGATGCGCGTGGCCACGAGCCTGCTCTACGGCGAGACCGCCGACCAGCGCCACCAGGCCCTGGCCGCCGACGACCCGGTCGCGCTGCCGTGGATCCGCGCACACCTCGACCGCCTCGACGAGATCCTCGCCGGCCTCGCCGCCGGGGTCCACGCCGGGTCCCCGGCCGCCTAGCGCCGCGACGAGGACGGTGTCGGCCGGATCGACATCGCCCGGAAGCGCCCTCGCAGGCTGAGCGGGCAACACAGAAGAAGGCGAGAAGCGGGCACCGGTCATCGCGGAAGGGCCGGTCCCGCTCCCCTGTCGCGCAACAGTATCGGGAGATGCCCCGTGGCTGCGACGCGGGGGCGAAAGCGAGGGGCGGGGGACGCACCGCGACCGGGCGCGCGCCGGGCGGTACCCCGCCCGTAGGATCGCTGATCACCGGGCCCCGCCGCGCATTCGGGGACTCCGGCCACCGACGACCCACGGAGCATCCATGACCCTCGTCGAATGGGCGAACCTCGCCGCCGCCGAACTCGACCTCCCCGAGCGGCTCGACACCTCCGATGTGAACCGGATCCTCGACCTCGCCAAGGACGCCGCCCACTCGGTGGCGCGCCCGGCGGCGCCGCTCACGGCCTACCTGCTGGGCATCGCGGTCGGCCGCGGAGCCGACCCCGGCCAGGCCGCCGCGGCGCTCAGCTCCCTCGCTCTGGCCCAGGCGAAGGAGGAGCCCTCCGGCCAGTGAGTGCGCGGGCGCCCCGGCCCCCGCTCACCGCGTCGCCGCCGTGGGCCACCAGGCATGGAAGTGGTGGACCGGCCCGCTCCCGTGCCCGGCGTCCAGGGTGTCGGCGTGCCGTAGCGCCGCCGTCAGGTAGGCCTTGGCGTCGCGCACGGCGGCGCCGAAGCCCGGACGCTGCGGGCGCAGTGCGGCGATCGCCGACGACAACGTGCAGCCGGTGCCGTGGGTGTTGCGGGTGGCGACCCGCTCGGCCGTGAACACCTGCGGGTCCGCACCGGCCTCCACGAGCACGTCGCTGCTGGTGTCGCCGGCGAGGTGGCCGCCCTTGAGCAGGACCCGCCGCGCCCCCAGGCCCAGCAGCCGATCGGCCTGCGCGCGCATGGCGTCGAGGTCGCCGGCCGCGTCTTCTCCCAGGAGAGCGGCGGCCTCGGGCAGGTTGGGGGTGACCAGGTCGGCCCGCGGCAGCAGCTCGGCGCGGACCACCTCGATCGCCTCGGCGGCCAGCAGCCGGTCGCCGCTCGTGGCCACCATCACCGGGTCGAGGACCACGTGGGGGAGTCGGTGGGCGTCGATGGCCTTGGCGACGGCCCCGATCACCCCCGGGGTGGCGAGCATGCCGATCTTGACGGCGTCGACCCGGGCGTCGGCGAGCAGCGTGTCGAGCTGGCGGGTGACGAACTCGGCGGGGACCTCCAGCACACCGGTCACCCCGGCCGTCGACTGGGCGGTCAGCGCCGTGATGACGGTCATGCCGTAGCCGCCGAGGGCGGAGAACGTCTTCAGATCGGCCTGGACCCCCGCCCCGCCGCTGGGGTCGCTGCCGGCGATGGACAGGATGTTGACACTGCTCACGGGCGTTCCTTCGCTAGTACGAGCTAGATCAGGTTCGACGGGTGTGTTCTCAGCCGTTTCCGGCACCCCGCGCCTTGGCGTGCCCCCAATCTCTCACGCCCGCCCGGCCGCCTTCGACCCCCCTAAGCCCATCGCCGGGGCGCCGACAAGGGCGGAAACCGCCAAGCCCGACGGCCGACGGGTCATGGCGGGCCACCCTTGCCACCCCTGGTCGCCGTCTGTTCTCCTGCTGGAGGCCGCCCGAGCGGGCGCTTTGTGCGTGATCCGAGCGGGTATCCACTGATCGACGACGATCAAGGGCGATCGAAGGGAACCTGGATGAGCGACACCCGCGGTCTGGGCCGGCGCGACGGCGGAGACCCCGCCGGACCCGCCATCTCCACCTCCGAGCACATCGGACTCGCCGACACCCACTCGGCACACAACTACGACCCGCTGCCCGTCGTGATCGCCGAAGGCGACGGGGCCTGGGTCACCGACGTCGAGGGGCGCCGCCTCCTCGACTGCCTGGCCGGATACTCGGCGATGAACTTCGGCCACCGCAACCCCGACCTGCTCGCGGCCGCCCACCACCAGCTGGACCGCATCACGCTGACGAGCCGCGCCTTCTACAACGACCAGTTCGCGCCGTTCGTCACCGCCCTCGCCGACCTGGTCGGCAAGGAGCAGGTGCTGCCGATGAACACCGGCGCCGAGGCGGTCGAGACCGGGATCAAGCTCGCCCGGCGCTGGGCCTACGACGTCAAGGGGGTCCCCGCCAACGAGGCCACGATCGTGGTCGCGGGAGGCAACTTCCACGGCCGCACCACCACCATCATCTCCTTCTCCGAGGACCCCGACGCCTACGGCGGATTCGGGCCCTACACCCCGGGGTTCCGCGTCGTGCCCTATGGCGACGCCGCGGCCATCGCCGACGCGGTCGACGCCACCACCGCCGCGGTCCTGGTCGAGCCCGTCCAGGGGGAGGCGGGGGTCATCGTGCCGCCGCCCGACTACCTGCCGCGGGTGCGCGAGATCTGCGACCGCGAACGGGTCCTGCTCATCGCCGACGAGGTGCAGTCGGGTCTGGGCCGCACCGGTACGGTGCGGGCCTGCGAACACACCGGGATCGTCCCCGACGTGTACCTGTTCGGCAAGGCGCTGGGAGGCGGCATCCTGCCGGTCTCGGCCGTGGTCGCCGACGCCGACGTGCTCGACGTCATCCGGCCCGGCCAGCACGGCAGCACCTTCGGCGGCAACCCCCTCGCCGGCGCCATGGGCCGGACCGTGGTGCGGATGCTGAAGGAGGGCCCCTACCTGGAGAACGCGCGCCGTCTCGGCGAGGTGCTGCGGACCCGCCTCAAGGAGTACGTCGGCAACGGCGTGGTGGCCGCCCGCAGCGTGGGGCTGTGGGCGGGCATCGACGTCGACGAGTCCCTGGCCGGCGGGCGGGAGCTGTGCGAGCGGCTCCTCGCGCGGGGCGTGCTGGTCAAGGACACCCACGGGTCGACGATCCGGCTCTCGCCGCCGCTGGTGATCTCCGAGGACGACCTCAACTGGGGCCTCGACCAGCTCGGCGCGGTCCTGGCCGAGCTCAGGGCGGAACGCGCCTGACCGGTCCCCGCAACGGGGCGC
>NZ_JBHSBH010000004.1:322360-398874 GCF_042650565.1 Nocardiopsis sediminis
GCCTCCCGCCGCCCGGGGCGCTTCCGTTTCCCCCGGTCCGGCGGCGTCAGTCGGCCTCGGCGGCGAGGACGTCGGGGCTCGCGTTGTCGACGGTGGAGCGGGTGGCGTAGAGCGGGCGGCCGGGCCCGGCGTCGATCTGCGCCCGGACGCGCTCCGCGAGCGCGTCCTGCCCCGCAGAGGTGGGGTGGAAGGTGCTCCGGTCGATCGAGATCCCGCTGGTGAGGTCGCGCAGCAGGACGCCGTTGAGCCAGGCCTCGTCGGTGCCGACCTCGTGCCCGTTGAGCGCGGTGAACACGTCGACGTACTCGACGCTGCCCACCTGCCCCTCGTCGCCGATCTCGGTGTCGGCCTCGGCGACGGCCTCGGCCACCTGCCCGTTGAACCGTTCCAGGGTGTCGTTGAGCCACTCCTGGTCGTTGGCGTTGAGCGTGTAGTACATGCCGTCGGGATCGGACGGGAACAGCCGCGGGTAGCCCACCACCAGCATGCGGGCATCGGGGGCGCGCTCGCGGATCTCGTCGACGAGGTCGGCGAAGGTGGCCTCGAACAGCCGCATGCGGCGCTCGATGTCGGACTCCTGGTCCTTGCACGCGGTGGTGTCGACCAGGGGCAGCCGCACCATGCAGGTGCGCAGCACCGAGGTGAAGCCGAGGTCGTTGCCGCCGATACCGATGGTGACCAGCGAGGTGTGCGCGGTCACCCGGTCGATCTGGGAGTCGGTGGAGCCCAGTTCGTCGAGCATGGCGTGGCCCCGCTGGCTGCTGCACGCGTAGAACCCCAGCCGGCCCGCGAAGTCGTAGGCCGCGGCGACCGTCTCGGGGTAGGCGTTGGCCGACCGCCAGCACCCGCCGGTGACCGCGGTCTCGGCGACGTAGTCGTCGGCGCCGTCGCCCGAAGAGTAGGAGTCGCCCAGCGCGGCGTAGTGGCCCCAGGTGGCGGCGGCTTCGGGGTCGAGCCGCAGCCGCCAGTCGGGTTCCCCGGGCCGCGGGGCCCCCGGGCCGGGGGAGCCGGGGCAGCCGGTGCCCGTGGTCCGGCACCAGGCGTCGAGCACCCCGCCGCGCGTGGCGGGCACGGCGAGAACGACGGCGCAGACCACGGCGAGCACGATGGCGGCGGCGCCCAGCAGCTGTGTCCGCCTGCTGACATCCGGTCTGCGCACGGTCCCGTCCGCCTCTCGCTCTCGGGCGTCGCCGCCCTGGCGGGCCTTCCCCAGCTCGCAGATTACCCGCAGGGGCTCCGGAACCGGCCGATCGCGGGCGACACGCTCAGGGCCGGGCCCGGCCACCCGGACGCAGGTTGAGGGAGAGGGCATCGCCACTCCCCCGCAGGCTGAGCGGGCAACAGGTCCACCCCCGGCCGAGCCGCCGCCGGGACGCGTGTTGTTAGATGATTGTCGTCACACCCGCACCGGCACGGCGTCCATCCGCGTGTGCGCGCAGTGCCGGAGAACAGGAGGCGCGAGAATGTCGGAGCGGACACAGCCACCGGTGCTCTGGGAACCCGGCGCCGAGCGGCGGGAGCGCGCCGGGGTCACCGCGTTCGCGCGGTGGGCGGGCGAGCACAAGGGTGCGCCCGCGGCGGCCGCCGACGACTACCACGCGCTGTGGCGCTGGTCGGTGACCGACCTCGACGCCTTCTGGTCGGGTATCTGGGACTACTACGGGGTGCGCTCCGACACCCCCTACGAGACCGTGCTCGCCGATGACTCGATGCCGGGGGCGCGCTGGTTCCCGGGCGCGACCGTGAACTACGCGCGGCACCTCTTCGCCGGCAAGGACGACGACACCGTCGCCATCCGGCACGCCTCCGAGCTGCGCGTCCTGGGTGAGTGGACCTGGGGCGAGCTGCGCCGCCGCACCGCCGCCATCGCCACCGGCCTGCGCCACCTGGGCGTGGGCCCCGGCGACCGGGTGGTGGGCTACCTGCCCAACGTCGCCGAGACCGTCGCGGCCTTCCTGGCCTGCGCGTCGATCGGCGCGGTGTGGTCCTCGTGCTCGCCCGACTTCGGGGTGCGCAGCGTCATCGACCGCTTCTCCCAGATCGAGCCGAAGGTGCTGCTCGCCGTCGACGGCTACCGCTACGGCGGCAAGGACTTCGACCGAACGGGCGTGATCGTCCGGCTCCGCGAGGAGCTGCCCACGCTGGAGCACACCGTCGTGCTGCCCTACCTCGGCGCGGCCGGCCCGGTCGAGGGCGCACTGTCCTGGGAGGAGTTCGAAGCGGCCGGCGAGGGCACCGAACTCGCCTTCGCACCGCTGCCCTTCGACCACCCGCTGTGGGTGCTCTACTCCTCCGGGACGACCGGCCTGCCCAAGGCGATCGTGCACGGCCACGGCGGGATTCTGCTGGAGCAGCTGAAGAACCTGAACCTGCACCTGGACGCCCAGAGCGACGACCGGGTGTTCTGGTTCACCACCACCGGCTGGATGATGTGGAACTTCCTGGTCAGCGTGTTGCTGACCGACGCCTCCATCGTCCTGTTCGACGGCAACCCCGGCCACCCCGACCTCGGGACGCTGTGGGACCTCGCCGAGCGCGCCGGGGTGACCGTCTTCGGCACCAGCGCCGGGTATCTGACGTCCTGCATGAAGGAGGACGTGCACCCCGCCCAGGGCCGGGACCTGTCGCGGCTGCACGCCATCGGCTCCACCGGCTCCCCCCTCAGCCCCGAGGGCTTCGAGTGGTGCTACCGGGAGTTCGGCGACCGCCTGTGGCTGTTCTCCACCAGCGGGGGCACCGACATCTGCTCCTGCCTGGTCGGCGGCGTGCCCACGCTCCCGGTCCACGAGGGCGAGATCCAGGCACCCTGCCTGGGCATGGCGGTCGCCGCCTGGGACCCCGACGGCAACGAGGTCGTCGGAGAGGTCGGCGAACTCGTGGTCACCCGGCCCGCGCCGTCCATGCCGCTGCGCTTCTGGGGCGACCCGGGCGGTGAGCGGCTGCGCGACAGCTACTTCTCCGTGTACCCGGGCGTGTGGCGCCACGGCGACTGGATCGAGATCACCGAGCGCGGCACCGCGATCATCTACGGGCGCTCCGACTCCACCATCAACCGCGGCGGGGTGCGCATGGGCACCAGCGAGATCTACCGCGCCGTGTTCGCGCTGGACGAGGTCGTCGACGCGCTGGTCGTGGACGTCCCCCAGCCTGAGGGCGGCTCCCGTATCGAGCTGTTCGTAGTGGTGCGCGACGGCGCCGCCCTGGACGACGACCTGACCCGGCGGCTGGCCCGCCGCATCCGCGAGGACTGCTCCCCGCGGCACGTTCCCGACGCCGTGCGCGCCATCGCCGAGGTGCCGCGCACCCTCTCCGGCAAGGTCCTGGAGGTGCCGGTCAAGCGGATCCTGATGGGCGAGGAGCCCTCCCGCGTCGCGAGCCGCGACTCGCTGGCCAACCCGGGCGCCCTGGACTACTTCAGCCGGCTCGCCGCCGAACAGGGGCGATCCGCCGGCTGAGCAGGCGGCCTGTCGTCGGGACGAACGACAGGGGACAAACCATCTCAACACCACCTAGTGTGGGCGGCGTGGATCAGCAGACCCCTGATACCCCCGCCGCTGTGACCGCCGACCCCCGGCCCGCCCGCCTCGCCGGGGTCGACGTCGCCCGCGCCCTCGCCCTGTTCGGCATGTTCACCGCCCACCTGGGCGTGGGCGCGATCGGCGTGTTCGGCCTGTTCGGCGACGACGCCGCCGAGGCGTTCTACCAGCTGACCCGGGGCCGCTCCTCGGCGCTGTTCGCGTTCCTCGCGGGCGTCGCGCTGGCGCTGACCACCGGGCGGTCCGTGCCCCTCACGGGCACCCCGCTCCAGCGCGCCCGCGTGCGCATCCTGGTGCGCGCGCTGGTGCTGGCCCTGCTCGGCGGGGTGCTCGACGCGCTCGACGCCCCGATCGCCATCATCCTCACCTACTACGGCGGCTTCTTCCTGCTCGCGCTGCCGCTGCTCCGGCTGCGCGCGCCCGCGCTCATGGCCACAGCGGCGGCCGTGGGGCTGCTCGGCCCGCAGGTGTCGTTCGTCATCCGCAGCGCCATGGGCGAGAGCGCGCCGTTCCGGCCGACCTCGATCGGCGGGTTCGGCGACTTCTTCCTGACCGGCTACTACCCGGCGCTCACGTTCATGGCGTTCGTCCTCGCCGGGCTCGCCGTGGGCCGCCTCGACCTGCGGTCGGGCCGGGTGCGCGCGCGGCTGGCCGGCGCCGGCGCCCTGCTGGCGGCCGCCGGCTACGGCGGGTCGTGGCTGCTGCTGAACACCTTCGGGGTGCTCGACCTGCTGCTGCTCAGCCAGCCCCAGGTCGTCCCCGCCGGCACCGACCCCGGTGCGCTCGACCCCGCGCTGCGCGAATCCCTCCGGCAGTGGATGGCCGAGCAGGTCAACGACCTGCACGGCCAGGTCCCCGTCGACTCCCCGTGGTGGCTGGCCGTCGCCTCGCCCCACAGCGGGACCACCCTGGAGATCGCCGGGGCCACCGGCTGCGCGCTGCTGGCGCTGGTGGCGTGCCTGGTGCTCGCCGACGCCACCGGGTGGTTGCTCGCCCCGCTGGCCGCCGCCGGCTCGATGTCGCTCACCGTCTACTGCGGCCACATCGTGGTGATCGCCGTGCTCGGTATGTCGTTCACCGACATCGCCCCGTTCCGGCTGGAGGCGTTCGTCCTCGGTGCGGTCGTCTTCGCCTCCCTGTGGCGCCCGGTGTTCGGCCGGGGGCCCCTGGAATGGGCGCTGGGCGCGGTGTCCGGGCTGGCGGCGTCGGCAGTGCCCGACCTGCCCGAGGACGGCAGGGACGGCCCGCCCCGGAATCTCACGCACTTCTGACCGGGCGGGGTGGCCCCGCTGGGGCGCCGTCCTCACCCCAGCGGGAGCACTACTGTAAACGTCGTTCCCTGATTCCCCGCATCGGCACCGCCGAGCACGACGCGTCCGTCGTGCGCGGTGACGATCGCCGCCACGATGGCCAGGCCGAGCCCGGCCCCGCCGCGGTCGCGGGAGCGGTCGCCCCCGGGCCGGTAGAAGCGGTCGAAGACGTGGGGCGCGTCGTCCGGCGCGATCCCGGGGCCGTCGTCTCGGACGCGCACGACCGCGGTCGAGGCCACCCCGGCGGGCAGCGCACCCACGCCGACCGCGCCCTCCGCGAGCGGGGCCGGGACCGTGCCATGGCCGACCTCCACCCGCACGGGGGTGCCCTCGGGGGTGTGGGTGAGGGCGTTGCCGATGAGGTTGACCAGCACCTGGCGCAGCCGCCGCTCGTCGCCGACCACGCGCACCGGCTCCGGGGCGTCGAGCGAGATGGGGGCGCCCGGGGCGCGCGCCCGTGCGTCGCCCACCGCGTCCCGGGCGAGGGCGGCGAGGTCGACGTCGTCGGGCTCCAGGGGCGGCCGCTCGTCGAAGCGGGCCAGCACCAGCAGGTCGTCGACGAGGCCGCCCATGCGGCCCGCTTCCGACTCGATCCGTTCCATCCAGTGGTCGATCTCGGGCCCGCCCTGGACCCGGCCCTGGTCCCGGCTCTGCCGGTACAGCTCGGCGAAGCCGCGGATGGAGGAGAGCGGGGTCCGCAGCTCGTGGGAGGCGTCGGCGACGAACCGGCGCATCTGCTCGGCGGTGCGGGCGCGCTCGGACAGGGAGTCGGCCAGCGTGCCGAGCATGGTGTTGAGGGCGCGGCCCAGCCGCCCGGTCTCGGTCCCGGGGTCGTCGTAGGGGACCCGCTCGTCGAGCCGTCCGGCGGCGATGGCCTGGGCGGTGCCCTCGATGCGGGTCAGCGGGCGCAGCTGGAGCCGGACGATGGTCACCGCGCCGACGCCCAGCACCACCAGCAGGACCGCCCCGATGCCGGCCTCGATGGCGATCAGCCGGTTCAGCGTGCGCTCGGTCTCGGCCAGCGAATCGGCCACCATGCGCGTGGATCCGTCGGAGGCGCGCACGGTGAGCACCCGCCAGTCGGCTCCGCCGTCGGTGCCCGGCAGGGTGAAGGGGGTTCCGGCGCGGCCGGCCAGTTCGGCGGCGCTCAGCCCCGAGATGTCGGGGCGGTCGGCGTCGTCGGTGGTCTGCCCGACGGACCAGGCGACCCGGCCTGCGGGGCTGATCTCCAGCACGCGCAGGTCGGTGGGGAGCGGCGGCGGCGAGATCGGGATGTCGGGCAGGTCCCCCGGTGCGGGGCCGGCGGCGGTGGCGCGTGCGAGGCCGCCGAGCCGGTGGTCGACGTCGGCCATGAGAGAGCGCTCCAGCAGCGCCACGCCCGTGACGCCGAAGGCGGTCAGGCACGCCGCGGTCAGGCAGAGCACGGTCAGGACGAGCCGGCCGCGCAGCCCGCGCGGCCCGAGGCGGAGCGCGCCCACTCCGGTCAGCCCCGCGTCCCCGGCGCGGGCAGCCGCAGTGAGTAGCCGATGCCCCAGACGGTCTGGATGAGGGGGGTGCCCGCGGTGTCGATCTTGCGCCGCAGGTAGCTGATGTAGGACTCCACCACGCGGCCGTCGCCGCCGTCGACCCCCCACACGCGTTGCAGGATCTGCGCCTTGCTGACGACCTTGCCCGCGTTGATCATCAGGTAGCGCAGCAGGTCGAACTCGGTGGGGGAGAGCCTGATGACCCTGCCCGCGCGCCGCACCTCGTGGCGGTCCTCGTCCAGTTCCAGGTCGGCGTAGCGGTGGCGGCCGTCCTCGCCGTCGTCGGGGCGGCCGGTGCCGGTCCGGCGCAGGATCGCGTGGATCCGCAGGACGACCTCCTGGAGGCTGAACGGCTTGGCGACGTAGTCGTCGGCTCCGGCGCGCAGGCCGGTGAGCCGGTCCTCGACGGAGTTGCGGGCGGTCAGGAACAGCACCGGCAGGCGGGGGGCGACCGTGCGCAGCTCGCGCGCGACCGCGAAGCCGTCGCGGCCGGGCAGGGAGACATCGAGTACGGCGATGTCGGGCACGGCCGCGTGCACGGCGGCCAGCGCGGAGTCGGCGTCGGCCGCGCCCCGGGCCGCGAACCCGCTGAGCGTGAGCGAGGCGGTCAGCAGCTCCAGGATGTTGGGTTCGTCGTCGACGATGAGCACGTCCGCCGCTGCGCGCTCGGATACGGCGGTGGCGGTGGTGGTGGCGCTGTGGGACACGGGGAACCTCGTAGGGCGGAAGGCCGGTGGTGGTGTGGACCCTACGCTCCGCCGCTAAGAGTTCGGTAAGAGCAACGTTGTGCGACCGTGTGTCGCGCGCGCCGGCCGGGTGGCCGGACGTGTCCTGGTTCACACCCTGGCTTCGACGTGCGGGCCGTCCGTGAAGAGGCCGGCGTATCCGCCCTGACCTGCGATGACGCCGTGATGAACGGCGCGGAAAACCACTGGCGGCGGGTCGGCGCCGGGTGCGAGCATGGGCGGGCGCGGCCCGGGTCAGGCCGGCGTCCCTGGGCCGTCCGCCGGTGGTGCCGGGCCGAGCGGCCGCGGCGAAGCGCAGGCCTCTGCCGGGCGGACTGTGTCCCACGGCTCGGTCAGCGCGGGAATGAGCTGTACGAGGCAGTGGTTGACCGATGCGATGAGGGCGTCGACCCCGCCGTCGCCGGAGCGGCAGCAGCGGATGATGCCCACGTGCACGGCCGAGCCGAACGCCGCGGCGACCAGTTCCGGACGCGGGTCATCGGCGGTGTCGGTGCCGGTGCGGTGGGCGATCAGCGAGGCGAGGAGGTTCAGGTTCACGGCGGAGCGCTGGAGGTGCGCGGCGAGCAGCTTCGGTGATTCGTCGGCGAGGCGCATGATCCGCAGGTGGGCGTTGAGCGACTGGGGGTCGAGCTCGGACCAGGTGGCGGTGAGGGCGGCGAGCAGCGAGTCCACGGGGTGTTCGGCCGTGGGCCGGTCCGCGAGCTTGAGCCGGAACGTCTCCTCGGTCTCATCCTGGACGTCCAGGATGATGTCCTCCTTGGTGGGGAAGTAGCGGAACAGGGTCCGCTGTGACACATCGGCGGCCGCGGCGATCTCCTCGGTGGTCGTGGCGCCGAACCCCTGCTCGGCGAACAGCCGCAGGGCCGCGTCGACCAGCGCCTCGCGGGTGCGGGCCTTCTTGAGCTCGCGCAGTCCGCCGTCGGTGGCCTCCATGGTGATCACGCTCACTTCAGAGGGGTGTGGGCGGAATTGTCGCTGGAATTGTCGTCACCCTCGTCGATGCTGGTCATCGCACCCCCACTCGTTCGTGTTTCCGGGATGATACCCATCCATGACAAAACTAGTCAGTCATTGCCACTTGTCAGTGGCTGACATAATCTGTTTCGGGCGGTGCCGAGCCGGCGCGCCCGCCGTGCACGCCGACCAGGGGGACCCATGACCGATACCGTCACGGCCGCGCCAGAGGCGCCGCCGAAGGCACGATTCCGCGGCGGGCCGTGGGGCACGCTCGTGGCCATCGCCTTCGGCGTGATGATGGTCGCGCTCGACGGCACGATCGTGGCCGTGGCCAACCCGGCCATCGGCGCCGACCTCAACGCATCGCTCGCCGAGCTCCAGTGGGTCACCCACGGCTACCTGCTCGGCCTCGCGGTGTTCCTGATCACTGCCGGCAAGCTCGGCGACCGCTTCGGCCACCGCAACGTCTACATGATCGGCGTCGTGGGGTTCACCGTCACCTCTGTGGCGATCGCCCTGTCGGGCACCGTGGCCGTCCTGGTCGGCCTGCGCATCCTCCAGGGGGTGTTCGGCGCCACCATCACCCCCGCCGCCATGGGCCTGCTGCGCTCCAACTTCCCGCCGCACATGCTCGGCCGCGCCTTCGGCGTGTTCGGCAGCCTGCTGGGCGCCGCCATGGCCGCCGGGCCCATCGTGGGCGGGGTCCTGGTCTCGGCGTTCGGCTGGCACTCCGCATTCCTGATCAACCTGCCCGTCGGGATCGTCGCGCTGGCCACCGCCATGTGGCTGATCGGCGCCAACCGCCCCACCGACCCCGACTCCAGATTCGACCTGCCCGGCGTGCTGCTCCTCAGCGCCGCCATCTTCGCCCTCGTCTGGGCGCTGGTCGAGGGGCCGGTCGTGGGCTGGGCGCACGCCGAGACCCTCGGGGTGCTGGGTGCGGCGCTGGTCATCGGGGTCGCGTTCGTGCTCTGGGAGCTGCGGGCGGCCCACCCGCTGCTGCCCATGGGCATCTTCCGGCTGCCCACCATCTCCATCGGCACGGTGCTCATGCTCCTGACCGCGCTCGGGCTGATGGGGTCGCTGTTCTTCGTGACCTTCTACCTCCAGGGCGTCCGCGGGCTGACCCCCATGCAGACCGGCGTCCAGCTGCTGCCGCTGACCCTGATGATCGGCCTCTTCGGCACCCCCGCCGGGCGGATCATGGACCGCTTCGGCACCCGCGTGCCCACCGTGGCCGGCCTCGTCTTCGCCGCCGTGGCCCTGTTCATGCTGTCGCGGCTGGACTTCGGCACCGGGGTCGTCTTCACCTCGGTGGCGTTCCTGCTGCTCGGCCTGGGGCTGAGCCTGGTGATGACCGGGGCGACCGCCGCCATCCTCACCAGCGCGCCGGTCTCCCTGGCCGGCGTCGCGGCGGGGATGCAGCAGGCCGCCATGCAGCTCGGCGGCTCGATCGGTACCGCGGTCCTGGGCGCGATGCTGTCGCTGACCATCGTCGGCACGCTGCCCGGCCACTTCACCGACCAGGGGCTGGCGGAGCCGGGCGCCGACGATGTCGCCTCGATGCAGAGCGCGGTCTCGCAGGGCGGGGCGGTCGTCCCCGAGTCCGCGACCGCCGAGGTCGCCGAGGCCATCACCCGGGCCAGCCACCTCGCCTTCGTCGACGGCATCCACCTCGCGTTCGGGATCGCCGCGGCGGTCATGGCGGCCGCGGCCGTCCTGGCCTGCTTCATGAAGCCGGCCGCCCGCGACGGGTCGGCGGAGCCGGTGGTGCACATCTGATCCACGGGGCGCAACCGCCCTCTCGTCGCTCCACCCGAGCACGCGGCCGTGGCCCGGCGCCGGAATTCCGGCGCCGGGCCACGGCCGTTTCCGATTGGTCGTGGATCGCCCCATGTGGCCGACGGTGGGGAATATGAGGGGCGCCGTCCTTTTATCGAAAAACGGGATGGCTGTGAATTCAAAAATGTGCGCGGCGCCTACGGGCTAAAATTCACCTGCGGCTCCTGGTGTGCGGGGTATCGCCGAGACCGAAAGTCGATTGTGGTCACGTTCTTTGCGGGTTCGTTGCGGTGCGCCCGCGTCACGGGGATGGAGAAACGGTATTGGCTCAAGGTGTGGTCTTCCGTGTCCTGGGTCCGCTGGAGGTCGTCTGCGGTGCGCGGGCGGTCCGCATCCCGGCGGGCAAGCAGCGGACGCTGCTGGCCTCGCTGCTGCTGAGCCCCAATGAAGTCGTCCCGATGGCGGACCTGGTCGGCCTGTTGTGGGACGACGCCCTCCCCGACAGCCCGCGGGCCGCGCTGCACACCTGCCTGACCCGGCTGCGCACGACCCTGGGTCGCCACGAGCAAGGCCTCTCCGGGTTGATCCACAGCTCCGCGGCCGGGTACGCGATCGACGCCGATGCCGGCAGCCTCGACCTGCTGCGCTTCCGCGCCCACATCGCGTCGTCGCACGCCGCCGCGGCGGCATGCGACGACAGCGCCGAAGCCGCCGCGCTGGTCGAGGCGCTGTCGCTGTGGCGCGGCCCCGTGCTGCCCGACGTGCGCTCGGTGTCGCTGCACCGCGATGTGGTCCCGCGGATCACCGAGGAGTGGCTGCGCGCGCGTGAACGCTGCCACGAGCTCGACCTCGCGCGTGGGCGCCACGACGAACTGGTGGGGGAGCTGCGGGTGCTGATCCGCCGCTACCCCTTCCACGAGCGCTTCTGGCACCAGCTCATCCTCTCGCTGTACCGCTGCGGGCGCCGGGTGGAGGCGCTGGAGGCGTTCCGCGATGTCAGCGGGCGCCTGCGCGACGAGATGGGCATGGACCCCAGCGAGCAGCTCCGGTCGCTGCACATGGCCATCCTGCGCGGCGACCCCGGCCTGATGGGGTCGGGCGGCCTAGTGGCCCACAGAAATGGACGTTTGGGGAAATCCGCGGAAATCGGGTGACGGATATCCCATTGGGATGAACTTCGTCAATTGCGGCGATGTGCAAGCGCTAAGAAAGCCGAGTGAAAGCCGTGCCGAATTATATTTGTCGTGCACGGAGCGGAGTAAACGGCGTAGGGCGAGCCATGACCGGCCTGCGTGCCCGCCGAGACTACCCAGCGAGGAAGGCCGTCGATGAGCGTAAAGCCCCCGACCCTTTATGAGGGCGTCGACACGATCCGCCAGATCCAGGGCCTGATGGTCCTGTGCTCACTGCTGCCGCCCGACGGCAGGCTGCGCGAAGTCCTCCAGCTCGCGCTCGCGCTCAACGAGGAGCACCTGCTCCACCGCGTCGAACCCGTGCCGGACGTGCACCCCCACACCGTCAAGGCGTGGCTCGAATCCCTCTGGTTCCACGGCAGTCCGTCCCCGGCGCTGAAGGAGGTCGCCGACTGGCAGAGCGATAACGACAACATGACCGCCGCACTCGCGGAGCTGAAGACCGTAGAAGAACAGATCGGGATGAAGCTGGTCCCGCACAAGATCCCGTGATCCGTACCGCGTCACCGTTCAGGAGGAACGTATGTCCACCACCATGATTCTGCACCAGGCCGCCGTCGACGACGAGTTCCGCAGCGCCGTGCTGGCCGACCCCGCGGCCTTCGGCGTCGCCGCCACCGACATCCCCGCCGGCGTCGCGCAGCAGGACCAGGAAGCCCTGGACGCCTTCACCGACAGCATCGTCGCCAACGAGGTCTACGCCTGCGGGACCACGTGCAGCTTCGGTCCGGCCACCATCCTCTGCGACGGCTCGACCAAGTCGTAGGAGCCGCACGGCGGCGGGCTGGCTCGCCGTGCCCGCCGCCCCCTTCGCCAACCCGGTAGGAGCCCCTCCAGTATGGGAAACGCCTATCCCGTCGACATCGCGGCGAGCGCCTGCAACCTCGCCGAACGCACGCGGATCGCAGCAGTGCTCGGCGCCCCCCGAACGGCGCAGGGATCGGGCGGCCTCCACCCCGCCGACATCTGGAAGATCGACCGCCTGGCGGGCAAGCTTGCGCTGAAGGCCGCCCGCGGAACGCGGGCGGACGGCCCCGCACCGCCCACCAAGGAGCGGCTCGCGGACGTCCTCACCTCCTACCGGCTGCATGAACTCAACCTCGGCGAGGCCGACGACCGCACGCGTCGGCTGCTCGCCGAGACCCACCGGTCGTGGCTGCCCACCTACCGCTCCGCCCTTGACCGCTTCAGCGACCCGCTCGGCGACACCGACGCCGACTGGCGCGGCGCCGATACGTACTACGGGCGGCTGGCGATCGCCGCCGAGCCGTTCCTGCTCGAACTCGGCCGCCGCCTGCGCGCCGCTCTCGAACGCTCGGCCGTCCCAGGGGGCGCGCTCATCGCCCCCCGGGTGGTCGCCGACTTCCAGCACCACCTGCTCGACCGGTTCGAACTCGCTCTGGCCTGGGCGGTCGAGGCCGACGCCAAGGTCCACTGCGCCCGTACCGGCACGGACCCGGCGACCGCCTCCAGCGACGACTACCTGCGCTACCTCGACCACACCTTCCGAGATCCCGGCGCCTATCACGACTTCTACCGGCGCTTTCCCGTGCTGGGGCGCTGGCTCGCCCAGGTCACCGGGCTCCTGGCCGACTTCGGCGGTGACCTGGTCGGCCACCTCTCCGCCGACTCCGCGGCCATCGCCGACGCCTTCTTCGACCGCGGGATCACCGCCGTGCGGTCGGTGCGGCTGGGCAACTCCGACCACCACGCCGGAGCCCGCAGCGTCGCCTTCATCGACGTCGAGCTCGACGGCGGGGCCACCGGAACCGTCGTCTACAAGCCGCGCTGCATCCGCTCCGAAGCCGGCATGCAGGCCCTGCTGCGCCGGCTCGACCGCGACGGCGTGATCGGGTTCGTCCCGCGTGCGGTCCTGCCCCGCGACGGCTACGGCTACGAGGCCTACATCCCGCCGGGCCGCAACCGGGTCGCGGCCCGCGCCGATGCCGAGCACGTCTACCGCCAGCTCGGCGGCTACCTCGGGATCTTCTACGTGCTGGGCGGCGGCGACCTGCACTTCGAGAACGTCATCGTCGCCGACGGCAACGCCTTCATCTGCGACTGCGAGACCGTCCTCGGCGTGCGCCCGGCCGGTCAGCCCGAGAAGGACGGCTCCCTCCTCGACTCCGTCTTCGGCACCGGGCTGCTGGAGTGGCCCAACTCCGCCTCGCGCAGCGGCGACCCCGCCGTCATGCACATCAGCGGCTCCACCGGCGGCACCTCCTATGAGATCCCCGTCGCGGTGCCCCGCGTCACCGGCGACCGCCTCACCTTCCGCAGCGCGGTCGCCAACGAGACCGGGGTCGAGGTCCGGCCCGACGCCGCCAACCGGGTCTTCCTGGGCGACACCCTCATGGAGCCCGGTGATTTCACCGATGCCATCGCCGACGGCTTCCGCCGGGTCTACGACTGGTTCCGGGCGGACCCCACGTCCAGCGCCGCCTGCGTCACCGACGCCTTCGCCGGCTCCTCGGTGCGCTTCATCAACCACGGCACCCAGGTCTACGCGCAGTCCCTGCTGTCGGCGCGCCACCCCAAGGCCCTCGCTGACCCGCTCGAAGTCGACCTGCTCACCACCGCGGTGGGGGCCCGCCCTCGCGCATGGGACGACGGCGGGGTGCTGATCGAGCGCGAACTCGACTCACTGTGGCGGATGGACATCCCGATCTTCACCGCCGCCGCCGACGGCCGCGGACTCACCCACGACCACCGCACCGCCATCCCCTCCTATCTCGCGCTCTCCCCGATCGACCACATCACGCGGCGCATCGGCCGGCTGTCCGACACCAACCTCGCCCGGCAGCACCACTACATCTCCGCGAGCCTGTCCACAGGCGAGATCGCCACCCCGGAGTTCGCGGCGGCCTGCCTGGACCAGGCGGCGCAAGTGGGCGAGCGCCTCTGCGACATGCTCCGCGACCACTCCGCACCCGCGCCGTGGGCGTCCTTCGACCTGAGCAACGGGCGCCCCGTGCAGACCGACGTCGAAGCCGACCTCTACCACGGCTCGGCCGGCATCGGCCTGTTCCTCGCCTACCTCGACTCCCTGGTGCCGCGGCCCGAATTCCGCTCGGCGGCCGGGCGCGCGCTGGCGCATGCCACCGTGTCTTGCGACCCCGGCCGCATCGGCGCCTTCCAGGACGTCGGCGGGCTGATCTACCTGCTCACCCACCTCTCCCGGCTCTGGAACGATCCCGCGCTGCTGGAGCATGCGGTCCGGCTCGCCCGCGGCCTGGACCACCGGATCGCCGACGACCGCCACCTCGACGTCCTCAACGGCTCCGCCGGCCTGATCCCCGTCCTGCTCGGCCTGGCCGGCGCCACCGACGGCCACGGGCTCGACACCGCGCGCAGGTGCGCCGACCACCTGCTGCGGACCGCCCATCCCGACTCCGACACCCTGAGCTGGCCGCAGGCGACCGGAGGTCCGCACCTCACCGGGTTCACCCACGGAACCTCGGGATTCGGGTGGTCGCTCATCATCCTGGGCGTGCACCTCGGCCGGGCCGACTACATCGACGCCGGACGCCGCGCGTTCGGCTACGAGTCCCGGTCCTTCGACGACACCGAGCGCGACTGGTACGACCTGCGCCCCTCAGGGGGCGGGGTGGCGCGCGGCGGCCGCCACTACGCCAACGCCTGGTGCAACGGAGCGGCCGGGATCGGGCTGGGCCGCATCGCCGCGTGGTCCGCGCTCGGCCGCGACGACGACACCCTCATGCACGATGCCCGCCTGGCGCTGGCCGCCACCATGCGCAACTTCCCGCGGCTGCGCAACGACACCCTGTGCCACGGCCGGGCCGGCAACGCCGAACTGCTCCTGCGCTTCGCCCTGCTCAACGACGAGCCCGCCTTCCGCATGGAGGCCAACGTCCAGGTGCAGACCCAGTGGCGCAACCTCGACCAGAGCCGGAGCGGAGCCACCGGCGGCGACTTCTTCCCCGGGCTGCTCCTCGGGATCTCCGGCATGGGCATGCACCTCCTGCGCCTGGCCCGGCCCGAACGGGTGCCTTCCGTCCTGCTGCTCGACCCTCCACCGACCGCAACCGACCAGAGGTAGGTGCAACCCCGCACATGTCGATCGAGTCCTGCACGGAATTCCTGCACACCGCGTACACGTCGCCGGACCTCATGCGCGCGCTCCGCGCCATGACCGGCCCCCAGGAGATCATCGCCCTGGGCGCGCGGCACGGCTACGATTTCCGGCTCGCCGACCTCGCCGCGGCGTCGTCCACGGTCTCACCCGGCTCCGCCGCATCGGGGAACGGCGCGCCGGGATCCGCGCTCTCGGCGGTCCCCGCGGCGGCCGAGGAGTCCCGCCCCCGGCCCGGTGAAAGCGGCTTCTACCACCACGAGTACGCCATCGCCGACATCCCCGGGTTCGACGCCGTGCTCCGCGAACTCCCGCGGCTCAAGATCAAGCCCGATTCCGTCGACCTCGCCCGCTTCGCCGAGAGCTTCCGCAAGGAGGACCTCCGCTCCACCGGCCTCTCGCCGGAGAGCGAGGAGTTCCGCCGCTGGCAGGACGATGTCGAGCGGGAAGACGGCGGCGGCGGCCTCCACCGGCGCAGCTTCCATCTCGTCAACCTCGACGAGCACGTCGACCACCCCGGCTACGCCGACTACCTCGACGCCAAGGGCGCCACCATCGCCGCCCTGGAGGACGCCTTCGGCACCGAGATCCGGTTCTCCGGCTCGATGTGGTACCCGCCCTCCAGCTACCGGTTGTGGCACACCAACGAGACCCAGCCCGGCTGGCGGATGTACATCGTCGACGTCGACGCCCCCTTCGACGACCCCGGCCACACCACCTTCTTCCGGTACATGAACCCCGCGACCGGCGAGATCGTCACCCTGGGGGAGCGCCCGCGCATCGTCCGGTTCTTCAAGGTGGAGCAGGACCCCCGGCACCTCTTCTGGCACTGCATCGTCAACCCCACCGAGCGCGACCGCTGGAGCTTCGGCTTCGCGGTGCCCGAGGACTGGCCGGAACGGCTTGGCCTGGCGACCTGAGCCGGGCAGGACCGTCGCCGCCCACGCGGCGGCGCGACGCCTTTGGAGGCAAGCACATGTTCAGAGATACCTGTCGCCGTCCGCGGGCGGCCCTGCCCGCACAGGCGGCCCCTCCTCCGGGCCCCGGCATCCCGGCGATCCGGGCCATCGGCCTGCGCAAGGGCTACCCGGGGATCGAGGCGGTGCGCGGCATCGACCTCACCGTGGGCCAGGGGGAGCTGTTCGGCTTCCTGGGGCCCAACGGCTGCGGGAAGACCACCACCATCGCCATGCTGTGCACGCTGGCCCGCCCCAGCGAGGGCCTCATCGAGATCGCCGGGTACGACACCATGGCCGATCCCGGAGCGGTCCGGCGCCAGCTCGGGCTGGTCTTCCAGGAGAGCACGCTCGACGGCGACCTCACCGCGCGTGAGAACCTGCGCTTCCACGCCGACCTCTACGGGCTGCCGCGGGCCATGGTGCCGGCGCGGATCGCGGAGATGCTCGACCTCGCCGGGCTCACCGATCGGCGCGACAGCCTGGTGCGCACGTTCTCCGGCGGCATGCGCCGCCGCCTGGAGATCGCCCGGGGGCTGCTGCACCGGCCACGGGTGCTCTTCCTCGACGAACCCACCCTGGGACTCGACCCCGAGGCGCGGGCGCGGGTGTGGGGGCACCTGCACGAGGTCCGCGAGCGTGAGACCCTCACGGTCTTTCTGACCACGCACTATCTCGACGAAGCCGAGCAGTGCGACCGCATCGCCATCGTCTCCGAGGGGCGCGTCGTCGCCCAGGGGACCCCCGGGGAGCTGAAGTCGGTCATCGGCGCCGACCGGGTGGTGCTGCGGACCGGCGACGACCCCGCAGCAGCGCGCGACCTGCGCGAACGGTTCGGGCTCGACCCCGTCGGGGGCCCCGACGGCGTCACGGTCACCGCCGAGGACGGCGCCCGGCTCGCCCCCCGCCTGTGCGCGGGGCTCGATGTCCCCGTCTATGCGGTGACCGTGATCCGGCCCAGCCTCGACGACGTCTTCCTGCACCACACAGGCCACCGCATCCGCGACGACCCCGCGCCGGGGCCACCGGCGCTCACCGCCCCGACGGGAGGACGCGGGTGACCCGCACCTGGAACGCGCCGGCCGCGGTCATCCCGGGGATCCTCGGCGGCCTGGCCGGCGAGGCGCGCGCCGGGCGCATGGTCTGGCGGCGCGAGATGCTGCACTTCGTGCGCGACCCGGTGCGCGCTATCGTCTCGCTGCTTCAGCCCTTGGCGTTCCTGTTCATCCTGGGCGTGGGGCTGTCGCGACTCTACTCCCAGGCGGGGGCCGGCTCCGGTCAAGGCGAGGGCTACCTCGCGTTCCTGTTCCCGGGCGTGCTGCTGATGGCCGCGCAGACGCCGGCGGTCTCCGTGGGGGCGTCGATCGTCTGGGACCGGCAGAGCGGATTCATGCGCGAGATGCTGGTGGCGCCGGTCCGCCGCTCGACCCTGCTCTTCGGCAAGTGCCTGGGCGGTGCCACCGTCGCCACCTGCACCGGCACCGCGGTGCTGGCGTGCGCCGGGCTGGTGGGCGTCCCGTACCGGTTCGGCCTGTCGGTGGTGCTCCTCGCCGAACTTGGCGTCGCATCGCTGGCCATGACCGCGTTGACCGCACTCATGGCGGTGACCATCCGCCGCGTCCAGACGTTCAACACGGTGCTCAGTGTCGTCCTGGCCCCGCTGCTGTTCCTGTCGGGGGCGTTCTTTCCCGTGAGCGCGATGCCCGCGTGGATGGCGCCCATCGCCCTGGCCAACCCGCTGACCTATGCCGTCGACGCCATGCGCCGCACCATCGCCGCCCGGATCCCCGATCCCCCGGGCGGGCCGCTGTCCGAGCCGGTCGCTTGGGGGGTCCACCACCCTCCGGTCGCGCTCGAACTGGGCCTGGTCGTGGCGTTCAGCGCGGTGGTCCTGGCGCTGGCCGCCCGCCGGTTCGCCCGGCCCGACTGAACGCGTCGCGCGCGGGCGGACCGCCGCCTGCGCCGGTGTGCCCGATGCGCCTCAGCGCTCGCTCGGGGTGCGCCGGGCGCCCGGCTCCCAGCCGGTCTCGACCAGCCGTTTCTGCACGACGATCGCGGCCACCAGCAGCACAGCCGCCACGACCAGCGCCAGCACCACCCCGACCGCGTCACCGCCGCGGAAGGCGTAGCCGATCGCGATCCCGAACCAGCCGAAGTCCGCGTCGCCGAACGTGGTGTTGGCCGTCCCGAAGCTGCCCAGCACACCGAGCAGGAACGCCGGCAGCAGCGTGATGAGTACCCCGTTGGCGAACGCGCCGAGCACCGCGCCGCGGCGACCGCCGGTGGCGTTGCCGTAGACCCCGGCCGCGCCCCCGGTGAAGAAGTGCGGGACCAGCCCGGGGAGGATGAGCGCGAGCCCGAGCACCGGGTTGAGCCACGCCGCCATGACCGCCAGCGTCGCCAGCCCGCCCAGGAAGCTCGACACGAACCCGATCAGCACGGCGTTCTGCGCGAACGGGAACACGATCGGGGCGTCCAGGGCCGGCACCGCACCGGGCACGACCCGCTCGGCGATCCCTTGGAAGGCGGGGACGAGCTCGCCCAGGATGGTCCGCACCCCGTAGAGGATCACCGCGACCCCGATCCCGAACTGGAGGCCCTGCATCGCCGACTGCATGAGGAAGTGCCCGATGGTGGGCGCCACGCCGTCGGCGGGCGGGAACATCCCCAGCGCCGCCCCGGTGCCCTCGCGCGCCCAGAACAGCAGCGCCACCGCCAGGTAGATCAGCACCATCGATAGTGCCGTGGCCACCATCGAGTCGCGCAGGAAGCGCAGGCCCTCGGGCAGCTTCATGTCCTCGGTGCTGCGGCTGCCGCGCCCGACGAGCTGGCCGGTGGCGCCCGCGGCGATGTAGCCCAGCGTCCCGAAGTGGCCGATCGCGATCTTGCCGTCGCCGCCGACCCGGCGGGTCCACGGCTGGGCCAGCGCCGGCAGCGACACCATCACCACCGCGAGCAGCACGGCGCCCAGCGCCACGGTGACCCCGGTGGGCAGGCCGCTCGCGGCCAGGATCATGGTCAGCAGGGTGGCCATGAACAGGGTGTGGTGGCCGGTGAGGAACACGTAGCGCAAGGGGGTGAAGCGGGCCAGCACCAGGCTCAGCGCGAACCCGCTGATCATGATCCAGGCCACCTGCGCGCCGAACCGCTCCTGGGCGATGGCGACGATCGCCTCGTTGGTGGGCACGACCCCCTGTGCCCCGGCGGCGCCCTGGATCATGGTGCCGAGCGGGTCCAGCGCGGCCACCACCAGCGATGCGCCCGCCCCGATCAGCAGGAAGCCCAGGACGGCCTTGATGCCGCCGCCCACGATCTGGCCGACGGACCTGCGCAGGGCGATCAGCCCGGCCGCGGTGATGAGGCCGACCATGTAGGCCGGGACGCTCAGCACCTCGTTGACGAGGAAGCGCGCGACGGCGACGATCCACTCCAATGTGGGCGCTCCTGTGCCGTGTCTAGCCGGGGAATGCGGCGCTGAGCTTGGCGCGGATCTCGTCGGCGTCGATGAAGTTGTCGATCACCAGAATGGGGATCCCGAGGTCGCCGATCTCGTCGGCGAGTTCACCGGAGGTCAGCACGATGTCGGCGGTCGCCGCGGCGCCGCGCGCGGTGCCGATGTCGGCGACCTCCACGTCGGCGTCGAGCCCCAGCTCCCGGACCGCGCGCTCGGCGTTGCTCTTCAACAGGATGCTGGTGCCGATGCCCATGCCGCACACGGCCAGGATCTTCATTCGGGGCCACTCGTCTCGTACTCGGTGATGATGGCGTGGATCCGCGCCGCGCTGGGGGCGTCCTTGAGGGACGCCAGCCGGTCGGTGTCGGCCAGCATCCGGGCCAGCCGCGACAGCGCCGCCGAATGGCCGTCGTGGTCGACCGCCGCCAGCCCGATCACCAGGTACACGGGGTCGTTGTGGGGGTGGCCGAACTCCACCGGCGTGGCCAGCCCCGCCCAGGACAGCCCGGTGCGCAGGACGGCGTCGGAGGGGCGGGCGTGGGCGAGCGCGAGCCCGGGGGCGATGACGATGTAGGGGCCGTACTCGTCGACGGCCTCCTGCATCTGGCGGACGTAGTCCTGCGTGCCCACACCGGTGGCGACCAGGAGTTCGCCGGCGGCGCGGATGGCCGCCCGCCAGTCGGACACGTGGATGCCGGTGACGATGGCCTCGACCGGCAGCAGGCTCGACAGCGACGGCTCTCCCATTGGCCTCCTCCTGGTCGTGAGGCGGTGCGCCACGTTCCCCACGTTAGGCCGTGTTCGCACGAATGTAACGTAAGGCGCTCTGCGGTGTCGTAGAGGCAAGTGTCCGGATTCGCCGCACAATCGATACGGGGGACGGAATGGGTGGTGATACCCGCCCGGCTTGCGGGGGCTGAGGCAAGGCGCCGCCGTGGTGGAGCGCCTCCTCCGGCTCACTCTCTGCGGGTGATGCGCTCCGCGGTGCGGTCGCGGTGGGCCAGGCCGTCGCTCGTGGTGCGCGACTGGACGCGCATGAGTCTGCGGGCGTCGTCGGCCGCCCGGCGGGCGGCCTCGGGGCCGGCGGGATGGCCGCGGTCGTCGGGGTCGTCCTGGGGCAGGCCGAGATCGGAGGGCAGCCCGATCCGGCCCACGATGCGCAGCTGCGCGGTCTCCTGGGACGCCGAGGGGCGGATATCGCCGGTGGCCGACTTCCAGTTGCGCAGCCGGTGCTGGAGCCATTCGATCCCGGCGTAGCCGTCGCCGCGCGGCCAAGGCGTGCCGTCGTGCCGGTGGCCCAGCGCGTGCAGGAGGTCGGCGATGGACCAGCCGGCCGAGAAGAACCGGGCGGCCTCGTCGCGCAGCGCGGGGAAGTCCACCCCGCGCAGCGAGGGGTCGCGGTGGCGCAGCAGCTCGCAGGCGCGGTGCACGTCGCTGCGGGTGTGCACGGGCTGGGCGAGGGGGTCGGGGTCGGTGCCCTGGAGGAGGGCGTCCTCGACGGTCAGGACGACGTCGCCGCCGCCGCGGTTCTCCCAGATGCCCACACGGTCGCGCGGCCACCCCTGTGACTCGGCCAGCGCCGCGGCGAGCCGCCGCAGGTCGAGGCCGTCGTCGGAGCTGATCCGGATCTCGGCCACGGTGCCGCCTCCCTCGTGCCGGCGATCGGGGCGCATGCGTCCCCGCTCTCCATCATGCACGATCCAGACCTGCCGACGGCCAGGGCCGAATCCGGGTAGAACACCACATATTCCGTGGTGTGCGCGTGGCACTATGGTGGCCGTGATCATCGGCACCGGGCCACCGGCGCCGCGGCCTCCGACTTCGACGAGGGTGGTCCGTCCGTGCCCCATTCCGCACCAGCGCCCGACCCGGCGGCGTCCAACGCCTCATGGCGGGCGTTCCTGCACGGGCTCCCCGGTGTCGACGAGGTCGGAGCCCGTGCCCGCGCCGCCGACCTCGCGACCCGGTCGATCAAGACCACGGCGAAGGCGCACGCCATCGACCTGGCCATCCGGATGGTCGACCTCACCACCCTCGAAGGCGCCGACACCCCGGGCAAGGTGCGGGCGCTGTGCGCCAAGGCCGCCCACCCCGACCCCGCCGACCCGACGGCGCCGCGGGTGGCCGCGGTCTGCGTCTACTCCGACCTGGTCGCGGCCGCGGTCGAGGCGCTCGAGGGCACCGGGGTGGGGGTCGCGTCGGTGGCCACCGCCTTCCCGGCCGGCCGGGCGCCCCTGGAGGCCAAGCTCGCCGACACCCGCCGCGCCGTGGCCGACGGCGCCGCGGAGATCGACATGGTCATCGACCGGGGCGCGTTCCTCTCGGGCGACTACCGCAAGGTCCACGACGAGATCACCGCGGTCAAGGAGGCGTGCGGGCCGGCCCACCTCAAGGTCATCCTGGAGACCGGGGAGCTCGCCACCTACGACAACGTCCGCCGCGCCTCCTGGCTGGCGATCCGCGCGGGCGCGGACTTCATCAAGACCTCCACCGGAAAGGTCGCCCCCGCCGCCACGCTCCCGGTCACCATGGTCATGCTGGAGGCGGTCCGCGACCACCACGCCGCCACCGGCCGCCGCGTCGGGGTCAAGCCCGCCGGGGGCATCCGCACCACCAAGGACGCCGTCCGCAACCTGGTGCTGGTCAACGAGGTCGCCGGCCCGGCCTGGCTCGACCCGGGCCTGTTCCGCCTGGGGGCGTCCAGCCTGCTCAACGACCTGCTGATGCAGCGGACCAAGCTGGGCACCGGCGCCTACCCCGGCCCCGACTACTTCACGCTGGACTGAGAGGCCGAGCAGTGGACGAGCAGACCTTCGCGTACGCGCCCGCGCCCGAATCGCGGTCGGTGGTGTCGCTGCGCGCCAGCTACGAGCCGTTCATCGACGGCGCGTTCGCCCCGGCCGCCACCGGCGAGTACATCACCACGGTCAACCCGGCCGACGAGGAGCCGCTGGCCCAGGTGGCGGTCGCCGGCGACGCCGACATCGACCGCGCCGTCGCCGCGGCCCGCCGCGCCTTCGACACCGTGTGGGGCCCCATGAGCGGGGCCGAGCGGGGCAAGTACCTGTTCCGCATCGCCCGGATCATCCAGGAGCGCTCCCGCGAGCTGGCGGTGCTGGAGAGCCTCGACAACGGCAAGCCCATCAAGGAGACCCGCGACGTCGACCTGCCGCTGGTCGCCGCGCACTTCTTCTACCACGCGGGCTGGGCCGACAAGCTCGGCCACGCGGGGCTGGGCCCCGACCCGCGCCCGATCGGCGTGGCCGCCCAGGTCATCCCGTGGAACTTCCCGCTGCTGATGCTGGCCTGGAAGATCGCCCCGGCGCTGGCCACCGGCAACACGGTGGTCCTCAAGCCGGCCGAGACCACCCCGCTGTCCGCGCTGGTGTTCGCCGAGATCTGCCAGGAGGCGGACCTCCCGCCGGGCGTGGTCAACATCGTCACCGGCGCCGGCGCCACCGGCCGCGCCCTGGTCGCCCACCCGGGCACCGACAAGGTCGCCTTCACCGGATCCACCGAGGTGGGGCGCGAGATCGCGCGCGCGGTCGCGGGCACCGGCAAGCGGGTCGGCCTGGAACTGGGCGGCAAGGGCGCCAACATCGTCTACGACGACGCCGCCCTGGACCAGGCCGTCGAGGGGATCGTCACCGGCATCTTCTTCAACCAGGGCCACGTCTGCTGCGCCGGGTCGCGGCTGCTGGTGCAGGAGTCCGTCGCCGACGAGGTGCTGGCCCGGCTGCGCGTGCGCATCGAGCGGCTGCGCCTGGGCGACCCGCTCGACAAGAACACCGACATCGGGGCGATCAACTCCGCCGCCCAGCTCGGCCGGATCCGCGAACTCGCGCAGGCCGGGAGCGACGAGGGGGCCGAGAGCTGGTCGCCGGCCTGCGCGCTGCCCGAACGGGGCTACTGGTTCCCGCCCACGGTGTTCACCGGCGTCAGCCAGGCCCACCGCATCGCCCGCGAGGAGATCTTCGGGCCGGTGCTGTCCGTGCTCACCTTCCGCACCCCCGACGAGGCCGTCGCCAAGGCCAACAACACCCCCTACGGCCTGTCGGCGGGGGTGTGGACCGAGAAGGGGTCGCGGATGCTGTGGACCGCCGAGCGCCTGCGCGCCGGGGTGGTGTGGTCCAACACGTTCAACAAGTTCGACCCGGCCAGCCCTTTCGGCGGCTACAAGGAGTCCGGCTACGGCCGGGAGGGCGGACGCCACGGACTGGAGGCATACCTTGGCTGAACCGGCCGAGCACGACGCCGCGACCCGTTCCGGCGGCGCCGCGCCGCACGCGGCGGAGCGCCTGGCGGTCCGCAAGACCTACAAGCTCTACCTGGGCGGGGCGTTCCCCCGCTCGGAGTCGGGGAGGTCCTACGCCGTGACCTCGCACCAGGGCGGCCACCTGGCCAACGCCGCACTCGCCTCCCGCAAGGACGCGCGCGACGCCGTCGCCGCCGCCCGCAAGGCGTTCGCCGGGTGGTCGGGGCGGACCGCCTACAACCGCGGGCAGATCCTCTACCGGGTCGCGGAGATGATGGAGGGCCGGCGCGCCCAGTTCGCCGCCGAACTCGCCGACGCCCAGGGGCTCGCGCCGGGCGACGCCGAGGAGGCGGTGTCGGCCACGATCGACCGGTGGGTCTACTACGCGGGGTGGACGGACAAGTTCGCCCAGGTCATCGGCGGAACGAACCCGGTGTCGGGCCCGTACTACAACCACTCCGCCCCCGAGCCCACCGGCGTCGTCGCGGTCCTGGCGCCGCCGGAGTCGCCCCTGCTGGGCCTTGTGTCGGTCATCGCCCCGGTGATCGCCACCGGCAACACGGCGGTCGTCGTCGCGGCCGAGGACGCGCCGCTGCCGGCGGTCACCCTGGCCGAGGCGCTGGCGACATCGGACCTGCCGGGCGGCGTGGTCAACGTGCTCACCGGGCGCGTCGCGGAACTCGCCCCGCCGCTGGCGGCGCACGGCGACGTCAACGCGCTCGACCTCGCCGGCGCGGGCGGGCTCGCCGCGGAGCTGGAGCGCACCGCCGCCACCACGCTCAAGCGGGTCCTGCGCCCCCGGCCGGGCACCGACTGGCAGCAGGCCGACCCCGGCATCGAGCGGCTGTCGCGCTTCGTGGAGATCAAGACCGTCTGGCAGCCTATCGGTACCTGAACTCCCCGGACCGGCCCAGCGCCAGGGCGACGAACGCCGACTTGGCGTCGGTGTAGCGCTCGCGGTCGTCGGGGTGCTCGCGCGCCAGGCGCCGCTTCAGCTCGGTGTAGGCGCGGCGCAGGCCGGGGTCGGCGCGCAGCGCGTCGCGGAACGCCAGCTGGTCGGCCCAGCGCGGGTGGCCCTGTTCGAGGATGTGCAGGTGGGCGCGGCGCCGCAGCCCCGACTCGTCCGGTTTGACGTAGAAGCGCCGCCAGGGCCGGCCGTCGAGCGGCGGCGGAACGTGGTGCCAGCCGTCGGCCGCGCGCCGGTCGCCCGCCTCGCGGGCCGCTTCGTCGATGCCGGTGACCGCCGCCATGAGGTCGATGACCGGCTTGGCGGCCAGGCCCGGTACGGCGGTGGAGCCGATGTGCTCGACCCCGCCGGCCAGCCATGGCGCGAGCAGGTGCGCCAGCCGTTCGGCTTCGAGGCGGGCGGCCCCCGCCCACCGCGGATCGGGCGTCGACAGTTCGACCCGCTCATACGCCCACGCGGGCACCGGTTCGGCCATGCCGCCAGCCTAGATGCAACCGCCCGCTCACTCTGCGGCGCGCCCCGGAAGCGGTGCCTCATCGGGCCGCTGCCCGTCTCGTCGCGGTTCGCCTTCGGTTCCTCCGCGGCCGCGCCGCAAGCGGACCGGGTGGCCGGATCGCGTGCCGGACTGCCCCGCCGCGGATCCGGCGCGGCCGCCGCACCGGGGGACTGTCCGGATTGGTGGTGGTTCGGAGTGGGCTGCGACACTGGGATGACGGGAACGGCGAGCGGGAGGTGACCCATGGCAGCCGCCCCTCTGCGCATCCACGAACGGATCGGCCTGCTCCGGCTCGACGGCGCGGCGCCGGACGTCGCCGAGGCGCGCGCCGCCGTGCTGCGGCTGCGCCTGGCCCCCGGGCAGCGCGCCTTCACCGCCGACGCCGCCGCGAACCTGCCGCGCGCCGACGCCGACCCCGGCCGCACCCCGTTCGCCGTCCTGCGCCGCGGCGTCCCGGTCGGCTTCGGCATCATCGACCGCCGCGTCACGCCCGGCATCGCCACGGGCGACCCGGGCGACGCGGTCATGCTGCGGGCGTTCTACGTCGCCCCCGAATGGCAGGGCCAGGGGATCGGCCGTGCCGCCTGCATGGCGCTCGGCCCCCTCGTCGGCGGCATCGCGCCCGAGGCGCGCGAAGTCCTGGTCACCGCGGCCGAGTCCAACCACGCCGCCCTGCGCGCCTACCGCGCCGGGGGGTTCGCCCCCACCGGCCGCCAGGTGGTGACCGCCGACGCCGCCGTCCAACTCGTGCTGCGCCGGCCGGTGGGATGACGCCCGCAGCGGGCATGCGCCCGCACGGCATGGAAGCGTGGCCCGGCGGCGCGGATGGGAGATGATGGCGGTCTCCGGGCCGGCGCGGGCGCGCGGGGGAGCCGCTCCGCGTCCCCGGGGCCCGGCACCGCCGCCGGGAAGGGAGGGGACCGCCGCCCGCGGGCCCGTCCGACGCACGCCACGAACGTGAGGAGACGACAGTGATCACCGAGGCCCTGGAGACCGCGCGGAAGGCCGCCGACGAGCTGCGCTCGCGCACCGGTGTCGACGACTACGGCACCGCGCTCGTCATGGGATCGGGGTGGGCGCCGGCCGCCGACGCGCTCGGCGACGCGAGCATCGAGATGCGGGCCGGCGACCTGCCCGGGTTCCTCCCGCCGGCCGTCGACGGCCACGCGGGCACCGTGCGCAGCATCCGCCGCGACGACCGGGACCTCCTCGTGTTCGTCGGCCGCACGCACCTCTACGAAGGCCACGGCGCGGTCCCGGTCGTGCACAACGTCCGCACCGCCATCGCCGCGGGCGCCTCCACCATCATCCTCACCAACGCCGCCGGGTCCCTGCGCGAGGACTTCGGCGTCGGCCAGCCGGTCCTCATCAGCGACCACATCAACCTGACCGGCCGCAGCCCGCTGGTGGGCCCCGCGTTCGTCGACCTCACCGATACCTACGGCGCCGGGCTGCGGGCGCTCGCCCGCGAGGCGGCGCCCGAGCTGCGCGAAGGCATCTACGCCTCGATGCCCGGCCCGCACTTCGAGACCCCCGCCGAGATCCGCATGCTGCGCACCATGGGCGCCGACCTCGTGGGCATGTCCACCGTGCTGGAGGCCATCGCGGCCCGCGAGCAGGGCGCCGGGGTCCTGGGGCTGTCCCTGGTGACCAACGTCGCCGCGGGCCTCACCGGGGAGCCGCTCGACCACGCCGACGTCCTGGCGGCCGGCCGCGACGCCGCCGGCGACGTGGGCGGGCTGCTCGCCGCCATCGTCGACCGGCTCCCCAAGCCCTGAGCACCGGCCGTCCCGCGGTGCGCTCCGGCGCCCGGCCGACCGATTCCGCACCCACGAGAAGGACGACGCACGACATGGGCGATACCCTCCGCGACCAGGCCCGTGCCTGGCTGGAGCAGGACCCCGACCCGCGGACCCGCGAGGAGCTGCGGCGGCTGCTGGACGACGGCGACGACGCCGCGCTGGCCGACCGGTTCGGCTCCCGCCTGGAGTTCGGCACCGCGGGGCTGCGCGGCGAACTGGGCGCCGGCCCCAACCGGATGAACCGGGTCACGGTCATGCGCGCCGCCGCGGGGGTGGCCGCGTGGCTGGGCGGGCGCGGCACCGTCGTCGTGGGCTTCGACGCGCGCCACCGGTCGGCCGACTTCGCGCGCGACACCGCCGAAGTGCTCACCGGGGCGGGGTGCACCGTGCTGCTGATGCCCGGCCCGCTGCCGACCCCGGTGCTCGCCCACACCGTGCGCGCCCGGGGCGCCGACGCCGGGATCATGGTCACCGCCAGCCACAACCCGCCGCGGGACAACGGCTACAAGGTCTACGTGGGCGGGTCGGGGCCCGACGCGGGCAGCCAGATCGTGCCCCCGGCCGACACCGAGATCTCCGCCGCGATCGACGCGGCCGGCCCGGTCGACCGGCTGCCGCTGGGGGCCGACTGGACGGTCCTGGACGGCCGGGTCGTGGACGACTACCTCGGCGCGATCTGCGCGCTGCCGACCGGCCGCGACCGCGATGTCGAGATCACCTACACGCCGCTGCACGGCGTCGGCACGCGCACCCTGCTGCACGCGTTCGCGTGGGCCGGGTTCCCGTCGCCGCGGGTGGTCATGGAGCAGGGCGAGCCCGACCCGGACTTCCCGACGGTGGAATTCCCCAACCCGGAGGAGCCGGGCGCGCTGGACCTCGCGCTGGTGACCGGCCGCGACCACCACAGCGACCTGATCCTGGCCAACGACCCCGACGCCGACCGCCTCGCGGTCGCCGTGCCCGGCCACGGCCTGCTCACCGGCGACGAGGTCGGCGGCCTCATCGCCGAGCACGTCCTGGACGCGACGACCGGCGGCGACCGGGTCGTGGCCACCACCATCGTCTCGGCCGGGCTCCTGCCCAAGATCGCCGCCGATCACGGGGTGCGCTGCGCCGAGACGCTGACCGGCTTCAAGTGGCTGGTGCGCGCCGCCGGGCCCGGTGAGCGGCTGGTCTTCGCCTACGAGGAGGCGATCGGCTACTGCGTGGGCGGTGACTCCGGTCGCCCGGTGGCCGACAAGGACGGGATCGGCGCGGCCCTGGCGGTCGCCGCGATCGCCGCCCGCGCCAAGCGCCAGGGCCGGACCCTGCTGGACCTCCTGGACGACCAGGCGCGCCGCTACGGCCTGCACACCACCGGCCAGGTCGCGGTCCGCACACCGGGGGTCGAGGTGATGGCCGAGACGATGGCGGCGCTGCGCGCGGACCCGCCGGAGGACTTCGGCGTGTTCGCGGTGGATGCGGTGGAGGACTTCGCCGGCGGCCGCGAGGGCCTGCCGCCCACCGACGCCCTGCGCTACCGCCTCCGCGGCCCCGTCGAGGGCCGCATCATCCTGCGCCCGTCGGGCACCGAGCCCAAGCTGAAGGCCTACATCGAGGTGGTGACCCCGGTCGACAACGACATCACCACGGTCCGCGCCGAGGCCAAGGGCCACCTCACCCACCTGGAAGAGTCGGTGCGCCGGTTGTTCCCCGCGGGGTGACCGCCGCCGGGCCGGGGCCCGGCGCCCGCTCACGCGATCCGGTCGATGACCAGGGGCAGGCGCTCGTCGGGGCCGTCGACCGTGAAGGCGCCCTCAAGTGCCTCAACGGCGCGCGGGAAGCGGGCGGGGTCGTCGGTGTGGAGGGTGAGGAGCGGGGTGCCGGCCGTGATGGGGTCGCCGGGTTTGGCGTGCAGGGTCACGCCCGCGCCGGGGGAGACCGGATCCTCCTTGCGGGCCCGGCCCGCTCCCAGGCGCCAGGCGGCGATGCCCACGGCGTGGGCGTCCAGCCGGGTGAGCGTGCCCGACTCCGGCGCGGGGACCTCCAGCGTCTCGGCGGCCGCGGGCAGCGGGGAGTCGGGGTCGCCGCCCTGCGCGGCGATGAGGCGCCGCCAGGTGTCCATCGCCGAGCCGTCGCGCAGCGCGTCGGCGGGGTCCTTGGCCCCGGCCATGCCCGCGGCCAGGAGCATCTCCCGGCCCAGCGTCACGGTCAGCTCCACCACGTCGGGCGGGCCGCCGCCGGCCAGCACCTCCAGCGCCTCCGCGACCTCCAGCGCGTTGCCCACCCGGCGGCCCAGCGGGGTGTCCATGGCGGTCAGCAGGGCGACCGTGCGCACACCGTTGTCGTTGCCGATGCCGACCATCGTCCGCGCCAGCTCGTGCGCCGCGGCCGGGGTCTTCATGAACGCGCCCGAGCCGACCTTGACGTCGAGCACCAGGGCCCCGGTGCCTTCGGCCAGCTTCTTGGACATGATGGAGCCCGCGATCAGCGGGATGGACTCCACCGTGCCCGTGACGTCGCGCAGCGCGTACAGCTTGCGGTCGGCGGGGGCCAGCTCGCCGCCCGCGGCGCACACCACCCCGCCCACCTCGCCGAGCAGCCGCCGCATCTCGCCGGGCGGCACCTGCGCCCGCCAGCCGGGGATGGACTCCAGCTTGTCCAGGGTGCCCCCGGTGTGGCCGAGCCCGCGCCCCGACAGCTGGGGGACCGCCGCCCCGCACGCCGCTACGGCCGGGGTAAGGGGCAGGGTGATCTTGTCGCCGACGCCCCCGGTCGAGTGCTTGTCGGTGGTGGGCCGGTCCAGGCCGGTGAAATCGAGCCGCTCGCCGGAGCGCAGCATGGCGTCGGTCCAGCGGGCGACCTCGGCGCGCGACATGCCGCGCCAGACGATCGCCATGTTCAGCGCGGCCATCTGCTCCTCGGCGACCTCGCCGCGCGTATAGGCGTCGATGACCCAGTCGATCTGCGCGGGGGTGAGCTCACCGCCGTCGCGCTTGGCCACGATGATGTCGATGACGTCCATCCGGTCCTCCTGCGGGGGGTGGGGGCGGCGGTCCGGTCCGGGCGGGCACGGCCGTGCCCGCCCGGATGGCCGGAGCCGTCAGCGGGTGAGGTCGTGGGGGCCGAACGCCTGGGGGAGTACCCGCGACATCGGCAGCACGCCCTCGGGGGTGTCCACCAGCAGCTCCGGGCCGCCGAACTCGAACAGCAACTGGCGGCAGCGCCCGCACGGCATCAGCGGGCGCTCGTCGCCGTCGACGCAGGCGAACGCCACGAGCCGGCCGCCGCCCGTTGCGTGCAGCTGCGACACCAGCCCGCATTCGGCGCACAGCCCGACCCCGTAGGAGGCGTTCTCCACGTTGCAGCCGCTCACCGTGCGGCCATCGTCGACCAGCGCGGCCGCGCCCACCTTGAACCCCGAGTAGGGGGCGTAGGCGCGGCGCATGGCGGCGCCGGCCGCGGCGCGCAGCCGCGGCCAGTCGACCGATGGCGCCCGCGCGCCGCCGGCGTCGGTCACGACGTCCCCTTCCGCCATTGCCGGCCGACCGCGGCCGGGGCCCGCAGCCGTTGCGAGGCCAGCGCCAGCACCAGCAGCGTCGCGATGTGCGGGCTGTAGGTGACCAGCTGCCCCGGCAGGGTGTCGGTGAAGGTGTACCAGGCCAGCAGCCCCACGGCCACGACCGCGGCGATCACCGCGTTGCGCACCGCGCGCCGGTACAGCAGCCACCCGGCCGCGGCCAGCAGCGCCACCCCGATCAGCAGCAGCAGGGAGTGGACCGCCGCCCCGCCGCCGCGGACCTGGAGGGCGTCGGTGTAGCCGAACAGCCCGGCGCCCATGGCCAGGCCGCCCGGCCGCCAGTTGCCGAAGATCATCGCGGCGAGGCCGATGTAGCCGCGGCCCCCGGTCTGGCCCTCCTGGTAGATGGACGACGCCACCATGGCCAGGAACACGCCGCCCAGCCCGGCGAAGCCGCCCGACAGCAGCACCGCGACGTACTTGTAGGTGTAGACCGGTACCCCCAGCGACTCCGCGGCGTCGGGGTTCTCCCCGCAGGAGCGCAGCCGCAGCCCGAACGGGGTCCGCCACAGCACCCAGAAGGTCGCGGGCACCAGCAGGATCGCCAGCAGCGTCACCACGGACATCCCCGTGGTCGCCCCGGTGATCAGCGACGCCAGGTCCGACACCAGGAACCAGCCGGAGTCGCGCACCGGCGCCAGCAGGTCCGCGACGAACGGCAGGCCCACCCGCGGGAACTCCGGCAGCGGCGGCGACTGCGAGGCGCCCGCCCCCGGGATGCCGTCGAAGAACAGCAGCGACAGGTAGCGCATCGCCCCCACGGCCAGGATGTTGATGGCCACACCCGACACGATGTGGTCGACCCCGAAGGTCACCGTCGCCAGAGCGTGGACCAGCCCGCCGGCCATACCGCCGAGGACCCCGGCCACCAGGCCCGCCCACGGGCTGCCCGTGGTGTAGGCGGCGTAGGCCGCCGTCCACGTGCCGAGCACCATCATGCCCTCGAGGCCGATGTTGATGATGCCCGCGCGCTCGGCCCACAGGCCGCCCAGGCCCGCCAGGCCGATGGGCACCGCGAAGGCCAGCGTTGCCTGGATCGTCCCGGCGCTGGTCAGCATCTGCTGCCCGGTGATGAACCGGACACCGGCCAGCGCCACGAAAGCGGCCGCCGCCAGGGCGGCCACCCGCCACCAGGTGCGCGCGGCCGTGCGCGGCGGAGCGGGCGCAGCGGGCGCCGCAGCGGTCATCTCCTGGCTCATGACGACGCCACCTCCACCCGGCCCAGCTCCTTACCGACTTGCTGCTGCTGATAGCGCAGGCCCCAGCGGTGCACGACCTCGTACACCACCACCACGGTCAGCACGATGGTCGCCTGGGTGACGACGGCGATCTCCTTGGGGATGCCGTCGATGTCCAGGATCTGCGACGCCTGGTCCAGGAACGCCCAGAACAGCGCCGCGAACGCCACCCCGACCGGGTGGTTGCGGCCCAGCAGGGCGATCGCGATCCCGGTGAAGCCCAGCCC
Organism: Nocardiopsis sediminis; assembly: GCF_042650565.1. Taxonomy (NCBI): domain Bacteria; kingdom Bacillati; phylum Actinomycetota; class Actinomycetes; order Streptosporangiales; family Nocardiopsidaceae; genus Nocardiopsis; species Nocardiopsis sediminis. The sequence goes on from NZ_JBHSBH010000004.1 coordinate 354,458, forward strand.
CACCGGGAAGTCCAGGGCGTAGTAGTGCGACTGGCCCAGCAGTTGCGGGATGCCGACCAGACCGGCGATCATCCCCGAGATCACCATGGACAGCAGCACCATGCGCTTGACGTTGACCCCGCTGGCCTGGGCGGCGGTCGGGGACTGCCCGGTGGCGCGCAGGTCGAAGCCGAACCGGGTGCGGTTCAGCAGCGTCCAGTAGCCGACGCCCACCGCGACGGCCAGGACCACCAGCCCGTAGATCTCGCGGTCGGCGCCCATGAACCCCGCGGGGATCCCCGGCACCCACCCCGACTCCGGGATGGGCGTGGTGCCGATGTTGTTCGTGCTGATCTCGACCGCCAGGCGGTCGGTGTTGAGCAGGTAGGCGGTGATGCCGGTGGCGATGGCGTTGAGCATGATCGTGGAGATCACCTCCGACACCCCGCGCTTGACCTTCAGGTATCCGGCGATGCCCGCCCAGAAGCCGCCCACCGCGACCGCCACCAGCACGATGACGATCTGGTGGATGACGGGCGGCAGCACCCAGGCGCCCCCGGCCGCCGCGGCCAGCAGCGCCGCCAGGCGGTACTGGCCGTCGACGCCGATGTTGAACAGCTTCATCTTGAAGCCGATCGCCACCGCGACCGCCGACAGGTAGAACGTGGTGCCCGCGTTGATGATGCGCACCAGGTTGTCGGGCCGGGTCCCGAACTCCAGCATCCGGGAGAACGCCCGGAACGGGTCGGTGCCGCTGACCCAGAGCACCGCCGCGGTGACCGACAGGGCCAGCACGCCGGCCACCGCCACCGCGGCGAACGCCAGCGCCAGCTGCGTGGACAGCCGGCGGTGGACGGCGAACGCGCCCACCGCCCCGATCAGCGCGCCCAGCGCGTAGGCGGCCGGCTCGATCAGCCACGCGTCGAGCACCACGCCGGCCAGCAGGCCCAGCACCACCGACAGCACCAGCGCGATCGGCAGGACCAGGCTCCGGTGCACGGCCGACCCCGCATCGGGGGTGGTCGCCGTGGTCAGCGCCGCCACGACCGCGAACGCCGCGGCCACGCCGATCGCCAGCGCCGCCGGCGCCAGCAGGAACAGGTCGAGGCCGGCGGTGATGCCGGTCCCGGCCACCGCCGCCAGGACGACGGCGAGGGGTGGGGAGATGGAGGTCCTCATGCGCCGCCCTCGTCCTTCGTGTCGTCCGGCTCGCTGCCGCCGGCCCCGGTCATGGCCGAGCCCAGCTGCTCGGGGGTGACCGTCATGGGGTCCGCCGAGGCGACCAGTCGGCCGCGCAGGATCACGTGCAGGGTGTCGGACATGCCGATCAGCTCGTCGAGGTCGGCGGAGACCAGCAGCACGGCGAGCCCTTCGGCGCGCGCCCGGCGCAGGTGGTCCCAGATGGCGGCCTGCGCGCCGACGTCCACGCCGCGGGTCGGGTGCGCGGCGACCAGCACCTTCGGTGCCCCGCTCATCTCCCGGCCCACGATCAGCTTCTGCTGGTTGCCGCCGCTGAGCGCGTCGGCGATGACGTCGATGCCCGGGGTGCGCACGTCGTAGTCGGCGACGATGCGCTCGGTGTCGGCGCGGGCGCCGCCGCGGTCGATCCACGGCCCCTTGGCGCTGGGCGGACGGCCCTGGTGGCCCAGGACCCGGTTCTCCCATAAGGGGGATTCCAGCAGCAGGCCGTGGCGGTGGCGGTCCTCGGGGACGTAGCCGACCCCGGCCTCGCGGATCGCCAGGGTGGACCACGAGGTGATGTCGGTGCCGCCGAGCGCGATGCTCCCGGAGTCGGCCGGGCGCATCCCCATGACCGCCTCGATCAGCTCCGACTGGCCGTTGCCCTCCACCCCGGCGATGCCGACGATCTCACCGCTGCGGATCTCCAGTGACACGTCGTCGACCACCGCGCGGCCGCCCTGGCCGGCCACCCGCAGCCGGTCGATCCGCAGCATCACCTGGTCGGTGACGGTGGACTCGCGCAGCTCGGGAACCGGGAGCTCGCCGCCGACCATGAGGGTGGCCAGCTCGCGCGCCGTGGTGGCGCCCGGGTCGACGGTGGCGACGGTCGTGCCCCGGCGGATCACCGTGATCTCGTCGGCCACCGACAGCACCTCGTCGAGCTTGTGCGAGATGAAGATGACCGTCAGCCCCTCGCGCTTGAGCTCGCGAAGATTGTCGAAGAGCTCCTCGACCTCCTGGGGCACCAGGACCGCCGTCGGCTCGTCGAGGATGATGATCCCCGCCCCGCGGTAGAGGACCTTGAGGATCTCCACGCGCTGGCGGTCGCCGACACCCAGGTCCTCCATGAGCAGGCCGGGGTCGACGCCCATCCCGTAGCGCCGGCCCAGTTCCGCGATGCGCGCCCGCGCCTTGGCGCCGATGCCGTGCCGGCCCTCGGCGCCCAGCACCACGTTCTCCATGACCGTGAGGTTGTCCGCGAGCATGAAGTGCTGGTGCACCATCCCGATGCCGTGCTTGATGGCGTCGGAGGGGGAGTTCAGCCGGACGGGCCGGCCGTGGACCGCGATCGTGCCCTCGTCCGGCCGGTGCATGCCGTAGAGGGTCTTCATGAGGGTGGACTTCCCGGCACCGTTCTCGCCCACGATCGCGTGGACCGTGCCGGGCGCGACCGTGATGTCGATGTCGTGGTTGGCCACGACCCCGGGGAACCGCTTGGTGATCCCGCGCAGCTCAACGGCGGCGGGAGGTGCCTCCCCGCCGCCCGATGGCGTGCTGCTCATCCGACTCCTAGGTGCTGATGGCCGCCGCCCGGCGAGGATCTGCCCGCCGGCGGCGGCGGATGTGGGGCGCTATGACGCGCCGCGGCACCGGGACCAGGGCACGCTCCCTGGATCCCGGCGCCGCTGTGACCGGACCGAGCCACCCTACGGCTCGGTCGGGACCTCGATTTCGCCGTCGATGATCTGCTGCTTCAGCTCGTCGAGCTGCTCCTGGATGTCGCCGATCTGCTCCTCGTTGGCGGTGGAGTAGTCGACGCCCCCGCTGGCCAGGTCGAAGCGCTGGATGCCGGACTGGACGTCGTCGTCGGCCACCGACTGCACGAACTCGAACACCGCGGTGTCGACCTGCTTGAGGGCCGAGGTGACGACGAACGGCTTCTGCTCGTCGGTCGCCGACTCGTACTGGTCGCTGTCGACGCCGATGAACAGCCGCTCCTGCTCGGTGGCGGCCTCCAGGACGCCGTTGCCCGAGGCGCCGGCGGCGTGGTAGATGACGTCGGCGCCGCCGTCGTACTGCCCCTCGGCGGTGGACTTGCCGCGCGCGGGGTCGGAGAAGCCCGCCATGTCCGGCGGCTGGGTCAGGTAGGAGATGTCGACCTCGATGTCGGGGTCGATCTCCTCGACGCCCGCCACGTACCCGGCTTCGAACTTCTGGATGAGCGGGGTCTCGACGCCGCCGATGAAGCCGACGTGGTCCTCCTCGGTCTTCAGCGCCGCAGCGGCACCGGCGAGGAACGACGCCTGCTCCTCGGTGAACACCAGGCTGGTGACGTTGTCGAGGTCGTCGATCTCGGAGTCGACGATCGCGAAGTGGACGTCGGAGTAGGCCTCGTCGGAGGCGACCGCCCGCATGGGCTCGGCGTAGGCGAAGCCGACGCCGATGACGACGTCGAAGCCCTCGTCGGCCATGAGCCGCAGGCGCTCCTCCTTGTCGACGTCGGACTCGCCCTCCTGGGGCTCGAAGTCCTGGACGTCGTCGGCGCTGATGCCCAGCTCCTCCTGGACCCGCTCCAGCCCGCGGTAGGCGGAGTCGTTGAACGACCGGTCGCCCCGGCCGCCGACGTCATAGGCGAGGCCGACCCGCAGGCCGCCGCCCTCGCCCGAGGAGCCTTCGCCCTCCTCGCCGCCTTGGGGGCTGTCACAGGCCGTCATGGCCAGGGTCACGACGCCGGCCGCCGCGATGGCGGCGAACTTGACGGCTAGGTTCCGGTTCACTCTTCACTCCCCTTCGGCCCGCGGGCGGCCCACACGTCGGGCACACTCACCGGGTTCTGTTGCGGGACGATAGCCGTTCGGCGAATTGTCACCAATCCATCTGGAAAGGTTGTTATGAAGGCGAGAGCGGAGCGAAACGGACACCGCCCTTTGGAGCCCCGCTCGCCTGTATCACCTGGTCGCCGGGTGCGCCGCAACGGCGATTTCCGCTCAATCCGGGGCCGCGGCGTTGTGTGACCGCCGGGTCACCGATACCGCTCAGCCGATCAGGTCCGGGGTGTCCGAATCGGCCCGCGCGCCGCGGCCGAGGAATTCCACGACGCTCTTCTTGAACGCCTGCGCCGACACCGCGGTCCGGTGGTCGCGCCCGGCCACCCGCACCGCCTGAGCGCCGGTTGCGCGGGCCAGCTCCTCGACCCCCCGGGCCAGGTCATCGCGTTCACCGGCCACGAAGAGCAACGGCACCCCCCGCGGAGCGGGGGAGGCGGTGAAGGGCCGCGCCGCCTGCCCGCGGGCGCATGCGGCCAGCGCGGCGGGATCGGCGCCGGGCAGCGCCGCGGCCGCGCGGAAGACCCGGCCGAAGGGGGTGTCCGCGCTACCGGGCGAGTTCAGGTCGGTGCCTTCGAACGCATCGACCGGACCGAATCCGCCCAGGACCGCGCGCCGCACCCGATCGGGCCGGGTGAGCGCGAGCTCCCAGGCCAGCCGCGAACCCATCGAGTAGGCCACCAGGTCGGCCCGCTCGATGTCCAGGACGTCCAGCAGCCGCACGACGTCGTCGGCCATCGCCTCCGGCAGGTACGCCCGGTGCTCGTGCGGGCGCCCGCTGCCGCCGTGCCCGCGCAGGTCGGGCCCGACCGTGGTGCGCCCGGCCAGGGCGGTGTCCCAGCCGGTGCGCATCCAGTTGGCGTGGTGGCTCGTGCCGAAGCCGTGCAGCAGCACCACCGGGACCCCGCTGCCGCGGGTCACGGTGTGGTGCAGCGGTGAGTCGCCGGCCGGCGTGCGGGCCACGGGCCACCTCCGGGGTCGTCTCGGGCGGGCGGGGATACGCGGGTCCCCGGGGTCGTGCCGCCGCACCCGGGAGCGGGCCGGATGCGGCGGGGCCGCGTCACTCGGGGGGCGGCCGCAGGCGGACCCGGCGGGCCGGCTCCTCCTCGGCGGGGACGGTGCCGACGATGCCCGGCGACGGCGCCGCCTCGAAGGTCGCCAGGGGGTCGCCGACGGCGACGGTGTCGCCCTCGGCCGCGTGCAGGCGCAGGACGACGCCGGTGTGCGGGGAGGGGATCTCCACCGCCGACTTGGCGGTCTCCAGCTCCACCAGGGGGCTGTTGCGGTCGATCCGGTCGCCGGGAGCGGCCAGCCACGACAGGACGGTCGCCTCGACCAGCCCCTCACCGAGGTCGGGCAGGAGGAACGTCTGTTCGGCCATCGTCGTCAGTACTCCAGGGTCCGTTGGACCGCGAACAGGATGCGGTCGATGGTGGGCAGGTACTGCGGCTCCAGCGGGCCCGCAGGGTAGGGGACGTCGAAGCCGGTCACCCGCTGCACGGGGGCCGACAGGTCGCGGAAGCACCGCTCGGTGACCAGGGCGGCGACCTCGGCGCCCAGCCCGGCGGTCAGCGGGGCCTCGTGGACCACGACCGCCCGCCCGGTGCGCGAGACCGAGGCGGCCAGGCCGTCGGCGTCGATCGGCTTGAGCCAGCGCAGGTCGACCACCTCCAGGTCGACGCCGTCCTCCGCGGCGAGGTCGGCCGCCCTGCGGCAGCGCCCCACCATCGCGCCCCACGCCACCAGCGTGGCGTGGCGCCCGGGGCGCACGACCCGGCAGGTCCCGACCGGGTCGGGGGACGGTCCGTCGGGCCCTGTGCAGACAGGGCCCCGCTCCCAGTAGCGGGCCTTGGGCTCCATGAACACCACGGGGTCGTCGGCGCGGATCGACTGGAGCAGCAGCCGGTAGGCCTCGGCGGGATCGGCCGGGGCGACGACCTTGAGCCCCGGCACGTGGGCGAACAGCGCCTCCAGGCTCTCCCCGTGGTGCTCGGGCGCGCGGATGCCCCCGAAGCTGGGCAGCCGCAGCGTGATGGGCATGGGGGCTGTGCCGCGCGAGCGGTAGTGCATGCGCGCCATCTGGTTGACGATCTGGTCGACGGCCGGGTAGGCGAAGCCGTCGAACTGGAGCTCGGGGACGGGCCGGAAGCCGTTCATGGCCAGCCCCACCGCCAGGCCGACGATGGCCGACTCCGCCAGCGGGGTGTCGAAGACCCGCTGCTCGCCGAAGGCGGCCTGGAGGCCGTCCGTCACCCGGAAGACGCCGCCCAGGCGGCCGACGTCCTCGCCGAAGACCAGCGTGGCGGGGTCCTCCGCCAGCGCCGTGCGCAGCGCCAGGTTGATGGCCTGCTGCATGGTGAGCTCCGTGCAGGCCGCCTGGTCCTCGCGGTCGACCACCAGATCCGTCACGCCTCGACCTCCTCGTGCCAGACTCTCCGCTGCCGGGCCAGTTCGCGCGTCGGCTCGCGCAGGACGTGGGTGAACATGTCGGTTCCGGGGGGCTCCGGGGCGGCGCTCACGGCGTCGCGGATCCGCTCGGCGTCGGCCCGCGCCTCGGCCTCGGCGCAGGCGAAGAACGCGGCCCCGGCGTGGCCGGCCCGCTCCAGCTCGCGGCGCAGGCGCGGCAGCGGGTCGCGCTCGCGCCAGGCGCGCTCCTCGGCCGGGTCGCGGTAGCGGCCGGCGTCGTCGGAGGTGGAATGCGGTTCGAGCCGGTAGGTCAGCGCCTCGATGAGGGTGGGTCCCCCGCCGCCGCGGGCGCGCTCCAGGGCCTCGCGGGTGGCGGCGTGGACGGCGGCGGCGTCGTTGCCGTCGACCGTGACACCGGGCATCCCGTAGCCCGCGGCCCGCGCCGCGACGGACCCGCCCGCGATCTGGCGCTCGTTGGGCACCGACAGCGCCCACCGGTTGTTCTGGCAGATGAACACCACGGGCGCGCCGTAGACGCCGGCGAAGTTCATGGCCTCGTGGACGTCGCCCTCGGAGCTGGCGCCGTCGCCGAAGTAGGACAGGGCGCAGCCGCGCCCGCCGCGCAGCCGCTCGCCCACGGCCCACCCCACGGCGTGGGGCACGGGCCCGCCGACGACGGCGTTGACCGGGGCGAAGCGCGATGCCATCGGGTCGTAGAGGCCGCCGTGCCACAGGGCGCGGTGGCTGGCCATGTAGCCGGCCATGTCCACGCCCAGGGTCAGGGCGACGCCCATCTCCCGGTAGGTGGGGAAGACGAAGTCGGTGCCGCGCTCGGCCGCCGCGGCGCTGCCCACCTGCGCGGCCTCCTGGCCGCGCAGGGATACGTAGGCGGGGAAGACGCCCTGGCGCTGGAGGGCGATCGCCTCGGTGTCGAGCAGGCGGGTGGCGAGCATGTCGCGGTAGAGGCGGCGGCCCAGCTCCGCCGGGAGGCCCGGGGGGCCGGGTCTCGGGCCGGTGTCGGGCGGGTCGATGGTGTGCATGTCGAGCGCCTCCCCGGCCGTTCGGTCGCGACCGTTGCGGCGGGCGACGGTCGCGACGGTCGTGGGACGATTCTCGGCAATACATCGACAATCGCGCTAGATATGGCCGAAAGGTCGATACGAATGCGAACCGGCAAGCGCATTCAGTGCGCTGGTGTCGAAAATCACCCTCGGTGACGAGGGGTGAACCGGACGATCGGACACTCGGGACGAACGGCGCGTGCGCTCACAGATCCGGCAGGGGATCGGGCGGGAGCGCCGACCGCCCGGCGATCTCGGCGTCGCAGGCGTTGATGACCGACACGTACTCCTCGTCGACCTCGAAGGTGTGCCCGCCCAGGTCGAAGGTGGGGATGAGGTGGGTGTGCACCGGGCCGATCCGCACGGACCGCGGGAAGACGTGCCAGATGCTCTTGGGGCGGGTGCGGCTCCAGAACCTGTTCAGCAGCACCGTGATGGCCGAGTCGGTCACCACGAAGACGAAGTACATCGACTCGTTCCACGACGCCGGGAAGATATAGCGGATCTCGGCCCCGGCGGGCAGGAACCCTCGGGTCCGGTCGCGGACCTCCGCAGGGACGGGCATGGGGGATTCTCCTCGCGGCGGCGCCCCGTGGGGCGCGGGGGACACGCCTCCCATGCTAGGCCCCGGCCCGTCCGAGAGCCGGAAACGAGCGGGGAACGCGGCCCTCCTCCCGGCCGAGGGGGAGAGAGGAGAGGGGCGCGGCGCCGGGCGGACCGGGTATCGGGAACTCGATCGGTCTCCGGTGGACGGATGCGCCGGTTGCTGGTACTTCGTTGCTTACCGTCTACGGGTTCTGGAGTGGCCGATGGCAATCGGGGATGAGCAGGGGCACGCGCGCGACCGGTTGGGGCGGGGGCGGCCGGCCCGGCTCCCCGATCCGACCGACGAGGTCATCATCGGCGCGCTCGCCGAAGACGCACGGACCGGCATCACCGAGATCGCCGCCATGGCGAACGTGTCCCGGGCCACCGCGTACAACCGCATCAAGCGGCTGACCGAGGACGGCGTGATCCGGGGCTACTCCATGGTCCCGGACCACTCCCGGATGGGCCTGGACGTCACCGCTCTGGTGCTGATCTCCGGCAGCCAGCCGGACTGGCGGGCGAACCGGGAGATCCTCTCGTCCTACCCGGAGATCGAGTACTGCTGGTACGTGGTGGGCTCCGCCGACATCGTGCTGCTCGTCCGGGTGGCCGACACCAACCAGCTGCGCGACCTCATCCTTACGCGGCTCCAGTCGCTGCCGGGGGTGACCGCCACGCAGACCCTCACCGTGATCGACGAGGTCGTGCACCGGCCCGTGGTGCGCCGCCCGGCCGACCCGGCGCCCGGGGACGCCACGGGCCGGCCCGCCGGCTGACCCGGCCGCCGGCAGGGCGGCGGCGGGCCGCCGGATCGGGACGGCGCGCGGTGGGGTAAGCGCTTACCCCGGAGGGATGCGGTGGGTGCTCCCTCCGGGGCGGTGCGGGTCGGGATCAGAGGTTGCCGGGGCCGGCTCCACCGCTGACGATGCCCGGGATGCTGTCAGCGCCGTCCAGCGTGTAGCTGTAGGGCACCTCCGGGACGCTGCCCGCGGCCTCGGGCTCGCCGGAGCCGTCGTAGACGTTGTCGCGCTCGACCAGGCGGCCGGGCTCGGAGTCCGCGTATCCCACGTGGGTGGGGTTGTCGACGCCCTCGAAGTAGTTGCCCTCGACGATCACGCCGGCGTCCATCGTGGAGGCCACGCCGTACTCGGCGTTGCCCCGGTAGTAGTTGTTGAACACGTGTACCTGGTCGGCGAAGCGCACGCGCGGGTGGCGCGAGCCGGTGCCGTCGAAGAAGTTGTGGTGGTAGCTCACCCGCAGGTGCCCGACGTCCTCGGTGTGGTCGTCGGAGTGGCCCAGCAGCGCCGTCTTCTCGTGGTCGAAGTAGTGGTTCCACGAGATCGTCACGTAGTCCGACTCGCGCTTGACGTCGGTCGCGCCGTCGTAGCCGTTGGTGAAGCTGTTGTGGTCGATCCAGATGTTGGTCGACCCTTCCTGCACGTTGATCGCGTCGTCGTCCCAGCCGCTGAAGGCGATGTTCTGGACGATGACGTTGCTCGAGCCGCTGATGTTGAGGCCGCCGCCGGTGATCTCGGCGTCGGAGCCGACCCCGAGCACCGTCTTGTCGGAGGCGACGTCGTTCATCCCGGAGAGGCCGATCGAGCCCTCGACCTCGATGACCGCCGGGCCATCCTGCTCCAGCGCATCGGCCAGCGCGCCGCCGTCGGTCACGCGGACGGTCTCGCCGCCCTCGCCGCCGGTGGTGCCACCGTTCTCGGCCGCCCAGCCGACCGGGGAGCCGACCAGGGGGGCGGCCTCTTCGGCCGCGCTGGGGAGGGTCGTCGCGAAGAGGACCGCGGCGGCGCCGACGGCGGCGAACGCCCCGGTGGCGGCGACGGTGTTGGTTCGGAGGGTGGAAAGGTGCTGCTTCACATTGGTCCGCATGGTGCGGATCTCCTTGTGGGGAGGGGGCTGCCCGGTGGTGTTCCGGGCCGGGGGGAGTGGGCGGTGCGGCGTGGGGAGGCCGCGGTCCGCCAGGGGCCCCGGACCCCGTCGGGTGGCCGGGGTGGTGTGCGGGCTTCCGCGGTGCCCGCCGGGTGGGTCGGTCCGGTGAGGCGGCGCCGTGCCTCCACGAACCTTGGGAAGCGCTTTCCAATGCTGGAAAAGTACGGGAACGTAACCATCCTGTCAACAGGGTGTTATCAAAGAATTTCCGGCGGGACCCCGTGACCTCGGGCGGCAGGAGCCCGGACCGCGAGAAAGACCGGGCGCCCGTCGCGTGGACGGGCGCCCGATGGCGGATCGAGGACGGAGGGAATCGCGGACCCCCCCGGGTCACATGCCCATGGGCACCTGGGGCTGGGGCTGGGGCGGCGGGACCATCACGTAGGTGGTCACCGAGAGGACCACGAAGATCACGCCCACCACGATGGCGGCCATGGCCGCCCAGCGGGCCCACGGCCGGGTGTCGGCGTTGGCGAGGACTAGGCCGAGGCCGCCGAGCACGGCGCCCAGAACGGCGGTTCCGGCGTCGCCCATGATGATCGCGGTGATCGCGGAGAGCTGGTCGGCCGAGCGCACGCTCGCCCACATCTCCGCCAGGCGGGTGCCGATGAGCGACGCGCCCACCAGCAGGACCGCGACGATGGCGAAGGTCTCGGCCGAGAACACCCCCGCGGGCCGGGGCCGGTCGAGCTCCCAGCCGGTGTCCTCGGGGCGGCCCTCCTCCCCGGAGTCGTCGCCGGAGCCCTCGGCGGGTTCCGTTCCGGCGTCGTCGTGCTCCTCGGGGGCCTCGCCGGTGTCGGGTCCGTCTGCGGCGGAAGCACCGTCCGCCGCCGACGAGGTGGTCGTTTCGTTGGGGTCTTCCGATCGCGTGTTCATTGGGGGCCAACCTACCGGCCGCAACGGTGTGGTCACACGAACGTCGCGCGCGGGCGCGCCTCGCCGCCACGCGTCCGGCGCCCGGCCCGTGTGAGGCGGCCGGAGCCGGGCAGTGGGGGGAGGGCACGCGGCGGACCGGGACAGCGGGAGAGGCGGCATGGCGGCGATCACGACGGCGGCAGCGGCGGCGCCCATCAGCGGGCGGGGAGCGACCCCCGAGGACCTGAACGGGATCGACCTGTACTGGCGCGCGGCGAACTACCTCTCCGCCGGCCAGATCTACCTGATGGACAACCCCCTGCTGCGCGAACCGCTGCGGCCGGAGCACATCAAGCCGCGGCTGCTGGGGCACTGGGGGACCACGCCCGGCCTGAACTTCGTCTACGCCCACCTCTCGCGGCAGGTCCGGCTGCGCGGCACCGACATGATGTGGATCGTCGGCCCGGGCCACGGCGGGCCCGCCGCGATCGCCACCGCCTGGCTCGACGGCACTTACAGCGAGATCTACCCCGAGGTCGGCCGCGACGCCGAGGGGATGCGCCGGCTCTTCCGCCGGTTCTCCTTCCCCGGCGGCGTCCCCAGCCACGCCGCGCCTGAGACACCGGGGTCCATCCACGAGGGCGGCGAGCTGGGCTACGCGCTGTCGCACGCTTACGGGGCCGCCTTCGACAACCCCGGCCTGGTGGTCGCCGCCGTCGTGGGCGACGGCGAGGCCGAGACCGGGCCGCTGGCGGGCAGCTGGCTGGCCGGCCGGTTCGCCGACCCCGTGCGCGACGGCGCGGTGCTGCCCATCCTGCACCTCAACGGCTACAAGATCGCCGGTCCCACCGTGCTCGCGCGCATCCCCGAGCGCGACCTCGCGGCGTTGCTGGAGGGCCACGGCTACCGCCCCTACGTCGTCTCGGGGGAGGACCCCGCGGCGATGCACCAGCGCATGGCCGCGGTCCTCGACCTCGTCCTCGACGAGATCGCCGACATCCGGCACCGGGCGCGCGAGAGCGGGCCGGCCGCGGAGGTGCGCTGGCCGATGATCGTGCTGCGCAGCCCCAAGGGGTGGACGGGCCCCGGCGAGGTCGACGGCCTGCCGATCGAGGGGACCTGGCGGTCGCACCAGGTGCCGCTGGCCAACGTGCGCTCCGACCCCGCCCACCTGCGCCTGCTGGAGGGGTGGCTGCGCGGGTACCGCCCCGAGGAGCTGTTCGACGACGACGGCGCCCCCGTCCCCGAGAGCACCGCGCAGGTCCCCGAGGGGCCGCTGCGCATCAGTGCCAACCCCCACGCCAACGGGGGGCTGCTCCTGCGGGACCTCGCCATGCCCGACGTCCGCGACCACGCGGTGGAGGTCCCCGCCCCCGCCCGCGCCACCTCCGAGGCCACGCGGGTACTCGGCGGGTTCCTGCGCGACGTCATGGCCGCCAACCCCCGCGACTTCCGGCTGATGGGCCCCGACGAGACCGCCTCCAACCGGCTCGACGCCGTCTTCCAGGCCACCGACCGCGCCTGGGACCTGGACCGGATGCCGGGCGACGACCACCTCGCCCCCGAGGGCCGGGTCATGGAGGTCCTCAGCGAGCACCTGTGCCAGGGGTGGCTGGAGGGCTACCTGCTCACCGGCCGGCACGGCCTCTTCAACTGCTACGAGGCGTTCGTGCACATCGTCGACTCGATGGTGAACCAGCACGCCAAGTGGCTCAAGGTCAGCCGCGGCCTGCCCTGGCGGCGGCCGATCGCCTCGCTGAACTACCTGCTGAGTTCGCACGTGTGGCGCCAGGACCACAACGGGTTCAGCCACCAGGACCCCGGCTTCATCGACCACGTCGTCAACAAGAAGCCTGAGATCGTCCGCGTCTACCTGCCCCCGGACGCCAACACCCTCCTCGCCACCGCCGACCACTGCCTGCGCTCCCGCGACTACATCAACGTGATCGTCGCCGGGAAGCAGCCCGGCCCCGACTACCTGGACATGGACCGGGCCGTCGCCCACTGCGCGCGCGGCGCGGGGATCTGGGAGTGGGCGAGCACCGATGTGGCCTGCGAGCCCGATGTCGTGCTGGCCTGCGCCGGCGACGTCCCCACCCTGGAGACCCTGGCCGCCGCCCAGCTCCTGCGCGACTACCTGCCCGGGCTCGCCGTGCGGGTCGTCAACGTCGTGGACCTCATGCGGCTGCTGCCCGCCGAGGAGCACCCGCACGGGCTGGCCGGGAGCGCCTACGACGCGCTCTTCACCCCGGACAAGCCCGTCATCTTCGCGTTCCACGGCTACCCGTGGCTCATCCACCGGCTCACCTACCGCCGGACCGGCCACGAGCAGCTGCACGTGCGCGGCTACAAGGAGGAGGGGACCACGACCACCCCCTTCGACATGGTCATGCTCAACGACCTCGACCGATTCCACCTGGTCATGGACGTCATCGACCGCGTACCCGGGCTGAGCGTGAAGGCCGCCCGCCTGCGCCAGCACATGCAGGACGAGCGGCTGCGCTGCCGCGCCCACACCCGGGAGTACGGGGACGACGCACCCGACATCCGCGACTGGACCTGGCGCGGCTGAACCCCCGGGAATTGGGGCGGAAGCGCCCCTTGTTTCAGGGCGGACGGGTGGGATGGGGCTTTGGCCACTCATGGGATGTCCGCATGTTCGGGCGGGCGAGAAGCCGGGCAGTAAAGGTCGTGCGCCACTCGAAGGAGCGACCGATGCGGTATCTCACCGAGACCGACGTCCACGACTACATCCGCGGCATCTGCTTCAAGACCGGCCCGCCAGGGTCCGTCGGTGCCGAAACCGAATGGCTCATCACCGATCCCGCACGCCCCGACGAACCCGTCGCCCTCGACCTGGTGTCGAGCCTGGTCGACCAGGCCGGACCGCCGCCCAACGGCAGCGCGGTCAGCTACGAGCCCGGAGGGCAGCTGGAGCTCAGCTCGCCGCCCTTCAACGGGCCCGCCACGGCGCACGCGGCCCTCACCGCCGACATCGCCCACATCCAGAAGCACCTCGACGCCGCCGGCCTGTGCCTGGAGGGCCGCGGCATCGACCGGTTCCGCCCGCCCGTCCGCCAGCTCACCCTGCCGCGCTACGCCGCGATGGAGCGCTTCTTCGACATGGGCGGCGGCCGCGGCGGCCGGACCATGATGTGCAGCACCGCCTCCCTCCAGGTGTGCCTGGACATCGGCGCCGACCCCGCCGACGCCGCCCGGCGCTGGCGGCTCGCCCACCGGCTCGGCCCGCTGTTCGTCGCCGCGTTCGCCAACTCCGCCGTGTACCGCGGGCGCCCCACCGGGTGGCGGTCCACGCGCTGGGCCATGTGGGACGCCATCGACCACACCCGGACCCTGCCCGCCCGGCCGGCCGGCTCCGACGACCCGGCGGGCGCCTGGGCGGGCTACGCCCTGGACGCCACGGTCATGACCATCCGCCGCGACGGCGCCCCCTGGGTGGTCGCCCCGGGGTTCTCGTTCCGGGAGTGGCTGCGCGGCGGCGACCACGGCCGCCCGACCCACGACGACCTCCTCTTCCACCTCAGCACGCTCTTCCCGCCCGTGCGCCCGCGCGGCTGGCTGGAATTACGGATGATCGACGCGCTCCCGCTGGCCTGGTGGCCCGTTCCCATGGCCGTCGCGGCGGCGCTCTTCGACGACCCGGCGGCGACCGATAGTGCAACGGCCGCCGCCGATCGCCTGTGGCACGGCGCCGACCCCGGACGCGCGGAATGGGCCACCGCCGCCCGCGACGCCCTCGGCGACCCCGGCCTGGCGGCTGCCGCCCGGACCTGTTTCGAGGCGGCGGGCGCGGCCCTGCGGCGCATGGACGCCGCCGACCTGGCCCGGCTCGTCGACGCCTACCGCGAGAACTTCATCGAGCGCGGGCGGTGCCCCGCCGACGCCGAACCCACCCAGGAGGTCCCGGCATGAGCCGCGCACACCCCCAGCGGGGGACCCCCACCGATGCGGCCGGCGCCGAGCGGCTGCGGCGGCGGATCGCCGACGAGCTCGACCACGGGCGGCGGCGCAGCCACGGGCTGACCGTCGAGGCGCTGGACGAGGCCGAGCTGGTCGGCCAGCACTCGCCGCTGATGTCGCCCCTGGTGTGGGACCTCGCCCACGTCGGTAACTACGAAGAGCAGTGGCTCGTCCGGGCGGCCGCCGGGCAGGACGCGCTGCGCCCCGACATCGACATCCTCTACGACGCCTTCGAGAACCCCCGCGCCGACCGGGTCGCCCTGCCCCTGCTGTCGCCGGAGGAGGCCCAGGACTACAACGCGCGCGTCCGCGCCCGGGTGCTCGACGCGCTGGACCGCGAGACCTTCGACCCCGGGAACCCGCTGAGCGGCGGCGGGTTCGTCTACCACATGGTGATCCAGCACGAGCACCAGCACGACGAGACCATGCTCGCCACCCACCAGCTCCGCCGCGGCGACCCGGTGCTCGCCGACCGGCCCTACCCCGCTGTCCCGGCCGGCGCCGACGCCGGTGGCGGCGAGGTGCTGATCGAGGCCGGCCCCTTCACCATGGGCAGCACCGGCGACCCGTGGGCCTACGACAACGAACGGCCCGCCCACACCGTGCACGTCGACGCCTTCCACATCGGCGTCCACCCCGTGACCAACGCCGCCCACCAGGCCTTCATGGCCGACGGCGGCTACGACGACCCCCGCTGGTGGAGCGACGCGGGATGGCAGTGGCGCACCCGGACGGGCAAGCGCGCGCCCGCCTTCTGGCGCCGGGAGGGGGGCGGCTGGTGGCGCCGCCGCTTCGGCCGCGTCGAGCCCGTCCCGCCCGATGAGCCCGTCCAGCACGTCTGCTTCCACGAGGCCGAGGCGCACGCCCGCTGGGCCGGCCGTCGGCTGCCCACTGAGGCCGAGTGGGAGAAGGCGGCCCGCCACGACCCCGCCACCGGCACCTCGCGCCGCTTCCCGTGGGGCGACGGGGAGCCGGCCCCGCACCACGCGAACCTCGGCCAGCACCTGCTGCGCCCCGCCCCGGCCGGCGCCTACCCGGCCGGGGCCTCGCCCTCGGGCGTGCAGCAGCTGATCGGCGACGTGTGGGAGTGGACCTCCAGCGGGTTCACCGGCTATCCGGGTTTTCAGGCGTTCCCCTACCGGGAGTACTCCGAGGTCTTCTTCGGCGGCGACTACCGGGTCCTGCGCGGCGGCTCCTGGGCCACCCACCCGACCGCGGTGCGCGGGACCTTCCGCAACTGGGACCTGCCCATCCGCCGCCAGATCTTCACCGGCTTCCGGCTGGCCCGCGACGCGGAGGCGGCCTGATGTGCCGCCACCTCGCCTATCTCGGCGCGCCCGTGGGCCTGCACGACCTGCTCTTCGGGCCGCCGCACGCACTGCACGTGCAGAGCTACGCGCCGCGCGAGCAGGCGCACGGGACCGTCAACGCCGACGGTTTCGGGGTCGGCTGGTACGACCCCGGCCACGCCGCCCCGCTGCGCTACCGCCGCGCCATGCCCATCTGGGGCGACTCCTCCTTCGCCGACGCCGCCCGGGTGATCCGCTCGGGCTGCGTGGTGGCGGCGGTGCGCGACGCCACGCCCGGGTTCGGCGCCGACGAGTCGTGCGCCCAGCCCTTCCGCGGCGACACCTGGCTGTTCAGCCACAACGGGGCGGTCGCCGACGACGGGGCCCTGGCCGACCGGCTGACCGCCCCGCTGCCCTCGGGGGTGCTCGACGCGCGCACCCCCGTGGACTCCGCGCCGCTGTTCGCCCACGCGATGCGGCTGTGGCGCAAGGGCGAGCCCCTGGGCCCCGCCCTGGCCGCAGTCGTCCGCGAGGCGCGGGAATGCTCCGCCGGCCGCTACAACCTGCTCGCCGCCGACGGGGAGCGCCTGGCCGCCACCGCCTCCGGCGACACCCTCTACACCCTGCGCCGGCCCCACGGCGTGTGGATCGCCTCCGAACCCCTCGACGACGACCCCGCCTGGCAGCGGGTACCCGACGGCCACCTCGTCACCGCGGACCGCGGGGGCACGGCCATCACCGCGATCGACGACGAGGGGCGGGGGACCCGGTGATCCGCATCGACCACCATCTGACACCCGACGACCTGGCCAAGGCGCTGCGCCGCGACGTCGCCGAAGGCCTGGCGGCCCACCCCAAGGCGCTGCCGCCCAAGTGGTTCTACGACGAGCGCGGCAGCCGCCTCTTCGAGGAGATCACCCGGCTGCCCGAGTACTATCCGACGCGCGCCGAGCGGGCGATCCTCGTCCGGCACGCACCCGAGGTGGCCCGCGCCACCGGCGCCGACACGCTCGTGGAGCTCGGGGCGGGGTCGGGGGAGAAGACCCGGCTGCTGCTGGACGCCCTGCGCGACGCCGGGACCCTGCGCCGGTTCGTTCCGGTGGACGTCAGCGGCGACTTCCTGTCCGAGTCCGCCGGCCGTATCGCCGCGGAGTACCCGGGGCTGGAGGTGCACGCGGTCGTCGCCGACTTCGAGCGCCACCTGCACCTGCTGCCCGCCGAAGGGCGCCGCACCGTGGCGGTGCTCGGCTCCACCATCGGCAACCTCGTCCCCGCTGCGCGCGTGGCGTTCCTCGGCGACCTGCGCAGCACGCTGCGGGCCGGGGAGACGCTGCTGCTCGGCGTCGACCTGGTGAAGGACCCAGCGCGGCTCGTCGCCGCCTACGACGACGCCCGGGGGGTGACCGCCGAGTTCAACCGCAACGTCCTGCGGGTGATCGACCGCGAGCTCGACGCGGGGTTCGACCCCGGCGCCTTCGACCACGTGGCCCTATGGGACCCCGAGGCCGAGTGGATGGAGATGCGGCTGCGCGCCCGGGCGCCCATGCGGGTCCGGGTGGGCGCCCTGGACCTGACGGTCGGCCTGGCCGCGGGAGAGGACGTGCGCACCGAGATCTCGGCGAAGTTCCGCCGCACGGGCGTGGCCGACGAGCTCGACCGCGCCGGGCTGGCCCTGGAACACTGGTGGACCGACCCGGACGGGGACTTCGCTCTGCTGGTCGCCCGCGCGTGAGGGCGTGACCAGAGAAGACGCCGGATGCACCCGCCGCCCGGCGGGTGCATCCGCCGCGGCGCACGCACTCCGGTACGGTGAACCCCGTGATCAAGGTAGGAGTGTTCGGCGCCCACGGGCGCATGGGGTCCGAAGTCGTCGCGGCGGTCCAGGGGGCGGCCGACACCGAGTACGTGGCGGGGGTCGATAGCGGCGACGACCGCGAGGCGGTCCGCGGCGCAGATGTCGTGGTCGACTTCACCCACCCCGACGCCGTCATGGACAACCTGCGCTGGCTGATCGAGCAGGGCATCCACGCCGTCGTCGGCACCACCGGGTTCGACGACGCCAAGCTCGCCGAGCTGCGCGGGCTGCTGGACGCCCACCCCGGCGCCAAGGTGCTGCTCGCGCCGAACTTCGGCATCGCCGCGGTGCTCATGATGCACTTCGCGAAGCTCGCCGCGCCCTACTTCGAGTCCACCGAGATCATCGAGCTGCACCACCCGAACAAGGCCGACGCCCCCAGCGGAACGGCGACCCGCACCGCCGAGCTGGTCGCCGCGGCCCGGCGCGACGCCGGCGCGGCGGCGATGCCCGACGCCACCACCGCCGAGGTCCCGGGGGCGCGCGGCGCCGACATCGACGGCGTGCGCGTCCACGCGCTGCGCATCACCGGCATGATCGCCCACCAGGAGATCGTCTTCGGCACGCACGGCGAGACCCTGACCATCCGCCACGACTCCATGAACCGGGCATCGTTCATGCCCGGGGTGCTGCTGGGCGTGCGCGAGGTCGCCGGCCTGCCCGACCCGCTCACCATCGGCCTGGAGCCCCTGCTCGGCCTGGAGTAGCCGACGGCTCCAGCGAGCTCTTTTAACCCGGACGTAACACTCCGGAAACGGTGCTTCCGCGAGATCGGCCAGCATGGCCTGACCGGCGTTGTCACGTGGTGGGAGGAAAGTTGTTCCTGACTCCGGCCGATACCGAGAAGCTGCTGCTCAGCGTGGCCGGGATGGTGGCGCGGGACCGTCTCGAACGCGGTGTGCTGCTCAACCATCCGGAGTCCGTCGCCCTGCTGTCCTGCTGGGCCATGGAGCGCGCCCGCGAGGGCGCCACCGTCGAGCAGCTGATGGCCGAGGGCGTGCACGTGCTCACCGCCGAGCAGGTCATGGCGGGCGTCCCCGAGATGATCCCCGATCTCCAGGTCGAGGCGACCTTCCCCGACGGCCGCAAGCTCATCCCGCTCAGCCACCCCATCCGGCCCGGAGCCGCCGACGACCCCGTCGACGCCCCGGGAGCGGCCGCCGCCGAACCGCCGGGCGCCCTGCGCGTGCGCGAGGGCGTCATCGAGCTGAACGCCGGCCGCGAGAAGCGCACCGTCATCGTCCGCAACGACGGCGACCGGCCCGTGCAGATCGGATCGCACATCCACCTCGCCGACACCAACCGCGCCCTCGTCTTCTTCGCCGAGGACGACCCCGGCGAGACCCCCGACCGCACCCTGGTCGACGGCTTCCGGCTGGACATCCCCGCCGGGACCTCCCTGCGCTTCCAGCCCAACGACGTCAAGCGCGTGACCGCCGTGGCCCTGGCCGGGCGCCGCGTGGTGCCCGGTCTCCAGATCCGCCACGAGGCGGTGTCCGGTGAGTGAGCTCTCCCGCGGCGACTACGCCGCCCTCTACGGCCCCACCACCGGCGACCAGGTGCGCCTGGGCGACACCGACCTGTGGATCGAGGTCGAGCACGACCACTGCGCGGGCGGCGACGAAACCGTCTTCGGCGGCGGCAAGTCCATCCGCGAGTCCATGCTGCAATCGACCCTGACCCGGGCCGAGGGCGCGCTCGACCTGGTCATCACCAACGTCGTGGTGCTCGACCACTGGGGCATCGTGCGCGCCGACGTCGGGGTGCGCGAGGGCCGCATCGTCGCCGTCGGCAAGGCCGGCAACCCCGACATCCAGGACGGCGTGCACCCCGGGCTGGTCATCGGCCCCGCGACCGAGGTCCTGGCCGGCGAGGGCCGCATCCTCACCGCGGGCGCGGTCGACACCCACGTGCACCTGCTCAACACCGACGCCCTGCACGAGGCGCTGGCCACCGGCACCACCACCGTCGCGGGCGGCGGCACCGGGCCGGCCGAGGGCACCAAGGCCACCACCGTCACCCCCGGCCCGTGGAACCTCGCGATGGTCCACCGCGCCCTCGACGAGGTGCCGGTCAACCTGCTGCTGCTGGGCAAGGGCAACACGGTGGGCGCCGCCGCCCTCGCCGAGCAGGCGCTCGCGGGCGCCGCCGGGTACAAGGTCCACGAGGACTGGGGGTCCACGCCCGCCGCCATCGACGCCGCCCTGCGCGCCGCCGGGGAGTACGGCCTCCAGGTGGCCCTGCACGCCGACAGCCTCAACGAGGCCGGCTACGTCCAGGACACCATCTCCGCCATCGGCGGCCGCGGCATCCACGTGTTCCACTCCGAAGGCGCGGGCGGCGGGCACGCCCCCGATGTCATCGTGCTCGCCGGCCAGCGCAACGTGCTCCCGGCGTCCACCAACCCCACCCTGCCCTTCACCGTCAACACCGTGGCCGAGCACCACGACATGCTGATGGTCTGCCACCACCTCAACCCCGACGTCGAGGCCGACGTGCAGTTCGCGGACTCCCGCATCCGCGACACCACCATGGCGGCCGAGGACATCCTCCAGGACATGGGCGCCATGTCCATCACGTCCTCCGACGCCGAGGCCATGGGCCGCATCGGCGAGGTGATCTGCCGTACCTGGCAGGTCGCCCACGTCATGAAGGCCCGCCACGGCGTCCATTCCCAGCTGCCGGCCGACAACGAGCGGGCCCGGCGCTACGTCGCCAAGTACACGATCTGCCCCGCGGTCGCGCACGGCATCGACCACGAGGTCGGGTCGGTCGAACCCGGCAAACTCGCCGACCTGGTGCTGTGGGACCGCGCGTTCTTCGGCATCCGCCCCGCCGCCGTGGTCAAGGGCGGAGCCATCGTCCACGCCCCTCAGGGCGACCCCAACGCCGCCATCCCCACCGCCCAGCCCATGCTGCTGCGCCGCGGCCTGGCCGCCACCACCGCCAACGCCCCGCACCTGTCGGTGAGCTTCGTCGCCCAGGCGGCCCTCGACGACGGCCTGGCCGGCCGGCTGGGGCTGCGCCGCCGGCTGGCGGCGGTGCGCGATACCCGCGGGGTGCGCAAGGAGCACCTGCCCAACAACACCGCGCTGCCCGACATCTCCGTCGACCCCGAGACGTTCCGGGTGACCATCGACGGCTACGAGGTCGACCCCCACGGGGCCGACCACCCCGTGGCCGAGCTGCCGCTCACCCAGCGGTACACGATGTTCTGACCGGCCCGGGACCGCCGATGACGACGACAGGAAACGGGCAGGACCACCGGGCCCGCGACGCGGCGGCGATCGCCGGAGAGGGAACCGGCGGCACCGGCGCGCTGGGCGCGCTGCTGCTGGCCGATGCGCGGCTGCCCACCGGGGGGCACGCCCACTCCGCGACGCTGGAGGGCGCCATGGCGGCGGGGCTCACCGCCGGCCTGGTGCCCGCCTACATCCGCGCGCGGCTGCGGACCGTGGCCCTGACCGAGGCCGCCGCGGCGGTGCTGGCGCTGCGCCACGCCGCGGCGCCCGCACCCGACTACGCGCCCGTGCAGTCCGCGCTGGCCGCCCGCACCCCGAGCCCCGCCCTGCGCGACGCCTCGGCCCGGCTGGGCCGCGGCCCGACGCGCCTCGCCCGCCGGATCGCCCCCGCCCACCCGGCCGTCACCGCCCTGGACACCGCGTCCGCCGCCACACCGGGCCTGCGCCCCCTGCGGCCCGTGGTCCTGGGCGCGCTGGCCGCCGTGTTCGGCATGGGCCCCGAGGCGACCGCGCGCGCCGCGCTCTACGACGACGCCCAGACCGTGACCGCCGCCGCCCTCAAACTCGACCCCGGCGACCCGCTCACCGCCGTCCGGTGGCTGCTCGACGCCGCCCCGGACATCGAGGAGGGCGTGCGGTGCGCCGCCGCGGTCCGGTCACCCCGGGACATCCCCGCACGCTCCGCCCCGCTCATCGACCAGTGGGCGGGCGAGCACGCCGACGCCACAAGGAGGCTCTTCGTTGCCTGACACCCCCGCCCCCGAGAACGCCGCCCCCGCCGCGCCGCGCCGCACCCTGCGCCTGGGGGTGGCCGGCCCGGTCGGCACCGGTAAGAGCTCGCTCATCGCCACGCTGTGCCGGGAGCTCTCCGCCGACCTGGCCATGGCCGTCGTCACCAACGACATCTACACCGACGAGGACGCCCGCTTCCTGCGCTCGGCGGGGGTCCTGGACGCCGACCGCATCCGCGCCGTCGAGACCGGCGCCTGCCCGCACACCGCGATCCGCGACGACATCACCGCCAACCTCGACGCCGTCGAGGACCTGGAGGCGGAGTTCGCCCCGCTCGACATCGTGCTGGTCGAGAGCGGCGGCGACAACCTCACCGCCACCTTCAGCCCCTCGCTCATCGACGCCCAGATCTTCTGCCTGGACGTCGCGGGCGGCGGCGACGTCGCCCGCAAGGGCGGCCCGGGGATCGGCCGCGCCGACGTGCTCGTGGTGAACAAGGCCGACCTCGCCCCCTACGTCGGCGTGGACGTCGGACAGATGGTCGCCGACGCCGAGAAGGCCCGCGACGGGCGCCCCGTCCTGGCGGTGGCGCGCGACGACGCCGCCTCGGTGGCCCGCCTGTCCGACTGGGTCCGCGACGTGCTCGACGAGCACCGCGCGGGCACGCACGTCCCGCAGGACCCCGGCCCCATGGCCCCGCACGGCCACGGCCCCGGCGACGCCGGGCACGGCCACGGGCACGGCCACGGGCACTGATGGGATCCGCCATCGCCGACGCGGGCACGGCGGCGGCCGGGCCCGGCGTCGCGCCGTCCGGGCGGCCCCCGGCTGCGGCCGCCCGCGTCCGGCCGGGGCTTGTTCCCGCCGTCCCCGCGGTCGTGGCCGTCCGCCGCTCCGGGGGGCGCACCCACCCGCGGCGGCTGGAGACCGGCACGTTCCTGCGCCCCCGCGTGATGCGCCGCCCCGGCACCGCCCTGCGGGTCGCGCTGGCCGCCGTGCGGGCCTCGTTGTGCGCCGGCGACGACCTGGAGCTGCACGTCGACGTCGGCCCCGGAGCGGAACTGGAGCTGGTCGACCCCAACGGCACGGTGGCCTACAACGCCCGGGGCGGGCAGGCCGCCTGGCGGGCGCGCATCCGCCTGGCCGAAGGCGCCCGCATGACCTGGAGCGAGCCGTCGTTCATCGTCGCCGACGGCGCCGACGTGCTGCGCAGTATCGACGTCGACCTCGCGCCCGGCGCGGAACTGCTGTGGCGCGAGACGCTGGTGCTGGGCCGCAGCGGCGAGCGCGGCGGGGCGCTGCGCTCGCGCACCGATGTGCGGCTGGCCGGCCGCGAGCTCTACGCCGAGGACCTGGACCTCCGTTCGCCTGAAACGCGGGAACTCCCCGGGGTGATCGGTCCGGCCCGCGTCATCGGCCAGGTCGCCGCCTTCGGGCGGACCCCCGGCGGCCCCCACGGCCCGGCCCGGATGGACCTCGCCGGCCCGGGTGCCCTATGGCGGTCGGTGGCCGCCCGGACCTACCGTGCCGACGCCGAACTGGACCCGGTCTGGCACGCCTGGGGCGGCGGCCGGTAGGCCGATCCCTGCGGGAACAGCGGAGCGGCGGGGGCCGCACGCCGCGGCCCCCGCCGCTCACGGAGGAACGTCCCTCCGGGCTACCCGCCGAACCCGAGGAGCCCGAACACCTGCGCGGCCAGAACGCCGCCCACGATCGGGCCGACCACCGGCACCCAGGAGTAGGACCAGTCGGAGCCGCCCTTCCCGGGGATCGGCAGCACCAGGTGCGCCAGCCGCGGGCCCAGGTCGCGGGCGGGGTTGATGGCGTAGCCGGTCGGGCCGCCCAGGGACAGGCCGATGGCCGTCACCAGCAGGCCGACCAGCAGCGGCGCGAACCCGGTACCGAACAGCGCGGCCAGGTTGGCGTCGCCCTCACCGATCGGGTTCATGTTGGCGTTGATGCCGAGGATGCCGAAGACCAGCAGGAAGGTGCCGATGACCTCGGTGAGCAGGTTCGCCGGGATGCTGCGCACGGCCGGGATCGTGCTGAAGACGCCCAGCTTGGTCTCCGCATCCTCCGTCTCGCCCCAGTGCGGTAGGTAGGCGAGGTAGACCAGCACCGCACCGGTGAAGGCCCCGGCCATCTGGGCGGCGATGTAGCCGGGGACGAGCGCGAGCTCGAAGTCGCCGGTCGAGGCCAGCGCCAGCGTGACGGCGGGGTTCAGGTGCGCGCCGCTGTACTGGCCGGTGACGTAGACGGCCATCGCGACGGCCATGCCCCAGCCGAGCGTGATGACGATCCATCCGCCGTTGTTGGCCTTGGACTTCGCGAGGGTGACGCCGGCGACCACGCCGCCGCCGAGGAGGATGAGGATCGCGGTGCCGACGAATTCGGCCAGGTATTCCATGGGGGCCTCCGCCATGAGGGGTGGGGCCGGGACGCGGGGTCCCGGATGGGCGTGCGGTCGCTGCGGGGTCAGGCGGGGAAGGGACGGCGGCCCGGGCCGCGAGCGGCGGTCCCGGGCCGCGGAACGGGGCCGGACGGGCGCCTGCCGGCGCCCGCCGGACCGGCGGGGGAGGCGCCGCCCGTCAGGCCGGGCGCTCGACCCAGCCGAGGGTGCGCTCCACCGCCTTCTGCCAGTTGTGGTACTCGCGATCGCGCACCGCGGGCTCCATCTTGGGCGCCCACTCGGCGGCCTTGTGCCAGTTGGCGCGCAGGCTGTCGATGTCGGGCCAGTAGCCCACCGCGAGCCCGGCCGCGTAGGCGGCGCCCAGGCAGGTGGTCTCGGCGACCATGGGCCGCACCACCTCGACGTCGAGCACGTCGGCGAGGATCTGCATGAGCAGGTTGTCGGCGGTCATGCCGCCGTCGACGCGCAGGCTGGCCAGATCCACCCCGGAGTCCTGGCGCATCGCGTCGACGACCTCGCGGGTCTGCCAGGCGCTGGCCTCCAGCACGGCGCGGGCGATGTGGCCCTTGGTGACGTAGCCGGTCAGCCCGGTGATGACGCCGCGCGCGTCGCTGCGCCAGTGCGGGGCGAAGAGCCCCGAGAAGGCGGGAACGATGTAGCAGCCGCCGTTGTCGTCGACGGTGCGGGCGAGGGTCTCGATCTCGGCGGCGCTGGAGATCAGCCCGAGGTTGTCGCGGATCCACTGGACCAGCGAGCCCGTGACGGCGATCGAGCCCTCCAGGGCGTAGACGGCGGGCTGGTCGCCGATCTTGTAGCCCAGGGTGGTGAGCAGGCCGTTGGACGACATCACGGGTTCGGTGCCGGTGTTGAGCACCAGGAACGTCCCGGTGCCGTAGGTGCCCTTGACGTCGCCGGGGGAGAAGCAGGTCTGGCCGAACAGCGCGGCGTGCTGGTCGCCGAGCGCCGAGGCGACCGGGACGCCGGCCAGGAACCCCTGCGCCTCGCCGTAGACCTCGGCGGAGGAGGTGATCTCGGGCAGGATGCCCGCGGGGATGCCCATGGCGTCGAGGATGAACGGGTCCCAGTCGAGGGTGCGCAGGTTCATCAGCATGGTGCGGCTGGCGTTGGTGACGTCGGTGACGTGGCGGCCCGTCAGCTTCCAGATGAGCCAGGTGTCCATGGTGCCGAACAGCACCTCGCCGCGCTCCGCGCGCTCGCGCAGGCCGGGGACCTCGTCCAGCAGCCAGCGCAGCTTGGGGCCGGAGAAGTAGGTGGCGAGCGGGAGGCCGCAGCGTTCGCGGAACCGCTCCTGGCCGACGACCCCGGCCAGCTCGTGGATCAGGTCGTCGGTTCTGGTGTCCTGCCACACGATCGCGTTGTGCACGGGCTCGCCGGTGGCGCGGTCCCACACCAGGGTGGTCTCGCGCTGGTTGGTGATGCCCACGGCGGCGAGCCGGTCGGGGGTCAGGGAGCCCTTCTCCAGCGCCTCGGCGACCACCGCCTCGACGTTGCGCCAGATTTCGGCGGCGTCATGTTCGACCCAGCCCGGCTTGGGGAAGATCTGCCGGTGTTCGCGCTGTCCCACGGAGACGATGCGGCCGTCGTGGTCGAAGACGATGCAGCGGCTGGACGTGGTGCCCTGGTCGATCGCTGCGATGTACTGCTTGGTCATCCGATAACTCGCCTCCGGCGGAAGGGACGTGGGGATGGCGTGCGGCCGGGTCCCGGAACTGGGCTCACGAATGCGCATTTCGCATGGTGTACGGCAATGTAGTACGTGATGTTAGGAGAAGTGTGAGCTAGCTCTCGCGGCGTGTCAAGACCGGTAGTAGCCGGGCAAAGCGGACGCGCGCCGGTCGCGGCGGCGATGGTGGGAACGGCACGGCGAGGCGCGCCGGAAGCGATGGGGGCCGCAGCCGATCGGGGTCCGGCCGGGACGCGTCGGCGCGCCGGTCTACCAGGGGTGGGCGCCCAGCTCGCGGGAGATCGAACGGGCGGCGTCGCGCACGTAGGACACCTGGTCCATGCGCAGGCCGCGGTCGTCGCACAGCCGCTCGACCGCGCCGGACAGGCCGATCGCGCCCACCGTGGTGCCGCTGCGGTCGCGGATGGGGGCGGCGATGGCGACCTCGCCCTCCACCAGCTCCTCCAGCTCGGGGGCCCAGCCGTTGGCGCGCACCGTGTCGAGCTCGGCCAGCAGAGCGGGCAGCGAGGTCAGCGTGTGCGCGGTGTAGGCCGGAAGGGCGGGCACACCGGGCTCGGGCTCGTCGGGCACGGCCAGCGGGTCGAACGCCATCAGCGCCTTGCCCAGCGCCGTCGCGTGCAGCGGCAGCAGCGACCCGACCTCCAGGGTCTGGCGGCTGTCGTCGGGCCGGAAGACGTGGTGCACCACTAGCACGTGCCGCTCGTGCAGGGTGCCGATCCGGACGCTCTCGCCGCTGCGCGCCGCCAGGGAGTCGGCCCAGTTCAGGGCCCGGGTGCGCAGCTCATTGCCGTCGAGGTAGCGCGTGCCCAGCCGCAGCACGCCGCCGCCGAGCCGGTAGTGGCCCGCGGGCTGGTCCTGCTCGACGAAGCCCACGTGCTGGAGGGTGCGCAGGATCCCCAGGACGGTGCCCTTGGGCAGCTCCAGGGTCCGCGAGATCTCCGCCAGGCTCAGCCCCCGGGCGCCGCCGGCCAGCAGGCGGAGGATGGCTGCGGCGCGCTCGATCGACTGAATCCTGCCTGCCATGCGCTGCAACCACTCCCTAGGACGACCGGGTCCGCCCCGGCGGACCGAGCACGCTCACCGACACCGAGTACGACAATGTCACACGCCGATACTACTGCCACGCGTGCTGAGCGCCTCTCGGCGCGGCCTCGCGGGAACCGCCGGCCGCGCGCAACGGGCGGCGCCGACGGAGGGCCCGCGGTGGGCAAAGGGAGGGGACGGGGACCCGGATCGCCGCGGCGGGATCGGCGGGCGCTCAGCCCAGAGCGAGGCCCACGGCGAACAGCGCGCCGAAGGCCATCTGCGCCTTGCCGGTCTCGCCCAGCCCCAGGACGAGGTCGCGGCCGGCCTGCCCGCCCAGGACCCGCCGCACCGGGCGCACCGCCAAGGGGGCGGCGAGCAGCACGAGCACCACCCACCACGACGCCGCCGCCGTGGCGAGCGCGAGCACGAAGGCGGCCGCGATGCAGCCCGCATACAGCCGCCGCGTTCCGGCGTCGCCCAGCCGCACCGCCAGCGTGATCTTGCCGGTCTCGGAGTCGGTGGGGATGTCGCGCAGGTTGTTGATCACCAGCACCGAGCACGACAGCAGCCCGATGGGCACCGCCGCCACCCAGCCCTGCCACGGCACCGAGCCGAGCTGGACGAACACCGTGCCGACCACCGCCACCAGGCCGAAGAACACGAACACCGACACCTCGCCCAGCGCCCGGTAGCCGTAGGGGGTCCGGCCGCCGGTGTAGAACCACGCGGCCACGATCGACGCCGCCCCGATCAGCAGCAGCCACCACGACGTCGTCGCCACCAGCACCAGCCCCAGGACCGCCGCCACCCCGAAGCAGGCCCAGGCCGCCACCAGCACCTGGCGGGCGGGGGCGGTGCGGGTCGCGGTCAGCCGCATCGGGCCGGTGCGCTCCTCGGTGTCGGTGCCCCGGACCCCGTCGCTGTAGTCGTTG
The DNA here is from genome assembly GCF_042650565.1 of Nocardiopsis sediminis. Taxonomy (NCBI): domain Bacteria; kingdom Bacillati; phylum Actinomycetota; class Actinomycetes; order Streptosporangiales; family Nocardiopsidaceae; genus Nocardiopsis; species Nocardiopsis sediminis. The sequence continues at coordinate 382,470 of NZ_JBHSBH010000004.1, forward strand.
GCGTAGTTGACACCCACCTGGAGCGCCATGGCGACGCCCATCGCCAGGAGAGCCTTCCACCACACCGCTCCGCCGGCGCCGACGGCCACGCCGGTGCCCACGGCGACGGGGACGATGGAATTGGGCAATGTGCGCGGGCGTGCCCCCGCGACCCACTGGCTGAGCGTGGCCACGCGTCGGTCCTTGTCCGGTCGGTTGAGGGGCGGGCGCCCCCGTGCCCCAACGGTAGCGCCGCGGCTCTCAGGCGATCTCACCGATGGCCGCGTGCAGCCGGACCATCGGCAGCGGGGTGCCGAGGTCGAGCTCGCGGCGCGCGCCGTCGGCCCGCCAGCCCGCGGACTCGGCGAACGCCCGCAGCGGATTGGCGGCCTCCAGGACCCACAGGTGCGCCGCCGAGAAGCCGTCGTCGACCAGGTGGTCCACCGACGCGTTGAGCAGCCGGCTGCCGTGCCCGCGCCGCACCCGGCCGGGGCCGACGTGCAGGGCGAGGACCTCGGCGTCGCCCGGCCCGCTGTCGGGGTCCTGGGCGGGGCCGATCGCGGCGAACCCCGCCACCCGGTCCTCGTCGGTGGCGACGAGCAGCCGGTGCCGCGGGGAGGGCGGCGCCTCCACGGCGGCGCGCCACTGCGCGGCGAACCCCGACCGCGCCTCCGCGCCGGCCAGCTCCGCCCGCACGGCATCGGGCAGCAGGCCGCCGTACATCGATTCCCACGCCGCGACCTGGATGTCCACGACGGCATCGATGTCCTCGCGGCGGGCTGACCTCACAAAGCGCTGTGTCGACACGGCTCCGGACCCTATCGGCTCCCGGCCGTCCACCCTGACCGGCGTGTCGGGGTCAACCCTGGCCGAACCCCCGAACACGGGCCCGGCGGGTTCGTCCGAGGGGCGGTCCGTGGGAGCATCGAGGCGTGAGCATCATCATCAGAATCATCGTGAACGCGGTCGCGCTCGCGGCGGCGGTGTACCTGATCGACGGCCTGGACGTCACGACCTCCTCGACCTCCCAGGCGATCGTCGTCTACCTCGCGCTCGGCGTGATCTTCGGCATCGTCAACGCCGTGATCAAGCCGGTGGTGAAGACCGTCGGCTGCGCGTTCTACGCCCTCACGCTCGGGCTGATCGCGCTGGTCGTCAACGCTCTGCTGCTCATGCTCACCGCATGGCTGGCGGGCCTGCTCGGGCTGCCGTTCTTCATCCACGGCTTCTGGCCGGCGTTCTGGGGCGCCATCGTGATCGCCGTCGTCAGCTGGCTGCTGAGCCTCTTCCTGCCCGACAACGACGACTGATCCGCCCGCGGCTCCCCGGCCGCAGGCCGCGTCCGCCGCGGCCATCGAGTGTGATCTGCGTCACTAAATAGTGCCAGTGCCGCGCGGGAGGGGACGCCCCTCCCGCGCGCGCCCGTTGGCGGCGGTTCCGGGACACGCCGACGGCCGGGTGGAACGGGAAGGTACGTCCGGAAAATCCGCTTCAGCGGGGTCGCTTGGCCGCAGGTGGGGTCCCGGCGCGGTACGTTTTCCCTATGTCAGGCAGCACAACGCCGAGCGCGCCCTTCGGCCAGATGTTGACCGCGATGGTCACACCCATGCGCGAGAACGGGGACGTCGACTACGACGGAGCGGCCCGCCTCGCCGCCTATCTGGTCGACGAACAGCGGAACGACGGCCTCGTCATCAGCGGCACCACCGGCGAGTCGCCCACCACGAGCGACGACGAGAAGGACCGGCTGCTGCGCGCCGTCCTGGAGTCCGTCGGCGACCGCGCCACGGTCATCGCCGGGGTCGGCACCAACGACACCCGCCACAGCATGCACCTGGCCCAAGAGGCCGAGAAGGCCGGCGCGCACGGCCTGATGGCGGTCACCCCCTACTACAGCAAGCCGCCCCAGGAGGGGCTGCTGCGGCACTTCACCGCCATCGCCGACTCCACCGGCCTGCCGATGCTGCTCTACGACATCCCCGGCCGCACGGGCACCCCCATCGCCTCCGAGACCCTGGTGCGGCTCGCCGAGCACCCCCGCATCGTCGCGAACAAGGACGCCAAGGACGACATCGGCGCCAGCTCCTGGGTCATGGAGCGCACCGGCCTGGCCTACTACTGCGGCTCCGACATGCTCAACCTGCCGCTGCTGTCCATCGGCGCGGCCGGGTTCGTCAGCGTCGTCGGCCACATCGTCGGCGCGGACCTGCGCGAGATGATCGATGCCTACCAGGCCGGCGACGTCAGTCGGGCCCTGGCCATCCACCGGCGCCTGACCCCGGTCTACACCGGCATCTTCCGCACCCAGGGCGTCATCACGAGCAAGGCCGTGCTGAACATGTTCGGCCTGCCCGGCGGCCCGGTGCGGACCCCCCTCGCCGACGCTTCACCAGAACTCCAGGCGCTGCTGCGCGAGGACCTCGCCGCTGCCGGTGTCAAGGGCCCCATCGGCCTGGCGCCGCACCAGGCGGTCCCGGCCAGCGTGGTCGGAGTCGAACGGCTGACGGAAGGATCCGCATGAGTCACCCGCACCCCGAACTCGGCCCGCCGCCGCCGCTCGGCAAGGACACGCTGAGGGTCGTTGCCCTCGGCGGCCTCGGCGAGATCGGCCGCAACATGACGGTCTTCGAGTACGGCGGGCGGCTGCTCATCGTCGACTGCGGGGTGCTGTTCCCTGAGGAGGAGCAGCCCGGAATCGATCTGATCCTGCCCGACTTCGACTACATCCGCGACCGGCTCGACGACATCGAGGCGCTGGTCCTCACCCACGGCCACGAGGACCACATCGGCGCCGTGCCGTTCCTGCTGCGCGAGCGGCCCGACATCCCGCTGGTGGGCTCCCGGCTCACCCTCGCGCTGCTGTCGGCCAAGCTGGGCGAGCACCGCATCAAGCCGGTCACCGTGCAGGTCGAGGAGGGCGACCGCCGCTCCTTCGGCGACTTCGACCTGGAGTTCCTCTCGGTCAACCACTCCATCCCCGACGCCCTGGCCATCGCCATCCGCACCCCGGCCGGCACGCTGCTGCACACGGGCGACTTCAAGATGGACCAGCTCCCGCTGGACGGCCGCCTCACCGACCTCGCCGGGTTCGCCCGGCTGGGCGACGAGGGCGTCGACCTCCTGCTGGCCGACTCCACCAACGCCGAGGTGCCCGGGTTCGTCACCAGCGAGCGCGACATCGCCCCGGTCATCGACAAGGTCTTCGACCAGGCCGACCAGCGCATCATCGTCGCCTGCTTCGCCTCGCACATCCACCGCGTGCAGCAGGTCCTCGACTCCGCCAAGTCACACGGCCGCAAGGTCGCCTTCGTCGGGCGCTCCATGGTGCGCAACATGAACATCGCGCGCGACCTGGGCTACCTCTCCGTCCCCGGCGACCTCCTGGTCGACATCCGCCAGCTCGACGACCTGCGGCCCGAAGAGGCCGTCCTGGTCTCCACCGGCTCCCAGGGCGAGCCCATGTCGGCGCTCACCCGCATGGCCAACCGCGACCACCAGATCCGCATCGAGGCGGGCGACACCGTGCTGCTCGCGTCCTCGCTCATCCCGGGCAACGAGAACTCGGTCAACCGGGTGATCAACGGCCTCACCCGCTGGGGCGCCAAGGTCGTGCACAAGGGCAACGCCCTGGTGCACGTCTCCGGCCACGCCTCGGCAGGCGAGCTGCTGTACGTGCACAACATGGTCCGGCCGCGCAACTTCATGCCCGTGCACGGCGAGTGGCGGCACATGCGCGCACACGCCGGCCTGGCCAAGCTCGCCGGGCTCCCCGAGGACCGCATCTGCATCGCCGAGGACGGCGTGGTGGTCGACCTGCACAAGGGCAAGGCGGGCATCACCGGGGCCGTCCAGGCCGGCTATGTCTACGTCGACGGCGCGTCGGTGGGCGACGTCACCGAGACCGCGCTCAAGGACCGGCGCATCCTCGGCGAGGAGGGGTTCATCTCCGTCATCGTGGCGGTCGACTCCACCTCCGGCAAGATCGTCGGCGAGCCCGAGATCCACACCCGGGGCGCCGGTATCGACGTCGACGCATACGACGCCGTCATCCCCAAGATCCAGGAGTCGCTGGAGCGGGCCGCCTCCGACGGCATCAACGACCCCGCCCAGCTGCGCCAGCTCGTCCGCCGCGGGATCGGCCGCTGGGTCAACGAGACCTACCGCCGCCGCCCGATGATCGTGCCGGTGATCGTGGAGATTTAGTCTCCCGCTCAGCCTGTGGGGGGCGTCCGGCAACGCGTCGGCGCCCCTCCGCCTGTTCACGGGGGAGGACACGCCGGGCCGCCAATGCCGGGGTGCGCGCCTCGCTGCTAGTAGGGTGCCCATCATGGCCACCCGTGCGCCCAAAACCCCCAGGCAGACAGGTGGCGGAGCGTCTCGGGGCGGTTCCGGGAAGGGCGCCGCGAAGAAGGCGCCGGCCCGGCGCTCCTCGGGTGGCTCCGCCGCGCGCAAACCCCCGACCAAGAAGAGCGCCCCTCCCCCTTCCGAGGGCCCCATCGCGCTGCTCCTGCTGTGGCTGGGCCGCGGCCTCATGCTGCTGTGGCGGCTGCTCGCGCACACCGCGGGCGGCATCGCCCGCGCCGCCGGGCGCAGCGCCCGCGACCTCGACCCCGACCTGCGCCGCGACGGCCTGGGCCTGGTGCTGCTGGCGCTGGGACTGCTCATCGCCGCGGCGGTGTGGTGGGAGACCGAGGGCCCCCTGCCCGAGGCGACCCGCACGGTGGTCGTCGGCGCGTTCGGTACGTTCTCCCCGGTGCTGCCCCTGCTGGTGCTGCCCTTCGCCTGGCGGCTGATGCGCACGCCCGGCTCGGGCGAGACCGACACGGGCCGGCTCTTCATCGGGTCCTCGGCGGTGCTGATCGGCCTGCTCGGGCTCATCCACATCGGGCACGGGATCCCTTGGCCCGCCGACGGCCAGGAGCACATCCAGCGCGCGGGCGGCCTGATCGGCTTCGCCGCCTCCGGGCCCCTCAGCATGCTCATCACCCCGTGGGTCACCGGCGTGCTGCTGTGCATGCTCCTGGTCTTCGGCCTGCTGGTCGTCACGGCCACGCCGATCCACCGCATCCCCGAGCGGCTGCGCGGGCTGGCCGGCCCGCTGATGGACCGCGACGGCGGCCCCAGCGCCGGGATCGGCATCCTCGGCCCCGAGGACGACGCCCCCCGGTCCAAGGCCAAGCGCAAGCGCAAGCCGCGCCCGGCCCCCGAGCCCGCCGAAGCCGACACGGTGGCCGGGGCCAACGAGCGCCCCTACGACACCCCGGTCGTGGTGCCCGCACAGGACGACGACCCGCCGGCCCCGGCGCCGAAGCCGGTCCCCGAGCCCACCCCGCCGCCGCAGGCCGTCGAGCAGCTGTCGATCCCCTCACGGGTGGTCGACGGCGACTACGAGCTGCCCCCGCCGCCCATGCTGAAGCCGGGCACCCCGCCCAAGCCGGGCACCAAGGCCAACGCCACGGTGGTCGCGGCGCTGACCGGGGTGCTCGACCAGTTCAACATCGACGCCGATGTCACCGGGTTCACGCGGGGGCCCACGGTCACCCGCTACGAGATCGAGCTCGGGCCCGCGGTCAAGGTCGAGAAGGTCACCGCGCTCAGCAAGAACATCGCGCTGTCGGTGAAGAGCGCCGACGTGCGCATCCAGTCGCCGATCCCCGGCAAGTCCGCCATCGGGGTGGAGATCCCCAACACCGACAAGGACATCGTCAGCCTGGGCGACGTCATGAGCTCGGCCCCGGCGACCTCCGACGACCACCCGATGGTGGTGGGCCTGGGCAAGGACATCGAGGGCACCAACGTGGTGGCCAACCTGGCCAAGATGCCCCACGTCCTGGTCGCCGGCGCCACCGGAGCGGGCAAGTCGACCTGCATCAACGGGTTCATCACCTCGATCATGATGCGGGCCACCCCCGACGAGGTCCGGCTGATCCTGATCGACCCCAAGCGGGTCGAGCTGACCATGTACGAGGGCATCCCGCACCTCATCACGCCGATCATCACCAGCCCGAAGAAGGCGGCCGACGCCCTCCAGTGGGTGGTGGGCGAGATGGACCGCCGCTACGACGACCTCGCGGCATCGGGGTACCGGCACGTCGACGACTTCAACGCGGCGGTGCGCGCCGGGGAGCTCACGGCCCCTCCCGGCAGCGAGCGCGAGTACGAGCCCTACCCCTACCTGCTGGTGATCGTCGACGAGCTGGCCGACCTGATGATGGTGGCCCCGCGCGACGTCGAGGACGCGATCGTGCGCATCACGCAGCTGGCGCGGGCGGCCGGCATCCATCTGGTCCTGGCCACCCAGCGCCCGAGCGTGGACGTCGTCACGGGCCTCATCAAGGCGAACGTGCCCTCGCGGCTGGCGTTCGCCACATCCAGCCTCGCCGACAGCCGGGTCATCCTGGACCAGCCCGGGGCCGAGAAGCTGGTCGGCAAGGGCGACGCCCTCTTCCTGCCGATGGGCGCGGGCAAGCCGATCCGGTTGCAGAACGCGTGGGTCACCGAGAAGGAGATCCGGGCGATCGTCGAGCACTGCAAGAAGCAGGCCGAGCCCAGCTACCGCGATGACGTCGGCACCGCCGAGGCGAAGAAGAAGGAGATCGACGAGGAGGTCGGCGACGACCTGGACCTGCTGATGCAGGCGATCGAGCTGGTGGTGACCACCCAGTTCGGCTCCACGTCGATGCTCCAGCGCAAGCTGCGCGTCGGGTTCGCCAAGGCCGGCCGGCTCATGGACCTCATGGAGAGCCGCGACGTCGTGGGGCCCAGCGAGGGGTCCAAGGCGCGTGACGTGCTCGTGAAGCCCGACGACCTGCCGGGCGTGCTCACGGAGCTGCGCGGGGGCTCCTGAGGGCCCCTGCGCGCCGCTGAGGGCCACGGAGACGGCTGCGAGGACACGACCGGGTTCCCCGGCCCGCCCCTGCCCTCCCGCGCCGTGAAATGCCCGGAAAAACCGCGTGGTGCACCCTCGGTCCCGTTCCGGGGTGATCGGGGTATTCCGGAGGTACGTCGGGGTTGACCGATTTTTTCCAGGTTCATTGGCCGTGGACGAACGACCTGGGCCGGGTCCGCGCCGCACAGTAGGTAGGGGTGAACCCGACGGATCCGTGCGGGGTGCCCGGGACCCGAGAACCCGGCCCCGGCCGGCACCGCGTGCGGATCCGGGTGCGCCCACCGATGCACTCGACACCTTCCGAAGGGGGCGGCATGACGACGATCGGCGCCAGACTGGCCGCTGTCCGCGAAGAGGCCGGCCACTCGCTCGTCGCACTGAGCGAGCGGACCCGCATACGCGAGGCCATCCTCGCGGCCATGGAGCAGGACCGGTTCGACGAGTGCGGGGGCGCCTTCTACGTCCGCGGCCACATCCGCGCCATCTGCCGCGACCTGGGCGCCGATCCCGAGCCGCTGCTCACCCGCTTCGACAACGAGTACACCGAAGCCCGCCCCGAGCCGCTGCTCACCGACCCCGTCACCCGGCCCGGCGAGCCGCGGCGCCACGTCGTCGCCATCAGCCTGCGCGAGCGGCTGCGGTGGCCCTGGCCGCGCCGCGCGGAGGACCCCGGCGAGGCCGGGCCGGAGACCGAGACTGAGGCACCGGGCGCAACGGAGGTGGCGGAGGAGGTGCGCGCACCTGTCGCACCGGCGCGCGTGCCGCGCCCGCGCACGGCCCCCGCCGCCGAGTCCGGCGCCGAACGGCAGGGGGAGCCCGGGACAGCCCTCGCCGGGACCCTGGCCGAGGTCGCGCACCGGCCCTGGCCGCTGGTCGCCGCCGGGGCCATCATGGTGGCCGGGGTCGCGACGGTCTTCCAGATGTGGTCGGCCGACGGCGCACTGAGCGCCGCGACGCGCAGCGGGCCGCAGCCGCAGCCGGCCGGGCAGAGCGGCCCGGCCGACCCCGGGCCCGAAGGGGCCGCGGACCCCGCCGCCGTCCAGGGCGAGGGCGGGCGCTGAACGCGGCGGCCGCGGCCCCGCGGTCCCCGGCGATGACGACGACCTCCGATGCGAGGGCCGCCCTTGGGCGTCCGCCGCACGGGGGTCGTCGCGCGTGCGGCCGCCCCGCCCGGCCGCACCCTCCCACCCGAGGGCACCGGCCGGTCGACGGGCCATCGGGCCGAAGCCCCGGACGGAGGATCTACCCTGGTGGGGTGTGGCGGTGTGCCACGCAGTGTTCTCCGCCGTCCGTCTCCGTATCTCCCGTAACCTTGGAAGCCATGTCATCGCGCCGTACTGTCTCGCTCGTCACCCTCGGCTGCGCGCGCAACGAGGTCGATTCCGAAGAGCTCGCCGGGCGCCTGGCCGCCGGCGGCTGGGACCTCGTCGACACCGACAGCGGTGAGCAGGCCGATGTCGTCGTGGTCAACACCTGCGGCTTCATCGAAGCCGCCAAGCAGGACTCCATCGAGGCGCTGCTGAACTCCGCCGATGACGGCACCAAGGTGGTCGCGGCCGGCTGCATGGCCGAGCGCTACGGCTCCGAGCTCGCCGCCGCCCTGCCCGAGGCCCAGGTCATCGGGTTCGACGACTACGCCGACATCTCCGGCCGGCTCGACGACGTCGTGGCCGGCCGCGCCCTCGTCCCGCACGACCCCCGCGACCGCCGCACCCTGCTGCCGATCTCGCCCACCGAGCGCCCGGAGGGCCGCAGCGCCCACGTGCCCGGCCACGCCGAGTTCGCCCCGCTCCCCGACGGCGTCGCCCCCGCATCGGGCCCGCGCGTGCCCCGCCGCCGGCTGGCCGGCGGCCCGGTGGCCAACCTCAAGATCGCCTCCGGGTGCGACCGCCGCTGCACCTTCTGCGCGATCCCCGCCTTCCGGGGCGCCTACATCTCCCGCCACCCCGACGACGTCGTGCGCGAGGCCGAATGGCTGGCGGGCGAGGGCGTCCGCGAACTCTTCCTGGTCAGCGAGAACTCCACCTCCTACGGCAAGGATCTCGGCGACCTCCGCGCGCTGGAGTCCCTGCTGCCGCGCCTGGCCGCGGTCGAGGGCATCGAGCGCGTGCGGGTCAGCTACCTCCAGCCCGCCGAGGTCCGCCCCGGCCTGATCGACGTCCTCACCGGCACCCCCGGGGTCGTCCCCTACTTCGACCTCTCCTTCCAGCACGCCAGCGGGCCGCTGCTGCGGCGCATGCGGCGCTTCGGCGACCGCACGCGCTTCCTGGAGCTGCTGGAGGCCGCCCGCAAGAACGCCCCGGACGCCGGGGCGCGCTCCAACTTCATCGTCGGCTTCCCGGGCGAGACCGAGGAGGAGTTCGGCGAGCTCGTGGCCTTCCTGGAGGAGGCGCGGCTCGACGCCATCGGCGTGTTCGGCTACTCCGACGAGGACGGAACCGAGGCCGCCGGGCACGACGCCAAGCTGGCGGACGAGATCATCGCCGAGCGGGCCGATCGGCTCAACCGGTTAGCGGAGGAACTCATGGCACAACGCTCGGAGGAGCGCATCGGCTCCACCGTCGAGGTCCTCATCGAAGCCGACCTCGGCGACGGCGCCTTCGAAGGCCGCGCCGCCCACCAGGCGCCCGAGGTCGACGGCAGCACGGTCGTGCACGGCACCGGCCTGCGCGTGGGCGACCTCGTCACCGCCACGGTGACCGAGGCGCTGGGCGCCGACCTGGTCGCCGAGACCGCCCCCGGCTTGCCGGGTCCGCGATGAACGGCCCCGCCCCGGCGCCCGCCCCAACCCCGGGGCCCGTCCCGGTGTGGAACATCGCCAACATCCTCACCATGAGCCGGCTGGTCATGGTGCCGCTGTTCGTCGTGTTCATGTTCCTGGAGCACCCGGCCTGGCGGTTCGCGGCCTTCGCGGTCTTCGTGCTCGCGGCCATCACCGACCGCATCGACGGCGAGCTCGCCCGCCGCCGCAACCTCGTCACCGACTTCGGCAAGATCGCCGACCCCATCGCCGACAAGGCGCTGACCGGGGCGGCCCTGGTCGTGCTGTCCATGCTCGGCGAGCTGTGGTGGTGGGTGACCATCGCCATCCTGGTCCGCGAATGGGGCATCACCGCGCTGCGGTTCGCGGTGATCAGGTACGGGGTCATCCCGGCCAGCAGGGGCGGCAAGCTCAAGACGGTGCTCCAGATCGTGGCGATCGCCGTCTACCTGTTCCCGCTGCCCGAGCCGCTGCACATCGTCGCGCACGTGCTCATGGCGGCCGCGCTCGCCGTCACCCTGTGGACCGGTGGCGACTACGTCGTCCAGGCCCTCCGGCTGCGCCGCTCTGCGCGGGCCGGCGCGTCCGGCGGGTGAGCCCGGCCGCGCAGGCGCACCGCGCACTGTCGGCGCTCGGTGCCACCGTCGCGACCGCCGAATCCCTCACGGGCGGCCTGATCGGCGCCGCCCTCACCTCGGTGGCGGGGGCGTCGGCCACCTACCGCGGCGGGGTCGTGGCCTATGCGACCGATCTCAAGTCGGCCCTGCTGGGGGTCCCCGCCGGCCTGCTGGCCGCGCACGGGGCCGTCCACCCCGATGTCGCCCGGGCCATGGCCGCGGGGGCGCGCGAGAGGCTGGGCGCCACGTTCGGACTCGCCGTGACCGGGGTCGCCGGCCCCGAACCGCAGGACGGCCGGGAGGTCGGGACCGTCTTCTGCGCCGTGGCCGGGCCGGGCAGCGCCGTGCGGGTCGATGAGCTGCGGCTCAACGGCGCCCGCGCGGCGATCCGGGACCAAACGGTTGAACAGGCACTTCGGTTCCTCATTGCGGAAGTGGCGCGCACCACGCACAAATAAGGCCCTCCGGACCGTTCGAAGCGCCGCGTACTGGGAACAAACCGTCACCAAGATCGTGTTACCCCTCCAGCGAACAGAAAGCCATGAGGTGCGACGATCTGGCGTCGGGCAGGTACGGTGTTTTTTATGATGGTCGCTACCGGTGGGAGGGAGCGCGAATGATGGTCCTGCTTCGTCACCTACTTGGTGACGTACTACGGCGGCTACGGCAGCGACAGGGCCGCACCCTCCGCGAGGTGTCGGCCGATGCCCGGGTCTCCCTGGGCTATCTGTCCGAGGTCGAACGAGGGCAGAAGGAAGCCTCCTCGGAGCTGCTCTCCTCGATCTGCGGCGCCCTGGGCGTCCCGCTGTCCCAGGTTCTGCGCGAGGTCGCCGACCAGCTGGCCCTCGCCGAACTCCAAGAGGCCGCACTTCTCAGCGGCTCGGTCCAGACCGAGTCCGTCCCCGACCGGCTCGGCATCGACGCGGTACCCGACCGCGTTCCCGATGTCGTCGACATGGTGGGTGTCTGAGCCACCGCACCACCCCGACACCCTCCCCGCACACTGACCCCGACTCCGTGCCCGGCACGGTGCGCATACGGTGACGAGGCCGGCCGCTCCCCAGCGGTCGGCCTCGTCCTTTTCCCTCCCCTGCGGCGCCCCCGGCCCTGCCCCGGCCCGACGTTTCCCCCGCCGCCGCCTCGGGCAGTGGGCCCTGGAGACACAGACGATCTCGGGGGGATGAGCACCATGGCGAAGATTCACGGACCGCTGAGCGACGCCGCCCGCAAGACCACGGGCGATGCCCTCCAGGGCGCGGTGGTCGACCTGATCGACCTGACCCTGGTCGCCAAGCAGGCGCACTGGAACGTGGTGGGCCGCACCTTCCGCTCGGTCCACCTCCAGCTCGACGAGGTGGTCGAGGTGGCCCGCGACCACACCGACACCCTCGCCGAGCGCGCGGTGGCCATCGGCGTGAACCCCGACGGCCGCTCCGCCACGGTCGCCGCCGACACCAGGATCTCCCAGCCCGATGCGGGCTACGTCCAGGACGACAAGGCGATCGCGCTGATCACCGACGCCCTGAGCACGGTGGTCAAGCGCTTCCGCAAGCGCATCGACGCCACCGCCGACCCCGACCCGGTGACCCAGGACCGCCTGATCTCGGCGGCCGAGGACCTCGAACAGCAGCACTGGATGTTCGAGGCCATGCGCTGAGCGGCCCCTGCACCCCGCGGGCCGGGAGAGGCACACCGAACGGCGCGAGGGGGTCCGCACGGACCCCCTCGCGCCGTTTCGTTGCCATGGCCGGCCGGGCCGCCGGTGTCAGCTCGCCCAGGCGTCGGGGTCCTCGGCCAGGATGCGCACATTGTCGGGGAGCTTGCCCCGGGAGACGTGGTCCAGGCTGACGCTCTCCAGGATGGAGCGCTCACTGGCGCGCAGCGCGATCCACACCTGCTGGAGGCTGCGGGCGGCGCCGTCGTAGTCGACGTGCTCCGGGCGTTCCCCGCGCACGTTGGCGAGCGGGCCGTCGACCGCGCGGATGATGTCGGCCAGGGATATCTCCGTGGCGGGGCGGGCCAGCCAGTAGCCGCCGACGGGGCCCCGCTGGCTGCGGACCAGGCCGGCGCGGCGGAGCTGGGTGAGGATGTTCTCCAGGAATTTTCCGGGTATCGCCTGGGCGCGCGCGAGCTGTTCGGCCGTAACCGGGCCGCCACTGGCGGCTGCGAGTTCGGCCGCGGCGCGCAACGCGTAGTCGACCCGGGCAGAAAGGCGCATGCTGCGATTATGCCGTGAATCGAGGGGAGATCGGGTCAATGGGGCGGTGGTGTGGCGCCGCAGCGCAGGTGGCGGGGTGCATCGGACTTCTCCTACCGGTGAAGACGGCCGTCCGGCGCGCCGTTCCCGAAGGGCGGAGCGCCGGACCTGACGACCTCAGAGTACCGACGTCGCGCCGATGGACCCCAGGAGCTCGGCCGCGCTCTGCCCATTGACTCGGGCCGCGCCGTAGGTGCTGACGTGGGCGCGGCACTCGGGGCGCCACTCCGGCAGGCCCATCTCCACCACGACGGTGTCCGGCCGGGCGGCGCAGACCGCGGTCACCAGCGCCCGGGCTTCGGCGAACCGGTGGGCGTCGCGCACGACCAGGACCAGGTCGCGGCCGGAGGCCCGGGCGAGCACGTCGCCCGGGCGAGCCGTGGCGGGGTCCACGCGCTCGGTCCCGGGGAACCACGGGGCCAGCCCCCAGGGGACGTCGCCCACGGCCATGCCGGGCGGCGCGTCGATCTCGGTGACGACCGGGTCGCGCAGCGGCGGGAGGTCGCCGGCCACCCGCACGGCCCGCCGTGCCACCTCCAGCCCGATGCCGTCGGGGCGGGGCGGAACCGGCCGCCCCGAGGTCCAGGCGCGCAAGTCGGCGGTGCGGGCGGCCGCCTGCTCCAGGCGCTCGCCGTCGAGGCGGCCGTCGCGGACCGCGTCGACGATGGCCGCGCGCACGGCGGCGATCGTATCGGCGTAGGTGTAGCGGCCCAGGCACAGCAGGTCGCAGCCCGCGGCGAGGGCGCGCACCGCGGCCTCGGGGATGCCGATGTCCGCGCTGACCCCGGTCATCTCCAGGGCGTCGCTGATCACCACGCCGGTGAAGCCCATCTCCTCGCGCAGCAGGCCGGTGAGGATGCGCGGGGCCAGGGTGGCGGGTCCCTCCTGGCCGTAGGCGGGCAGCCGGAGGTGGGCGGTGAGGATCGTGCGCACCCCGGCGCCGACGGCGGCCCGGAACGGCAGCAGCTCGCGCCGGTGCAGCAGGTCGAGGTCGGCGTCGACCGTGGGCAGCTCGGTGTGGGAGTCCTGGCGGGTGGCGCCGTGCCCGGGGAAGTGCTTGGCGCACGCCGCCACCCCCGCGTCCTGGAGGCCCGTGACCGCCGCGCCGGCGTGGCGGGCCACCAGGGCGGCGTCGGCGCCGAAGGAGCGGGTGCCGATGACGGGGTTGTCGGCGGCGGTGTTGACGTCCACCGCGGGCGCGAGGTCCAGGGTGCAGCCCAGGGCGCGCAGCTCCGCGCCGAGCGCCGTGTGCACGGCGCGGGTGAGGACGGGGTCGTCGACCGCGCCCAGCGCCGCGTTGCCCGGGTAGTCGCTGCCCTGCCGCTGCCCGATGCGGGTGACGTCGCCGCCCTCCTCGTCGAGGGAGACGAGCGGGTCGTCGGCGGCCGCGGCCAGGACCGCGGTCAGCTCCGCCACCTGCTCGGGCCCGCGGATGTTGTTGTGGAACAGGCAGACCCCGGCGATGCCGTCGGCCAGGCCGTCCAGCAGCCAAGGGGGCGCCTCGTAGGACTCGAACGGCACCAGCAGGGTGGCGTTGGCGAGGCGATCCAGGGAAGGATCCGCGGGCATCTAGGGCTCCGTTTCATCGCGGGTGCGCCGGGCGGCGCGCAGGCGTGGGGCGGGGGCGGACCGGGCGGTCAGCCCTTGACAGCGCCCATGGTGAGGCCGGACACCATGCGGCGCTGGACGAACAGGAAGAACACCATCACGGGGATGGTCAGCAGGGTCGATGCGGCCATGATCGATCCCCACTCCGTGCCGAACCGGCCGAAGTAGTAGGACAGGGTCAGCGGCAGGGTGTAGGCGTCGGTGCTGCGGCCCAGGAACGTGAGGGCGACGATGAACTCGTTCCAGGCGGTGATGAACGCGAAGATGCTCGACGCCACCAGGCCGGGGGCGACCAGGGGCATGAGGATGCGCCAGAAGATCGTCCCGCTTCCGGCTCCGTCGATGGCGGCGGCCTCCTCCAGCTCCTTGGGCACGGCGGCGACGAACCCCCGCAGCATCATGATGGTGAACGGCAGGGACACCGCCGTATAGACGATCAGGATGCCCGTGAGGTTGCCCAGCATCTGCACGCCGCTGGCCTCCTGGAGCTGCCGGAAGTTGATGAAGATGGAGATGATCATCGCCTCCATCGGCACCATCTGGATGACCATCAGCAGCAGGATGAACGCCGTCCGCAGCCGGAAGCGGAACCGGGCGACGGCGACCGCGGCCAGCAGCGACAGCACGGCGCCCATCGTGACCGCGCCCAGGGTGACCAGGAGGCTGTTGCCGAGGAACCCCCAGAATCCGACGCCGGGGATCAGCTCGCCGTTGACCACCCGGTCGAAGTGGGCCAGCGTCGGCGCGGCGGGCAGCAGCCGCGGCTCGGCCGAGAAGATCTCGCCGACCGGCTTGAACGCGGTCACCACCATCCAGTACACGGGGAAGACCGAGAACAGGAAGACGGCGGTGCCGGCCGCGTACATCAGGGCGCGGCGCAGCGTGCGGGCCGGGCGCAGGCGGCGCCGGGCGGCGCGGCCGCGGGGTGCCGCGGCGGCAGCGGCGGCGGGGGCGGGGGCGGAGGCGGTCATCGGGTCTCCTCCTGCCGGATCATGACGCGCAGGTAGTAGGTGGTGACGGCGAGGACCAGCACGGTCATGACCACCGCGATCGCCGAGCCCATCCCGTAGTTGGGCGGGCTGGCCGAGAACCCCTGCTGGTAGATGTAGTACGACAGCAGGTACACCGACCTGTTCTGGAAGCTGTTGGCCAGGATGTAGAGCTGGGTGAAGACCCTCAGGTCCCAGACGATCTGGAGGATGAGCAGCAGCGCGAACAGCGGGCGCAGCATCGGGAAGGTGATGCTGACGAACGAGCGCCAGGCCCCGGCGCCGTCGACCCGGGCCGCCTCGTACAGCTCACTGGGGATGCTCTTGAGGCCGGCGAGCACCGACACCGCGATGAACGGGAACGACTGCCAGACGATCACCGTGATCAGCACGGTGAACAGCGACAGCGGTTCGAGGAACCAGTTGTAGTCCGACCACCCCGACCCCACCAGCGCATCGGGCAGCCGGTCCAGCGCCACGTTGACGAGCCCGCGCTCGGGCAGGAACAGCCAACGGAAGACGAGGGACGCGCTGATGGCGGGCGTGGCCCAGGCCAGCATCATGCCGACCGCGACGAAGCCGGCGAACCACCGCGGCAGCCGGTGCAGCAGGGTTCCCACGAGCGTGCCCAGCACCATGGTGATGGCGACCATCAGCACGCACACGACCACCGTGTTGCGCAGGATCAGCCAGAACTCGGGGTCGCCGAGCAGCCGGGTGTAGTGCTCGAAGCCGTTCCACTCGGGGTCCGGCCCGTTGGGGAGCAGGTGCCGGGTGGTGTAGGAGTGCAGGGAGTTCCACACCATCTGCGCGATCGGCCACAGCAGGACGGCGGTGAGGATGGCCAGCGCGGGCGCGATGAGCAGGTAGGGAGCCGGGCGGGACCTGCGGCGGCGCGGCGGATCGGGGGGCGCGGGCGGTTCCGGCCGGGTCCGCGGGGCGTCTTCGGCCGCTTCGAGGGTCTGTGCCATGGGGGTTTCGCAATCAGGGTCGAGGGCCGGGGGCGACCGCAGGCGGGGGGATGGGAGGAGCCTGCGGCCGCCGGCCGTTCGTCTCTTCCGAGGCGGGGGAGCGCCTGAAGCCGGGGCGGCGCCGGCCGGCGGGATCCCGCCGGGCGCCCCGGCGGGGCGGGCTCCCCCTACTCGACCGGTTCGTTGAGGATGCCGGTCAGCTCCTCGTTGGCCTGCGCCAGGACCTCGTCGGGGTCGCCGCCCCGGACGATCTCCAGGACCGCGCCGGGCAGGATCTTGCCGTCCTGGTCGGCGGCGTTCCACTTGGGGGTGGACGGGAAGAACTTGGTCTCGC
>NZ_JBHSBH010000004.1:398909-433729 GCF_042650565.1 Nocardiopsis sediminis
CTGGTAGGCCTCGTCGTCGAGCATCTCCGGGTAGGCCGGGAAGAAGCCCGCGGCGTCGGCGTAGCCGCGCCCGCCCTCCTTGTCGCCCATGACCTTGAGGAGCTCGAAGGCGAAGTCGGGGTGCTCGGTCGTGGTGAACACCGTCAGCGCCGAGCCGCCGGCGAAGGCCGGGGCGATGCCCTCGGCGCCGGGCAGGGGGGCGGCGGCGATCTGGTCCAAGATCTCCGGGTCCTCGGCCTGCTCCTCCATCGAGGTCAGCGCCCAGTCGCCGTCGATGTACATGCCGACCTCGCCGTTGGCCATGTCGGCCAGCGGGACGAGCTCGTTCTCCCCGACGTAGCTCTGCGGCGAGATCTCCTCCTCCGTGGTCAGGCCGGCGTAGAACTCGATGGCCTCCTGCGTCGCGGGGTCGGTGAGCCGGCCCTCCCACCTGTCGCCGTCCTGCACGGCGATCTCGCCGCCGTTGCTCCACACGAAGCTGGCGATGCCGTTGGTGAAGTCGGTCGGGGCGGCGAAGCCGGGGACGTCCTTCTCCTCTTCGATCGCCTTGGCGACGTCGACCAGCTCCTCCCAGGTCCGCGGCGGCTCCGCGCCGATGTCGCGGAGCCAGTCGGCGCGGTAGTACAGCGTGCGCACGCCGGCGAACCAGGGGACGCCGTACTGGACGCCGTCGTAGGTGCCGTACTCCAGGGCGGCCTGGTCCATGTCGGCGGTGTCGGGCCACGATTCGACCTGCTCGCTGATGTCCAGGAGCGCACCCTGGGCGCCCCAGTTGGCGACCTGGTCGTTGCCGACCTCCAGGACGTCGGGGGCGTCGCCGCCGGCCATCGCGTTGTTGATCGATTCCTGGGCGTCGGGCCAGGGGATGAACTCGACGTCGACGGTTGTTTCCGGGTAGGTCTCCTGGTACCTCTGCTCGACCCCGTCCATGTAGTCGACCAGGGGTTCCTGGGAGGTGCCCATGATCCAGACGGTCAGGGTGGAGGGTGCGTCGGCGGGGTCGGCGGTGCCGTCGCCGGAGTCGCCCCCTCCGCACGCGGCCGTGCCGAGCAGTAGGGCCACCGACGAGGCGGCTGCGATTCTCGGGAATCTCACGTGGTCTCTCCCTTCGCGCGGGGCCGCGCGTACCGTCCCGCGCCGGGGAGGGCGCCCCGCCGTGGGTGCCGGGGTCGGCCGAGAACGCGGTGCGGCGTCGTCGTCGGTGCGGGGATGTGCTGGGATATCACTTACGGGGTCGGTTCGTTCCGTCCGTTGCGCCGGCCACCGGCCGAGTGCCCGGACGCGGGGGTTCACGCGGGGGATGCACAGAGTCGTGCGGCTTCTCGGGGTCTTTTGCGGATCGGCGATAAACTAACAACAAACTTTCCTAATAAATAGAGAGTGGGGTGTCACGGTTATGTCTCGACGTCCGGGGACTCCGCGCCTGCTGCGGCAACTCAACGATCGGGCGGCACTGGAGCTCCTCTTGTCGTCGGGCCCCCTGACGCGGACCCAGCTCGGGAAGGAGACGGGGCTGTCCAAGGTGACCGCCTCCCAGCTCCTCTCACGCCTGGAGGAGCGCAGCCTCGTGGAGGTCGTGGGCAGTCAGGCCGGCGGGCGGGGGCCCAACGCCGCCCTGTACGCCGTGGTGCCCTCCAGCGCCTACGTGGCCGCTCTGGACGTCAGCGCATCGGGGGTCACCGCTGCCATCGCCGACATCACCGGGCGAACGGTCGGAGAGGTCGCCATCGACCCCGCCGCCTCGCCCGACCCGGTCGACGTGGTGCACACGACGGTGACGACGCTCCTGGAACAGGCGCAGGTCCCGGCGGAACGGCTGACCGCATGCGTCATCGGCACCCCGGGCGTCGTCGACCCCCGCACCGGGGACGTCCGCTTCTCCTTCGACCTCCACTCCTGGCACGAGGGCGTGCTCGACGCCCTGCGCACCGACCTGCGCCGCTCCGTGGTGATCGAGAACGACGTCAACCTGGCGGCCCTCGCCGAACAGGCCGAAGGGGTCGCGGCGGACATCCCCGACTTCGTCCTCATCTGGCTCAGCAGCGGCGGCGGCGTCGGCATGGCGATCATGCTCCACGGCCGCATCCACAGCGGGCGCTCCGGCGGGGCGGGGGAGATCGGCTACCTGCCGGTGCCCGGAGCCCCGCTGCCCGACGACGTCGGGCTGCCCGGCGGCTACCAGTCGCTGCGCACGGCCTACGGCAAGCCCTCCCTCGCCCACGGCTTCCAGGCCCTGGTGGGCGCGCAGGAGATCACGGCCCTGGGAACGTCCCACGGCATCCCGGGCGAGAGCATCACCGACATGCTCGCCGCCGCCGGCGACGGCAGACCCGAGGGCGAGGCGTTCCTCGACCAGTTCGCGGAGCGCATCGCCCGCGGTGTCGCGTCGGTCTGCGTGGTGCTGGACCCCGGCCTCGTGGTCCTCGGCGGCGACGTCGCCCAGGCCGCCGGCGCCGGCCTGGCCGCCCGCGTCGCCCGCCACGCCGCCCGCATAGGCCCCAACGCCCCCGAGGTCGCGGTCGGCGGTGTCGCCGGCAGCCCCGTCCTGCGGGGAGCCCTGCTCTCGGCCCTCCGCAACGCGCGGGAGGAGATCTTCGCCAACACCGTGGAATGACGAACGGGCCGTAGTCGCAGCGGGGGATCAGCGCCCCCCGCTCAGCCTGCGGGGAGCCGGGCGAACGGGGGAGGCCGCGAAGCTCAAACGGTGGCCAGACCGCGACGCATGGCGATGCGCGGAGCGACGAGGATCCCGGCCCGTTCCTCCGCCCGCCACTGGGCGCGCAGCTCCGGCCCCCATTCCGACTCGGGCAGCGGGCGGAACCCGCGCGCCGCGTACCAGGGGCCGTTCCAGGCGAGGTCGCGGAAGGTCGTCAGCGTCATGGCCGGACTGCCCTGGGAGCGTGCCAGGCCGCACGCCGCCTCCAGCAGCGCCGACCCGATGCCCCGGCGGCCGTGGGCCGGGTGCACCGCGAGCTGCTCCAGGTGCGCCGCCCCGTCCAGCTCGATCAGCGCCGCCAGCCCCACCACCGGCCGCCCCGCCACCAGCACCGCCGATGCGTGCGCCAGCATGTCGCGGGGGTCATCCGGCGGCAGCACCACCCCGGCGTCGGCGAACACCGTATCGGCCGCGAGACTCGCCGCCACGGCCGCGGGCAGGTCGTCCTCCTCCAGTGGGCGGACCTCAACGGAAGTGTCCGGATCGTTCATTTCGTCCTTTCCGGGAACCGGGAGTCGGGCATACCGTCCGCCCATGATCGTCCATGTTCCCGTCCTGCTACCGGCCCGGCCTTCCTCCGATAGCGGCTCAGGTGCGCAGGCGCAGGCCCTTGGGGGTCGGGTGGAAGCCCGCGGCCACCAGGGCGGCGTCCAGCGGGGTGTCGAAGACCGGGGCGCCGTCGGCTCGTTCGATGGTCAGGGAGTCCACGCGCCCCTCTCGCACGGCCGCCGCCAGGACCGTGGCGGCGCGTGCCAAGGTCCCGGGCGGGGAGCCGAAGGTCAGCGCCGACTTACCGCCCCGCTCCAGGTACAGCACCAGGGCGCCCGCATCGAGCACCACCAGGGCGCCCGCCTTGCGACCCGGCCGGCCGGTGCCGCCCGCTGAAACGGGCCAGGGCAGCGCCGCGCCATAGACGTTGGCCGGGTCGGCGGCCGCCAGCACCAGCGGGGCCTCCGCCGCACCGTCGACCGATCCGCCTTCCGCGCCCGGAGGCATGGCCGGCCGGTCCCCGTCGGCGTCGGCGGCGAAGGACCGCAGGCGGTCCACCGCGCCCGCCAGGGAGAACTGGGCGGCGCCCAGCCCCTCGACGAAGTAGCCGCGCCGCGCCTTGCCCGCCTCCTCGAACCCGCGCAGGACCCGGTAAACGGCGCTGAAGCCGCCGCCGGGCCCGCCCGAGCGGGTGCGCCGGTCCTGCTCGGCGGTCACCGGCCCGCGGGTCACCACCCCGTAGCGGTCGAGCAGCGCCGACGCGTCCGCGTGCCCGCGCCGGGTCGGGTCCGGATCGCGTTCGGGCAGCCTCCACCACCGGCCCGCCACCGTTGGCGGGCCCGTGCGTGTGGGGAGCGCCGGCCGCCGCGACCGGCTGCGGTGCGCCGTGCCCCCCGACGACAGCAGCGCGCGCAGCGGCCCCAGCGTGTCGTTGCCGATCCAGCCCGCCCACGCCAGCTCCCACACCGCCGACACCAGGCCCGCGTCGGAGAACGCCGCGGCGCCCTCCTCCCGCATGACCCGGTCGGCGATGTCCCGGAAGAACAGCGCACCGCCGCGCTCCAGAGCGGCGAGCACCGCCTCGTGGCGCGGCGCGAGATCCAGCGTGCCCCGCTCCGGCAGCAGCACTCCGGCCATGTCGGCCGGGACGAGGCACACCCAGCCGTCGGTGGTGCCCAGCGGCCCGGCCCCCGCCCACAGCACCTCCCCGGACAGCGTCAGCTCGTCCAGCAGCGCCGGTGTGTAACCCTCGACCCGCGCGGGCAGCACCAGCGACTCCAGCGCCGACGCCGGGACCGGGGCGCCGCGCAGCGATTCCACGGCCCGGGCGACCGCATCGGGCCCCCGCAGCCGGCCCGGCCGCCCGGCCCCCGGTGCGGGCGGCGCGACGTGCTGCCAGGCGGGCACGAACCGCGCCAGCGCCCGCTGCGGGACGGGCTCGACCTCGCGGCGCAACCGCGCCACCGACCTGCGGCGCAACCGGCGCAGCACCTCGGAGTCGCACCACTCCGTGCCCCGGCCGCCCGGCCGGAACCCGCCCTCCACGACCCGGTCGGCCTCCGCCAGGCCCCGCAGCGCCCCGAGCACAACGGCCCGGCCCACCCCGAACCGGGCGGCGACCTCCTCGGCCCGGAACGGCCCGTGCGTGCGCGCATACCGCGACACCAGGTCGCCCACGGGGTCGGCGACCGGCGCGGTGAACGCCTCGGCGGTACTCGCGAACGCGCCTCCCGAAGGGGCGGCGCCCGCGAGGGCGCCCTCCGGCCCGGCGGTATCGCTATAGGCGCGGCCCTCTCCGGTGGTTCCCGCGGACGTGCCGCCCGGCCCCATGGGTGCCGCGGACGCGCCGCCGGGTGCGGGGGCGGCTCCGGTCAGCCACTCCGGCAGTTCGGTGCCCAGGGCGTCGCGTAGCCGGCCGGCGTCCTCGACCGCCGCCCATCGCCGGTCCCCGGCGATCACCACCGGGATCGCGCGGCGTTCCGATGCGAGTGCGCGCAGCCATGCCGGGTGCACCCCGCGCTCCCGCGCCTCGCCGGTGCTCAGCGGTCCCAGCTCCCGCAGCAGGTCGGCGGTCCCTTCCACGGCGCGCCGCACCGCGTCCGCGTCGCCGGCAGCGTCCGGGCCCTCGTCGCCCTCTGGGGCGCCGGGCGGGGGCGGCGGCAGGCCCGCGCGGGTGGACACCCAGCGCTCCGGCGCCAGGCGCTGCGCCCACGCCTCGGACTCGGCCACCACATCGGGGTCGAGCAGCTCGCGCAGGTCGGCCTGGCCCAGCAGATCGGCGAGCAGGGCGGAGTCCAGGGTCAGCGCCTGCGCCTTCAGCTCGGCCAGCGGGGCGTCGCCCTCGTAGAGGAACGCCGCCGTGTAGCCGATCAGCAGCGACTGCGCGAAGGGCGAGGCCCGCTGCGTCTCGACCTCCACCACCCGCACCCGCCGGGCGGCGATGTCGGACATCAGCGCGGTCAGCCCGGGGACGTCGAAGACGTCCTGCACGCACTCGCGCACCGCCTCCAGCACGATCGGGAACGACCCGAACCGGCCCGCCACCGACAGCAGCTGCGCCGAGCGCTGGCGCTGCTGCCACAGCGGCATCCGCCGCCCCGGCGTGCGGCGCGGCAGCAGCAGCGCACGCGCCGCGCACTCCCGGAACCGCGCCGCGAACAGGGCCGACCCGCCGATCTGGGCGGTCACCGCGGACTCCACGTCCTGCGGGTCCAGGACCAGCGACTCCGCGAGCGCCCCCGACCGCGGCGCCCGCTCCATCTCCTGCACGTCCGGCAGCCGCACCACGATCCCGTCGTCGCCGTGCACCACCTGCGCGTCCAGCCCGTAGCGCTCGCGCAGCCGCGCCCCCAGGACCAGCGCCCAGGGCGCCAGCACCCGGGCGCCCAGCGGGGAGTGCACGACCGCCCGCCAGTCGCCCAGCTCGTCGCGGAACCGCTCCACCACGATCGTCCGGTCGTCGGGGACGTACCCGGTGGCCTCCCGCTGCTCGGCCACGTAGCCGACGAGGTTGGCCGACGCCCAGGCGTCGAGTCCGGCCCCCTCGGCGCGGGCGAGCGCCGCGGGCTCGTCGAGCCCGGTGAGCTCGCGGGACAGCGCGCCGATGGCGCGGCCCAGCTCTAACGGCCGGCCCACCGTGTCGGCCTTCCAGAACGGGAGCCGGCCCGGCCGCCCGGGAGCGGGGGAGACCAGCACCCGGTCGGCGGTGATGTTCTCGATCCGCCAGGCGCTCGCCCCGAGCACGAACACGTCGCCGACGCGGGACTCGTAGACCATCTCCTCGTCCAGCTCGCCCACCCGGGTGGGCGCCGCCCGCCGTGTGCCCTCAGGCGCGGCCCCGGCGCCCGCCAGGTGCACGACGTAGGTCCCCCGGTCGGGGATCGTGCCCCCGCTGGTCACCGCCAGGCGCTGCGCCCCCGGCCGGCCCCGCAGAGTCCCGCCGCCCGCACCCTCGCGGTCCCACACCACACGGGGCCGCAGCTCGGCGAACTCGTCGGAGGGGTAGCGCCCCGACAGCATGTCCAGCACCCCCGCGAGGGCGGAGTCGGGCAGCGTCGCGAACGGGGCCGCCCGCCGCACCAGGGCGGCCAGATCGGCCACGCCCCAGTCGTCCATGGCCGCCATGGCCACGACCTGCTGCGCCAGCACGTCCAGCGGGTTGCGCGGCATCCGCAGCTCCTCGATCGCCCCGGCGCGCATGCGCTCGGCGACCACGGTGCCGGCCAGCAGGTCACCGCGGAACTTGGGGAAGAACACGCCGCGCGAGACCTCGCCCACGTGGTGCCCGGCCCGGCCGACCCGCTGGAGGCCGCTCGCCACCGAGGGCGGCGACTCCACCTGCACCACGAGGTCCACCGCGCCCATGTCGATCCCCAGCTCCAGGCTGGAGGTCGCCACCACGCACGGCAGCCGGCCCTCCTTCAGGTCCGCCTCGATCAGCGCGCGCTCCTCCTTGGACACCGAGCCGTGGTGCGCCCGCGCGACCGGAGCGGCGCCGTCGCCGGTCCACGCCTGCCCGGCCTGCCCCATGACCTCGGCCGCGACGGCATCGGGCCGCGCCGGGGCCGCGCGCTCGGCGGCCAGCTCGTTCAGCCGGGCGCACAGCCGCTCGGCGACCCGCCGCGAATTGGTGAACACGATGCTCGACCGGTGCCGCTCCACCAGGTCGAGCACCTTCTCCTCGACGTGCGGCCAGATCGACGTGCGCGCCTTGGACGCGCGGTCGTCGGTGCGGCCGGGGGCCACCGCCGCCTCCAGCTCCGTCATGTCCTCGACCGGGACGGAGATGCGCACCTCCAGGTGCGGCCGGGCGGGGGGCGCCACCACCGTGGCCGGGCGCGGCCCGCCGAGGAACGACGCCACCTCCTCGGGCGGCCGCACCGTCGCCGACAGGCCGATGCGCTGAGCCGGCCGGTCCAGGAGGGCGTCGAGCCGCTCCAGGGTCAGCGCCAGGTGCGCGCCGCGCTTGGTCCCGGCCAGCGCGTGCACCTCGTCCACGATGACCGTCTCGACCCCGGCCAGGCCGTTGCGAGCCTGCGAGGTCAGCACCAGGAACAGCGATTCGGGGGTGGTGATGAGGATGTCGGGCGGCCGGGTGGCCAGCGATCGGCGCTCGTCGGCGGGGGTGTCGCCCGTGCGCACGCCCACCGACACCTGGGGCGGCTCCAGCCCGCTGTCCTCGGCGGCCCGGCGGATGCCCGACAGGGGCGCCCGCAGGTTGCGCTCGATGTCGGCGGCCAGCGCCTTCAGCGGCGAGACGTAGAGCACGCGGCAGCGCCGCGCCCGGTCCTGCGGAGCGGCGGGCGCCGACGACAGCCGGTCCAGCGCCCAGAGGAACGCCGAGAGCGTCTTTCCCGACCCCGTGGGCGCCACGACCAGGGTGTTGTCGCCCTCGGCGATCGCCGCCCAGGCCGCGGCCTGGGCCGGCGTTGCCCCGCCGGGGAACGCGCCGCCGAACCAGGCCCGCGTGGCACCGGAGAAGCGGGCCGTCGCGTCCGCGGAGGCATCGTCGGTGGTCATGCCCCCAGTCTGCACCGCCGGGCCGACGGTTTCCGGGTGGCGGTCCGGGGACGTGCGGGAACGGGGCGCCCTGAAGTGACACCGCCGCTCAGGGCCCCGATACTTGAGGCGATGAAACTCTCCGAGATGTGGAACCGCATGTACGACCAGTTCGGCGAGGGCTACGCCGAGAGCCTGGCGCGCGACTACGTGATCGACGCGCTGGGGTCGCGGACGGTGGAGCAGGCCCTCGCCGACGGCGTCAGCGCGAAGGAGGTATGGCGGGCGGTCTGCGACACGTTCGACATCCCCGCTGCATCGCGCTGATACCCGCGGCCGCGTACCATCCGCGTGCGGTCCCGCCCGGTTCGCCCCGGTCCGACCCGCCGACGCCTCGCAGGCTGAGTGGGAAAAAGCGAACGGGACTTCGAATCATCGAACAGAAGTTCGGGTAGGGTAGCGCTGTACCGGAGCCAGGACGCGGCCCGGGGCACCCGGCGCGAACGCCTCCACCGGCGCGGCCGCCGGGCCCGCCGCCGCCCGTCGGTCCGGCGCCGTCCACAGGCCGGGCGGTGCCGTCGCCGAATGTCCCCGCGACCGCGTAGCGTCGCTCCCGAGATGAAGAAGAAGACACCGACCCAACAGGGGTTCCCCGTGGCAGCTGCTGACCGAGACAAGGCTCTCGAAACCGCGCTCGCTCAGATCGAGCGCCAGTTCGGCAAGGGCTCCGTCATGCGCCTCGGCGATGACGACCGCCCGCCGATCGAGTCCATCCCCACCGGCGCGATCGCCCTGGACGTCGCGCTCGGCATCGGCGGGATCCCCCGCGGCCGGATCGTGGAGATCTACGGCCCCGAATCCTCGGGTAAGACCACCGTGGCCCTGCACGCGGTGGCCAGCGCCCAGCGCCTCGGCGGCATCGCGGCGTTCATCGACGCCGAGCACGCGCTCGACCCCGAATACGCCAAGAAGATCGGCGTCAACACCGACGACCTCCTGCTCTCCCAGCCCGACACCGGCGAGCAGGCGCTCGAGATCGCCGACATGCTGATCCGCTCCGGCGCGGTCTCCATCCTGGTGATCGACTCCGTGGCCGCCCTGGTCCCGCGCGCCGAGATCGAGGGCGAAATGGGCGACAGCCACGTCGGCCTCCAGGCCCGCCTGATGTCCCAGGCCCTCCGCAAGATCGCCGGCGCACTGCACCAAACCGGGACAACCGCGATATTCATCAACCAACTTCGCGAAAAGGTCGGAGTCATGTTCGGGTCGCCCGAAACGACCACCGGCGGCAAGGCGCTGAAGTTCTACGCCTCGGTGCGGCTGGACGTCCGGCGGATCGAGACCCTGAAGGACGGCACCGACGCCGTCGGCAACCGGACCCGGGTGAAGGTCGTCAAGAACAAGGTCGCGCCGCCGTTCAAGCAGGCGGAGTTCGACATCCTCTACGGGGTCGGGGTCTCGCGCGAGGGCGGGCTGATCGACCTCGGGGTCGAGCACGGCACGGTGCGCAAGTCCGGTGCCTGGTACACCTACGAGGGCACCCAGCTGGGCCAGGGCAAGGAGAACGCGCGCAACTTCCTGCGCGAGAACGTCGACATGGCCAACGAGATCGAGAAGAAGATCAAGGAGAAGCTGGGCATCCCCATGCAGGGCGACGACAGCGCCGGCTCCGGTCCGGTCGCCGGCGCCAAGGACACGGCCAAGGACGCCCCGGCGGCCAAGGCGCCCGCCGCCGCAGCGGCGGCCGCTGCGCCCGCCAAGCGCACGGCCAAGGCCAAGGCGGCGGCCCCGGCCACGGATGCCTGAGCCGCGGGACCGCCGCGGCCCGTCCCACCGTCCGCCGACTCCTCCGGCCGGTCCACCCCGGCCGGAGGAGGGTCCGGCCCACCTGCCCTGGTCGGACGGGGAGGCTTCGGGCCGCGCCCACCGGCCCGAGGGGGAGGCTTCGGGCCGCCCGTCCCGGTCGGCCAGGGGAGAAGCCGCTGCCCGGGCGTCGCGGCGTGACGGAGCTCTGACCACGGAGGACCCCGAGGCCAAGGCCCGCGGTATCTGCCTGAACATGCTCACCGCGGCGCCGCGTACCCGCGCCCAGCTCGCCCGCGCCCTGGAGCGGCGTGGTATCGATCCAGAGGTCGCCGACTCCGTCCTGGGCCGCTTCAGCGAGGCAGGGCTGATCGACGACGCCGCCTTCGCGGGCGCCTGGGTCGACTCCCGGCACGCCGGCCGGGGGCTGGGCCGCCGCGCCCTGGCCGCCGAGCTGCGCAGCCGCGGCGTCGACGACGACATCGTGCGCGACGCCGTCGACGACATCACCCCCGGCCAGGAGGAGGACACCGCCCGCCGCCTGGCCCGCCGCAAGCTCGACTCCACCCGCGGCCACGCCCCCGAGGTCCGCGTCCGCCGGGCGCTGGGCATGCTCGCCCGCAAGGGCTACGCCGCGGGCCTGGCCTACCGCGTGGTGCGCGAGGAGTTGGAGGCCGAGGGCGCCGAACTCGACCTCCCCGACCCTGGGCTCGATTAGCCGGCGAGCGGGGCCCAGGGCGCCGATCGCGACCATCGGCCGGGCCCACGGCACCGGCCTCGTCCCCGACCTCGGCCCCGATCTACCGGGCCGGGCGGACCGAGGACCCGTCAGGCGCCCGGCGCCCGGAGGCGCGATGCGGCTCAGGCGCGATGCCGCTCAGGCGGGATCGGGCGACGGCGCGCCGGCGGGGTGGCCGTCCAGCGGCGGCAATGGCTCGGCCACGAGGTCGGGCTCCGGCTCGGGCTCGCGGAACTCCGTCACCAGCTCGATGCCGGGCACGCCCGGGGCGGTGAACCCGAACACCTCACCGTAGAACGCCAGCTCCGCCTCCAGCGCGCGTTCCCGTGATTCCGCCGCCCGCAGCCCGTGGCCCTCGTCCGCGAACTCCAGGTAGGCGTGGCGGATGCCGCGCTCACCCAGCGCCCGGGCGAAGGCGTGCGCCTGGGCGGGCGGGACCACCGTGTCCAGCGCCCCCTGGATCAGCAGCACCGGCACCCCCACCTCGTCGGCCCGGTTGACCGGCGAGCGCTCGCGGTAGGCGGCGGCGTAGCCGGGCAGCGGGCCGACCAGGGAGTCCAGGAACCGCGACTCGAAGTCGTGGGTCTCCTTGGCCAGCCGCAGCAGGTCGGTGACGCCGAACAGCGAGGTGCCGCAGGCGAAGGTGTCGCCGGTGAGCGCCAGCAGCGTGGTCAGCCCGCCGGCGCTGCCGCCCCGGACGGCGAGCCGCGCGGGGTCGGCCAGGCCGTCGTCGACCAGGGAGCGCGCCGCCGCCGTGGCGTCTTCGACGTCGACCACCCCCCACTGCTGGTGCAGCCGCTCCCGGTAGGTGCGGCCGAACCCGATCGACCCGCCGTGGTTGACGTCGATGATCCCGATGCCGCGGCTGGTGAAGTACGCCTTGGCGAGGTCGGCCTCGGTCGTGGCGCGGGCGATGGGGCCGCCGTGGACCCACACAACGTAGGGGGCGGGCCCATCGCCGGTGGCCCGGGGGCTGGTGGGCGGGTAGACCGTGGCGTGGACCTCGGCGCCGTAGCGCCCGCTCAGCGTGACCGCCCGGGGCTGCGGCAGGTAGGCGGCCTCGGGCAGGTCGTCGCGCGAGCGCCGCAGCGTCTCGGTGGCGCCGGTGCCGGGGTCGAGCCGGACGAGGCTCTGCGGGGTCGCGGGGCCGGCCGCCAGGCCGACCACGGTGCCGCCGTCGGAGGCGAGGGTCTCCCAGGTGGTCAGCGGGGTGTCGAACGCGGTCAGTTCCGCGGTCGCCGGGTCGTAGACGCCGGGGCGCAGGTCGGCGCCGCCGTGCAGCGCCACGATCCGGCCGTCGGCCAGCCGCCGGTAGGGCGCCCAGCCCAGCAGGAACCCGCCGGCGAACTCCTCCTCGGCCGGGTAGAGCGCGATCGCCTGCCCGGTGAGGCCGATCTCGTAGAGGTTCCACCACCCGGGCCAGTCGGAGACGAAGTACAGGTGGGTGTCGTCGCGCCAGGAGGGGTAGAGCACGGACTCCCCGACCCCGCCCTTGAGGGTGTACACCCCGCTGAGCGCTCCGCCGTCGAAGGCGCCGACGCGCAGCTCGGTGCCGTCCCAGGGCATGCGGGGGTGGTTCCAGGCGACCCAGGCCAGGTGCGCGCCGTCGGGGGACAGGACGGGGGAGGCGTAGAAATCGGCGCCGGTCACGAGTTCGGTCACGGCGCCGGGGTCGTCGGCGGCGTGGCCGGAGAGCGGCACGGACACGATGGCGCGGGTGGGGCGGCCGTCGTCGCCGTGGGCCTCGCGGACGCAGATGACGTGGTCGGCACCGGGGCCGAGGACCATGTCGGCGTAGCGCAGGCCGCCGCGCCGGGTGGGGACCGGGGTAAGCGGGACGGGCTCCTTGGTGTCCCGGTCCAGCAGGTACAGGCGCTGGTCGGTCTGGTCGGCGAAGACGATGCCGTGGCCGGCGGGAAATGCGCCGTCGCGGCGGGGGACCGGCAGGTAGGACCGCCCGCCGTATTCGTGCACGCGCGTGCGGGCGCTCCAAGGCGCGGCCAGCAGTTCGGTCAGGGTGCCGTCGGCGCCGCGCCGCATGACGGTGGTGCGGCCGTCCTCCTCGGGGCGGGACTCCTCCCACCAGATCTCCTCGCCCACGACAGAGGGGAACCCCAGCCGTCGTTCACCTCGGGCGACGTCGCTTGCAGCGATCGGCGATGGCCAGGCGCCGTACGGGGCCGTCACGCGGTCGGTCATATCGAAACTTTGCAGTTCGTGGGGCGAATGGACTGACATGTCGACTTTAGTGGTCGAGAGCGGGTCAGCGGCAGTCCCGTGACCTGACGCGCACGGCCGACTCCGGCCCGCGGGGAGGGCCGGAGACGCCGACGTCCCCGGCGCACGCGGCGGCGGGGACGTCGGCGACCGTTCGGTCACGGCGTGGGCGGGCCCTCCGGCGTGGCGGAGGCACCGCCGTCAGCGGCATCGGGGCCGCCGGCCGCAGCACCGGTCGGTGCGACGTCAGGGACCCCCGGTGCCACCGTCGCCTTCGCGGTCGCCTTGCCGCGCCGGGCGTTGCGCCGCTCCAGCGCGATGGCCAACCGGCTCAGCGCGACGTTGATGACGATGTAGATGACGGCGCAGACGATCGCCGCCGGGATGACGTTCTGGAACCGGGTGCCGACCAGCGAGAAGCTGCGCAGCAGCTCGGGGAACGCCACGATGTAGCCCAGCGCGGAGTCCTTCAGCAGCACCACGAGCTGGGCGACGATCGCCGGCATCATGCTGGAGACCGCCTGGGGGACCAGGATGAGGCCCATCACCTTGGTCTTGTTCATGCCCAGCGAATAGGCGGCCTCGGACTGGCCCTTGGGCACCGAGTTGATGCCGGCCCGGAACACCTCGGCCAGGACCGACCCGTTGTACAGGGTCAGGCCCACGATGACCGCGGTGAGCGGGTCGACCACGAACGTGCCGAACGGCACCCCCAGCAGCTGGTTGGCCGCCAGCGGCGACGCCAGGGCGAAGAAGATCAGCATGAGTAGCGGGATGCCGCGGAAGAACTCCACGACCGCGCCGCAGACCCACCGGATCACCTTGTGGTCGGAGAGCCGGCCGATGCCGAACACCAGGCCGAACACCAGGGCGAGGACGATCGACACGCCCGCGGCCTGGAGGGTGGCCAGCATGCCCGGCAGGACCATGCCGGTCCACAGGGCCGGGTCGAGGAACGGCTCCCACTTGGGGCCCGCCCACTGCCCGGTTTCGCTGACCCGCCACACATCGGGCGTGAGGAGCGCGCCCGGGTCGGCGCTCACGGCCTCCCAGGTCTGGTTGAACCCGAGGTAGACCCACGCCGCGAAGGCCGCGCCGAGGAGGAGCGCCCCCACGCTGTAGATGCGCTGGCGGGCCACCGCCTTGGGGCCCGGGGTGTCGAAGAGGCGGCTGGGTTCCTTCGCTTGCAGGATGCTCACCGTGCCACCGCCAGTCGCTTGCTCATCCAGCCGAAGATCCAGCCCATGGGCAGGCACAGGACGAGGAACCCGAGCGCGAAGCCGACGAACGTCGGCACGACCGGCACCACGCCCTGGTCGAACATGAGCTTCATCTGACGCGATGCCTCCTGGACGCCCAGGCCCGCCACCGACGCCACGGTGGTGTTCTTGGTCAGGGCGATCAGGACGCTGCCCAGCGGGCCGATCACCGAACGCAGCGCCTGCGGCAGCACGATCAGCCGCATGTTCTGCATGAACGTCAGGCCGAGTGAGCGCGCCGCCTCGATCTGGCCGAACGGGATGGTGTTGATGCCCGCCCGCAGCGCCTCGGAGACGAAGCACGCGGTGTAGGCGGACAGCCCCAGAACGGCCAGCCAGTAGACGTTCCACTCCACGCTCTCGGCGAAGCTCAGCCCGAGGGCGCTGTTGAGCCCCAGGCCGCAGAAGAGCAGCACCAGCGTGAGCGGCGTGTTGCGGATGGCCTCGACGTAGACCGTTGCCATGAGCCGCAGCAGCGGCACGGGCGAGACCCGCATGGCCGTGAGGACGAGGCCGAGGAGGAACGAGAATAATGCGCTGATCGCGGTCAGCCGCACCGTCCAGGAGAACCCCTCCAGGACGGCGTCTGAGTTGTCGAGAAAGGCTTCCATGTGTCCAAGCCGTTCAAGATGGCCGCCCGGGGACGCGGGTCACCGGGCGGCCACAGGCGGGCGGATGGTCAGGCGCAGGTGTCGAGCTCGGGCGCTTCGGTGCTGAACTCGAAGTTGGCCTCACCGAAGTGCGTGTTCAGGAACTCCTCGGCGGAGCCGTCCTCGTACATCTGGGTGATCGCGGCGTTGACCTGCTCGCAGCGCTCGGTGCTGCCCTTGGGCAGGCCGACGCCGTAGCGCTCCTCCTGCAGCTCCTGGCCGAGCAGCTGGAAGGTGCCGGGCTGCTGGGCGGCGAAGCCGGCGAGGATGGTGTTGTCGGTGGTGACCGCGTCGACCTGGCCGTCCGTCAGGAGCTGGAGGCACTCGGAGTAGTTCTGGGCCTCGCGCGTCTCGGCGTCGATCTCCAGGGTGTCGGTGATGGTCTCGGCGGAGCGGGAGCCGGAGGCCGAGCACAGGACGTTGCCGGCCAGGCTCTCGGCGTCGGTGATGTCCTCGTTGCCCTCCTGGACCAGGATGTCCTGCTGGGCGACGTAGTACGGCCCCGCGAAGTCGACCAGTTCCTTGCGCTCGTCGGTGATCGAGTAGGTGGCCACGACCATGTCGACGGTCTGCTGCTGGAGGAAGGTCTCGCGGTTGGCCGAAGCGGCCTCGGTCCAGGTGATCTGTTCGGGCTCGTAGCCGAGCTCTCCGGCGATATAGGTGGCGACATCAACGTCAAGGCCGACGGGTTGACCCGCGCCCTCTTCAAGTCCAAGGCCGGGCTGGTCGTACTTCACACCGATGGTGATGGTGCCGTCGTCCTCGCCGCCGCCACCGCCGCCACAGGCGGTCAGGGCGAGCGCAAGGGCCGCCGCCCCGGCCACGGCCGAGCTGATCGATCGAACTCGCATGATTCCTCTTAACCTCGTGGGTTGTGGTCGTGCTCCGCAGCGTCGGCGCAGCACTCGGGGGATGGACCGGTGTCCCGGTTCAGTGGCTCAGAATCTTCGAAAGGAAGTCCTTGGCTCGTTCGGAGGCGGGCTGGGTGAAGAACTCGTCGGGGGTGTTCTCCTCGACGATCTCGCCGTCGGCCATGAAGATGACGCGGTCGGCGGCGCGGCGTGCGAACCCCATCTCGTGGGTGACCACGACCATGGTCATGCCCTCCTTGGCCAGCGAGGTCATGACGTCCAGCACCTCTTGGACCATCTCGGGGTCCAGCGCCGACGTGGGCTCGTCGAACATCAGCACCTTGGGGTCCATCGCGAGCGCGCGGGCGATGGCCACGCGCTGCTGCTGGCCGCCGGAGAGCTGGGCCGGGTACTTGTCGGCCTGGGAGGCGATGCCGACCCGGTCGAGCAGTTCCAGGGCCCGCTTCTGGGCCTCGGCCTTGCTCTTCCCGCGGACCTTGACCGGACCCAGGGTGACGTTCTGGAGCACCGTCTTGTGCGCGAAGAGGTTGAACGACTGGAAGACCATCCCGACGTCGCTGCGCAGGCGGGCCAGCCCGCGCCCTTCGGCGGGCAGTGGCTGCCCGTCGATGGAGATGACTCCGGAGTCGATGGTCTCCAGCCGGTTGATGGTCCGGCACAGGGTCGACTTGCCGGAACCGGACGGGCCGATCACCACGACCACCTCTCCGCGGTTGACGGAGACGTTGATATCGCGCAGTACATGGAGATCGCCGAAGTGTTTGTTGACGTTCTCCAACGCGACGAGAGCAGTAGCGGTCATGGGCGGAACCTAGCCCCAGCGGTGGCTGTTTGTCACCATCGCGCCGGTCGTCGGTCCTGGTAGTAGCGGATTTGTTATAGGCCGTTATGGCGGAAATTCCCTGTACGGCAGCTCAATGCGGCGACGATGTCTGCGCACGTAGCGCAATCTTCATCAGGCCGACATATGGCGCTCTGTAATGTCCCGGCGGCCCACGGTGAGACGGTCGGGCGGGCGGCACGCAGCGATTAGCCTGGAGTGGTGAGCCAGAGTCGTACCTACCACGTGCGGACCTACGGCTGCCAGATGAACGTCCACGACTCCGAGCGCCTGTCCGGACTGCTGGAGGACGCGGGCTACGTGCGGGCAGCCGAGGACAGCACCGCCGACGTCGTCGTGTTCAACACCTGCGCCGTCCGCGAGAACGCCGACAACCGCCTCTACGGCAACCTCGGGCACCTGCGCCCGGTCAAGGACGCCCACCCCGGCATGCAGATCGCCGTCGGCGGGTGCCTGGCGCAGAAGGACCGCGGCGAGATCGTCCGCCGCGCGCCCTGGGTCGACGTCGTCTTCGGCACGCACAACATCGGGTCCCTGCCCACCCTGCTCGAGCGCGCCCGCGTCCAGCGCGAGGCCCAGGTCGAGATCGAGGAGTCCCTCCAGACGTTCCCCTCGACCCTGCCGACCCGGCGCGAGTCCGCCTACGCAGCGTGGGTCGCGATCTCGGTGGGCTGCAACAACACCTGCACGTTCTGCATCGTCCCCGCGCTGCGCGGCAAGGAGAAGGACCGCCGCCCCGGCGACATCCTCGCCGAGGTCCGCGCGCTGGTCGCCGAGGGCGCGGTCGAGGTCACCCTGCTGGGCCAGAACGTCAACGCCTACGGCAGCGAGTTCGGCGACCGGCAGGCGTTCTCCAAGCTGCTGCGCGCCTGCGGGGAGGTCGAGGGCCTGGAGCGCGTCCGCTTCACCTCGCCGCACCCGCGCGACTTCACCGACGACGTCATCGAGGCCATGGCCGAGACCCCCAACGTCATGCCGCAGCTGCACATGCCGCTGCAATCGGGGTCGAGCCGGCTGCTGAAGTCGATGCGCCGGTCCTACCGCCAGGAGCGGTTCCTCGGGATCGTCGAGAACGTGCGCCGCGCCATGCCCGACGCCGCCATCACCACCGACATCATCGTCGGCTTCCCCGGCGAGACCGAGGAGGACTTCCAGGAGACGCTGCACGTGGTGCGCGAGGCGCGCTTCGCGGCGGCGTTCACCTTCCAGTACTCCAAGCGGCCCGGGACCCCCGCCGCCACGATGGAGGGCCAGCTGCCCAAGGCGGTCGTCCAGGAGCGCTACGAGCGGCTGGTCGCGCTCCAGGAGGAGATCTCCTGGGCCGAGAACCGGGCGCTCATCGGCCGCGAGGTCGAGGTGCTCGTCGCCGAGGGCGAGGGGCGCAAGGACGGCGCCCGCGCCCGCATGTCGGGGCGGGCCCCCGACAACCGGCTCGTGCACTTCGCCACCACGGCCCCCGGCGGCGGCCCCGCCGAGGGCGAGGGCCCGCGCCCCGGCGACATGGTGACCGTCGGCGTCACCGGCGCCGCCCCCCACCACCTGGTGGCCGACTCCGGGATCCGCGCGGTGCGCCGCACCCGCGCCGGCGACGCCTGGGCCGCCCGCAACGGCAGCGCCCCGCAGCAGCCCGGCGTGCTGCTGGGCATGCCGCGGATCGGTGCGCCCGCACCCGAGCCGGCCCCGGCGGGCGGCTGCAACGCGGGCTGACCCACGACCGGTACCGGTGGCCGGCTCCGTCCGTCCCCGAGGCCGGCCACCGGTGTCTCAACGGTGCGGCCGTCTCACAGGCGCACGGGCAGCCGGGACAGCCGCCACATCGCCGGCATCAGCCGGCGTTCGGCGTCGGCCGGACCGCTCGCCAGTGCGAGATCGGGGTAGCGGCGCAGGAGAGCGGTGAAGGCGACCTCCCCTTCCTGGCGGGCGAGCGCCGCGCCCAGGCAGTAGTGGGGGCCGTGGCTGAACCCGACGTGGGTCTCGCGCCGGCCGGCGGGTTCGCGGGTGATGTCCAGCCGCTCGGGGTCGTCGAACTCGCGGGGGTCGTAGTTGGCGCTCGCGAGCATCGGCAGGACCAGGTCGCCGCGGTGGAACGTGGTGTCGCCGATCGTCACGTCCTCGGTGGCGTAGCGCGCCCGCGGGGCCTGCACCAGCGGGCCGCACCAGCGCATCAGCTCGTGCACGGCGCGGGGCGCGAGCCCGGGTTCGGCGCGCAGCCGGGCGAGCTGGTCGGGGTGGGTGAGCAGGGCGAAGGTCCCGTTGCCGATGAGGTGGGCGGTGGTCTCGTGCCCGGCGATGACGAGCGTGAGCACCATCGTGACCAATTCCTGGTCGCTGAGCCGGTCGCCGTCCTCGTCGTGGGTGCGGATGAGGCCGGTGAGCAGGTCCTCGGCGGCTGCCGCGCGCCGCTCCCGGATCAGCTCGTGGATGTGGTCGACCATCTCGACCACCGCCGAGCCGAAGTCGGCGTCGGGGTCGAAGGAGACCAGCCGGTTGCCCCAGTCGCGCCATTGCGGCCGGTACCGCTTGGGGACGCCGACCAGTTCGCAGATCACCGTGATCGGGAGGGGATAGGCGAAGTGCTCGACGAGGTCGACGGCGCCGTCCTCGGCGTGGCGGGGCAGGTCGTCGAGCAGCCGCTCGGTGATCTCCTCGACCCGGGGGCGCAGCTCGTTGACCCGGCGCACCGTGAAGGTGCGGGAGACCAGCTTGCGCAGCCGGGTATGGTCATCGCCGTCGTTGTCGAGGATCGATGCGGCGAAGTAGGGCAGGTAGGCCTCGGGGACGCCCCGAGAGGTGAGGGCGGCGACACGGTAGTTCGGCGGGGCGGAGCCCGGAACCGAGGCGGGGTTGTTGACGAACCGGGGGTCGCTCAGGACCGCCCGCACGTCGTCGTAGCGGGTGACCAGGTGGAACTTCTGCGGAACGCCCGGGAAGGACGCTTCGGCCACGCGGGACTGCTCGCGGATCCGGGAGTACCCCTGGAAGGGGTCGCCCAGCAGTGCGGGGTCCATCAGGTCCACCGGGCATCTCGCGGTTCCGGTGGCGGGGGTGGATTCGGCGGATGTGCTCATGACCGTCCTCCATTGGGGGTCATCTGATGAGGGGCGCCTGCCGAGCGCGTCGCGGATGCACTCGGGGCAGGCGGTCGCACAGGCGGCGGAACCGCCGGCGCTTCAGAGCCGCACGGGCAGCCGGGTCAGCCGCCACGACCCCGGCAGCGGCTGGCGCTCGGCGTCGGCCGGGTCGATCGCCAAGGCGAGGTCCGGGTAGCGGCGGAGCAGCGCGGTGAAGGCGACCTCGCCCTCCTGGCGGGCGAGCGCCGCACCCATGCAGTAATGGGGGCCGTGGCCGAACCCGACGTGGGTCTCGCGCCGGCCCGCGGGCTCGCGGGTGATGTCCAGCCGCTCCGGCTCGCCGAACTCGCGCGGGTCGTAGTTGGCGCTGACCAGCACGGCCATGACGGGCGCGCCGCGCGGGATCGTGGTGTCGCCGATGGTGACGTCCTCGGTGGGGTAGCGCATGCGGGTGGCCTGCACCGGGCCGCACCAGCGCATCAGCTCGTGCACGGCCCGCGGCGCCAGGCCGGGTTCGGCGCGCAGCCGGGCGAGCTGGTCGGGGTGGGTGAGCAGGGCGAAGGTCCCGTTGCCGATGAGGTGGGCGGTGGTCTCGTGCCCGGCGAGGACCAGGGTGAGCACCATCGTGACCAGCTCCTGGTCGCTGAGCCGGTCGCCGTCCTCGTCGTGGGCGCGGATGAGGCCGGTGAGCAGGTCATCGGCGGGCGCCGCGCGTCGCTCCCGGACCATCTCGTGGATGTGGTCGACCATCTCCGCGATCGCCGAGCCGAACGCGCCGGGTGCGAAAGAGAAGAGACGGCTGCCCCAGTCGCGCCAGCGGGGGCGGTCCTCCTCGGCGACGCCGACCAGTTCGCAGATCACCGTGATGGGGAGGGGGTAGGCGAAGTGCTCGATGAGGTCGACGGTGCCGTCCTCGGCGTGGCGGGGCAGGTCGTCGAGCAGTTTCTCGGTGATCTGCTCGACCCGGGGGCGCAGGTCGTTGACGCGGCGCACGGTGAAGGTGCGGGAGACCAGCTTGCGCAGGCGGGTGTGCTCATCGCCATCGGCGTCGAGGATGGTCTCGAGGAAGTAGGGCGCGTACTCCTCGGACAGGCCCCGCTGGGCGGCGGCGTCGCGGCGGAAGGTCTCCCCCTCGGTTCCGGAGACCGCAGCGGGGTCGTTGGCGAAACGGGGGTCGCTGAGCACGGCCCGCACATCGTCGTAGCCGGTGACCAGCTGGACGGGCTGCTCGATCCCGAACAGCCTGGCCCCCACCACGCGGTGCTGATCGCGGATCCGGGAGTACCCCTGGAACGGGTCGCTCAGCAGTGCGGGGTCCATCATGTCCACCGGGCATTTCCCGGTCCCCATGGCGGGGGTGGATTCGGCGGATGTGCTCATGGTGCCCTCCGTTGGGCGTCAGATTCGGGTCTGTTTGTCGACCGCGGCGCGGACATGGGCCGCCAGCTCGCGGTAGTACCGGCCGACCTCCGCGGCCACGGCGGTGAGGTCAGCGGAGGGGACGTCGGTCTCCAAGGCGTTGCGCACGGTCAGTGCAAGGGAGTCGGCCTTCGCCTCGAAGGAGAGCGGTTTCAGCGGGAGGAGCGGGTCGATCGTCAGGAACCCGACCACCACCGCGGTGTACGCATGGACCTGCTGGTCGCGTGAGACGTCGGTG
Organism: Nocardiopsis sediminis; assembly: GCF_042650565.1. NCBI lineage: Bacteria > Bacillati > Actinomycetota > Actinomycetes > Streptosporangiales > Nocardiopsidaceae > Nocardiopsis > Nocardiopsis sediminis. The sequence continues at coordinate 420,222 of NZ_JBHSBH010000004.1, forward strand.
CGCAGCACGCCCCGGTCGCGGAGCAGGTCGAAGTGGAAGGTCAGTGCCGACACGCGCCTCTCCTGGACGTCGCCGGCGACCTCCATGGCGTCGCGTGCGAGGGTGCCCAGTGTGTCGGGGTCGCCGAGCACCACGGCCCGGATGAGCGGCTCCTCGTGGACCCAGCCGTAGAGGATCCGCGCGATCCTGCTGGGCAGGATGGTCGCCGGATCCGCGTCGATGAGGTCGAGGAGCCGCTCGATCATCTCGGACTGCTTGCGCATCAGCACCGTCAGGAACAGCACCGTCTTTGTGCGGAAGTGCAGGTAGACGGTGCCCTTGCCGACCTGTGCGCGGCGGGCGACCTCGTCGATGGTGACGCGCCGGTACCCCCAGGCGATCAGCAGCTCGGCCGCGGCGTCGAGGATGCGCTCGGCGCGCATCTCGCGTTCGGCCGCGCTGCCGGGCGCGGGTGTGGTCTCGGATCGCGTCACGTTCTGTGCCTTGTCGTTCATGCGTCCATTGTGGATCTTGACTGCGTGACCAGATTTGAAATCTGGTCACGCAGTCAAGGCTATGTCCGCTTTGGCCGCCCGGCAAGGGCTGCGGGCGTAGGGAACGCGTCAAGACCCGGGCGCGAGCCGATAGCCTCGCCCTGTGCTGATCGCCGCCGCCGTCTGCCCCCACCCGCCCCTGCTCGTGCCCGAGGTGGCCCGCGGGGCGGCCGGTGACCTCGACGGACTGCGCGCGGCCTGCGACCGCGCCGTCGCCGGGCTCGCCGAGGCAGGCCCCGACGTGCTCGTGGTGGTCGGTGGCGGCGCCGCCGACCACACCCACGGCCCCGGCGCAGGCGGCGACCTGCGCCCCTACGGGGTGCCGCTGCCGGTCGGGCCGCCTCCGGCCGTGCTGCCGCTGTCGCTGACGATCGGCCGGTGGCTCGCCGAGCGCGGCGGCCTGGCGCCCGCGCGGCTGGTCGAGGTCGCCGCCGATGCCCGGCCCGAAACCTGCCTGGTCCGCGGCGCCGGCCTCGCGGCCCTGGCCCCCCGGGTGGCGCTACTGGCCATGGGCGACGGCAGCGCCCGGCGCACCACGGCCTCGCCCGGGCGGTTCGACGCGCGCGCGGTGGCCTTCGATTCCTCGGTCGCCGCGGCGCTCGCGGACGCCGACACCGCCGCCCTCGCGGCTCTCGACCCCCGGCTGGCCGGCGACCTCATGGCCGGGGGCCGCGCCGCCTGGCAGACCCTGGCGGGCGCCGCCGACGGCGCCGGCTTCACGGGGGAGCTGCTCGCCCACGAGGCGCCCTACGGTGTCGGCTACTTCGCGGCCTTGTGGCGCTGAGCCCGTCACCCTCCCGTCGCGCGGGACACGGCCGATGGACCTGCGGCCCGATTCCAGCGGGGCGGCGCTATCCGCCCGAGACCTCCATCGCCGCGAAGTGGGCGCCGAACGGGTCGGCGATCATCGCCCACCGGCCATAGGGGGAGTTCGCGGCGGCGCGCAGCGCCCGCCCGCCCCGCTCCTCGGCGGCCTGCACCGCGGCGTCGGCGCTGACCACCCCGAAATAGGTGAGCCACGCGCCGTGCCCCTCGCTGACCCGCTCGTCGGCACCGCCGTAGACCCCGCACACCGGGGCGCCGTCGCTGATCAGCGTGGTGTAGTCGAAACCGGACATCCGTTCGGTCGTGTACCCGAACACCCGGGCCAGGGCGGCGCTGGTCGTCTGCGTGTCCTTGCTGGTCACCTCGGCCCAGAGCGGGGCGCCGGGAACGCTGTGGGCCTCGGCGCCGCGCAGCAGCCCTGGGCGCCACAGGCCGAAGACGGTCCCCGCGGGCTCGCGCGCGATCGCCATCCCGCCGGTGTCGCCGATCTCCTGGTGCGCGACCACGACCGCGCCCCCCGCGTCCTCGACGACGCGCAGCGCAGCGTCGATGTCGTCGGTGGCCAGGTAGGTGGTCCAGTTGCACCGCTCCGTTGGGTCGCTGGGCTCGCCCCATGGTTCGGAGAACGCGGCGACGCGCCGCCCGTCGAGGGTCGCGGTCACATACCCCTCACCCTCGAAGTCCCAGCCGAGCAGGGCGCGGTAGAAGGCCGTCGCGCGCTCCAGGTCGGGCACGACCATGTCGGACCAGACCGGTGCGCCCACCGGGTAGCGCGCGGACCCCGGGGATGCGGAGATCGTCATGGCCGTCCCCGTACCCGTGACGGGCGGTACGGACCGGCCGATCAGGTAAAAACCGGGGCGGCCCGCCGCGGTCAGCCGGCGGGGGCGCCGGCCGCGGCCGACTCCACCAGGTGCAGTGCCCGGTCGGTGAGGTCGGGCGCGTCGTAGGGCAGCCAGTGGATGCGGGGGTCGCGCCGGAACCAGGAGTCCTGGCGGCGCGCGAACCTGCGCGTGGCGCGGACGGTCTCGGCGCGCGCGGTGGCGTCGTCGTACTCGCCGTCGAGGAAGCGCAGCACCTGGGCGTAGCCCAGCGCGCGCGAAGCGGTGCGCCCTTCGCGCAGGCCGTGCTCCGCCAGCTCGCGGACCTCCTCGACCAGCCCTTCCCGCCACATGCGGTCCACCCGCGCCTCGATGCGCGCGTCGAGTTCGGGGCGCGGCACCTCCAGCCCGATCTGCACGCAGGGGTAGCGGGAGGTGTGCTCGGGCAGGGTCGCGGTGAACGGGCCGCCGGTCAGCTCGATCACTTCCAGTGCGCGCACGATGCGCCGGCCGTTGGTGGGCAGGATGGCCTCGGCGGCGACGGGGTCGCGCCCGGCCAGGCGCGTGTGCAGCGGGGCGGGGCCGGTAGCCGCCAGCTCGGCTTCCAGGCGCGCCCGCACCTCGGGGTCGGTCCCGGGGAAGTCGAGCTCGTCCAGTGCGCCCCGGATGTAGAGCCCCGACCCGCCCACGAGCAGCGGGGTGCCGCCGGCGGCGCGCAGCCGGTCGATGATGGTGCGCGCCCGCCGCTGGTGGTCGGCGACGTTGGCGGTCTCGGTGACGTTCCAGATGCCGAGCAGGTGGTGGACGATCCCGCGGCGTTCGGCGACGGGCAGCTTGGCGGTGCCGATGTCCATGCCGCGGTACAGCTGCATGGAGTCGGCGTTGATCACCTCGGCCCCGGCGGAGGCCCCGCCCAGCCGCAGCGCGAGGTCCACGGCCAGGTCCGACTTGCCAGCTGCCGTCGGCCCGACGACCGCGATCACCGGCGGCCCGCTGTCCTCGTTGTCCGTGCTGCTCATGCGACCAGTCTGCCAGCGGCCGGCGGTGGTCGCGGCGGGGAAAGGCCGGGGCGGCACGCCCTAAGATGATCCCATGCGCTTCGCCAAAGGCCACGGCACCGAGAACGACTTCGTGATACTCCCCGATCCCGACGGCCGGCTCGACCTCACGCCCGTGGCCGTCGCCGCCCTGTGCGACCGCCGGGCGGGCATCGGCGGCGACGGCGTGCTCCGCGTCGTGCGCACCGCCGCCCTCGGCGAGGACCTGACCGGGGCCGCGGCCTCGGCCGCCGGCTGCGAATGGTTCATGGACTACCGCAACGCCGACGGCAGCGTCGCCGAGATGTGCGGCAACGGCGTGCGGGTCTTCGCCCGCTACCTGGTCGAACAGGACCTCGCCAAGGGGCCCGCCTTCAGCGTGGGCACCCGGGCCGGGGCGCGTGACATCGTCATCGAGGACGACGGCGACATCACCGTGGACATGGGCGCCGCCCGCATCCTCGGCGAGGGGTCGGCCGGGCTGGCAGGCGGCGCCGTTCGCGGGCTGCGCGTCTCCGTCGGCAACCCGCACCTGGCCTGCCGGGTCGATGGCGGGTCCGCCGCCGTCGCCTCCCTCGACCTCACCGCCGCGCCGGAGCTCGACCCCGCGGAGTTCCCCGAGGGCGCCAACGTGGAGGTCTTCGCCGAGGTCGCCCCGGGCACGCTTCAGATGCGCGTCTATGAGCGGGGGTCCGCCGAGACCCGCTCGTGCGGCACCGGCATCGTCGCGGTCGCGGCCGCGGCCACGCCCCCCGGCGAGGGCGCCACCTGGCGCGTCCGCGTGCCGGGCGGCGAGTGCATCGTCTTCCTCGACTCCGGCGGCGCCCGCCTGCGCGGCCCCGCCGTGATCGTCGCCGAGGGCGAGACCCGCCTCCTGTGAGCCGCGCCCGGCCGGGCGCCGTGGTCCGGCCGCCGGCCGGGCCGCCTGAAGGCGGGGATCCGCCCGCTCTCCCGCCGGGCCGCGCCGCTCAGCCGCCGGTCAGGGCGGTGGGCGGCAGGCCGCGGATCGAGGCGTCGAGCACCTGGGCGGTGTGGGCCACGGCGATCGAGCCGCCGGAGCGTTCGATGGCCGCGGCGATCTGCAACGAGCATCCGGGGTTGCCCGCGATGAGCAGCTCGGCGCCCGTCTCCCGCACAGCGGCGCTCTTGCGGTCGCCGAGTTCGGCCGCGGGTTCGGGCCGCAGCAGGTTGTAGACGCCCGCCGACCCGCAGCAGATCTCCGGGTCCGCCACCTCCGACAGCTCCAGCCCCGGGATCGCGCGCAGCAGTGTGCGCGGTTCGGCGGTGATGCCCTGGCCGTGGGCGAGGTGGCAGGCGTCGTGGTAGGCCGCCCGCACCGGCAGGGGGTGCCGTTCGGCCCGGGGACCGAGGGCGGCCAGGTACTCCGAGAAGTCGGCGACGCGCGCCGACAGCGCCTCCGCGCTCCGGACCTCCGCCGGGGAGCCCCCGGCTTCGCGGATGAGCCGCGGGTAGTGCTTCATCGTCCCGCCGCACCCCGCGGAGTTCACCACAACGGCGTCCACCCCCGCCTCCTCGAAGGCGGCGACGGTGGCGCGGGCGAAGCCCGCCGCCTCGGCCGCGCGCCCGGCGTGCGACGACAGCGCGCCGCAGCACCCCTGGGAGCGGGGGATCACGACGTCACAGCCCTCACTGGCGAGGACCCGCGCGGTGGCCGTGTTGACCTGCGGGAAGAACGCCCCCTGCACGCAGCCCGTGAGCATGCCGACCACCGCGCGGCGGCGGCCGACAGCGGGCACCAGCTCCGGGAGCGCGGGCACGCCGCCGCGCAGCGGCGGGGCCACGCGCTCCATGGTGGCCAGCGACGGCGAGATCCGCTCCAGCACCCCCGACCCCCGCACCAGCCGCGACAGCCCGCTCGCCTGGTAGGCACGCAGTGGGGCGCGCAGCAGGTCCAGGCGGCGCCGGTGGGGGAACAGCGCGAAGACCGCCGCGCGCAGCCCGCGCTCCACCGGCCCGCGCCGGTGCTCCTCCTCGACCCGGGCCCGGGTGGTCTCGATCAGCGCGTCGTAGGCCACCCCCGAGGGACACGCACTGACGCAGGCCAGGCACCCCAGGCAGTTGTCGAAGTGCCCCACCGCCGCCTCGGTGAGGACGTCGTCGCCACGCGCCTGCCCCATGAGGTGGATCCGGCCCCGCGGGGAGTCCATCTCCTCCCCCCAGAGCACGTAGGTGGGGCAGGTGGGCAGGCAGAACCCGCAGTGGACACAGTCGCCGAGCAGGTCATCGAACGACCGGTGCACCCCTTCCGGGGCGCCGTCGTGGACGGAGCGGCCGTCGGTCATGTGAGGCCTCCTTGTGCGGGTGTTCCGGGCATGGGCCGGGCGTTCTCCCGTGTCAGGCCGACCGGTCGCGGCCCTGGCCGCCTCGGCCGTCGGCGAGGCGCGGGGCGGACGGCGGGGCCCATCAGATGCCGCCTGCGAAGCGGCCCGGGGACAGGAGGTGGTCGGGGTCGAAGCGGGCCTTGATCGCGCGCATCAGGGGCAGGCCGGGGACGTCGCCCCAGAGGTCGGTTCCGGCGTGGTCGAGGAGAGCGGGGGCCGCGCGGGGGACCGTCAGGGCGCCGCGGGGGGCGTCCGGCGAAGCGCCGGTGATCGCCGTGCGGGCGGTGGCGATGGTGTGCGCGGCCGCCTCCGGGGGCGCATCGGCGGGCAGTGCTGCCAGGAGCGTGCCCGCTGCGGCCGATCCGCGGACCGACACCGGCAGCCCGGCGTCGCCGGCGGGNNNGCCGCCACCGCCTCGTCCGGCGCTACGGCGAACATGAGCAGGGTGTCGCCGGGCCCCCCCGGCGGGGCGCCCCAGCCGGCGGGCGGCTCCGGTGCGGTGACGGCGTCGCCGAGCAGCCGTGCGACCTCTGCGGCGCGCGCCTCGATCCCGCCTTCTGCGCCCTCCAGCAGGACGTGCAGGCGCAGGGGGCCGTCGGCCGGCCAGTCGAGTTCGACCGCGGCGGGGACCGTGGCCGAGGCGGCGACCGCCCGCCGCCAGGCGGAGAGCGTGCCGGGGTCGCGGGTGGTGCCGGACACCACGCGCACGGCCGGCGGCAGCGGGTGCAGCCGGAAGGTCACCGAGGTGATGAGCCCCAGCGTCCCCAGCGCCCCGGTGTGCAGCCGCCCCAGGGCGTAGCCGGCGACGTTCTTCACCACCCGGCCGCCCGAGGCGGCGGCGACCCCGTCGGCGCGCACCACCGTCATGCCGATGATCAGGTCGCGCACGGGCCCGTGCAGGAGCCGCCGCGGCCCCGACAGCCCGGTCGCGACGAGGCCGCCCACCGTGGACCCGGCGACCACCGGGTCGACCGACAGGCGCTGGCCCGCCGAGGCCAGCGCGTCCTCCAGCTCGTCCACCGGGGTCCCGGCGCCCGCCTCCACGACGAGGTCGCCCGCTGCGTGCTCGATCCGGGAGAGCCCGGTGGTGTCGACCACCAGGTCGCAGCGGAGCGGCGGGGACCCCCAGCCCGCCTTGCTGCCGTTCCCGCGGGCCACCGACGCCAGGCCGTTCCGGGCGGCGGCCGCCAGGAGCGCCGAGGCGCCCGGCAGGTCACGAGGCGCGGCGACGAAGCGGGGCACGAGGCCCCCGATCGCGTCGTCCGCCGTCCCGGCGCGTACCCGGGTGCCGCCCTCGGCCAACTCCGCGATGAGGGCGGCATCGCCCGCCACCGCCGCCCCGGCACCGCCCGCGCCCTGTCCGCCGCCCACGCCGCACGCTCCTCTCATCCGCCCGTCCGTCCCGTGCCTGATCGGTGGCCGCTCCCGCGGGCTAGAACAGCTCTGCCCGGCCCTCGGCCACCAGCGGGTGCGCCCCCTTGTTCACGCGGGGCCGCTCCCCGCACAGCCGCGGGGTGGGCAGCAGCTTCTCGGGGTTGGCGATGCCGTCGGGGTCGAACGCCCGGCGGAACCGGTCCATCGTTTCGAGGTCGTCGGGGCCGAACATCTCGGGCATCTGGCAGGCCTTGTCCACCCCCACCCCGTGTTCGCCGGTGATCGAGCCGCCCGCTCCCACGCACAGGTCCAGGATCGCGCCCGACACCTGCGCCGCCCGCTCCCCGGCGCCGGGCTCGGCGTCGTCGAAGAGGACGAGCGGGTGCAGGTTGCCGTCGCCGGCGTGGAAGACGTTGGCCACCCGGATTCCCGACTCCGCCGACAGCCGCGCGATGTCGCGCAGCACCTGCGGCAGCGCGGTGCGGGGGACCACACCGTCCTGCACGATGTAGGCCGGGCTGATGCGCCCCACGGCGGCGAACGCCGACTTGCGGCCCTTCCAGATGCGGGCGCGCTCGGCGGCGTCGCTGGCGGTGCGGATCCCGAAGGCGCCGGCGTCGCGGCACAACCGGGTGACCTCGTCGAACTGGGCGTCGACGTCGGCCTCCGGGCCGTCGAGCTCGACGATCAGCACCGCCCCCGCCCCTGGCGGGTAGCCGCAGGCGACCGCGGCCTCGGCGGCCGCGATGGACAGGGCGTCCATCATCTCGATGGCGGCGGGCAGCACCCCGGCGGCGATGATCGCGGACACCGCTTCGCCGCCGGCGTCCATGGTGTCGAACGCCGCCAGGACGGTGCTCACCTTCTGCGGGGCGCGCACCAGCCGCACGGTGATCTCGGTGGCGATGCCCAGCGTCCCTTCGGACCCGATGAACGCGCCGATGAGGTCGTAGCCGGGGGCGTCGGCGGCCTTGCCGCCCAGCCGCACGATCTCTCCGGCGGGGGTGACCACGACCAGGCCGGTGACGTGGTTGACGGTGAACCCGTACTTGAGGCAGTGGGCGCCGCCGGAGTTCTCGGCGATGTTGCCGCCCACCGTGCACACCTGCTGGCTGGAGGGGTCGGGGGCGTAGTAGTAGCCGTGCGGCGCGGCGGCGCGGGTGACGTCGAGGTTGGCGACGCCGGGCTCGACCACGGCGCGTTCGTTGGCGGTGTCGATCTCGATGATGCGGCGCATGCGCGAGGTCGCGATGAGCACGCCGTCGGTGCGGGGCAGCGCGCCGCCCGACAGGCCGGTGCCCGCGCCGCGCGGGACGAAGGGCACCCGGTGCTCGGCGCACAGCCGCACCACCGCCGCGACCTGGGCGGTGGTGGTGGGCAGTACGACGACGCCGGGGACGGCCGCGTGGTAGGTGATCCCGTCGCTCTCGTAGGTGCGGCGGGCGGCGGGGTCGGTGACGACGCCGTCGGCGCCGCAGATCTCGCGCAGCCGCGGGATCAGTGCGTGGAGCGGTTCCGGCATGGGGGCTCGCCTCCCCGTCCGTGTCCGGGCCCGTGGCGGGGCCCGCTAGGGCGTACTCTCTCCCACCTTCCCCGCGGCGGCAAGGTCCGCCGCGGGCGGTCAGGGCATGGACTCGTAGGCGGGCAGGGTCAGGAAATCGGCGTAGTCGTCGGCCAGCGCGACGGTGGTGAACACCTCGCGGGCCTGCGCGAACAGCTTGTCGTCGAAGGCGTCGCCGAGATCCTCGCGGATGGCGGCGAGCTCCTCGCCGATGATGCGCTCGACCAGGTCGCGGGTGACGGCGGGGCCGTCGTCGAGGGTGACGTCGTTGTGGAGCCACTGCCAGACCTGGGAACGGGAGATCTCGGCGGTGGCGGCGTCCTCCATGAGGTTGTGGATGGCGACGGCCCCGTTGCCGCCGAGCCAGGCGGCGAGATAGCGCAGGGCGACGTCGACGTTGGCGCGCAGGCCGTTCTCGGTGATGCCGCCCTCGGCGGTGCCGACGGACAGCAGGTCGCCGGCGGTGACGGCGACGTCGGGGCGCTGCCGGTCGAGCTGGTTGGGCCGGTCGCCCAGGACGCCGTCGAAGACCTCGCCGGCCACGGGGACCAGGTCGGGGTGGGCGACCCACGAGCCGTCGAAGCCGTCTCCGGACTCGCGGGCCTTGTCGTCGCGGACCTTGGCGAGCGCGCGCTCGTTGACCTCGGGGTCGCGCCGGCTGGGGATGAACGCGGCCATGCCGCCAATGGCGAAGGCGCCGCGCCGGTGGCAGGTGGACACCAGCAGCTCGGTGTAGGCGCGCATGAACGGCGCGGTCATGGTGACGGCGTTGCGCTCGGGCAGCAGGAAGCGGCGCCCGCGGGTGCGGTGCGTCTTGATGATGCTGAACAGGTAGTCCCAGCGCCCGGCGTTGAGCCCGGCGGAGTGCTCGCGCAGCTCGTAGAGGATCTCCTCCATCTCGAACGCCGCGGGGATGGTCTCGATCAGCACGGTGGCGCGGATGGTGCCCTGCGGGATGCCCAGGCGGTCCTGGGCGGTGCGGAAGATGTCGTTCCACAGCCGCGCTTCGAGGTGGCTCTCCATCTTGGGCAGGTAGAAGTAGGGGCCCTTGCCCTTGTCGAGCTGCCGCTGCGCGCAGTGGAAGAAGTAGAGGGCGAAGTCCACGATGCCGCCGGAGGCGCGCCGGCCGTCGACGAGGATGTGCTTCTCGTCGAGGTGCCAGCCGCGGGGCCGGACCACGACCGTGGCCAGCTCGGCGTCGTCCTTGAGGGCGTAGGACTTGCCTTCCGGGGTCGTGAAGTCGATGGCGCGGTCCAGGGCGTCGCGCAGGTTGAGCTGGCCGCCGATCATGTTCTCCCACAGCGGGGTGTTGGCGTCCTCGAAGTCGGCCAGCCACACCTTGGCGCCGGAGTTGAGCGCGTTGACCGTCATCTTGCGGTCGGTGGGGCCGGTGATCTCCACGCGGCGGTCGGTGATCCCGGGGGCGGGCGGCGCCACCCGCCAGTCGGGGTCCTCGCGGATCGCGCGGGTCTCGGGGAGGAAGTCGAGGTCGGCGCCCGCGGAGATCTCCGCCTGGCGGCGGGCGCGCGCGGCGAGCAGCTCCTGGCGGCGGTCCTCGTAGCGGCGGTGGAGGTCGGCGATCAGCTCCAGTGCGTCCTGGGTCAGGATCTGGTCGAACCTGTCGTGCAGGGGGCCGGTGACCTCGACCCCGTTCGTGGAGCTCATGAGAGAAAACCTTCCACAAAGCGGAACTAGCTTCTGTTATGTGGAATAAAACGCTACTCTGCGGCCCGGGACGGGTCAACGTCGGCTCCATCGCACACGCAGAAACTTTCCGCGGCGCGGAAGAATCCGACAATTTGCAGGTGGGCCCGGAGAACGGGGACGCGGCGCGGCAACGGGCCGATCCGGATGGACACGCACCGCCCGCGGCGCGAAAATCGGATGCCCGGGCGGCGCGACCGTGCCACCATCCGAGGGGGAACAAGCCGCCCCAGCGCGGCGTTGCCCTTGCTGGAGGGATATGAATACTGCTCATGACCACGGTTTCACCCGGCCGACCGGTCACACCCGCGGAGGGCCCATGAACCGTGAAGCGATCGCCGTCGGCGATCTCGACGCCGACGCGCTGCTGTACGCGGCCCGCAACGGCGACGACCCCGACCAGGGCGAGCTCGAACTCGCCGACCGCCACGCGCTGCGCCGGGTAGCGGGCCTCTCGACCGAGCTGACCGATGTCACCGAGGTCGAATACCGTGCCCTGCGCCTGGAGCGCGTCGTACTGATCGGGGTCTGGACCAGCGGCACCCAGCTCGACGCCGACAACTCCCTGACCGAGCTCAAGCAGCTCGCCGAGACCGCGGGCGCGCTCGTGCTCGAAGGCGTCACCCAGCGCCGCCAGAAGCCCGACCCGGCCACCTACGTCGGCCGCGGCAAGGCCGGCGAACTGCACGAGATCGTCGAGAGCACCGGCGCCGACACCGTCATCTGCGACGGCGAGCTGACCCCCGGCCAGCTGCGCCAGCTCGAAGAGGTCGTCAAGGTCAAGGTCATCGACCGCACCGCGCTCATCCTCGACATCTTCGCCCAGCACGCGCGCAGCCGCGAGGGCAAGGCGCAGGTCGAACTCGCCCAGCTCACCTACCTCCTCCCGCGCCTGCGCGGCTGGGGCGACTCCCTGTCGCGCCAGGGCGGCGGCAGCGGCGGCGGGGGCAACGGCGGCGTGGGCCTCCGCGGCCCCGGTGAGACCAAGATCGAGACCGACCGCCGGCGCATCAACACCAAGATGGCCAAGCTGCGCCGCCAGCTCGCCCAGATGTCCACGGCGCGCGACGTCAAGCGCGACCGCCGGCGCACCCGCCAGGTGCCCGCCGTTGCGATCGCCGGCTACACCAACGCCGGCAAGTCCAGCCTGCTCAACCGGCTCACCGGCGCCGGGGTCCTGGTGGAGAACGCCCTGTTCGCCACCCTCGACCCCACGGTCCGCCAGGCCCGCACCCCCGACGGCCGCGCTTTCACGCTCAGCGACACCGTCGGGTTCGTGCGCCACCTGCCGCACCAGCTCGTCGAGGCGTTCCGGTCCACGCTCGAAGAGGTCGCCGACTCCGACCTCATCCTGCACGTCGTCGACGCCTCGCACCCCGACCCCGAGCAGCAGCTCGCCGCGGTGCGCGAGGTCTTCGCCGACATCGGCGCCCAGGACGTGCCCGAGCTGATCGTCTTCAACAAGGCCGACGCCGCCGATCCGGTGGTGCTCAAGCAGCTCCGCACCCGCGAACCCGGGGCCGTCGAGGTCTCGGCGCGCACCGGAGCGGGCGTCTCCGACCTGATCGATGCGGTCAGCGGGGCGCTGCCGCTGCTCGACCGCGAGATGCGCGTCGTGGTGCCCTACCACCGTGGCGACCTGGTCTCCCGCGTCCACGAGGAGGGCCGCATCATCGGCGAGGAGCACACGGGCGACGGCACCGCGCTGCACGCGTGGGTGCCGCAGCTGCTCGCGGGCAAACTGGAGGAGTTCGCGGTGCCCGCCGGCTGATTTTCCCTGACGGATTGGTCACTTCAACGGCGGAACCCCAGGTGGGGTTCTGCCGTTGGTGTGTTTAGGGCGTGAAGAGGTGTACACGGTGTCCGCGGATGAACTACGGTTTTGAATCACTGGCACGAGTCCGTGAGGCGCCGGCCCCCCGGCCGCACCGCTCCTTCCCCCCGCCAGACCAGCCGAGATCGAGGTCGCCTATGTCTGCCCGTCTGCTCCGACCTGCTGTGATATCCGCGTTTTCGCGGCCATGACCCCCAAGGCGGGCCGGTGAGACGATGACTGTACGACTACTGACGAACATCGGGCGGCTGTGGACCGGGACCGATCTCCTCAGTAACGCGGCGATGCTCATCCACCACGACCGCATCGCGTGGGTCGGAGCCGCCGCGGACCTTCCGCAGAGCCTTCCGGGCGTCATCGACGACATCGTCGACGTCGACGAAGTCGACAACCTCGGCGGCGGACTGGTCACCCCTGGGTTGATCGACGCCCACTGCCACCCGGTGTACGCGGGCAACCGCTACGCCGAGGTCGCCATGCGCGCCAGCGGCGCCTCCAAGGCCGAGATCGTCGGCGCGGGCGGCGGGGTCGCCTCCACGGTCACCGTGACCCGCGGGACCGATCCCTGGACCCTGTGCAACGCGGTCCGCGAGCGGCTGCGCCACTGGGTGCTCTCCGGGTGCACCACCGTCGAGGCCAAGACCGGCTACCACCTCACGCGCGACGGCGAACTCGCCGACGTCCGGCTGCTGCGCTCGCTGGAGGAGGAGCCCGGCATGCCACGGCTGCACGTCACCTTCTTCGCGGCCCACGCGGTGCCGCCCGAGTACTTCGGCCGGCCGCGCGACTACGTCGACGCCGTGTGCTCGTGGCTGCCCGACGCCGCCCGCGCCGGCGCCGACGGCGTGGACGTCTACTGCGACAACCAGCAGTTCACCTCCGACGACGCCCGGATGCTGCTGTCGGCGGGCCGCTCCGTGGGGCTCCAGACCCACATGCACGCCTGCACCCGGCCGCGGCACGGCGCCATCCGCATGGCGGCCGACCTCCAGTGCTCCTCGGTCGACCTCGTGCACGAGACCGACGAGGACGACATCCTCGCGCTGGCCAAGACCAGCACGCCGGTCGTCGTCTGCCCCACCACCTCGCTGCACGAGCACCGGCACCCGCCGGTGCGGTCGCTGCTCGACCACGGCGTGCCCGTGGGGCTGGGCACCGACCACAACCCCGGCCAGTCGGGCACGATGTCCCTGCCGCTGGCGATCTCCATGGCCATCTCGATGTTCAACATGAGCGTCCTGGAGGCACTTCGCGCGGCGACCGTCGGCGGCGCCTACGCGCTGGGTGCCACCGACCGCGGCCTGCTGGCCCCGGGCCAGTACGCCGACATCGTCCAGTGGGACGCCGACCACGAGGGCGCGTTCGCCTGGTCCTACGGCCTGAACACACTGCGGGTGTGGCGCGGCGGCGAGACCATCCGCTGACCGCTCCGGCCGCCCGCCGGAAACACTTTCACGGGTTCGCCCGGACGGCCGCA
>NZ_JBHSBH010000004.1:433755-493926 GCF_042650565.1 Nocardiopsis sediminis
TCCGGGCGAACCCGTGTGCGGGGGTGGTCAGCCGCGGCGGCTCCGGGCGGTCGCGATCTCGATCACGGCCCGCTCCAGGGCGTAGGCGGGGTCGCGACCCGCGCCCTTGATCAGCGCGTCCGTCTCGGCGATCACCGACATCGCCCGCGCCAGCCCCTGCGGGCTCCAGCCCCGGGCCTGCTGGCGCAGGGTCTTCAGCTTCCACGGCGGGACCTTGGCGCGCTTGGCGAGGTCGGCCTCGCTGCCGCCGCGCGGCGGCTGGGCGACCACCGCCAGGCCGCGGACGGCCGAGGCCAGGGCGCTGTTGATGAGCACCGGTGCGGTGCCCACCGACAGCGACCAGCGCAGCTGCTCCAGCGCCTCGGGCAGCCGCCCCTCGACGGCGCGGTCGGCGACGGTGAACCCGGAGGCCTCGGCCTTGCCCGTGTGGTAACGGGCCACCGCGGCGGTGTCGATACGGCCGTCGGTATCGGCGATGAGCTGGGTGCAGGCCGCGGCGATCTCGCGCAGGTCGGTGCCGACGGCGTCGAGCAGCGACTGTGCGGCGTCGGGCGCGATCTGCCGGCCCGCGCGCGAGAACTCGCCCTTGACGAAGTTCAGGCGCTCCGGGCCCTTGGTGAGCTTGGCGCAGGAGACGCGGGTGGCCCCCGCCTTCACCGCGGTGTCGAGCAGCGCCTTCCCCTTGGCGCCGCCCGCGTGCACCAGCACCAGGACCACGTCGTCGGCGGGGTCCTTGATGTGGCCGGTGACCACGGCGGCGATGTCCTTCGTGAGGTCCTGGGCCGACCGCAGCACCACCACCCGGCGCTCCCCGAACAGCGAGGGGGAGGTGACCTCCACCAGCTTGGCGGCGGTGACCTGGCCGGGGACGAGGTCGTGCACGTCGACATCGGGATCGCCGGCGCGCACGGCGGCGACCAGCTCGGCCACGGCGCGGTCGACCAGCAGTTCCTCATCGCCGACGACGGCCGTGAGCGGGGTGACGGAGGTGGTGGAGCCCATGCATGCAGCATGCCACGTCCCACGGACGCACTCGCGCCGTTCCGGGGGGCCAGGGGCGTGACGGGTCTGAGGGGACCTGCCTCTGGCGGAGGTACGGCAGGGGGGATACGGTCACCCGGTGACCCCCACGATGATCCCGATCCTCGCCCTGCTGCTCGGCGGCACTTTCGTCTACATCGGTGTCCGTGAACTGCGCACCGTAACCTGGCTGCGCCGCAACGGGATCCGCGTGCCGGGCACCGTCACCGGTCGGCGGAGCGGGGGCAACACGGGCTCGACGACGGCTGCGGTGTTCGAGTTCGACACCGCCGACGGCCGGCATGTGCGGACCAGCCAGCGGGTCTCGACCAACTTCGGCATGCTCCGCGCTGGGCAGGCCGTGACCGTGGCCTACGACCCCGACAAGCCGGAGCGCGCCGAGATCATCGAGGCCAAGACGACCACTGCGGGCGCGGTCGTCGCCCTCCTCGTCGGTTCGATCTTCAGCTTGGCCGGAATCGTGGCCGGCGTCATCGTCTTCTGGGTACTGTAGGCAGAAATAGGAACGATCTGTTCCGCATTGCCTTCTGCCTTCGTCCCGCAACACCGGAGAGGCCGGTGAGCGGGAACGAAGAAGGTCGCATGCTGAGGGGGATGGCCACCGTCGGTTTCTGGGCGGATGATGTCGAGGCGGCGAAGGCGTGGTAGGCGGAGCTGCTGGGCGTCGGTCCGTATTTCGAGCGCTCCGGGCCGGACGGGCGCCCCGCCTACGCCGAGTTCCGCCTGGGGGACTTCCAAGATGAGCTCGGCCTGATCGACCGTTGCTACGCACCCGGCGGGACACCCGGTCGGGGCGGCGCGGTCGTCTACTGGCACGTCGACGACGCGCCGGCGGCCCTGGAGCGCCTGAGCCGGAAGCCCTCTCCCATGCCTGGTCAGCGGTCTTGAGGGCCGCGGCGGACCGCGGAGGGGCCGTCGGGGGTCGGGATCACGGCGATGTCGCCGTGGTGGTCGGTGCGGTGGTTGGCCGGTGTCAGGCCCGTCAGGATCTCCCACGTGCGCGGGGCGGGGTGGCCGAACGGGTTGTCGGCGCCCACCGAGGTCAGGGTCATGCGTGGGCGGGTGGCCTCGAGGAACGCCGGTTCCTGGCCCTGCGCGCCGTGGTGCGGGGTCTTGAGGACGTCGACGTCGCGGATCGCGGGGGAGCCCAGGAGCGCCCGCTGCGGCGATTCCTCGATGTCCCCTGTGAGGAGCACGCGCATCGGGGCCGCCGCGGAGCCTTCGGGCGGGGACCAGGCAGCGAGGAGCACCACGCTGGCGTCGTTGCCCTCGGCTCCCGATCGCGCGTGGGGCCACAGGACGTCGAAGGTCCACGGCGAGGTCCGGAGGCGTTGGCCTGAGGCGGCGACGTGCATGGCGGTGCCGGCGCTCTCCAGAACGCGCAGGCGCTCATGCGACCCCACCCCCGGCGGCGCCAGCGCCGCCGCGACGGCGCGCTCGGGGGCGACCCCTGGGGCGCCGCCGACATGGTCCATGTCGCCGTGCGTGAGAACCAGCAGGGAGATCTCCTCGACCCCCAGGTCGTCCAGGCAGCGGTCGACGGCGCCGGGGTCGGCGCCGGTGTCGACCAGCACGGCCCGGCCGTCGCCGGCCGACAGCGCCAGCGCGTCGCCCTGCCCGACGTCGCACGCCACCAGCGCCCATCCCGCGGGCGGCCACGCGGGGGCGACGCAGCGCACCGCCACCGCCGCGACCAGCACCGTGCCGCCGACGGCCGACAGCACGCGCCGGGCGCGGCCCCGCAGCACCAGCGCCGCCACCACGACCACCGCCAGGCCCATGGCGCCCCACACGTCGCCGCGCCACGGCAGCGCACCGTTGGGCAGCTCCGCCCCGAACCGGGCCACGGCACCGACCCAGATGACGACCGCGCCGGGAACCCACACGAGCAGGGCCGCCGCCGCGGGCCAGACCAGGGCCAGTCCCGCGACCGCGAAGCCGCCGACCCTGGCTATGGGGATCAGCGGGCCGACCGCCACGTTCGCCGGCACCGAAACCCAGCTCACCTCCTGTGACAGCAGCACCAGGACGGGGGCGCAGGCCACGTGCGCGGCCGCGGCCACGGCGACCGCTTCGGCCAGCCACCGCGGCATGCGCTCGGACCAGCGGTCGCGCCACCCGGGGGCGAGGACCATGATCCCGCCCGTCGCGAGGACCGACAGGGCGAAGCCGTAGGAGCGTGCGAGTTCGGGGTCGAACAGCAGCAGCCCGATCACCGCGGCGGCCAGAGCGGACAGGCCGGCCCTGCGCCGCCCGAGGGCGAGGGCGAGGAGCGCGATGGCGCCCATGAACGCGGCCCGGAGCACGCTCGGCTCCGCCCGTGCCACGAGGACGAACACCGCGATCATGGCGGCCCCCGCGAGCGCGGTCGCCCAAGGGGCCCATCCCGCCCAGCGCCCCAGCCCGAGCGCCACGGCACTCAGAACAGCCAAGTTAGAGCCGGAGACGGTGAGCAGGTGGGTCATGCCGGTGGCGGCGAAGTCCTCCCGGGTGGTGGCGTCCAGCCCGGAGGTGTCGCCGACCACCATGGCCGGCAGCAGGCCGCGGGCGGGAGCGGGCAGGACGGCGGCGGCCTCGCGCAGCCGGGCGCGGACGTGGCCGGCCCACGCCTGGTGCGCGGGTGGCGGGTCGATCCGCTCCGGCGGGCCGCGCGCCAGGACCAGCCCGCCGACCAGGCCACCGCCGTCTCCCGCGGGCACGAGCTTGGCCGCGACGGTGACGCCCTGGCCGGGGAGCAGACGGGCCCATTCCTCGCCGGAGGCCAGGACCACGACCGGGACCCGTGACGCCTCGCGTGCGCCGCCGGCCTCGACCCAGCTGGTGCGGGCGTCGATGACGAGTTCGGCCTGGCCCGGTGCCAGCGGCCCGGCGCGCGGCCGGGGATCGCCGGTGAGGACCGCGTGCAGAGAGACCCTGCTCCCCGTGGAGGCGAGTCCGGTGACGGGGCTGTCCTCCACCCCGGCGAGCCGCCCGCCGGTGGCGAGCGCCGCCCCGGCCCCGCAGACCAGCACCGCGACCACCGGGGCGGCCCAGGCTTCGGCGGACGGCAGGCGCAGGGCGGGAAGGAGCAGCACGGCGGCCCCGCCGACCACAGCGGCGACGAGCAGCGCGGAACGGGACTGCCCACCGAGCAGCAGACCGGCACATAGCCAGGCCGCAGCGGCCGGCCCCACCAGCCGGAGGTCGGGAACCCGGCCGGGCTCGGGATCGACGGCGTCGGTGCCGAGCTGGTTCAGCACGGCCGCCTCCATCTCGGATTCTCGCCGCGGCCGGCGGGGTGCGCCGGAGGTGCGTGAAGGACAGGCGGATAGGGGGTCATGCGGCTCAACCGACGCCGTTGACGTGGACGAGGGGGCGGAGGTCGGTGAAGCGCCTTTCGCCGATGCCGCTGACGTCGTGGAGCTGTTCGACGGTGGTGAAGCCGCCGTTGGCCGTGCGGTAGTCGATGATGCGCCCGGCCAGTGCCGGGCCGATGCCGGGGAGTTCTTCGAGCTGTTCGGGGGTGGCGGTGTTGAGGTCGATCGGGGATTCCGGGGAGCCAGCCGGTGGTGCCGCCGTGTCGGCCGGTGGGGCGGCGGTGGCGGTTTCGGCGCCGACCAGGACCTGTTCTCCGTCGGTCAGCGGACGCGCGAGGTTGAGGGTGCCGGTGTCGGCGTCGTCGCTGAGGCCGCCTGCGGCCTCGATCGCATCGGCCACGCGGGAGCCGGCGGCGAGGGTGAAGACCCCGGGACTGTCGACGTCGCCACCGACGTGCACCGTGACCTCGCCGGTTGGGGAAGAGGCCGCGCTCGAAGGGGCGGGGAGGGCGGCGGTGGGGGTCGGTTCGCCGGGGGAGTCGGCCTGGGCGGATCCGGCGCGGAGTTCGGGAGGGGGCTGGGGGTCGGGACGGGCCTGGAGGGAGAACCACACGGTGGCGATGGCGGCGACCACGCAGACCGCCACGAGCCCGTGGACGCCCGCCCGGCCGAACAGGGGCTGGTCGCGCAGGGCGGGTGGCAGCCGCTCCATGATCGCCGACAGCCGGGCGCGCGGCCCGGGGCCGGAGCCGGCCCGAGCCGGGGGATGGGGTTCGGGGGCGACCTCGATGTAGCCGCGCGGGGGAGCGTCGAGCGGGAGAGGCGGCGGCCGGTGCCTGCGACGATCGGTGGGCGGACGGTCGATTGGGGCCCGGGGCGGGCCGGACGGCTCAGGCCGCCGGTGCCGCCCCTGGCCGCCCGTCCCGGCACGTTCCCGCGGGCCATCCCGAGTGGTCCTCGGAGCCTCCAGGGCTCCGCCGCCGCGGGCTCTGCCACCGGTTCCGCCACTGGCCCCGGCTCCATCGCCGGCCTGGATACCGGCGTGTGCGCGGACGGCGTGGTCCCTCCGGCGATCGGCCGTTGCGCGGGGGCCGGGTTCTTCGGTGCCGTCGGATCGGTGTTCGGAAGGCCGGGACCGGGGCTTTCCGAAGCCCACCGGTGGCGCGCCGGGGGCGCCGGAGCCGGGAAGGGGGGAGACCGGTGAAGACCCGGAGGCGGGATCGACCAGGGGAGGTGGAGTGGGTGACGTTTCCGCCAGAGGGTTCAGCCGGGGTGGGCGGGATGGTGCGCTGGGGGCTCGGGGCGGGCGGCGGTCGGGGGAGAGGGCGTAGGGCGGGACGGGGATGTGCCCGATGAGCGGGGAGGCGGGCACAGGCCCCGTCCCGCCGTTCTCCGGGGCGGGTACAGGGTGGGGTTCGGACGTGGTGGGCCGTGGTGCCGCCCCGGCGGTGAGGGCGCGCAGTCTCCGCAAGGACGAGGGGTCGAGGGGGCGGCGATTCCGTGGCGTGGGCGACATGTGACCCACCGTAGGAACCGCGGCCGGAGGCTGCCAGTAGGGGTTTCTTCTCTGTGGATAACTTGATGCCCCACCGTCCCGCCGGAGACTCCGGCACCGCCCGCCCCGCATGCATCGGGAGGCACCTGGACGCCCGAAGAGGCCGAACGGGGTCAGAGCTCGGTTCCGTCGCCCTTGCCGATGAGGGTGCGCAGCCAGCGGGCGATGTGGTCGTGCTGTGCCGGGGCGACCGCGTGGGCGAGTTCCGGGAAGGCGCGGTTCCATGCCAGGGCGCGGTTGAGGGCCGCGAGGTCGGTGGCGAGCCGGGCCGCCGCTCGCAGGTCGCTGAGGGAATGGGCGGCGGTCCACGGTTCCAGGTAGGCGTCGCGCAGCCGGCCCAAGACCCGCGCGTCCGCGTTGAGCTCCCGGGCGGCGAACAGCAGGGGCGCGAGCAGGCTGCAAAATGCATGCGCGACGGTGGCGTCGCCCCAGTCGGCGAAGCGGTACCCGCCCTCCAGCATGAAGACGTTGCCCACGTGCAGGTCGCCGTGGTCGAGCGAGACCCCGACCGCGTTCTCGTCCAGCGCCCGGCAGCGCCGGTCGAACTCGCCGCGCCGGCGGATGAGGATGTCATGGTCGTCGCCGAGAACCCCGGCGATCCCGGGAGAGGCGAGGAAGGTGTCCAGGCGGCGCCCCAGCGTCGAGGGGCGGAGATCCGGGACGCCCAGGGCGAGCAGGTCGCGCACGTGGGCGCCGAGCACGCGCTGTGTCTCGGCGTAGGTCCCGAGCATCGCCTCCCACACGGCGAAGTCGTCCAGCGCCGCCATCTGGTCGCGCAGTGTCGCGCCCGCGTCGGGGAACAGCGACCAGCCGCGCTTGGCGTCGACGCCCAGCGGGGTCAGCACCCGCCCGGGGATCCACGAGTACAGCGCCCCGGCGAGGGCGGCCTCGAACTCCGCTCCGGGGGCGCCGGCCTTGAACCACAGGGGCCCGATGGTGGTGGCCAGCCGTGCGGTCGTCGACCACGGCCGCACCCGGACCTGGGGCGGCTCGGGCAGCAGGTAGGCGTCGTGCTCGGCGAGACGGCCGTCGATCCAGGCGATGAGTTCGTTGCGGAGGGCGGGATCGTCCCAGAGGTTCAGGCGCAGCTGCGTGAAGTTCACGGGACTACGCTAATGCGCGCCACCGAAGGCGCCACAGCGCTTTTGCGCCGTTTCACCGCTCGCGGCGGCGGCACGCCGAAGGCCGCCCCCTGCCGGGGACGGCCTTGGCCGGAGCCGGAACGCTTAGGCGGCCTGCCGCACCTTGTCGAGGCGCTTGGCGATCGCGCTCTTGCGGTTGGCGGCCTGGTTCTGGTGGATGACGCCCTTGCTCACGGCCTTGTCGAGCTGGCGCGCGGCGGCGCGCTGAAGCTGCGTGGCCTGCTCGACGTCCCCGGTCTCGGCGGCCGCGCGGAACTTGCGGATGGCCGTCTTCAGCGACGAGCGCACCGACTGGTTGCGCACGCGGGCCTTCTCGTTCTGCCGGTTGCGCTTCTTCTGCGACTTGATGTTCGCCATGCGAAAACGTGCTCCAGTTTGCTGTGATCAGTGCGTCGGTGACACGGGTCCTGCCGTCCTCCGGGGGCAGCCGTTCCGCCGGAGGGCCGGGCGCGTGCCGACGCCGGGTGTGTGAGACCGAGGGGCTCAACCGAACAACCGAACAAAGAACGCGGATGCCCGAGACACGGACTTCCATTATGCAGTCGCACGGCGACTGCTTCGACCACCCCACCGGCAGCCCTGCCGACCGCCCCTGTCCGGGACCGGCCCGCCGCCCGCTTACCGGTGCCCGGTTCACCCCTCCTGCGGCGGGCTGACCCAGCCGTCCCGGTAGGCCGCCCACTGCTCATCGGTCGCGGTGAAGTCGACGTACAGCGCGGTCCCGAAGCGCTCCCGCCGCTCGGCGGCGTCGGAGAGGCCGATCCGGATGGCCTGGGTCGCGGTCTCCGGCGTCTCGGCGTCCGGGTCGCGGGTGGCATGCTCATCGGGGTAGGCTGGCACCCCCATGAACAGCTGGACCTCCTCGGGGACCGCGTCCAGCGCCAATCGGGTCTGGCGGGCGACGAACCCGCCGTAGAGCCCCTCCATCGGCATGGCGGTGTCGTAGGACATGACCGCGACCTGGTCGACCGACTCGGCGACGCGCTTCAGGTACAGCGGGGACCAGTACTTGTCCTTGCCCGCGAACAGGCGGACCCCGAAGGAGATCCCGGCCAGCGGCTCGATCTGGGGGACGGCGGTGGACAGCAGCGCGTCCTCGCCGAGGGCATCGCGGGTCTCGCCGAGCAGGGAGACGAAGTCCTCCCCGTTGTCCGGCAGCGGCTCGAAGTTGTAGTGGATCCCGTCGAACCCGGCGTCCATCAGGTCGGCCGCGCCGTCCAGGATGCGCGCCCGGCTGTCCTCATCGGAGAGGTCCAGCTCGTCGGCCTCCACCCGCTGCCCCACCCAGGCCGACACCCGGACATCGGGCAGCTCGGCGCGGAACAGGTCGAGGAACGCGCCCGCCTCGGGGTAGAGACCGGGGTCCAGGGTGCCGTCGTAGTCCAGCGGCCCCACGTGCACGTAGACGTCGCTGATCTCGCCCGTCGTGATGCGCGGCGCCAGATCGGCCAGCTCGGCGGCCCCGTTGCGCCCGTCGACCCACCCGTGGCCCATCCACAGCGCGTTGGTCCCGTTGGACACCGCCCATTCCGCCGGCTCACCGGAGTACTGATACTGGATCAGGGCGGCGGCGCCGCCGAGCACGACGACGATCGCGGCGATGGCGGCGAACAGACGCTGGAGGAACCACTTCATCCGAAAGCCTTCCGGGGTCGCATAGCCTGAGGGGTGCCGCGCCCCCATTGTGCACGGTGGCGGCGGCGCCACGGCGACCATGGGATCATGGGGTCCACCCCTCCGCGACCGACCGCCTCCCGCCGCGGTCCGCGCGGCCCCGCCCCCGAGACGAACGTGAACGGAGCACGGTGCCACAGCCGAACCGGACCGATCCCGCGCTGATCCGGAACTTCTGCATCATCGCGCACATCGACCATGGCAAGTCGACTCTGGCCGACCGCATGCTCCAGTTGACCGGCGTCGTCGAGGACCGCCAGATGCGCGCGCAGTACCTCGACCGCATGGACATCGAGCGCGAGCGCGGCATCACCATCAAGTCGCAGGCGGTGCGGCTGCCCTTCACCGCGGTCGACGACACCGTCTATGTCCTCAACCTCATCGACACCCCCGGCCACGTCGACTTCAGCTACGAGGTGTCGCGCTCCCTCGCCGCCTGCGAGGGCGCGATCCTGCTGGTCGACGCCGCCCAGGGCATCGAGGCGCAGACGCTCGCCAACCTGTACATGGCGCTGGAGAACGACCTCACCATCATCCCGGTGCTGAACAAGATCGACCTGCCCGCGGCCCAGCCCGAGAAGTACGCCGCCGAGCTCGCGGGCATCATCGGCTGCGAGCCCTCCGATGTCCTCAAGGTCAGCGCCAAGACCGGCCAGGGCGTCGAGGAGCTGCTGAACGAGGTCGTCCGCCAGGTGCCCGCTCCGGTGGGCGACGCCGACGCCCCCGCGCGCGCCATGATCTTCGACTCCGTCTACGACACCTACCGCGGCGTGGTCACCTACGTCCGGGTGGTCGACGGCGCGCTGTCCACGCGCGAGCGCATCTCGATGATGTCCAGCGGCGCCACGCACGAGATGCTGGAGGTCGGCGTCATCTCGCCCGAGCCCACCAAGGTCGAGGGCCTGGGCGTCGGCGAGGTCGGCTACCTGATCACCGGCGTGAAGGACGTCCGCCAGTCGCGGGTCGGCGACACCATCACCTCGGCGTCCCGGGGCGCCACCGAGATGCTGTCGGGCTACCAGGACCCCAAGCCCATGGTGTTCTCCGGCCTGTACCCGATCGAGGGCACCGACTACCCGGTGCTGCGCGACGCCTTGGAGAAGCTCCAGCTCAACGACGCCGCGCTGGTCTTCGAGCCCGAAACCTCGGCCGCTCTGGGGTTCGGGTTCCGCTGCGGGTTCCTGGGCCTGCTGCACCTGGAGATCACCCGCGCCCGCCTGGAGCGCGAGTTCAACCTCGACCTGATCTCCACCGCGCCCAACGTGGTCTACCGGGTGGTCATGGAGGACCGCACCGAGCACGTGGTGACCAACCCCAGTGAGTTCCCCGAAGGCAAGATCGACGAGGTGCACGAGCCGGTCGTCAAGGCCACACTGCTGGCGCCGGCCGACTTCGTGGGGCCGATCATGGAGCTGTGCCAGGCGCGGCGCGGCTCGCTGCTGGGCATGGACTACCTGTCCGAGGACCGGGTGGAGATGCGCTACACGCTCCCGCTCGCCGAGATCGTGTTCGACTTCTTCGACCAGCTGAAGTCGCGGACCAAGGGCTATGCCTCGCTCGACTACGAGCCCACGGGCGACCAGGTGTCCGAACTGGTGAAGGTCGACATCCTGCTCCAGGGCGAGACCGTCGACGCGTTCTCGGCGATCGTGCACAAGGACAAGGCGTACGCCTATGGCGTCGAGATGACCAAGAAGCTGCGCGAGCTGATCCCGCGCCAGCAGTTCGAGGTCCCCATCCAGGCGGCCATCGGCTCGCGCGTCATCGCCCGCGAGAACATCCGCGCCATCCGCAAGGACGTGCTCTCCAAGTGCTACGGCGGCGACATCAGCCGCAAGCGCAAGCTGCTGGAGAAGCAGAAGGAGGGCAAGAAGCGGATGAAGATGGTGGGCCGGGTCGAGGTCCCCCAGGAGGCGTTCATCGCCGCGCTGTCCACCGAGGACGGCGGCGAGAAGGACGCCAAGAAGAAGTAGCGGCGGGCCGGGGCGACCCCGGCCCGCGCCGCCTCCGGTGCGTCAGCCCTTGACCGAGCCGCTGGTCAGGCCCTCCACGATGTACCTCTGGAGGAACCAGAACACCGACAGCACCGGGATCGACAGCAGCAGGGTGCCCATGGCGAACATCCCGAAGTTGGTGTTGCGCTGGTCGGCCACGAGTTGGTACAGGCCCAGCGCGACCGTCTTGGCCTCCGGATCGCGCAGGAACACGCTGGCCAGCAGGAACTCGTTGATGGTCGAGATGAACACCAGCAGCCCCACGATCGCCAGTACCGGTGTCACCAGCGGCAGCATGATCCGGAAGAACACCTGGGCGTGGGTGGCGCCGTCGACCCGGGCGGCCTCGTCGAGTTCGGCGGGCACGGTGTCGAAGAACCCCTTCATCAGCCAGGTGTTGATGCTCAGCGCACCGCCCAGGTAGACGAGCATGAGGCCCCACGGGGTGTCGAACCCGATCCGCGGCCACAGCTCGGTGACCCGGCTGAACATCAGGTAGATCGCCACGACCGCCAGGAACTGCGGGAACATCTGGATGAGCAGCAGCCCGTACAGCCCCACCCGCCGGCCGGCGAACCGGAACCGGCTGAACACGTAGGCGGCCAGGGCCGACAGGAACACGGTCGCCGCGGCGTTGGACAGCGAGATCAGCAGCGAGTTCAGGTACCACGCGGCGAACGGGGTGTCGGTGAACAGCCGGACCAGGTTGTCGGGGCCCACCGCTGCGGGTACCAGCCGGGAGCTGCTGAGCGTCCCCAGCGGGTTGAGCGCGGCCGAGACCACGAAGAGGATCGGGAACAGCGCGAAGGCGAGCACGAGCCACATGACGGCGTGGCGCCAGCCGTCCCGGCGCGCCCGCGCGAGCGCGCGGCGGGCCGGCGGGGTGGGGGTCATCGGGCGTCCACCTCTTCCAGGGACCGGCTCCGGCGCAGGCTCACCACGGAGATCAGGGTGACGATCAGGAAGATGAACACCGAGACCGCCGCCGCGAACCCGTACTGCGCCCCCGCCTTTCCGAACGCCAGCCGGTAGGTGTAGGTGATCAGCAGGTCCGTGGCGCCCGCTGTGGGGTCGTTGGGCGGGAACGGGCCCCCTTGGGTGGTGAGCCAGACCGCGTTGAAGTTGTTGAAGTTGTAGGCGAACGTCGAGATGAGGATGGGCGACATCGCCACCATCAGCAGCGGCAGGGTGACGGTGCGGAACGCCTGCCAGGCGCCGGCGCCGTCGATGCTCGCCGCGTGCACCAGCTCGCGGGGGATGGCCTGGAGCGCCCCGGTGGCCACGAGGAACATGTAGGGAAAGCCCAGCCACACGTTGACCAGCAGCACCACCGCGCGCGCCGTCCACGGGTCGCCGAACCAGTCGACGTCGGCCCCGAAGAGGCGGTTGACCAGACCGAAGTCGGCGTTGAACATGTCGCGCCACAGCAGCAGCATCGCCAGCGAGGGCATCGCGTAGGGCAGTACCACCAGCACCCGGTACAGGGTGCGGCCGCGCATCGGATGGCGGGTGTGCAGGGTGAGCGCCACCCCGAGGCCGATCGCGAAGACGAGGCCGGTGGTGCCGGCGGCGAAGCCGATGTTCCACCCCAGGATGGAGAAGAACGCCCCGCTGACCGACGGGTCGGTGAGGAAGCGCAGGAAGTTGCCGGCCCCCACGTCGACCCGCCAGCCCTGGGACAGCCGGGTGCCGTCCTCGGCGACGAAGGCGCCCCGCTCGTCGTCGGCCGTGAACACCTCGCCCGTGGCGGTGTCGGTGATGCAGTCGCAGGCGGGGTCGTGGACGCGGGTGGCCCGGCCCTCGTAGGCGGCGGACAGCCCGCCGGCCCGGATGCCCGACCCGCTGCCGCTGGGGACGGCCAGCTCCTCGACCTCCGCGCCGCGCCCGTTGACCTCGGCGGGGGTCAGGATCGTGTAGCCGGGCGCCTCGGTGATCTTGCCGGCGGCGTCGGGGGTGACCCCGTTCAGCGGCCGGAGCCCTTCGGCGGTGCCCGCGTAGGCCCGCCCCTGCGGGTCGGTGAGCAGGAAGACCAGTTCGCCGCTGCCGGCATCTCCCCGGGCGGCGACGGTCAGCGTGTACTCGGTGCCCTCCTCCGCCCGGGTGACCGAGGCCGCCTCGATGGCCGCGATCGCCTGCTCTTTGTCGCCGCGGTGGCCGTCGCCGTAGTTGGTCACCGACGTGCTCAGGGTGAACAGCACGGGCAGGATCTGGAAGGCGATGAGGAACAGGGTGCCGGGGAGCAGGTACTTCGCCGGGATCGCGCGCTTGGACAGGTAGACGCCGAAGATGAGGGCGGTGACCGCGACGACCACCGCCAGGCCGGCCCACGCGCCCTGTGCGTAGAGGGGCAGAGCGGCCCACACGCCGAGGGCCGCGGTGAGGCCGAGCAGGCCGGTCTTGGCGACCTGCCCGGCCAGGGAGCCGCCGGGCGCGAGCGAACCGCCGGGCAGGGGCGGCCGGGAGCGGGTCCCCGCGGGGGCGCCCGCGGGGCCGTGACGCTGAGGAGCCACGGTCAGCCGATCTCGCTCTGGATGTTCTCGGCGGCGGCGGTGAGGACCTCCTCGGGGTCCGCACCGCCGATGACGGCCGCCTGCGCCTTGCCGAAGGGGTCGAAGACCGCGGCCATCTCGGGCATGGCGGGCATCGGCTCGCCGTTGGCGCCGGCCTCGACGATCTTGGCGATGTCGGGGTTGTCCGCGCTCGCCTGCTCGTAGGCGGCGGTCAGCGCCGGGGGCCGGGGGTCGGCGTCGTAGAGGGCGGCGGCGAGTTCGGGGTCGGCCACGTAGCCGGCAACGAACTCCTGCGCCAGCACCGAGTTGGCGCCGCCCGAGGCGACGAAGAACGCCTGGACGCCGATGAACGGGCGCGGGTCAGCGCCGCCCTCGAACCCGGGGACGGCGGAGATGTCGTAGTCGACCCCGGAGGCCCGGACGTCGGCGAGCGACCAGGGGCCGGTGACGAAGTAGGGGGTGCGGCCCTCCTCGAAGAGGCCCGCGACGTTGTCGGCGTCGATCGAGCGCTTCAGCACGCCCGCGCCGTCCTCGCCCAGTTCCGCGATGCGCTCGAAGGCCTCGATGGATTCGGGGGTGCCGATGCCAAGGTCCGAGGGGTCGTAGCCGCCCTCGCCGTCGGCGCCGAACAGGTAGCCGCCGGCGGAGGTGAAGAACGGTTGCAAGTGGTAGGGGTCGCCGGTCTGGCTGACCTGGAGGCCCAGGACCTCGTCGGCCTCGCCGTCCTCCACCAGGGCGGTGCCGGTCTCCACGAGTTCCTCGACGGTCCCGGGGGCGTCGGGGGCGAGTTCGGTGTTGCGCAGCAGGATGAGGTTCTCCTGCGCGTAGGGGACTCCGTAGAGCCGGCCCTCGTAGGTGGCGGCCTGGAGCGAGGTCTCGCTGAAGCCGTCCGCGGTGTCCTGGGGGAGTTCGACCGGGTCGATGGCGTTGTTCTGCACCAGGTTGCCGATCCAGTCGTGGGCGCCGACGAGGATGTCGGGGCCGGACCCGGCCTCGTGGGCGGTCACGAAGTCGGACTGGAGGGTGTCGACCGGGAAGGTCTGCACGTCGACCCGGATGCCGTTGGACTCGCCGAACTCCTCGGCGAAGGGGGTCAGGGCCTCGCTTCGCTCGGTGTCGGACCAGATCACCAGGGTCCCCCCGGCCTCCGGGGCGGACTCGCCGCCGCCACCGCCGCAGGCGCTCGCGGCGAGGGTGAGGGCGGCGGTGCCGGCGACGACGCCGGCGCGGTGGATTCTCATGCATTCCCCTTCGGGCACGGGGCCGTGGGACGCCCCCCGCACGTCACGGCCCGTCGCGAATGTGCGGTGATGTGACGTTAGCAACAGAATGAAAGATTTGAAAGATTTTGCAGGAGATTCGGCGCGATTTTCGGAACCGCGGTGAAACGCGGTGGAAACGGGGGATCCGCGGCGGTGGGACGCGACGTCGCCGGCCCGTCCCGCCCGGTGAGGGGGCTGCGAACTGCGGGTACGCGAACGGCCCGGCCGCCACCGGTGGGTGGTGACCGGGCCGCCGGAGCGCCCTCAGGGCGCGGGAGCGGGGATCAGCCGCGCAGCCAGACCGCCGTGTCGGCGGGCAGCACGACCCCGTCGCCGTCGGCGGTGACCGGGCCGCTGGCGACCACCACCTCGCCGCTCAGCGGCAGCGCCACCTCGGCGCCGGACAGGTTCACCGCGCACGCGAACGCCGCCCCCCGGCGGAACGCCAGCACGCCCTCGCCCGCGTCGATCCAGGTGAGCGCCCCCTCGCCCAGCGCCGACAGCGCCCGGCGCGCCCGCAGGGCCTCCGTGTAGAGGGACAGCGGCGACCCCGGGTCGCCCTTCTGCCGCTCGCGGGTCAGCCCGGCCCACGCCCCCGGAACGGGCAGCCAGGGCACCGTGCCCTCCGGTCCGAACCCGAACGGCGGCCGCGCCCCCTCCCACGGCAGCGGGACCCGGCAGCCGTCGCGGCCCCGCTCGGTGTGCCCCGACCGCCCCCACGTGGGGTCCTGGAGCGCGTCCTCCGGCAGGTCGGTGACCTCGGGCAGGCCCAGCTCCTCGCCCTGGTACAGGTAGGCCGAGCCGGGCAGCGCCAGCATGAGCAGGGTGGCCGCCAGCCCGCGCCGCAGCCCCTCCTCGCCGCCGCCGAAGCGCGTGACGTGCCGGACGACGTCATGGTTGGACAGCACCCAGGTCGTCGGCGCGCCGACCTTCTCATTGGTGGCCAGCGACCGGTCGATGACCCGGCGCAGCTGCCCCGCGTCCCAGCCGGTCTGGAGGTACTCGAAGTTGAACGCCTGGTGGAGCTCGTCGGCGCGCAGGTAGCGCGCCACCCGGTCGGCGTCCTGCACCCACGCCTCGGCCACCAGCGCCCGCTGCCCCGGGTAGGAGTCGGCGATCCGCCGCCACCGGCGGTAGATCTCGTGCACCCCGTCCTGGTCGAAGTAGGGCAGCTGGAACTGGCCGTCGATCAGGTCGGCCTTGCGGCCCTCGGCGATGTCGGGCAGCGCGGGGTCCTTGACCATGCCGTGGGCGACGTCGATCCGGAAGCCGTCCACGCCCCGGTCCAGCCAGAAGCGCAGCACGTCGTCGAACTCGTCGTGGACCTCCTGGAGGGTCCAGTCCAGATCGGGCTGCCCGGGGTCGAACAGGTGCAGGTACCACTGGTCGGGGGTGCCGTCGGGCCGGGTCAGCCGGGTCCACGCCGGCCCGCCGAACACCGACTTCCAGTTGTTGGGCGGCAGCTCGCCATCGGGCCCGTTGCCGGGGCGGAAGATGTAGCGGGCCCGCTCGGGGGCGCCCGGCTCGGCCGCCACCGCCTCGCGGAACCACGGGTGCTCCGACGACGTGTGGTTGGGGACGATGTCGATGATGACCCGCAGGCCCAGCTCGTGGGCGGCGGCGGTGAGCGCGTCGAAGTCGGCGAGCGTGCCGAAGCGCGGATCCACGTCGCGGTAGTCGGCGACGTCGTAGCCGCCGTCGGCCAGCGGGGAGACGTAGAACGGGGTCAGCCAGACCGCGTCGACCCCCAATTGCGCGAGTTCGGGCA
The DNA here is from genome assembly GCF_042650565.1 of Nocardiopsis sediminis. NCBI lineage: Bacteria > Bacillati > Actinomycetota > Actinomycetes > Streptosporangiales > Nocardiopsidaceae > Nocardiopsis > Nocardiopsis sediminis. The sequence continues at coordinate 449,998 of NZ_JBHSBH010000004.1, forward strand.
GCCGGGAGCGGATGCCGGGCAGATCGCCCTCGCCGTCGCCGTCGGAGTCCGCGAAGCTGCGCACGTAGACCTGGTAGATGACGGCGTCGCGCCACCATTCCCGCTGCGTGTCACCGGCCTGCGTCCCGGACTCGGGGGGAATCGGCATGGGTGTCCCTCCATATCGCCAGAGCGGTACGTGTGCTGAAACCACTTGCGAAAGATTACCTAGTTCTTACAGAGAAATAACAGGCGAATTCCACTAGAGTGCTCACATGGGTCCACGATTGGCCGACATCGCGCGGCACGCCGGTGTCAGCGAGGCGACCGTCTCCCGCGTCCTCAACTCCAAGCCCGGTGTCGGCGCCGCCACGCGCACCGCCGTGCTCACCGCGCTCGACGTCCTGGGCTACGAGCGCCCCGCGCGCCTGCGCCAGCGCTCCGCCGGGCTGGTGGGCATGGTCGTCCCCGAGCTCGACAACCCGGTGTTCCCGATGTTCGCCCAAGCCGCGGAAGGTGCACTGGCACAGCACGGCTATACCCCGGTGCTGTGCACCCAGACACCCGGCGGCATCGCCGAGGACGAGTACGTCGAACTTCTCCTGGAGCGCAACGTCTCCGGCATCATCTTCGTCTCGGGCCTGCACGCCGACACCACCGCCGACCACGACCGCTACCGCCGGCTGATCACCCGCCGCCTGCCCATCGTCCTGGTCAACGGCTTCGCCGACCGCGTCTCCGCGCCGTTCATCTCAGCCGACGACCGCGAGGCCGGGCGGCTGGCCGTCGACCACCTCGCCGCGCTGGGCCATACCCGCATCGGCTTCGCCAGCGGCCCCGACCGCTTCGTCCCGGTCCGGCGCAAGCTCGACGGCTTCCACGGCGCCATGGCCCGCCACGGGCTCCCGAGCGAGGACCTGGTGGAGCTGTCGCTGTTCGGGGTCGAAGGCGGGCACGCGGCGGCCACGCGGCTGCTCGACCGCGGCGTCACCGCCATGGTCTGCGGCTCCGACCTCATGGCCCTCGGCGCCATCCGCGCGGCACGCCAGCGCGGGCTGTCGGTGCCGCGGGACTTCTCCGTGGTCGGCTACGACGACTCCCACCTCATCGCCTTCACCGATCCCCCGCTCACCACGGTCCGCCAGCCCATCCAGGCCATGGCCCTGGCCGCGGCGCGCACCCTGTGCGACGAGATCGCCGGGCACAGCGTCTCCCACGCCGAGTACCTGTTCGACCCGGAGCTGGTGGTCCGCGGTTCCACCGGCGCGGTCCCGGTGCAGAGCGCCGGGCCGGGGCCCGTGCGCACGGTGTGAGGGAGTCGCGCTTCCGGCCGCCGGGCCGGGTGTTCTACGGTTCTGCCATGGGGGAGACCAGCGGCACCGTTCAATCGGTCAACACCGGCCGGGCCGGCGACGCGTCCTGGGCGGGGGGCAAGCGGCGCACGGCCATCGACAAGCGGCCCGCCGAAGGCCCCGTGCGCGTGGCCGCGCTCGGGCTGGCAGGCGACGAACAGGCCGACCGCGCCAACCACGGTGGACCCGACCAGGCCGTCTACGCCTTCGCCCGCGAAGACCTCGACTCCTGGTCACAGCGGCTGGGCCGCCCGCTGCGCGACGGCGCCTTCGGCGAGAACCTGACCACCGCCGGGACCGACGTCAACGGCGCGCTGATCGGCGAGATGTGGCGGATCGGATCGGCCCTGTTCGAGGCGGTCCTGCCCCGCACCCCCTGCGCGGTGTTCCAGGCGTGGCTGGCCGAGCAGGGCTGGGTCGCGCGCTTCACCCAGGAGGCCCGCACCGGTGTCTACCTGCGGGTCCTCGAGGAGGGCGAGGTCCGCGCCGGCGACCCGGTCGAGATCGTGCACCGCCCCGGCCACGGGATCACCGTCATGGCGGGGTTCCGCGCGGGCCTGGACCGCGACATCGGGCTGCTGCACCGCATCCTCGCCGTCCCGGGCCGCTCCGAGAAGTGGGCGGAGCTGGCGGCCAAGGTGGAACGCAACCTGGAACGCGAACGGGAGCCCGCAGCACGGCGCCCGTGAGCCCGCTCACCTGGGCCCCGCCTCGGGCTCACCGGGCGGGCGGCGGCCACGCGGGCGGATAGTCTCGGCACATGCCCTCAGTCGTACTCGACGGCGACCCCGTCCCCGCCGACGGCTCCCTGCCCGCCGGATCCCTCGCGGGCGCCGGGAGCCGGCCGTTCGGGTTCTACGTCCACGTGCCGTTCTGCACCACGCGCTGCGGCTACTGCGACTTCAACACCTACACCGCCGCCGAGCTGCGCTCCCGCGACGGCGGGGCGGTCGCCTCGCCCGCCACCTACGCCGACCAGGCCGCCGCCGAGGTCCGCTTCGCGCGCCGCGTGATGGGCGCCGCCGCAGCTACCGTGGGCACCGTGTTCTTCGGCGGCGGCACGCCCACCCTCCTGCCGCCCGAGGACCTCGGCCGGGTGCTCGCCGCGATCGGCGCCGAATTCGGCCTGGCGCCGGGGGCCGAGGTCACCACCGAGGCCAACCCCGAGACCGTCGACCGCGACTACCTGCTGCGGCTGCGCGACGCCGGGTTCACCCGGGTCTCCTTCGGGATGCAGAGCGCCCGCCCCGAGGTGCTGCACATCCTCGACCGCACCCACACCCCCGGCCGGCCGCAGCAGTGCGTGGCCTGGGCGCGTGAGGCCGGGTTCGACCACGTCAACCTCGACCTCATCTACGGCACGCCCGGCGAGACCGACACCGACTGGAAGGACTCGCTCGACGCCGCGATCGGCGCGGACCCCGACCACGTCTCGGCGTACTCGCTGATCGTCGAGGACGGCACCCGCCTGGCGGCGCGCGTGCGGCGCGGCGAACTCGCCGCCCCCGACGACGACGCCATGGCCGACCGCTACCTCATGGCCGACGACGCCCTCGCCGCCGCCGGGTACACGGCCTACGAGGTCTCCAACTGGGCGCGCGGCACAGCGGCCCGCAGCCGGCACAACCTGCTCTACTGGACCGGCGGCGACTGGTGGGGGGTGGGCCCCGGGGCGCACAGCCACGTGGGCGGGGTCCGGTGGTGGAACGTGAAGCACCCCGCCGCCTACGCCGCGCGCATCGCCGGCGGTGTCTCGCCCGGGCACGCACGCGAGGTCCTCGGCGACGCCGACCGCCGGTTCGAGCGGATCCTGCTGGAACTGCGCATCGCCGAGGGATGCCCGCTGGACCTGCTCGACGGCGCGGGGCGGGCCGCGGCCGAACGGGCGGTGGCCGACGGCCTGCTCGACCCCTCGGCCCACGCCCGCGGCCGGGCGGTGCTCACCCGGCGGGGCCGCCTGCTGGCCGACGCCGTGGTGCGCGACCTCACCTGAGCCGCCCTCGCTCCGCCGCCGGGGGCTCCTACTTCACGAGCGACAGGTTGAACGGGTACTTGTTCCACTCGCCCCGGTTGGCCGCCATGGCGGCCATGATGCCGAGCACCAGGCCGCCGATCCAGGCGGCGAGGAACGTCAGGTAGCCGATGATCAGGATCATCAGGACGCCCGAGACGAAGTAGGCGATCGCCAGCATGATCTGGAAGTTGAGCGCCTGCACCGCGTGGTGCCGCAGGAACGGCGACTCGTCCTTCTTGATCATGTAGAACACCAGCGGCACGAGGAAGCCGACGATCGCCCCGCCGAGGTGGATGAACAGGGCCATCTGGCGGTCGTCGGCCGACACCGGGCCGCCCTGCTGCTGGTGGGGCTGCTGGTACTGGCCGTACTGCGCCGGGGGGTAGGGCTGCTGCTGCGCGCCCTGGCCCGGGTAGCCCTGCTGCTGCTCCTGGTAGCCGGGGTAGCCCTGCTGGCCGTACTGGCCCGGCTGCGGCCCCGTGCCGTAGCCGTGGTCGCCTCCGGGCGGCGGGCCGTAGCCGCCCGGGTACTGCTGCTGGTATCCGCCCTGGCCCTCGCCGTAGGAGGGGTTCGGCGGGTGTGGGTAACTCATGGTCTCCTCGGTCTCTGGCGCCCGGGTCCGGGGCTGGGGACGCAGGCCGCACGGTAGCTGTTGGGGGGTACTCGGGGGTGAAGCGCGGGCACCGGCCCCGCCCCTGATGGGACGGACCGGCCGGCGCCCGGGTTCCGTGGAACGGTGACCGGTGCGGTCACTTCACCAGTCGGATCGACACCGGGTAGCGGTACCAGGCGCCCTTGTTCGCGCCCAGGGCGGCGAGCACCCCGAACACGATCGACAGCACCCAGATCACCGCGATGAACACGGAGCCGATCCACGACGACGTCGGGGCGAAGACGCCGAGCGCGATGTAGGCCGCCCAGGTGAGCAGGTAGGGGATCAACAGGGTGAGCTGGAAGTTCAGCGCCTCGCCCGCGTGGTGGCGGACGAACGGCGAGTGGTTCTTCTTCACCGAGTACACCACGAGCGCGGGCAGCCAGCCGAAGCAGGAGAGGATGACCCCGGACAGGTGGGCGATCATCGCCCAGGTGGGGTCGTCGGCCGCGGCCTGCCCCTGCTGGGGGAACGCCTGCGGGCCGCCGTAGGCCGGGGCGGCCGACTGCTGGGGCTGGCCGGCGTACCCGGGCTGCTGCGGTGGCGCCTGCGGCGCCCCGTACCCCGGCTGCTGCGGCGCCGGAGGGGCCTGCTGCTCCTGGCCCTGCGGGCCGTAGCCCTGGGGCGCATAGGACGGCGGGGCCTGCTGTGCGGGCGGGCCCGGCTGCGGCGGGTAGGGCTGCTGCCCGTACCCGGGCTGTTCGCCCGTGGGGTGGGCGTACCCGGGCTGACCGCCGGTCGGCTGGCCGTAGGCCGGGGGCGGCGCGGCCGGCTGCTGAGGCGGGGCGGCGTACCCCGGGTGCTGGGGCGGCCCCTGCGGGGCGCCGTAGCCCGGCTGCGGCCCGGACTGCGGGCCCTGCGGCGCGGGGCCCGGCGGCTGCTGGACCTGCCCGTAGCCCTGCTGGCCGTACTGGGCAGGGTCGTAGCCCGGCTGGGGGTACCCCTGCTGCTCGTAGCCCTGCCCCGGCTGCGCATAGGGCTGCTGCTGCGGTGCCTGCGGCGGGTAGGGCTGCTGGGCGTACCCCGGCTGCCCACCCGTGGCGGCCCCCTGCTGCCCCTGGCCGGGCTGTCCACCGCTGGGGGCGGCGTGGCCGGGCGCGGGCTGCCCTCCCGAGGGGTCCTGCGGCTGTGGTCGGTGGGGCGGGGTCTCGCTCATCATGTCCCTTGGCTGTGCCGATTGCGTGGAGCAGATTATGCCGTGCGGCGTGTCGTGCCGCCGAACGCCGTCACCGCGGGGTCAGCGCGGACGTGTCCTAGTCTCGCACCACGTAGGGCGCGGTAACGAAGTCGATCAATTCTTCGACGCGGCCCAGCAGATCCGGTTCCAGGTCGGCGAATGTCCGGACCCGGCCGAGGATCCGCTGCCACGCCTCACCCGGCTCCTCCCGCCGGCCGAGGGCGGCCAGCACCCCTTCCTTCCAGGGGGTTCCGCGCGGCACATCGGGCCAGGCGGCGATGCCGAGCACGGAGGGCTTCACCGCCTGCCAGATGTCGATGAACGGGTGGCCGGTGACCAGCACGTGCGGCGACGATACCTGCTCGGCGATCCGCGACTCCTTGGACCCCGGCACCAGGTGGTCCACCAGCACCCCCAGCCGCCGTTGCGGCCCCGGACCGAACGCGTCGACGATCTCGGGCAGGCGGTCCACCCCTTCGAGGAACTCCACGGCCACGCCCTCGACGCGCAGGTCGTGGCCCCAGATCTTCTCGACCAGCTCCGCGTCGTGGGCGCCCTCGACGTAGATGCGGCCCTCCTTGGCGACCCTGGCCCGCGCGCCGCGGACCGCGACCGACCCCGACGCGCTGCGCAGCGGCCCGGAAGGGGCCGCCGCTGCCGGGCGCACCACCGTGACCGGCCGGCCGTCGATCAGGAACGCCGCCGGCGCGAGGTCGAACACCCGGCGCCGGCCCGCGCGGTCCTCCAGGGTCACCGTGGCCTTGTCCCAGGCCACGGCCGCGCCGCAGAACCCTTCGTCGGCGGATTCCACCACCAGGCCGTGCTCCAGGGGGACCTCGGGGACCGCGCCTTTGCGTGGCCGCCGCCAGTCGCCCGCCAGGACGTCGTCGCCGTACCGTCCGCCGCGCCGCTTGCCAGATTCAGTGCCCACGGGCCGCGATGATAGTGGTGAGGCGGGGCGGGACGGGTCAGGACGAGGGCGGGGACGCCCCGCCGGCGACGATGCGGCGCCGGTTCCGGCGCCGCAGGACCGCGGTGAGAATGAGCACCGCGGCGCCGATGAGCACCCCCGCGAGCGCCGGGACGAGGGCGGTGGCGATGGTCCACAGCACGCCCGTGGAAACGCCGGTCAGGTCGTTGCCGTAACCGACCGCGTAGTGCAGGCCGGCGCCGCTGTGGCAGCGGAAGGTGTGGTCGCCCGTCGCGGTCGTGTCGACCCGGCCGGCCAGGAACCAGCCGTCGGAGTGGTGGTCGTGGGCCGGGGTGACCGTGACCGGCCCCGTGGGGCCGTCGATCGTGCAGAACGCGGCGATCTCGTCGTCGGTCGTGTAGTGGTCGGCGTAGATGAGCCAGGCGTGGGAGCCCTGGTCCGCGCGGTCGAGGTCGACGATCGCGGTCTCGTCGTCGCCGAACTGCGCGCGGAAGTGCGGCAGGGAGACCGAGTTCAGCAGCCCGATCACGAACCCCATGGCCCCGGCGACCAGCCCGAAGACCACGATCGCCGCCCCGATCCCGTACCAGGCCCGCGCCGGGCGCAGCAGCGCCGGGTCGACGGAGGGCGGTGCGGGATCGACGGCCATGGCGATCATTCTCGCACCGCACCCCGTGGACGCCCCGGAACGCGGCGCGCGGCGCGCCGGGGCGGCCGCGGACCCGAACCGCGGTCCCTGGTTCCGGCCCGCCCTTGCGCGACGGCATAGAATTAGCACTTACGACCACGGAGTGCCAGGGAGGTGAACGCGTGCTCGACGGCCGCAAACTCGCGGTCCTGCGTGCCATCGTCGAGGACTACGTGTCCACGAACGAGCCCGTGGGGTCCAAGGCCCTCGCCGACCGCCACACCCTCGGGGTGTCGCCGGCGACGATCCGCAACGACATGGTGGCGCTGGAGGAAGAGGGCTACATCACCCAGCCCCACACCAGCGCGGGCCGGGTGCCCACCGACAAGGGCTACCGGCTGTTCGTGGACCGGCTGTCCACGGTCAAGCCGCTGTCCTCGGCCGAGCGCCGCGCCATCGAGACCTTCCTCGGCGGCGCCGTGGACCTCGACGAGATCGTGGCCCGCACCGTGCGGCTGCTCGCGCAGCTCACCCGGCAGGTCGCGATCGTGCAGTACCCCTCGCTCATCCGCTCCTCCGTGCAGCACGTCGAACTCGTCCCCCTGGGCAACCGGCGCGTGATGATGGTGCTGATCACCAACACCGGGCGGGTCGAGCAGCGCGTCATCGACGGCCTCGGCGACGTCACCGAGGACTCCGTCGACAACCTGCGGCAGATGCTCAACCGCGCCCTGGGGGGCAAGTGGCTGACCGACGTCCCCACTGCCGTGGAGGACCTGCCGGCTCAGGTGCCGGCCGGCGACCGACGCATGGCGGTCTCGGTGCTGTCGGTGCTCCTGGAGAGCCTGGTGGAGCGGCACGAGGAGAAGATCGTCCTCGGCGGGACCGCGAATCTCGCGGCGGTGGATTTCTCCGCTAGCCTTCGTGACGTACTCGAAGCGCTGGAAGAAAACGTGGTCCTCATCCGTTTGCTCGGAGAGGTGGGCGACCCGTCCATGCTCACGGTACGCATCGGCGCGGAGAACTCTCACGAGGGCCTCAGATCCACCTCGATCGTGTCCGCCGGGTACGGCTTCGGCGACCAGTCGCTGGCCAAGCTCGGCGTCGTCGGTCCGACTCGAATGGATTACCCGGGAACGATGGGAGCGGTGCGCGCTGTGGCCAGGTACGTCGGAACGATTTTGGCGGGACAGTAAGTGGCGAGGGACTATTACGCGATCCTCGGGGTTCGTCGCGAGGCGACGAAGGACGAGATCAAGAAGGCCTACCGGCGGCTGGCCCGCGAACTCCACCCCGACGTCAACCCGGACCCCACCACCCAGGAGCGCTTCAAGGAAGTGACCCAGGCCTACGAGGTCCTCTCCGACGAGAACAAGCGGCGCATGTTCGACATGGGCCACGACCCCTTCGCCCCCGGTGGCGGCGGTGCGGGGGCCGGCGGCTTCGGCGGCGGCGCCGCGGGGTTCCCCTTCGACGACATCATGAACGCCTTCTTCGGGGGCGGCCAGCCGGGGGCCGGGCGCAGCCCGCGCGACCGCGTGCGCCGGGGGCGCAGCATCAAGGTGCGCATCGAGCTCGACCTCTCCGAGACCGCGTTCGGCGTGACCAAGGACGTCACCTTCCCCACGGCGGTCCTGTGCACCACCTGTCAGGGTGAGGGCACGGCCAAGGGCACCCACCGCCACACCTGCGAGATGTGCCAGGGGCGCGGCGAGGTCTCCCAGGTCACCCGCTCGTTCCTTGGGCAGGTCATGACCTCGCGCCCGTGCCCGCAGTGCGCGGGCCAGGGGAGCATCATCACCGACCCCTGCCCCGACTGCGCGGGCGAGGGCCGGGTGCGCGAGAAGGTCACCCGCAAGGTCCAGATCCCTGCGGGCGTCGAGGACGGCACGCAGATCCAGCTGGCGGGCGAGGGCGAGGTCGGCCCCAACGGCGGCCCGCGCGGCGACATCTTCCTGGAGATCGTCCAGCGCCCGCACCCGATCTTCGAGCGGCGCGGCGACGACCTCCACTGCACCATCACGGTGCCCATGACCGCGGCGGCTCTGGGCGCCTCGTTCACCTTCGAGACCCTCGACGGCACCGAGGAGATCGACCTGCGCCCCGGCACCAGCTCGGGCCATGTGATCACCCTCGGGGGGCGCGGCACCAAGCACCTCGACGGCGGCGGCCGCGGCGACCTCATGATCCAGGTCGACGTCGAGACCCCGGCCAAGCTCGACGAAGAGCAGGAGGCGCTGCTGCGCAAGTTCGCCGAGCTGCGAGGCGAGGACCACCCGCCGGGCAAGTTCAGCCCCGGCCACGGCGGCCTCTTCTCGCGCCTGCGCGACGCGTTCGGGGCCCGCTAGCCGCGGCCTGAGAGGGCGCAGCAGGCCGCGCCGGCACGGCGCACTTCAGCAGGGCCCCCGGCCGCGCGCCGCGGGGCCCCTCGCTGTCGTGGGGCCGCACCCCGCGCCGCGTGCCCGCCGCCCATCCGAGAAAGGGAACCCGTGACGCCTCCCGTCTTCCTCGCCGACGCCGGGCAGCTCGACCGCGACCGCGTGGTGCTCTCCGGCCCCGAGGGCCGGCACGCCGCCGCGGCCCGCCGCATCACGGTGGGCGAGACCGTGCACCTCGTCGACGGAGCAGGAACGCGCGCCCGGTGCGTGGTGGCCGACGTCGGCAAGGACAGCGTGGTCTGCACCGTCGAGGAGCGGTCGGCCGACCCCGAGCCCTCCCCCCGCATCACGGTCGTCCAGGCGCTGCCCAAGGGCGACCGGGGCGAGCTCTCCGTCGAGGTCATGACCGAAGCGGGGGTCGACGCCATCGTGCCGTGGGCGGCCGAGCGGTGCGTGACCCGCTGGAAGCCCGATCGCGCGGCGAAGTCGGTGGCCAAGTGGCGCGCGACCGCGCGGGAGTCCGCCAAACAGGCCCGGCGCAGCCGGATCCCCGAGGTCGCCGACCTTGCCACCACACGTGATGTGGTGGCGCTCGTGGCAGCGGCCGACCTGGGGATCGTCCTGCACGAGGGCGCTCAGGAGGAACGGCTGTCGTCGCTCCCCCTGCCCGGCGCAGGCGGCCCCGGTTTCGTCGTCGTAGTGGGGCCCGAAGGCGGGCTGTCCGACACCGAGCTGGCCGCGCTCGACGAGGCAGGCGCCGTCCGGGCGCTCCTGGGGCCGACCGTGCTGCGCACCTCCACGGCAGGGGTCGCCGCGCTCGCCGTCCTCCAGGCACGCTGCGGACGCTGGTAGCCGCCCTCGGCCGGACAGAGCGGAAGGCCTTCATCGAGCGTGCCCGGAGGGCGCCCCGCAGGCTGAGCGGGAAACACCGCCCCTACTGGACCTGCGAGGCCCCTTCCGGGACGTCGCCGGGGAGGGTGTCGGGCGGGCTCGGGGTGCCGTCGACGTCGCCGTCGTCCTCGTTGTCGCCGCCGTCGGCGGGGACCTCGGGCTCGGCGGGGTCCTCGGGGTCGCCCGCGCCGGAGTCGCCGGGCTCGGAGGGCCGGGGGCTGGGGACGCAGTCGTCGTCGGCCTCGGGTTCCTCGGGCTCGGGGGAGGGGTCCTCGGACTCGGCGGCGCTGGGGCCGGTGGCGCTGGGTTCGGGTGAGGGCGGGGGCGAACACAGCGCGGTGATGCCGGTCCCGTCCTCGTCGGACTCGGAGCCGGGCTCGGACGTGCCGCCGGGGGACGGCGGGACGGCCGTGGCGCCGCCGCCGTCGGCGCCCGCGGCGCCGGGGCCGCCGACACCGTCCTGGGCGTGGCCGTCGGCGCCACCGCCACCCCCGGCGCCGCCATCGCCCGCAGGGCTGTTCATGGACGACGGCAGCAGCTGGTCACGCACCTGCGGGGTGCCCAGCAGGACGGATCCGGCGATCAGCGCCGCCGCGCCCGCGGCCAGCGCGGGACGCAGCCACGGCAGGCCGAACCAGGCGGAGACCCGGCTGCGCCCGGTGCGGGCGCGGATCCTGCCGAGCGCCTCGGGCGACGGGTCCACGGAGTCGGCCTCGGCTTTCAGGGCCGCGCGCAGCCGCTCCTCGAAGGATGCGTCGAACGGGTCGGTCATGTCGTCTGCTCCAGAACCGAGCGAAGGGCGGCGATGCCACGCGCCGTGTGGCTCTTGACGGCGCCGCGGCTGATCCCCATCGAGTCGGCGATCTGGGCCTCGGAGAGGTCCCCGTAGTACCGGAGCACGATGGCCTCACGCTGACGGGTGGGGAGCCTGCGGATGGCTTCGATGACCGCGGCGCGCTCCAGCTCGCCCAGCGCGCCGTGCTCGGCGCTGGGGGCATCGGGCAGCGCCTTGGGGGCGTGCTTCTCGACCACCGCCCGGTGGCGCAGGACCGAACGGGCACGGTTGACCACCGACTGGCGCAGGTAGGACAGCGCCTTGTTGGGGTCGCGGAGACGGCGCCACGCGCCGTGCATGGCGACGAATGCGTCCTGGACGACCTCCTCGGCGGTGGCGTAGTCGCGGACGAGCAGGGTGGCGAGCCGGACCAGCGGCCGGTAGTGCGCGCTGTACAGCTGCGTCACGGCCTGGTCGGCGTCCCACTCGGCCGCCGCCGGTGCCGCTGCGGCGCCGGCGACCATTGTTTCAGTCACGTCCGTAGGACGCGCGCCCTTGTCGCCGGGTTTACGAAAGGGCATACCTGTTCTTCTCGCTCCAGCTCGGGGGTCCGACGCCTGACCTGATCATTCGGGGGACGGCTCTTCCGAACGCCGCCGCAAAAGGGACGGCTCGGATGATGCCACGCGAAGGAACAGAATAGCCCGCGCCGCAAGGGCTGGGCGGTCCGTTCGGGTGACGCGGCCCCCTCTGGGGGGACGGGGCATCATCACGGCGGCGCCATACGCGCCCCGCCGATCACCGTGCCGTGGCCACCGTAGAAGATCGGCGCCCGCGGCGATACCCGTACGGCCGAATCCGCGGACGAATCGGAACAGGGTCCCCGCGTTCCCCGGCAGCCGCCGGGTTCCCCGCGGTGCCTTTTCCGGCGCCCCCGGCGGAACCGCGCCCGCGGCCCGCCGACTGCGGCATCATGGGGGCGGACCGGCGGGCGACGCCCGCGTACCGCGACAGAGGAGGGGACCAGCAGGTGGCCGCCACCGATTGCCTGTTCTGCAAGATCGTCACGGGCGAGGTGCCCGCCGAGATCGTGCGCAAGGGCGAGCGCACCGTCGCCTTCCGCGACATCAACCCCCAGGCCCCGACCCACATCCTCGTCATCCCGCGCGAGCACTACGCCGACGCGGGGGAGGCCGCCCGGGCGGGTACCGGGGTCGTCGACGACATCGCCCGCGACGCCGCCGAGGTCGCCGCCGCCGAGGGGATCGCCGGCACCGGCTACCGGCTGGTGTTCAACACCGGCTCCGGCGCCGGCCAGACCGTCTTCCACGTGCACGCCCACCTGCTCGGCGGCCGCGGGCTGGAGTGGCCGCCCGGGTAGAAAACGCTTCGGGCCGCGGCAGGGGGCGTTGGTAGAATTCGAGGGAACCACAACGGTTCACCGAGATCACTGCGACCACGGTGATCACAACCGGCGCACCGCCGATCCGCGGTGCGCGCCGCGCACGACGCACGAGAGGCAGGGGCGAGACGGCCGCGAGGCCACACCATGGTCGAGTCAACACATTCCAGCACCCAGGTGAAGATCGTGGTGCCCGAAGAGCACACGATGGTCAACCTGCTCGGATCCGGCGACGAACTCCTGCGGACCGTGGAACGCTCCTTCGACAGCGACATCCACGTGCGCGGCAACGAGATCACCATCAGCGGCAGCCCCGATGAGACCGCGCTGGTCGTCCGGCTGATCGAGGAGCTGCTCGAACTCGTTCGCAGTGGCGCCGAGATCACCCCCGACGCCATCGAGCGCACCCTGGGCATGCTGCGCAACGACGCCCCCGGCGCCGAGCGCCCCGCCGACGTGCTGACGATGAACATCCTCTCGGCGCGCGGGCGCACCATCCGGCCCAAGACGCTCAACCAGAAGCGCTACGTCGACGCCATCGACAAGCACACGGTCGTGTTCGGCATCGGCCCCGCCGGAACCGGCAAGACCTACCTGGCCATGGCCAAGGCGGTCAAGGCGCTCCAGAACAAGCAGGTCAACCGGATCATCCTGACCCGTCCGGCGGTCGAGGCGGGGGAGCGCCTGGGCTTCCTGCCCGGCACCCTCTACGAGAAGATCGACCCCTACCTGCGCCCGCTCTACGACGCGCTGCACGACATGCTCGACCCCGATTCCATCCCCAAGCTGATGGCGGCCGGGACCATCGAGGTCGCGCCGCTGGCCTACATGCGCGGCCGCACCCTGAACGACTCCTTCATCATCCTCGACGAAGCGCAGAACACCTCCCCCGAGCAGATGAAGATGTTCTTGACGCGGCTGGGCTTCGGCTCCAAGATCGTGGTCACGGGCGACGTCACCCAGGTCGACCTGCCCAGCGGGCAGTCCAGCGGGCTCCGGACCATCGAGAACATCCTCCAGGGGATCGACGACATCGGGTTCTGCCGGCTGAACAGCAAGGACGTCGTCCGGCACAAGCTGGTCAGCGCCATCGTCGACGCCTACGGCCGGTACGACGACCTGACCCGGCCCAACGGCCAGGCGCACGGGCCGGGCACCCGCGGGCGCCCGTCGCACGTGCAGTCCAACGGCGCCTCCGGCGCCTGAGCCGACGCGACACACCCCGTGCGGGGCCCGGCCGCCCCGCACGGGAGCCCACAGGGCGGCCCCGCCACCGCGGGGCGCCCGGCGGGGACCGCCGCCCGAGGCGGCCCCGGCCACCATGAACAGCAGATAGGCGTCCAGAGCAATGAGTATTGACGTCGCGAACGAGTCCGGCGTCCCCGCGGACGAGACGCGCTTGTCGCGATTGGCCCGCTTCGTCCTCGACGCCATGCGGGTCCACCCCTTGGCGGAGCTGTCGGTCGTCCTGGTCGACGAAGAGCCCATGGCCGAGCTGCACGTCCGCTGGATGGACGAGCCCGGCCCCACCGACGTGCTGTCGTTCCCCATGGACGAGCTGCGGCCCGGCGGCCAGGACCGGCCCTCCGAGCCCGGCGTCCTGGGCGACGTCATCATCTGCCCGCAGGTGGCCGAGCGCCAGGCCGAGAAGGCCGGGCACAGCGCCCAGGACGAGATCGACCTGCTGTGCACGCACGGCATCCTGCACCTGCTGGGCTACGACCACGCCGAGCCCGACGAGCACAAGGAGATGTTCGGGCTACAGGGCGAGCTGCTGGCCGGGTGGCGCGCGTCGCTCGGCGAGGACGAGGCACGCCAGGCGCCCTCGGGCGAGGACGCCACCCGATGATCCCCGGCCATACCGGCCTGCCGGCCGGCGTCGCCGTCATGTCCACCGGCCCGCTGCTCGGCGCGGGGCAGGGCGGCCTGCTCCCGCTGTACTTCTGCGCGGCCGCCGTGGTCTTCGCGGCGCTCGCCGCGTTCTTCGTCGCGGCCGAGGTGGCGGTCACCCGCGCCATGGGGATGGGCGGGGAGTCCGTCCCCGACACCGAGCAGCGGGGCGCCCGCCGGCTGGCGGAGGTGGCCGTCGACCCCGCCCCGCACCTGAACCTCGTCTTCCTGCTCCGGGTGGTCTGCGAGGCCGTCGCGGCGCTGTCGCTGGCGGCCGGCGTGATCTGCTGGTTCGGCTTCGGGTGGGTGGCGCTGGCCGTCGCCGCCCTGGTGATGATCACGGTCGACTTCGTGCTCATCGGGGTCACCCCGCGCATCATCGGCCGCCAGTTCGCGCAGGGCATCGCGGTGGCCAGCGTCACCGTCCTGGCCCCGGTCACACCGGTGCTGGGCCCGGTGGCCGAGCTTCTGGTGCGGCTGGGCCGGGCGCTCACCCCCAGCGGCAAGGGCGAGCGCGAGGGCCCGTTCAGCAGCGAGGGCGAACTGCGCCGGCTGGTCGACCTCGCCGAGCGCGGGCACGTGATCGACGCCGAGGAACGCGAGATGATCCACTCGGTGTTCAAGCTCGACGACACCATGGTGCGCGAGGTGATGGTGCCGCGCACCGACATCGTGTTCGTCGACTCCGGCGCCGACATCGAGGAGTGCCTGTCGCTGGCGCTGCGCAGCGGGTTCTCCCGCATCCCGGTGACCGGTGAGGACGTCGACGACGTCGTGGGGATCCTCTACCTCAAGGACGTCATCGCCCGCATGCGCGACGAGTGGGCCGACCGCAGCGGCGGCGCCGAGGTGCGGCACGTCCCCGCACACGACATCATGCGCGCCGCCACCTACGTGCCCGACTCCAAGCCGATCGACGGCCTGCTGCGCGAGATGCAGCGGGAGCGGATCCACGTGGCGGTCGTGATCGACGAGTACGGCGGCACGGCCGGGCTGGTGACCATCGAGGACATCGTGGAGGAGATCGTCGGCGAGATCACCGACGAGTACGACGACGAGATCCCGCCGATCGAGCGCCTGGGCGAGGGCCGGGCCCGTGTCACCGCGCGGCTGCCGCTGGGCGAGCTGGCGGCGCTGTTCGAGGCCGAGCTGGACGTCGCCGACGTCGAGACCGTCGGCGGCCTGCTCGCCTACGCCCTGGGCCGCGTGCCGATCACCGGTTCCCAGGCCGTCTACGCTGGGTTGCGGCTGACCGCCGAGGACCCGGCGGGCCGCCGCAACCGGACCGCGACCGTGCTGGTCGAGAAGGTCTGATCCTCCGGCGGGGCGCCGTGCCCCGCCCGGCCCGCCGAGCGCGGTGCCGCCCCAGACCGCCAAGGAGTACCGACCCGTGACCGAGACGGCCACCGGGGGCCTCGGCCCCGAAGACGAGAAGCTGATCACGCTGGCGCGGGCCTCGCGCGCCCGCAACGGCGCGGCCGAGGGCGCCGCCGTGCGCGACGAGACCGGCCGCACCTACGTCGCCACCACGGTGTCGCTGTCCTCGCTCGCGCTCACCGCGCTCCAGGCCGCCGTCGCGGCGGCGGTCTCCAGCGGGGCGGAGGAGCTGGAGGCGGCCGCGGTCGTCACCGCCGCGGACGCGCCCGCAGTGCCCGACCTCGCGGTCGCCGCCGACCTGAAGGCGCCCCTGCTGGTGCTCGCGGGCCACGACGGCGCGCCGAAGAGCATGACCCGCCCCTGAACCGGGCGGAGCCGACGCCTCGCACACCGGGGCGTTCCCGCAAAGGGGAGCGCCCCGCCCACCCCGGAGTGGTCGCGACCACCCCGGGAGCACACGAAACTGGAACGTATGGACGACCTCGACCTGGACAAGCTGCGGGTGCCGCTGCCGCCCCTGCCCTCTGCACCGGAGGGCTTCCGCAGCGGGTTCGCCTGTTTCGTCGGCCGGCCCAACGTGGGCAAGTCGACCCTGATGAACGCCCTGGTGGGCCAGAAGGTGGCGATCACCAGCAACCGCCCCCAGACCACCCGGCGCACGGTGCGCGGCATCGTGCACCGCGAGGACGCGCAGCTGATCATCGTCGACACGCCCGGGCTGCACAAGCCGCGCACCCTGCTGGGGGAGCGGCTGGACAGCCTGGTGCGGTCGACCCTGGTCGAGGTGGACGTGATCGGGTTCTGCATCCCCGCCGACGAGCCGATCGGCCGGGGCGACACCTACATCGCCCGTGAACTGGCGGCGCAGCGCGACACCCCGGTGGTGGCACTGGTCACCAAGACCGACCTCGTCGACCGCGCGGCGGTCGGCGAGCAGCTAATGGCGGTCGACCGGCTGGGCGAGTGGGCCGACATCGTGCCGGTGTCGGCCGAGAGCGGGTTCCAGCTGGAGACGGCCACCGGCGTCCTGTGCTCGCACCTGCCCGAGGGCCCGCCGCTCTACCCCGACGGCGACCTCACCGACGAGCCCGAGGAGATGCTGGTGGCGGAGCTGATCCGCGAGGCGTCCCTCGAGGGCGTCCGCGACGAGCTGCCGCACTCCATCGCGGTCGTGGTCGAGGAGATGAAGGAGCGCGAGAACACCCGGCCCGGCCGCGAGCTGGTCGACATCTACGCCTCGCTCTACGTGGAGCGCCCCAGCCAGAAGGCCATCGTGATCGGCAGCAAGGGCGCCCGCCTGCGCGACGTCGGAACGGCGGCCCGCAAGCAGATCGAGGGCCTGCTCGGCACCCGGGTCTACCTCGACCTGCGCGTCCGCGTGGCCAAGGACTGGCAGCGCGACCCCAAGCAGCTGCGCCGCCTGGGGTTCGACCAGCAGACGTGAGCCATGAGGGCGGGCCCGGCGCCGGGTCAGCTCTGGTGGTTGAGGTCGCCGGCCAGGCTGATAGCGGCGTGCCGGACGATCGGGGCGGCCCGCTCGACGAACTCCCAGCCGACCCGGGCCTCGGGGCCGGAGATCGAGACCGCCATCATCGCGGGCCCGCCCTGCACGGGGACCGCCAGGCAGCGCACCCCGATCTCCTGCTCGCCGTCGTCGATCGCATAGCCCTGCTCGCGGATCCGCGCCATCTCCTTGGCGAAGTCCTCGGGGGAGGTGATGGTGCGGTCGGTGGCCGCGGGCATGCCGGTGCGGCGCACCATCGACAGCGCCTCCTGCTCGGGCAGCTGGGCGAGCAGCGCCTTGCCCACGCCGGCCGAGTGCGGCAGCACGCGCCGGCCGACCTCGGTGAACATGCGCATCGCGTGCGGCGAGGGCACCTGGGCGACGTAGACCACCTTGTCGCCGTCGAGCATGGCCAGGTTGGCGGTCTCGCCCAGGTCCTCGACGAGCTGGGCCAGGTGCGGGCGCGCCCACGTGCCGAGCATCCGCGACGCGCTCTCGCCCAGCCCGATCAGCCGCGGGCCCAGGGCGTAGCGCCGCGAGGGCAGCTGGCGGACGTAGCCGTTGCCCAGCAGCGTGCGGATGATGCGGTGGATCGTGGGCAGCGGCAGGCCGGAGGACTCGGCGAGCTGGCTCAGTGAGATCTCCCCGCCGGCCTCGGCCATGATCTCCAGCAGCGCGAAGGCGCGGTCGAGCGACTGCACGCCGCCGGAGCGGGGCCGGGCGCCGGGCCCGGCGTGGATGTCGCCGGTGCCTCCACCGGCCGCCGACTGTGACGATGCCAAAGGTCTCAAGCTCCCATCGCGCGGCCGGCCCGCTGGGTGTCGCGGGGGAGGCCACTGTCTCCGACCTATTCATTCTGCGATACGAAAAGCGTGCGTGGTCCCCACTTCCGCCGATCGCCGTGGACGGGGTCGCCGTCCGCCGGCGCTGCGCCCGGCGGACCGGTTGCGGGGGTGGCGCTGGTGGGTGGAGCGTCGGGGCTGGCTATTGTTGTTCCGGATTGCAGAAGTCAGTGTTCGGTATACAGAATACAGTGCCATTTCAGTCCAGTGGCGTTTTTCGGTCTTCCGGATCCCCCTTGCGTTCGCCCGGTCCGGTCGGCCGAGGAGAGGACGTGAGCAGTGGATGAGCACGACGTGACCGGCGGCACCGCGGACGTGGCCGGAACCGGCCTCGACGACCTCCATGCGGCCCTTGACAGCAGGCTCGCCGACGCCGACGCTCGGCTGCTGCGGCAGTACCCGGGCGAGCAGCCGCGCCGCCAGCCGGTGCACACGGTCTACATCCCCGCCGACCGGGTCGGCCGCGGCACCGCCGCCCAATGGGGCGAACAGGCCCTGGAGGCGCTGCGCGACGCCGCCCCCGACCCAGCGGCACTGGTCGCCGGGAGCGGCCTGGACGAGGCCGCCGTCGCGGCGTCCCTGCCGCGCGTCCTCGCCAAACTCGCCCGCGAACCGATCGAGGACCTGCGGATCGACCTGGAGGACGGCTACGGGACCCGGCCCGACACCGAGGAGGACGCCGACGTCGCCGCCGCGGCCCGCGCGGTCGCGGCCGACCTGGCCGAAGGCGGTGCCCCGCCCTACTTCGGCATCCGGATGAAGGGAATGGAGGCCGCCGGGCGCCGCCGCGGCCTGCGCAGCCTGGACCTGTTCCTGCGGACCCTGCTGGAGGCCGCCGGCGACCTGCCCGACGGCCTGCTGCTGACCCTGCCCAAGATCACCTCGGTCGACCAGGTCGAGGCCATGGCCTGGACCGCGGAGCGGCTGGAGCACCGGCTCGGGCTGGCCGAGGGGCGCCTGGGCTTCGAATTGCAGATCGAGACCCCGCAGTCGATCCTCGGCCCCGACGGCACCGCCGCCGTCGCGCGCATGATCCACGCCGGGCAGGGCCGGGTCACCGCCCTGCACTACGGCACCTACGACTACAGCGCCGCCTGCGGGGTCACCGCCGCCTACCAGAGCATGGCCCACCCGGTGGCCGACCACGCCAAGGCGGTCATGCAGCTCGCCGCCGCCGGAACGGGCGTGTGGCTCTCCGACGGCTCCACCAACGTGCTGCCCGTGGGCACACCGGAGGAGATGCACGCCGCCTGGCGGCTGCACGCCGGGCTGGTGCGCCGCTCCCTCGAACGCGCCTTCTACCAGGGCTGGGACCTGCACCCCCACCAGCTCGTCACCCGCTACCTGGCCACCTACGCCTTCTACCGCGAGGCGTTCCCGCCGGCCGCGGCCCGGCTGCGCGCCTACCTCGGCGACGGCGACGGCGGCGTGCTGGACGAGCCCGCCACCGCCCAGGCCCTCTCCGCTGCGCTGGTACGGGGGGTGCGGTGTGGCGCGCTCACCGAGGACGAGGTCGCCGACGCCATCGGCGTGCCCGCCGACGTCCTCACCGGGTTCGCCGGCCGGCGCGTCGGCTAGAGACGCCGCTCACGCCCGGGCGGGGTGGCGCGCCGGGGCCGCCCCGGCCCGTCCTTGGCGGGCGGTGCCGGACGGACACCACCGGGCACGGACGACCAGCACGAGAGGGGACCGAGGAGACCATGCCGGAACACGACTTCGACCTCGTCATCCGCGCGCACCGCGCCATACTGCCGGACGGGGAGCGGCCCGCCGTGATCGGCGTGCGCGACGGGCGGATCGCCGCGGTCGCCGGGCCGGGGGCCGCGATGAGCGCCCCGCGCACGCTGGAGGCGGCCGCCGACGAGGTGCTGCTCCCCGGCCTCGTCGACAGCCACGTGCACGTCAACGAGCCCGGCCGCACCGAGTGGGAGGGGTTCGCCACCGCCACCCGGGCGGCCGCGGCGGGCGGGGTCACCACCATCGTGGACATGCCGCTCAACAGCATCCCACCCACGACCACGGCCGCGGGGCTGGCGGCCAAGCGCGCGGCGGCGCAGGGCAGGGTCGCGGTCGACGTCGGCTTCTGGGGCGGGGCCGTCCCCGAGAACAGCGCACCGGGCGCGGACGCGGAGCTGCGGGCACTGCACGAGCAGGGCGTGTTCGGGTTCAAGTGCTTCCTGTCGCCCTCGGGGGTGGCGGAGTTCGGCCACCTCGACCCCGGAGGCCTCCGCGCCGCCGCTGCCGCGATAAGCGCGTTCGGCGGGCTGCTCATCGTGCACGCCGAGGACCCCTCGGTGCTGGACGCGGCCACGCCGGCCGGCGGGCGAGACTACGCCGCGTTCCTCGCTTCGCGCCCCGACGCGGCCGAGCACGCCGCGATCCGGCTCGTCATCGAGACCGCACGGGCGACAGGGGTGCGCGCCCACATCCTGCACCTGTCGTCGGCCACCGCCCTGCCGCTCATCGCGCAGGCCAAGGCCGACGGTGTCGCGCTGACGGCCGAGACCTGCCCCCACTACCTCACCATCGCCGCCGAGGAGGTCCCGGCCGGGGCCACGCAGTTCAAGTGCTGCCCCCCGATCCGCGGTACGGCCAACCGCGACCTGCTGTGGCGGGCACTGGCCGACGGGCTGGTCGACTGCGTCGTCAGCGACCACTCGCCCAGCACGCCCGATCTCAAGGACCTCGACACCGGCGACTTCGGCACGGCGTGGGGCGGGATCTCCGGGCTCCAGGTGGGCTTCTCCGCCGTGTGGACCGAGGCGGCGGCGCGCGGCCACGGCCTGTCCGATGTCGTGCGCTGGATGGCCCGGCGCCCGGCGGAGATCGCGGGGGTCGCCGGGAAGGGGGCGATCGCGGCCGGCAACGACGCCGACTTCGCGTTCGTGGCGCCCGACGCCGTGGTGCGCGTCGACGCCGCCGAGCTGCGGCACCGCAACCCGGTGAGCGCCTACCACGGCCGCGAGCTGCGCGGTGCCGTGCGCCGCACCCTGCTGCGGGGGGAGCCGGCCGGCACCGGCACGGCGCACGGCCGCCTGCTGGCCCGCAGCTGAGCGCGTCCCCGGGGCCGTGCGCGCGGGCGCCCCGCCGCCCCCTGCGGATCGCGCGGGGCGACGGGGCGCGGGACCGGCCCGGGGCCGGTCAGGAGCAGTACTGCTGCTCTTCGCCGATGATGCGGTAGGGGCAGTCGGCGTAGTCGATCAGGTCGAGCACGGAGTCGTGGTTGCGCTCGGTCTCGCGCCCGATGACGTCGTCGGGCGGGTAGAAGCCGCCCTCGCTCTCGCTGCCCGGGTACATCTCGTAGGTGTAGGAGAAGATGCCCTGGTCGGCCCAGAGCCAGTCGTTGATCGACCCGTCGGTGATGTAGAGGTCGCTGGACTGCTGGGGGGTGTAGCCGTTGCCGTCGGCCATGAGCCGGCCCAGTTCGGCGTGGGTGTCGTAGTCGTCCTGGGTCATGCCGGGGGCGACGTCGCCGTAGGTGTAGCCGTAGGGCCACAGGATGAGCTCGCTGTAGGTGTGGAAGTCGATCGCGGCCGTGATCTGCTGCTCGCCGTCGACCACCCGCCCGCGCACGAAGTCGGCGACCTGGTTGACCTCGGTGGCCGATTCCCCGGCCGAGCCCCGGTAGGTGATGCTCGACGGGTCGCCCGAGGAGCCGCCGCAGCAGCCCCAGTTGTAGGCCCAGTTGCGGTTGAGGTCGGTGCCGATCGCGCTGCTGCCCTCGTTGGGCTGGCGGTTCTTGCGCCAGCTGCGGTAGGAGCCGGTCTCGATGTCGTACTCGCTGCCGTCGGGGTTGACGTTGGGCAGGATCCAGATCTCGCGGCCGTCGAGCAGTTCGGTGATGCGGGCGTCGCTACCGTAGCCGTCGGTGAGGGTTTCGAGCAGGTAGACCGCCATCTCGACGGTCAGGTGCTCGCGGGCGTGCTGTGAGTGGGTGAACAGCACCTCGGGCTCGGCCTCGTCGGTCTCGACGTTGGCGCTGAGCTTGACCGCGATCAGGTCGCGGCCCTCGTGTGACGTGCCGGCGCTGGTCTTCAGGGCGAGGTCGGGGTGGTCGGCGACGACCTGGTCGACCACATCGGTGAGCTCGTCG
Source organism: Nocardiopsis sediminis (assembly GCF_042650565.1). Classification (NCBI taxonomy): domain Bacteria; kingdom Bacillati; phylum Actinomycetota; class Actinomycetes; order Streptosporangiales; family Nocardiopsidaceae; genus Nocardiopsis; species Nocardiopsis sediminis. The sequence continues at coordinate 471,883 of NZ_JBHSBH010000004.1, forward strand.
TAGTTGTGGTAATCGGAGTCCTCGGGCGGGAAGTCCCGGACACCGGGGGTGCCCGGGGAGCCCGGGCCGGGCAGCGGGGTGACCTCGTAGCCGAGGTCCTCGACCGCGGCGGCCTGGCCGGGGTCGGCGGTGATGACGACCGTCCCGTCACCGGCCTCGTCGATGGCGGCCCCGGTCTCGGCGACCTCCGTCCGTTCCTGCGGCGTGCCGGGGCCGTCGACCTCGTACTGCTGCGGCGCTGAATCCGCGGCCGTGTCGGCTGAGGCGGCACCGGTCAGGGTGGAGGCGAGCAGCAGAGGCACTAAGGGGAGGGTGATGAACAGCCTGCGTCGGTGCACGGTGGCTCCTGTGGGGGGAGTGCGGGGTAGGGGCGCCGAACTACTGGTGTTCCAATTGGAGTGATTCACGGCGAGTGATGTCAATATGACGTTTTGACGCAGATATCTCCATGTGACTCGCCGGTAGCCCGAACCGGGCGGTGAGCGGGCCTCGGGCACACCGCTGCCACCCCCTGTCCGCATGTGGCCATAGCGGCGCCGGTCAGACGAATCCGGGGACGGATTCCCACGCGCGGCCCGCGGGCGGGGCGTCGTCGCGCTCCACGGCGGCCTCGATCTTGCCGTAGGGGCGGTCGGCGGCGAAGAACACCTCGTTGGGGTTGTCGAGGCCGAAGGGGGAGAGGTCGACCAGGAAGTGGTGCTTGTTGGGCATGGAGAACCGGATCTCGGCGATCTCCGGGCGGGCCTCCAGCACCGCGGTGCCCATGCGGTAGAGGGTCTGCTGGAGGGCGAGGCTGTGGGTCGTGGCGAAGGCCTCCAGCATGAGGGCCTTCACGGCGGCGTAGGAGGCGTCCCAGTCGGCGCCGGTGCCGATGTAGCGCCACCGGGCCTTCACGTCGGTGGCCAGGATCCGGTCGGCGGTCTCGGGCAGGGTCGTGTAGGCGGTCTTGGGGTAGCCGTGGAACTCCGACCCCGTGGACTTCAGGACGGTCAGCCCTTCGAGCCCCGAGACCACCCACTCGCGGTCGCCGTCCTTGGTGACGACGGTCGTGCGGGTCTCCGCCCCCGAACGGACGAAGGAGTGGTCGTGCGGGCCGTCGGAGGTGGCGATCCGCTCCCAGGCGTACTCGTGGATCTCCTGGCGGGCCCCGTGGATGTAGTCGTGGGCGCCGACGAAGTGGCGGGCGAGCAGCAGCGCGAAGTCCTCGATGGCGCCGATCCCGCCGTTCTCCTTGGCGAACGCATAGACCGTGTTCTTCTGGGTGTCGGTGGCCAGGCAATGGCTGTTGTCGCCGGCGGTGTGCACGGCCTCGAGGTCGCCGCGCAGCTGCGAGGTCACGCTGACGTCCTTGATCCGGTGCACCGCTGTGTCGCGGGCGACGTGGACGAGGCGCACCTCGGCCTTGCCGTACTGGTTGTCCCCGAGTCTGATGCCCACGGCGGGTCGGCTCCTTGCTGGTGTCGGGAGGGAACGCGCCGGCCCGCGGCGGCGCGGGCCGGGAAAGAAGGGAGGGGCGCGGGCCGCTAGCTGCCGCGGTAGGTGGAGTAGCCGAACGGGCTCAGCAGCAGCGGGACGTGGTGGTGCGCGTCCTCGTCGGTGAGGTCGAAGGCCACGGTGACCTCGGGGTAGAACCCGGTGCGTCCGGTGTCGGCGAAGTAGCGCCCGGTGTCGAAGACGAGCCGGTGCACGCCCGCGGAGAGCCGGTCGGGGCCGAGATCGGTGATCCTGCCGTCGGCGTCGGTGATCCCCGACGCGATGGGCGACCAGCGGGTGCGCGTCGCGTCGGCGGCCTCCAGCACCACCTGGACCCCTGCCGCGGGGCGGCCCAGGGCGGTGTCGAGGACGTGCGTGGTCACGTGGCTCATGGGGTGCCCAGGACCTTCCCGATGCGCAGCAGGGCGATCTTGCGGAGCTCGTCGGCGACCACGCGCGCCTCCTCGGCGGGGTCGTTGCCCATCCGCGCGCGCAGGCCGTCGAGGAGTTCGGTGCCGGAGAGCCCGCTGGCGCAGACGAGGTAGATGCGGCCGAACCGGCGCTCGTAGGCCGCCTGGCCGGCGGCGAACGCCTCGCGGACGGCCGCCTCGCCGTCGGCGAACCCGGACTGCTCGCTGCGCGACCAGGCGGCTTCGGCGTCCTTGCCCGGTGCCCGCTCGCCGATGCGCGGGTGGCGGGCCAGCGCGGCGTCGGCCTCGTCATCGGTGATCGTGCGGGCGTGGGCGTCGGCGGCGGCGACCAGGGCGGCACGGTCGGCGAAGGGGCGCGCGCTCAGCAGCGCCTCCACCCACCGGCCGATGTCCAGGCACTGGGCCAGCTCCGCCCGGAAGCGGTCGTCCGGGAGCTCGTTGACGCGCCGCACACCGGGGTCCGCGACCTCCGCCGGGGCGGTGCTGTCGGCCATGATCGGGCTCCCGTCCGTCCGGCGGCGGCCCGGGGCCGCCCGCGGCGGGGCCGCCGGTGCCGCGTCCTGCGGTACCGCACCGGGTCCCCGTATGTCCGTCATGTTTCGTATCGCAGAAATATCGTTCTGCATATCGGACTCTAATCCTGGCCGAGGTGCCGTTGTCAACCGTCCCCGCGGGTGATCGCGGAGACGTCTGCGATCAGGGGTGACTTCGGGGTGGCCGAGGGGGCAGGGGGGAGCGGGCGGCGGAGGGGAGGTTGACAGGGCGGCGCGGGGGACGCAAACTCAGCATATTCCTTAAAGTGAAAAGTATATTCCAACATACGAAATAGTAACTCGGAGGCGAGAGATGAGCCACGCGCTGCGCCCCACGGTCAACTGCTCCCTGTTGTTCACCGAACTCCCCCTGCACGCGCGCCCCGCCGCCGCACGCGCCGCCGGGTTCGAGGCCGTCGAGTTCTGGTGGCCCTTCGCCGACCCCGTCCCCGGCGACGCCGAGACCGAGGCCTTCATCACCGCCATCGACGACGCCGGGGTCCGCCTCACCGGCCTCAACTTCTTCGCCGGCGAGCTCCCCGGCCCCGACCGGGGCGTCCTCTCCCACCCCGCCCGCGTCCAAGAGTTCCGCGACAACATCGACGCCGTCGCCGGCATCGCCCGGCGCACCGGCTGCACCGGGTTCAACGCCCTCTACGGCCGGCGCCAGGACGGCACCGACCCCGCCGAGCAGGACCGGGTCGCACTGGAGAACACCGTGGCCGCCGCCCGCGCCCTCGCCCCGCTGGGCGGAACCGTCCTCATCGAGCCCATCAGCGGCGCCGACGACTACCCCCTGAAGACCGCCGCCGACGCGCTCGCCTTCGTCGCGCGCGCCCGCGCCGCCGGCGCCGCCAACGTGGCCCTCCTCGCCGACCTCTACCACCTCGCCGTCAACGGCGACGACGTCGCCGCCGTGGTGCGCGACCACGCCGCCCAATTCGGCCACATCCAGATCGCCGACGCACCCGGCCGCGGCGAACCCGGGACCGGCGCCCTGCCCATCGGCGCCCTGCTCGCCGCCGCCCGCGACGGCGGCTACACCGGCCACATCGGCCTGGAGTACGCGCCGACCGTGCCCAGCGCCGACAGCTTCGGCTGGCTCAAGACCACCTGAATCACCGAAGGGAAGAAGGGAAACCACATGTCCCAGGCGCGCACCATCGCCTTCATCGGGCTCGGCATCATGGGCCTGCCCATGGCCGCCAACCTGGTCACCGCCGGCCACCGGGTCACCGGCTACGACCTCAACCCCCAGTCCGCCGAGAAGCTCGCCGCCAACGGCGGCCGGGCCGCCGGCTCCATCGCCGAAGCCGTCGACGGCGCCGACACCGTCATCACGATGGTCCCCGACTCCCCCGACGTCGAAGCGGCACTCCTCGGCCCCGACGGCGTGTTCGCCCACGCCGCGCCCGGCGCCCTCGTCATCGACATGAGCACCATCCGGCCCGACGTCGCCCGGGCGGTGGCCGCCGACGGCACCCGGCAGGGCTTCCGGGTCCTCGACGCCCCGGTCAGCGGCGGCGAGGCCGGCGCCATCGAGGCCAAGCTGTCCATCATGGTCGGCGGCGACGCCGAGGTGTTCGCCGACGCCAAGCCCGTGTTCGACGTCCTGGGCACCACCCCGGTCCACGTCGGGCCCTCGGGCGCCGGGCAGACGGTCAAGGCCGCCAACCAGCTCATCGTCGCCGGCAACATCCAGCTCGTCGCCGAGGCCCTGGTCTTCCTGGAGGCGCACGGGGTCGACACCGAGGCGGGGCTGAAGGTCCTCAACGGCGGCCTCGCCGGCAGCACCGTGCTCACCCGCAAGGGCGACTCCATGCGCGCCCGCGACTTCGCGCCCGGGTTCCGCATCGCCCTGCACGACAAGGACATGAAGATCGTGACCACCGCCGCCCGCGAGGCCGGGGTCGCGATCCCGCTCGGCGCCCTGGTGGCGCAGTTCGTGGGGGCGCTCAAGGCCCAGGGCCACGGCGGCCTGGACCACTCGGCGCTGCTGAAGATCGTCCTGGAGCTCTCGGAGTCCGCGGACTGACCGCCGCGATCCACCGAAGACGGGAACCCGCCGGCGGGAGTGGCCGGCCGGCCTCGCGGCTGGCGTGTGCTCCGCGCGAGGTCCGGTGGCCCGGGTGTTGGCCGCACCCAGGTTCCCGCTGGCGGACCCGCAACCCCCCTAGCACTGAAGGGTTCATTCGAATGGTACAGATGCCCGCGATGAACGCCGTCGTCGAGGTCCTCAAGTCCGAAGGCGTCGACACCGCCTTCGGCTGCCCCGGCGCCGCCATCCTGCCCCTCTACAAGGCCCTCGAACAGGTCGGGGGGATCGAGCACCTCACCGTGCGCCACGAGGAGGGCGCCACCCACATGGCCGACGGCTGGGCCCGCACCACCGGCAACGTCGGCGTCGCCATCGGCACCTCGGGCCCGGCCGGCACCAACATGATCACCGGCCTCTACACCGCGCTCGCCGACTCCGTCCCCATCGTGTGCATCACCGGCCAGGCGGTGTCCACCCGGCTGCACCAGGAGGCGTTCCAGGCGATCGACATCGTCGAGATCGCCAAGCCCGTCACCAAGTGGGCCGTGCAGCTCAAGGAGGCCGGGCAGGCCCCGTGGATCTTCCGCGAGGCGTTCCGGATCGCCCGCGAAGGGCGGCCCGGGCCGGTCCTGGTCGACCTGCCGCTCGACATCTCCCAGCAGATCATCGAGTACGACCCCGCGATCGACGCCCCGCTGCCCGTCGCCGCCGTCGAGCCGCACCTCCCGCGCGTCGACCGCGCCCTCGATCTGCTGCTGGCCGCCGAGCGGCCGCTGATCCTGGCCGGCGGCGGGGTCATCATCGCCGATGCGGCCGAGGAGCTGAAGGAGGTCGCCGAGTACCTCAGCGTCCCCGTTCAGGTCACCCTCATGGGCAAGGGGGGCTTCGACGAGGACTCCCCGCTGTACTCCGGAATGACCGGGGTGCAGACCTCCCAGCGCTACGGCAACGCCTCCTTCCTGGAGTCCGATCTCGTGCTGGCCGTCGGCGCCCGCTTCGGCGACCGCCACACCGGCGTCCTCGACGTCTACCGCGGCGAGCGCGCGTTCATCCACGTCGACATCGAACCCACCCAGATCGGCAAGGTCTTCGAACCCGACCTCGGCGTGGTCTCCGACGCCCGCCTGTTCCTGCGCGCCCTCGCCGAGCGGGCCCGCGCGCGCGGGGCGCGGCGCACCCCCGGAGCCTGGGTCGACCGTGTCAACGAGCTCAAGGCCACCCTGGGCCGCCGCGAGGACTTCGACACCGTCCCCATCAAGGCGCCCCGCGTCTACAAGGAGATCAACGAGGTCTTCGGCCCCGACACCTACTTCGTCACCGCCATCGGCCTCTACCAGATCTGGGGCGGCCAGCACCAGAAGGCCCACAAGCCCCGCCACTACCAGATCTGCGGCCAGGCCGGCCCGCTGGGCTGGGAGATCCCCGCCGCCATCGGCGTCAAAAAGGCCCTCAAGCACAGCGAGCCCGACGCCGAGGTGGTCGGCGTCGTCGGCGACTACGGCTTCCAGTACATGGTCGAGGAGCTCGCAGTGGGCGCCCAGTACGACGTGCCCATCGTCCTCATCATGATCAACAATGAGTACCTCGGCCTGATCCGCCAGGCCGAGATCCCCTTCGACATGAACTTCCAGGTCGACATCCACTACGACGAAGTCGGCACCGACAACGTCAAGATCATGGAGGCCTACGGCTGCTCCGGCCGGCGCATCGCCGATCCCGGCGAGATCCGCGACGCCCTGCACTGGGCGCGCAAGCAGGCCGTGAGCACATCGCGCCCGGTCCTGGTGGAGATCATGATCGAGCGCGAGGCCAACACGCCGCACGGCCCCGCCATCGACGCCGTCAAGGAGTTCGAGCCACTGCCCGAACCCGACCCCGTAGCCTGACCTGCGGTCCTGCCCGCCGGGCGGCGCCCGCCGCCCGGCACACCACCCACCCCGTCCGACGAGGAGATGATCCAGCACGTGAGCGGCCAGGAATTCCTGCGGTACCCCGACCTCGCCCTCCGCAGCCACGGCGGCGCCGTCGTCCACGCCAACGACGAGTCCTTCGCCGAGCGGGAGAACCTCATCAAACCCGGGCCCGCCGGCTTCGACCCGGCGGCCTTCGGGCACAAGGGCAAGGTCTACGACGGCTGGGAGACCCGGCGCCGGCGCACCCCCGGGCACGACCACGCGATCGTCCGGCTCGGCGTGCCCGGGATCGTGCGCGGCGTCGTCGTCGACACCGCCTGGTTCACCGGCAACTACCCGCCCGAGGTGTCGGTGGAGGCCACGGGGCTCGACGGCCACCCCGCGCCCGCCGACCTCGACGCCGCCGAGTGGACCGTCCTCGTCCCCCGCTCACCCGTCGCCGGCGACACCGCCAACGCCTTCGCGGTCAACGACGGCCACCGCTACACCCACCTGCGGCTGACCATGTACCCCGACGGCGGGATCGCGCGCTTCCGGGTGCACGGTGAGGCCGTCGCCGACCCGCGCCTGCTGGTCACGGGCGGCCTGGACCTGGCGGCGCTGGAGAACGGGGGCCGGGTGGCCTCGTGCAGCAACGAGTTCTACTCCTCGCCCACCAACGTCATCGCGCCCGGGCTTACCCGCTCCATGGGCGAGGGCTGGGAGAACGCCCGCCGCCGCGACGACGGCAACGACCACGTCGAGATCGCCCTCGCCGCCTCGGGCGAGGTGCGGCTGCTGGAGATCGACACCTCCTACTTCCTGTTCAACGCCCCCGGCGCCGTGCGGGTCAGCGGATGCGACACCGCCGCGGCCGACCCCGCCGACCCCGGCTCCTGGTTCACCGTGCTCGACCGCACCGATGTCCGGCCCGACACCCGGCACCGGTTCGTCGTCGACCGGCCCCGCGCGGCCACCCGGCTGCGGCTGGACGTCTACCCCGACGGCGGCATCGCCCGCTTCCGCGCCCACGGCACACTGTCGGCCGCAGGGCACACGGACCTCTGGCTGCGCTGGATCAACACCCTGCCCGAGCCCCAGGCAGTGGCCGCGCTCTCCGGCTTGGGCGCCACCGCCGACCAGGTGAAATCGCTGCTCGCCGCCCGGCCCCTGGACACCCCCGACGCCCTGCCCGCCGCCCTCGCGGCGCGGGCCCGCGCGTAGGCGCCCCCGCGGTGAACGCCGTGCGGCGGCGCCCCGGCGCCGCCGCACCCGGCTCCCGCCCAGGTCGCAGGCGGGGCCGCCGGAGGGCCGGTTTGGCGGGACAAGGCCGCCATCTGCTAACGTAACTGGCGTCATGCTGCGTGAGCTGCTCCTCCTTAGTGGCCGCGGCGGGGGTCGTTAAACGGTCGGCTCCCTCGCCGCGGGAATTCGGCGTGTACTTCGTCGGCCACACCAGTGCGAGCAACCCTCCAGAGGAGCTTCTTCCACCATGGTCCCGCAGCAGCAGCCCAGCGGCATGCCTTTCCAGCGCTACCGCCCCTTCCCGGCCATCGACCTGCCGGACCGCACCTGGCCGTCGAAGACCATCACCGCGGCGCCCCGCTGGCTCTCCACCGACCTGCGCGACGGCAACCAGGCGCTGATCGAGCCGATGGACCACGAGCGCAAGCGCGAGATGTTCGACCTGCTGGTCCGCATGGGCTACAAGGAGATCGAGGTCGGGTTCCCGGCCGCCAGCCAGACCGACTTCGACTTCGTCCGCAGCCTGATCGAGACCGGCCGCATCCCCGCCGACGTCCAGATCTCGGTCCTGACCCAGGCGCGCGAGGACCTGATCGAGCGCACCGTGCAGAGCCTGGTCGGCGCCGAGCGCGCGACCGTGCACCTGTACAACGCCACCGCCCCGGAGTTCCGCCGGGTCGTGTTCGGTGTCGACCGCGACGCCTGCAAGTCGATCGCGGTCGAGGGCACCCGCCACGTCATGCGCTTCGCCGAGAAGTACCTCGGCGACACCGCCTACTTCGGCTACGAGTACTCGCCCGAGATCTTCATCGACACCGAGCCCGACTTCGCCCTGGAGGTCTGCGAGGCAGTCATGGACGAGTGGGGGCCCGGCCCCGGCCGCGAGATCATCCTCAACCTGCCGGCCACCGTCGAGCGCGCCACCCCCAACGTCTACGCCGACCAGATCGAGTGGATGAGCCGCAACCTGACCCGGCGCGAGTTCGTCTGCGTGTCGGTCCACCCGCACAACGACCGCGGCAGCGGCATCGCGGCCGCCGAGCTGGGCGTGCTGGCCGGCGCCGACCGGGTCGAGGGGTGCCTGTTCGGCCACGGCGAGCGCACCGGCAACGTCGACCTGGTCACCCTGGGCATGAACCTCTACAGCCAGGGCGTCGACCCGCAGATCGACTTCTCCGACATCGACGAGATCCGCCGCGTGGTCGAGCACTGCACCCAGCTGCCCGTGGCCCCGCGCCACCCCTACGGCGGCGACCTCGTCTACACCGCGTTCTCCGGCTCCCACCAGGACGCCGTCAAGAAGGGGCTGGCCGCCCTGGAGCGCGACGCCGCCGAGGCCGGCGTGCCCGTCGCCGAGTACCCGTGGCGGGTGCCCTACCTGCCGATCGACCCCAAGGACGTCGGCCGCGACTACGAGGCCGTCATCCGGGTCAACAGCCAGTCCGGCAAGGGCGGGGTCTCCTACATCCTCCAGCGCGACCACGCGCTGGACCTGCCCCGGCGGCTCCAGATCGACTTCTCCCACAAGGTGCAGGCCTACACCGACGCCGAGGGCGGCGAGTTCGACGGCGAGCGCATCTGGGAGATCTTCACCGAGGCCTACCTGACCGACAACGGGCCGGTGGGCTTCCTGGCGCACCGTTCGCAGACCGACCCCGACGGCACCTACAGCATCGCCGCCGACGTGCGGGTCCACGGGGAGATCCGGGAGATCACCGGCACCGGGCAGGGGCCGCTGTCGGCGTTCTGCGACGCGCTGGCCGGCATCGACATCAAGGTCCGCGTGGTCGACTACGTCGAGCACGCGCTCAGTGAGGGCAGCGACGCCCGCGCCGCCGCCTACGTCGAAGCCGACATCGACGGCCGCACCGTGTGGGGCGTGGGCCTCAACCACAACATCACCGCGGCCTCCCTGAAGGCCGTGTGCAGCGCCGTCGACCAGGCCCACCGCGCCAAGGCCTGACCCCTTCCCGCACACCGGCGGCCGCGCGGCCGCACCGGTCCCGGCGACCCCGGGCCGTGGCCGCCGCGCGCCCCGCCGCCCGTGCCCTCAGCCCGCCGCCCCGGGAGACCCCCGGACGCGGCGCCCCCGGCGGCCGGCGCCCGGAGCATCCTCCCGGACGCCGGCCACCGGAATCGGCACGCACGGCACGATCGGGGAGCAGAGGAGAGTAGGGCGGGAACCGGGGCCGCCCAGGGCGTGGTGACCTTCTCAGGGGCCGTCAGTGGCGACCGGTGTCGATCACACAGAAGCGGTTGCCCTCGGGGTCGGCCAGCACGACGAAGTCGGCGTCGTCCGGGTAGAGATCCCAGTCGACGCGCCGGGCTCCCAGGGACACCAGCCGCTCGACCTCGGCGGCCTGGTCGGCCGCGTCCCCGGCATACAGGTCCAGATGGATTCGCGGACGGTCCTGGACCGGTGTCTCACTGAGACCGAGCGCCAGCTGCACCCCGGCCCCATCCGCCGGCACCAGCACCACCCAGTCGTCCTCCATCTCCTCGCGTGGGACATATCCCAGGGCCTGCATCCAGAACGCCGCCGCACGCGGCACGTCCGAGACACCCAGGACAACGGAACCGACTCTCAGCATGCGTCGATTCTGGCCGACCCCGGCACACCGGCACACCGGCGACACCCGCCTACGCCCCTGGCAACACCGCGGACATCGCCCGACACGTCACCAGCGGCCGCCGGGATGTCCGATCCACGCCTTTTCGTGGGGTGAGCGGCCGGATCCCGGCGTCGGGCCGAGTGCCCATCATTCACGACCGAAGTTCTGCGCCCATCGGGCGTCGGACTCGCCCACGCCGATGGCGGTGTTGTCGCAGTTGAGGATGTTGGCGCGGTGGCCGGGGCTGTTCATCCAGCCCTCCATCACGGCCTCGGCGGAGGTGTAGCCTGCGGCCACGTTCTCGCCGGACCAGGCGGTGTAGCCGGCCTCCAGGGCGCGTTCGGCCGGGCCGATGCCCTCGGGGGTGTCGTGCGCCATGTAGTCGCGCTCGGCCATGTCCTCGCTGTGCAGCTGCGATGCCTGCGTGAGGTCGTCGTCGACGCGCATGGGGCCGCAGCCGGCCGCTTCGCGTTCGGCGTTGGTGAGGGTGACGACCTCCTGGGCCAGTGCCGATGCGCCGGAACCGCCGCCGGGGGCGGGGTCGGCGGGCCGGTCGGGGGTGTCGGGGGAGGCGTCGGGGGATTCCCCGGATTCGGGGGAGGCGGGGGCGGTGATGGTGCCGTCGGCCTGTGCCGGGGCTCCGGCCTGTGGGGGGCGCTCGGGGCTCGGCTCGTCGTCGGGGGCGGGGGAGGCGTCGTCCCGGTCGTCTTGGGGGAAGAAGTCGTCGCCGGAGGCTGCGGGGGGCAGCTGGTCGTCGGATAACGCGCCGGACGCCGCGGTCCCCGACTGGCCTTGGCCCTGCGGGGCGGCGGCGGCCAGGACGAGCGAGGCCGCCAGGCCGAGGCCCACGGGCACGGCGGCCAGCGCGGCGATCAGCGGGCTGCTCCAGCGGCGGCGCGGGCGCCGGTCGGCCGCCGCGGACCGGCGGCGGTGTGCGCGGGGCTCGCCTCGCTGTCGCCGGTGTCTTCGTCGTCCTCGTGCCATGGCGTCGGCCTCCATTCCGGTCGGGCCTACGGATGTGTTGCTGGGCGTGTCGTTACCCGCGCGAGATCGTAGAGCAAAATGCGGCGGAAGGGGAGATTGAGGGCAGATGTCCCAGTTCAGGGCGGTGTGCGGTACTGGGCGGTGTAAACGAGAGGGGCGGACCGGAGCGCGGGGCGCTCACGGCGGGTGACGGCGGAGGCCTTGCGCGGCGCGGCGCAGGGCCCGGAAAACGCCCGGCCTGCACGGCTTTGCGCCGGGACCGCGGGCCGTTGTGCACGCCGGGGGCCGCGCATCCGCGACAATGGAGGGGTGAGCCTTTACCGTGACGAGGCGGTCGTCCTCCGGACCCAGAAGCTGGGCGAGGCCGACCGTATCGTCACGCTGCTGACCCGCCGGACCGGGCTGGTCCGCGCGGTCGGCAAGGGCGTGCGGCGCACCAAGTCGCGCTTCGGCGCCCGGCTGGAGCCGTTCAGCCACGTCGATCTCCAGCTGTACACCGGGCGCACGCTCGACGTCGTCACCCAGGCCGAGACCCTGCGCGCCTACGGCGAGTCGATCGTCACCGACTACCCCCGCTACACCGCGGCCACGGCCATGCTGGAGACCGCCGAGAAGATCGTCGTGGTCGAGAAGGACCCGGCCCTGCGCCAGTTCCTGCTGCTGATCGGGGCCCTGCGCACCCTCGGCGAGGGCGGCCACGACCCCCGGCTGGTCCTCGACGCCTACCTGCTGCGGTCGCTGGCCGTCGCCGGGTACGCCCCGGCGCTGGCGGAGTGCGCGCGCTGCGGCTCGCGCGGGGAGCACCGCGCCTTCGCCGTCCACGCCGGGGGCACGGTGTGCACGGTGTGCCGGCCGCACGGCTCCACCGCGCCGGCGCCGGAGTCCACCCGGCTGATGTCGGCGCTGCTGGGCGGCGACTGGGCGGCGGCCGACGCCAGCGAGGGCCGGCACCGCGCCGAGTGCAGCGGCCTGGTGGCCGCCTACCTTCAGTGGCACCTGGAAAACGGAATCCGATCTCTGCGCCTTGTGGAGCGTTCTTGAGCCTGTTCACCTCTTCGTCCAACCCCTCGCGGGGATACCGGCCGCCCACACCGCACCCCAGCGGGGCGCGCCCCCCGGAGCTGCCCGCCGAGCTCATCCCGCGGCACGTGGCCATCGTCATGGACGGCAACGGCCGCTGGGCCAAGGAGCGGGGGCTGCCGCGCACCGAGGGCCATAAGGCGGGGGAGAGCTCCCTGTTCGACGTCATCGAGGGCGCGCTGGAGCTGGGCATCCGCAACGTGTCGGCCTATGCGTTCTCCACCGAGAACTGGAAGCGCTCGCCCGATGAGGTGCGGTTCCTCATGGGCTTCAACCGCGAGGTGATCCGCCGCCGCCGCGACGAAATGCACGCCATGGGGGTCCGGGTCCGCTGGGCGGGACGCCGCGGGCGGCTGTGGAAGAGCGTCATCTCCGAGCTGGAGTCGGCCGAGGAGATGACCAAGGACAACACCGCGCTCACCCTCCAGTTCTGCGTCAACTACGGGGGCCGCGCCGAGATCACCGACGCCGCCGCGGCCCTCGCCCGCGCCGCCGCGGAGGGCCGCATCAACCCCGACCGCATCAACGAGGCCACCCTCGCCAAGTACCTCGACGAGCCGGACATCCCCGACGTCGACCTGTTCCTGCGCTCCTCGGGCGAGCAGCGGTTCTCCAACTTCCTGCTCTGGCAGTCGGCCTACGCGGAGTTCGTGTTCCTCGACACCCTCTGGCCCGACTTCGACCGCCGCCACCTCTGGCACGCCTGCGAAATCTACGCCAGCCGCGACCGCCGCTACGGCGGAGCCATCCCCAACCCGGTCGAGCCGTCACCTGCGAACCCGGCGGAGTGACACCGGCTACACCCGTGCCGGAACGGCAAACCTACTGTCGCGTAACCACGGGGCCGGGGTGCATAGTCGTGTTCCATGAGCGGCTTCGACATTGGGCAGGACATCATCTCCTATGTGGCCCTCGGTGACAGCTTCACGGAGGGTATGGACGACCCCTATCCCGGTGATTCCGCTGTGCCGCAGGGCGGCCGGTACCGTGGGTGGGCGGATCGGCTGGCCGAGCATGTGGCCGACACCGGGACCGAGGTCCGCTATGCCAACCTCGCGGTGCGCGGCAAGCTGATCCGGCAGATCATCGACGACCAGCTCCCGCGCGCCGTCGAGCTGCGTCCCGACCTCGTCACCTTCTGTGCGGGCGGCAACGACATCATCCGCCCCGGCGGCGACCCCGACCTGGTCGCGCGGGTGTTCGAGGGAGCGGTGCGGCGGCTCACGGACACGGGTGCGACCGTGGTGCTCTTCACCGGCGCCGACACCGCGTCCCAGCCGGTGATGCGGCACCTGCGCGGCAGGATCGCCACCTACAACATGCACGTGCGCGCGATCGCCGACCGCTACGGCTGCCCGGTGGTCGACCTGTGGGGGATGGCCGCGCTGCACGACCGCCGCGCCTGGAGCGAGGACCGGCTGCACATGTCGGCCGAAGGCCACCGGCGGCTCGCGCTGCGGGTCTGCGAGGTCCTGGGGGTGCCCGCCGAGGGCGACTGGGACGCGCCCTGGCCCGATCTGCCGGCCCCCGACTGGCGGCTGGCCCGCCAGGCCGACCTGCACTGGGCGCGGGAGTTCCTGGTGCCCTGGATCGGCCGCCGCCTGACCGGCCGGTCATCGGGTGACGGGCGCACCGCCAAGCGGCCCAACCTGGAGCCCCTGCGCTGAGTGTGTCCCGGAGAACACTGAGGCGGCCGCGCCCGGACCACTCCGGGACGGCCGCCCATGGCGGAAGAGCAGCGGTCAGCCGGCCGACGACAGGGTCGCGCGGCAGGTGGCGCAGGTGCCGAACACCTCGACGGTGTGGGAGATGTCGCTGAAGCCGTGCTGTGCGCCGACCGCCTCGGCCCACTTCTCCACGGTCGGCCCCTCGACCTCGATCGCCTTGCCGCAGCCGCGGCACACCAGGTGGTGGTGGTGGGAGTCGGTCAGGCAGGCGCGGTAGACGGCCTCGCCGTCGTCGGTGCGCAGCACGTCGATCTCACCGGAGTCGCTGAGCGCCTGGAGCGCCCGGTAGACGGTGGTGAGCCCGATCTTGGAGCCTTCGGAGCGCAGGTCCGCATAGAGGTCCTGCGCGCTGCGAAAGCCGGTGCTGTCGTTCAGGGCCTGTCGTACGGCCTCGCGTCGTGTACTCATGTGGACACGCTCCCCCTCTCGGTCTGGGGCATCGTACCGGCCGTGGCGGCCGCGCCGCCGCCGAGGGGGGCGCGGCTCCGGCCGCGTGCGCCGCGCACGAGGTATCCGGCCCCCACGGCGGCGCAGAAGACGGCCAGGGCGATCAGCACGATGGCCGACCCCGGCGCGACATCGACATAGTAGGCGGTGGAGAGCCCTCCGAGGGCGGCCACCACCCCGACCGCCATGGCCAGGGCGATCGTCACCCGGAAGCTCCGGGTGAGCTGCTGGGCGGCCGCGACCGGCACCACCATGAGCGCGCTCACCAGCAGCACGCCCACCACCCGCATGGCCAGCACGACGGTCAGCGCCGCGGTGATGGCGATGACCAGGCTCAGGAACCGCACCGGCAGCCCGTGGGCGCGGGCGACGTCCTCGTCCTGGCACAGGACGAACAGCTCGCGGCCGAAGTAGCCGATCACACCGAGCACCAGGACCGCCAGCGCGGTGACGGTGTAGACGTCCTCGGTGCTCACCGTGGACACCGACCCGAAGAGGTAGGAGGTCAGGGTGGCCGTGGAGGCGCCCGGCGCCAGCCCGATGAGCAGGACGCCGCCGGCGATGCCGCCGTAGAACAGCAGGGCAAGGGCGACGTCGCCGCTGGTGCGGGTGCGCACCCGAACGAGCTCGATGAGGGCCGCGCCGAGGGCGGCGACCACGGCGGCGGTGAGCACCGGCGCGGTCCCGGTGAGGAAGCCCAGCGCCACCCCGGTCAGCGCCACGTGCCCGATGCCGTCGCCCAGCAGGGCGAGCCGGCGCTGCACCAGGAAGGTGCCGATGACCGGGGCGACCAGCCCGACCAGCGCCGCGGCGATCAGCGCCCGGCGCATGAAGTCCGGCTGGAGCATCTCGATCACTGTGGGGCCTCGGTCATTCGTAGCGGGGGACGTCGATGGCGGGGACGGCGGGCGGGTGCGGCGCGCCGTCGGTGTGCGGGTGCTGGTGCTCGTGGCCGGGCCGGGCGCAGGCGCCGGTGGGGCTCGGCGGCGGGCCGTCGTGGACGACGGAGCCGGTGGAGAGCACCACGCTGCGCCCGATGAGCGGTTCGAGCGGGCCGAGCTCGTGCAGCACGAGCACGACGGTCGCGCCCTCGCCGGAGAGCCGGGTGATGGTGTCGGCGAGCGCCTGCTGGCTGCCGGAGTCGACGCCGGCCATGGGTTCGTCCATGACGAAGGTGTCGGGGCGCCCGGCCAGGGCGCGGGCGATGAGCACTCGCTGCTGCTGGCCGCCCGACAGCTCGTGGACCGAGTGGTGCGCGCGGTCGGCGAGCCCGACCGCGGCGAGCGCGTCGGCGACGGCGGCGCGGTCCTCGCGCGTGCCAAGGCGCAGCCGCCGGCGCCGTGCGACCTGCCCGGAGGCCACGATCTCGGCCACGGTGGCGGGTACGCCCCCGCCCGCGGACAGCCGCTGGGGGACGTAGCCGATCCGGCCCCAGTCGCGGAAGCGGTTCAGGGCGGTGCCGTGAAGTTCGATGCGCCCGGCGGCCAGCGGGGTGATGCCCAGCATGGCGCGCATGAGCGTGGACTTGCCCGAGCCGTTGGGCCCGAGGATGGCGACGACCTCGCCCGCCCGGATATCGAGGGACACCCCGTGCAGCACCGGCGTGCGGTCGTAGGCCACCACGGCGCCGGACACGCTGAAGGCGGGCGGTGCATCCGGATCGCGGGGTTCCACCGCGGAAGCGGGCGAGTTCCGGATTCCGGTCAGTTGTGCGGACACGTGTCAAGTGTGCCGAAAACGAAAATGATTGTCAAAATGGCCACTAGAGTAACGGATGTCCGGGATCACCGGCAATGGCCGCTATCAGGGGAATCCCGGCGGCCCCCGGGCCCCCTAGAACAGGCCGCTTTGCAGGAGCCCGAGCGCCAGCAGCGTGGCCACGACCACCACGCGCATGGCGCGCTCGCCGCCCCGCAGCCCCGGCCAGGCCAGGAAGGCCAGCCACCCGAAGAACCCGGCCAGCAGCGCCAGCAGCAGCGCCCCCGCGACCCCCGCCAGCAGCAGCCCCGACACGAACACCGCGGCCATGGCCAGCGGCAGGACCCAGCGCGGGGCGTTGTGGAGCCACACCAGCGGTACCGCGCTGCGCCGCTCGATCTCGGCGCGCAGCGGGCCCGCGCCGGGGGTGTAGAAGCTGTCCCCGCGCGGCAGCGGCCGGCCGGCCCCGCCGGTGCCGCCCCCGGTCTGCCCGCCTCCGGCGGGGCGGTTCGGACGGTTCTTGCGCGGCTTCCTGCCCTTGGCTGACACGCGGCTCCTCCGGCCTGCTGGTGCGCGGTGGTGCGGGGCACCCGCCCGGCGGCGGCCCCCGCACGAAGCCTATGGCCAACGCCCCCGCGCGCACGACCGCTCCCGCCGGCCTCGCCGCACGGCGCGGCGTGCGGCGGCCCGTCTCGCCGCGGGCGCATTTCGGTCAAGATCGGGGGGAGAATGCACGTCCACAGTGGTGGCGGGCGCCCCGGCACTCGCGGCTGCGGCTATTTTTGTAGCGGCGGTCGGTTCCGGTCCGGGACCCCGGGTTCTCGACAGGGGTTTACCGGTCACTTACTCACGGTGACCTAGGTTGGCCCTCCACTGCCACCGGGCCCACTGCGCCCGGTCTCTGTGATCCCCGCTCCGCAGAAGAGACATCGGGAGACTGTTTTCCGTGGCCAAGCTCAGCGTCATCGTCACCTTCGACGTCACCGAGCCGCACCTGCACGACTGCCTGGACTCCCTGGGCCGGCAGGACCGCGCGCCCGGCGGCACCGAGGTCGTCCTCGTGCCCGTCGCCCACGCACCTGCGGCGCCGGCGCAGGACGGCGCGTCCCCGGCCGAAGGTGCCAATACCGGTGAGCCCGATACCGCCGACGGCGCCGACGATCCCGACTCCGCCGCCCCGGCCGCCGCCGAGGACGAGCAGGACAAGGCCGGCGAGGACGAGGACAGCGAGGCGGTCGAGAGCGCCCGCAGCGAAGGCCTCGACACCGCGCGCCGCTTCGCGGCCGACCCGCCCGCGGGCTTCACCGCGACCCTGCACGACACCGCCGCCGCCGGCCACGCCGAGGCACGCCGCATCGGGGCCGCCGCCTCGGCCGGCGAGTACCTGATGTTCGTCGAGGGCGGCGACACGCTGACCGGCTACGCGCTGGGCTACCTCACCGACTCCCTCGACGCCTCCGGATCCGACCTCGCCACCGGCAACGTCTACCGGTTCAACGACCTCGGCGCGCGCCCCTCCGGCGCCCACCGCAAGATCTTCGCCAAGGCCCGCACCGGCGTCGACGTCCACGCCACCGCCTCGCTCCTCTCCGACCGGCTGTACGGCAACAAGCTCTGGCGCCGCACCTTCTGGGACCGCATCCCCGAGAGCGCGATCCCCGCCACCGACGCCGACAGCGACCTCGCCGTCGTCCGCCTGCTGTTCGCCGCCGGCACCATCGACGTCCTGCCCGCCCCGGTCCACCTCGTCCGCGACCGGCCCTCCGGGGAGAACCTGAGCGAGGCCGCCGCCCTGACCCGCCGCCTCACCGCCATCACCGAGCTGTCGGCCTCGCTCAGCGGCGCCGACCGCGACCTGTGGGACGGCCGCGCCCTGCGCACCGACGTCCGCTCGGTGCTGGTGCGCCTCGACGACGCCGAGCCCGACGCGCGCGAACGCTTCTTCGACCTGGTCAACGCCTATCTCGACACCGTCGGCCGCAAGGTGCTCGACTCCCTGCCGCCGCTGCACCGCCTCAACTACGTCCTCGTGCGCAAGCGCCAGGCCGACCGCCTGCTCGAGGCCATCACCTTCCAGAAGAGCGTGGAGCTGAAGAAGGCCCCGGTGGTGCGGCGCGGCCTGCACTACTTCGTCCGCTACCCGTTCTTCGAGGACCCCGAGGCGCAGATCCCGCGCGAGGTCTACCGGCTCGACGCCGAGCTGAAGGTCCGCCAGAAGACCGAGCGCATCGAATGGCGCGACGACCGGCTGGTGGTCGGCGGGCGCGTGGGCATCCTCAACCTGCGGGCGGGGCGCCGCTGGCAGCAGCAGCTCGTGGCCTTCGCGGTCAACACCGACAGCGGACGCCGCATCCCCGTCCCCGTCAAGGTCCTCCACGCGGCCGAGTACCGGCTGCCCGACCTCCCCGACGCCGCGCGCCACGACTACGGCGGGTTCGAGATCAGCGTCGACCCCTCGCGGCTGCGGCTGGCGGGGGAGTGGCGGGCCACCGAGTGGAAGCTGGAGCTGGTCGTCATCAACCGCGGCCTGGTCCGGCGCCGCATCATCGCCAACCCCGTCGCCGGCCCGCCGGAGCGCCCGCCCTACCGCAAGGTCGCCGACGACGTGTGGATCCGGCCCGGCTGGAACCGCGACTCCCAGCTGTCCATCGCGGTCGAACCGGTGCGCGCCCGGGTCCTGGAGCACCGGGTCGACGGCGCCGGCCGCCGCGCCGAGCTGGAGATCTCCGGCGAACTGGTGGCCCCGCCCGCCGCGGAGTCCCGGGCGCTGCGGCTCACCCGCTCGCCGGGCACCGCGCGGTTGGAGTACCCGCTCGACATCTCCGGCGGGCGCTTCGCGGCCCGCGTCCCCGTGGCCGACCTGCTGGCCAAGGCCGTCGACGAAGGGCCCGGGCAGCTGCGCCAGGAGAACTGGAAGGCCGCCCTGGTCACCCCCGGGGGCGACGCCGTGCCGCTGGTGCTGCCCGACGACGTCGAGGTCCGCGCCCACGCCGCGGGCGACGGCCACCACGAGGTCGCCGTGCAGCGCACCAGCACCGGCCACCTGCGGCTGCGCGCCGGGTGGGCGCACCCGGTGATCCAGGGCGCCGCGTGGGCCGGCCGTGAGCTGACGCTGACCGGCCACTACGCGGCCGAAGCCCCCATGGAGCTGGTGTTCAAGGCCCGGGGGCGCGACGAAGAGCACCCGGTCGCCGTGAACCGCGACGGCGGCGCGTTCACGGCCACCTTCACTCCGGCGGGCATCCCCACGCTGTCGGGGACCCTGCCGCTGTCGTCCGGCAGTTACCAGCTCTGGGCGCGGGTCCACCCCGACGGCGGCGCCGCCCGCGACGTCAGCGCCGAGATCGACCCCGGCTTCGTGCGGCGGCTGCCGCTGCGGATGCAGACCCGCGAACGGGAGTTCGGCTTCGAGGACTCCGGTTCGGAGATCCCCGTCCTCAAGGTCGGCTCCGACCTGCGCCCCGAAGAGCGCGGCTCGTTCGCCCAGAAGAACCTGCGCGAGACCGTCTACCCCGCGCTGCGCGAGGAGCCGCTGCGCGAGGAGATCCTCTTCGACAGCTACACCGGGCGGCAGTTCTCCGACAGCCCGCACAGCATCTACAGCGAGCTGCGCCGGCGCAAGGGCCGCTGGGCCGACCACGCCATGTCCTGGCTGGTCAAGGACGGGCAGGTGAACCTGCCCGACGACCTCACCGCGGTGCGCCACAACGGGCGCGACTTCTACGAGTCGCTGGCCCGCTCCCGCTACCTGGTGACCAACTCCCGCCAGCCCGCCTGGTTCACCCGCCGCCCCGGCCAGGTGGTCGTGCAGACCTGGCACGGCTCGATGCTCAAGCGCATCGGCTTCGACATCGAGAACATCCGCGGCAAGTCCCGCGACTACCACGAGAAGCTGGCGTGGGAGACCGCGCAGTGGGACTACCTGGTCTCGCCCAGCCCCTGGGCGACGCCCATCCTGCGGCGCGCCTTCCGGTTCGACGGCGAGATCCTCGAGACCGGGTACCCGCGCAACGACATCTTCTTCTCGCCCGACCGCGACGCCATCGCCGCCGCCACCCGCGCCCGCCTGGGCCTGCCCGAGGGCAAGAAGGTCGTGCTCTACGCGCCCACCTGGCGCGACGACAAGTACTACACCCGCGGCAAGCACAAGCTCGACCTGCACCTGGACCTGCGCCGGATGTACGACAAGCTCGGTGACGACCACGTGCTGCTGGTGCGCCGCCACCCGCGCGTGGTCGACAGCGTGCCGATCGTCGGCGAGGACTTCGTCTACGACGTGTCGCTCTACCCGGAGATCATGGAGCTGTTCCTGATCACCGACGTGCTCATCACCGACTACTCGTCGATGATGTTCGACTTCGCCAACACCGGCCGGCCGATGCTGTTCTTCACCTACGACATCGAGGGCTACCGCGACAACCTGCGCGGGTTCTACTTCGACTTCGAGGAGACCGCGCCGGGCCCGCTGCTGCTGGAGTCCGACGACGTGATCGGCGCGCTCCAGGGCATCGACTCCGTGGCGGCCGACTACGCGGGCAAGTACGCCGCGTTCACCGATCAGTTCTGCCCGCTGGACGACGGCCGCGCCGCGTCCCGCGTGGTCGACCGGGTCTTCGGCGGCGGCTGATCACCGGCCCGCTTGCGCGGGGGCGTGCCCGGTCGCCGGGCGCGCCCCCGCCGGCGTCGGGTCACGTGCCGCCGCCCGACACCGCCTCGCGCTGGCGGGCGCCGTCGCGGGCGGCGATCATGATCTGCACGATGTGCTCGGCCGACGTCACCCGTCGCCGGTCTTCGGGCGGCACCGCGGCCGCGCCCATGCGCACCCGCGGGTTGCGGTGCACCGCCGCCGAGGCGACGGTGGCCTGGCCGGAGAAGTGCAGGTCGGTGGCGCCGGTGGCGATCACCAGCCCCGCCGCGTTGTCGGGCCGGATCCCGCCGCCGGGCATGACCGTGATGCGGCCCTCGGCGCGCCGCACCAGTTCGGCCAGCAGCCCCGATCCCTGGGCCGCTGTGGCCTCCTGGCCGGAGGTGAGCACCCGGTCCACGCCCAGGGCGATGAGGTCGTCGAGCGCGGCCCGCGGGTCGGCCGTGACATCGAACGCGCGGTGGAAGGTGACCGCCAGGCCTTCGGCCGCCGCGAGCAGCCGCTCCATCACGAACCGGTCCACCGACCCCTTCGGCGTGAGCGCCCCGAGCACCACGCCGGGGACCCCCTCCTCGGCGAAGGCGAGGATGTCGCGCTCCATCGCGGCCACCTCGTGCTCGTCGTAGACGAAGTCGCCGCCGCGCGGGCGGACGATGGGGTAGACGTCGATCCGGGAGACCGCGCCGAGCGTGGTGCGCACGGTGCCCAGGCTGGGGGTCAGCCCGCCGTCGGCCAGGGCCGACACCAGCTCCACACGGTGGGCCCCGGTGCGCTCGGCGGCGATGGCCCCCGCGGTGCCCTCGACGACGACCTCGAACGTCAGCGCCACGTGAGTCCCTCCGATCGGTGGTGGCTGGCCGGTCTGGACCAGTACACCATGGCCGGCCCCGCCCGCACGCGTGCCCGGGGGTGAGACGATGTGGCGATGATCGTCATCACCCGCTACACCGTGGCCCCCGACGACGCCGACGCGTTCGTGGAGCGTGCCGAGACCGCTCTGGAGGCGCTGGGCGCGCGGCCGGGCCTGCGGGGCTCGTGGATCGGCCGGGCCGCCGACGAGCCCGGCCTGTGGACCGTGGTGACCGAATGGGACGGCCCGGGGTACTACCGGCGCGCGCTGTCGGACTTCCAGGTGCGCATGGCGGCCGTGCCGCTGCTGTCCGAGGCCCACGACGAGCCCACGGCCTTCGAGGTCGTGGCGGGACGCGCCCGCTGAACGCCTCCCCGGGCGGCCGCCCG
>NZ_JBHSBH010000004.1:493950-507490 GCF_042650565.1 Nocardiopsis sediminis
GGGACGCAAAACCGGTCGACCCCGGGCGGCTCGGCTGCGTATCGTCGTTGATGCACGTCACCGCCTGTAGGTGTCCTAGGCTGTGTCCACATGACGGCGGGACGCCGTCAGGTGACATTCGAGCATCGCGATGAGCGATCCGCCGACCGCCAGCCGGATGGAGAGTCGAACAACAATGGCCGCAAAGTCAGAGGCAATGGACACCCTGGTCAACCTCGCCAAGCGGCGGGGTCTGGTCTACCCCTCCAGCGAGATCTACGGGGGTCTGCGCGCCTCTTGGGACTACGGCCCGCTGGGCGTGGAGCTGAAGAGCAACGTCAAGCGCCAGTGGTGGCGCGCCATGGTGCAGGAGCGCGAGGACATCGTGGGCCTCGACTCCAGCGTGATCCTGGCGCGCGAGGTCTGGGAGGCGTCGGGCCACGTCAAGGCGTTCGTCGACCCCCTCACCGAGTGCCAGTCCTGCCACAAGCGCTTCCGCGCCGACCACCTCCTCGAGGCCTACGAGGAGAAGCACGGCCGCGAGCCCGCCACCGGCCTGGCCGACCTCGCCTGCCCCAACTGCGGCGCGAAGTCCTCCTTCACCGAGCCGCGGATGTTCAACGGCCTGCTGCGCACCTACCTCGGCCCGGTGCAGGACGAGACCGGCCTGGCCTTCCTGCGGCCCGAGACCGCCCAGGGCATCTTCATCAACTACATGAACGTCCAGCAGAGCGCGCGCAAGAAGGTGCCGTTCGGCATCGGCCAGATCGGCAAGTCGTTCCGCAACGAGATCACGCCGGGCAACTTCATCTTCCGCACCCGCGAGTTCGAGCAGATGGAGATGGAGTTCTTCGTCAAGCCGGGCGAGGACGAGCAGTGGCACCAGTACTGGATCGACACCCGCATGCAGTGGTACGTCGACCTGGGCATCGCAAAGGACAACCTGCGCCTGTACGAGCACCCCAAGGACAAGCTCTCGCACTACTCCAAGCGGACCGTCGACATCGAGTACCGGTTCGGCTTCCAGGGCACCGAGTGGGGCGAGCTGGAGGGTGTCGCCAACCGGACCGACTACGACCTCAAGACCCACTCCGAGGCGTCCGGTACGGACCTGTCGTTCTTCGAGCAGGAGAACAACGAGCGCTACATCCCCTACGTGATCGAGCCGGCCGCCGGTGTCGACCGAGCGCTGCTGACCTTCATGCTCGACGCCTACAGCGAGGACGAGGCGCCCAACGCCAAGGGCAAGCTGGAGAAGCGCGCGGTCATGCGGCTGGACCCGCGCCTGTCGCCGGTCAAGGCGGCGGTGCTGCCGCTGTCGCGCAACTCCGACCTCTCGCCCAAGGCGCGCGACCTCGCCGCGCGGCTGCGCAAGCGGTGGAACGTCGAGTTCGACGACGCCGGCGCGATCGGCCGCCGCTACCGTCGCCAGGACGAGATCGGCACGCCCTTCTGCGTGACCGTCGACTTCGACACCCTTGAGGACGACGCCGTGACCGTGCGCGAGCGCGACACGATGTCGCAGGAACGGGTCGCGCTCGACCAGGTCGAGACCTACCTGGTGGAGCGCCTGCCGGGCTGCTAGCGCGCTCGGCACCGACGAACGGCGATGGGCCCCGTCTCTGCTGAGGCGGGGCCCATTGTGCGTCGTCATCCCCTGCCGTCGCATGGGGGCGTTGTGGGGCGAGGCGGCCGGACCCGGGGGGATGTGGTATCCGGCCGCCTCATGAGGAACCCCGGACACGCGGCGGCGGCCGGGAGAACCGGTTCCAAATTAGCCCGATATGGCCGACGGGGCAGGCGTTTTCAGCCCGGACGTCCCATGCCGTGAGCGAATCGTGACGAGGTCCGCGGCTTTGGGCCCTGGCCTTGGCCCTGGACGGCCCGGGGGCCGGTGTCAGGCCGAGGTGTACACGACGAACGACACCGCGATGTAGTGGCAGATGTAGGCCGCGATCGTCAGCGAGTGGAAGATCTCGTGGAACCCGAACCAGCGAGGTGCGGGGTCGGGCCGCTTGGCCCCGTAGACCACGGCGCCCGCGCTGTAGAGCAGGCCGCCGGCCAGGATGAGGATCCACGTGGCCGGGTGCGTGCCCCCGACGAGCTGGGGGATGAACAGCACCGCGACCCACCCGATCGCCAGATAGAGCGCGGTCGACAGCCAGCGCGGGGCGTTGAGCCAGAACATCTTGAACAGCACCCCGGCGGCGGCCCCGCCCCAGATCAGCGCCAGCATCGCGGTGCGCAGTGCGCCGTCGAGGACCAGCACCACGAAGGGGGTGTAGGTCCCGGCGATGATGAAGTAGATGTTGGAGTGGTCCATGCGGCGCAGCACCGCCATCCCGCGCCGCGACCACCGGCCCACGTGGTAGACCGCCGAGGTCCCGAACAGCAGGACCGAGCTGAGCGCGTAGATGGCGCTCGCGATGCGCGCGGGGGCGCCGGGGGCGAGCGCGACCAGCACGATCCCGGCGGCCAGTGCGACCGGCGCGGTTCCCAGGTGCAGCCAGCCGCGCAGCCGCGGCTTGACCGCTTCGAGCAGGTCGGCCGCCACCGCCCGGGGGCCGTCGGCCGGGGCAGGGGGCGCGCCGGGCGCATCGTGGTGGGGGTGGCGTGTGGCCGCGTCGCCGGATTGCTGTGCGGGCACCTGTCCTCATCTCCATCAGGTCGTCGCGGGGCGGCCTTTCGGGGGGCGCCGTGCCCGGCGCAGCCGGTCCCGCCTCCCCGAACTCTACTTACGGCACCGTAGGTTACCACTGGGTATCCGTGTGGTCTTCGGCACGGCGAAGGCGCGACTCTCGGGCCTGTGGGCCAGTGTCGGCGACCACTGCCTGTTAGTTTGCTACAGAACCTTTCCGACCTGGGGATTCGTCGATCCCGCCGGGTTTTCGCCGCCGCTGTGACGGGGAGGTTTCGGCGATCATTCTTGAACCATTGGTCTACACCTGTTTATATCGTTTGACCTGGTAATACTCAGATGAGGAGGCTCCCGTGGGCGAGTTCGCGGACCGCTCTGGGTAGAGTCGCGCGCAATCCGAGGTCGAGTGGCAGTACCGGTCACCACCGGTCTTCTAGCAGCAGGGAGCCTCCCGTGCCCAAGTACGTGTACGAGTTCAGCGAGGGCAACAAGGACCTCAAGGATCTGCTCGGCGGCAAGGGCGCCAACCTCGCCGAGATGACCAACCTGGGTCTCCCGGTGCCGCCCGGGTTCACCATCACCACCGAGGCCTGCCGCCACTTCCTGGAGCACGGCGCCATGCCCGACGGCCTCGACGACGCCATCGCCGCCTCGCTCGCGGCGCTGGAGTCGGCCATGGGCAAGCGGCTGGGCCAGGCCGACGACCCGCTCCTGGTCAGCGTCCGCTCCGGCGCCAAGTTCTCCATGCCGGGCATGATGGAGACCGTCCTCAACATCGGGCTCAACGACGACTCCGTCGAGGGCCTGGCCGCCCAGTCCGGCAACGAGCGCTTCGCCTGGGACTCCTACCGCCGGCTCATCCAGATGTTCGGCAAGACCGTCCTGGACATCGAGGGCGACCTGTTCGAAGAGGCGATCGAGCAGGTCAAGGCGCAGAAGAACATCACCAACGACCTCGATCTCGACGCCGCCGACCTCCGCAAGCTGGTGGAGGTCTTCAAGGGCATCGTCGCCGACCGCACCGGCCGGGAGTTCCCCGGCGACCCGCGCGCGCAGCTCGACCTCGCCGTGAAGGCCGTCTTCACCTCGTGGAACGCCCCGCGCGCCGTGCTCTACCGCCGCCAGGAGCGCATCCCCGCCGACCTCGGCACCGCCGTCAACATCTGCTCCATGGTGTTCGGCAACCTCGGCATGGACTCCGGCACCGGCGTCGCCTTCACCCGCGACCCCGCCTCCGGCCAGCAGGGGGTCTACGGCGACTACCTCCAGAACGCCCAGGGCGAGGACGTCGTGGCCGGCGTCCGCAACACCGTGCCGCTCGGCGACCTCGAGCGCATCGACGCCCGCAGCTACAACGAGCTCATGGCGATCATGGAGACGCTGGAGAACCACTACCGCGACCTGTGCGACATCGAATTCACCATCGAGCGCGGCAAGCTGTGGATGCTCCAGACCCGCGTGGGCAAGCGCACGGCCGCCGCCGCCTTCCGCATCGCCGACCAGCTCGTGGACCAGGGCATGATCACGCTGGACGAGGCCGTCCTGCGGGTCACCGGCGACCAGCTCGCCCAGCTGATGTTCCCCCGCTTCGACGAGACCGCCGAGCGCAGCCGCCTGGGCCGCGGCATGAACGCCTCGCCGGGCGCCGCCGTCGGCAAGGCCGTCTTCGACTCCTACACCGCCGTCAAGTGGTCGCGCAGCGGTGAGAACGTCATCCTGTGCCGCCGCGAGACCAACCCCGACGACCTCGAGGGCATGATCGCCGCGCGGGGCATCCTCACCAGCCGCGGCGGCAAGACCTCCCACGCCGCCGTCGTCGCCCGCGGGATGGGCAAGACCTGCGTGTGCGGCGCCGAGGAACTCGACATCGACACCAAGAACCGGCGGCTCACCGGCCCCACCGGCGAGACCATCGAAGAAGGCGACGTCATCTCCATCGACGGCACCACCGGCGAGGTCTTCCTCGGCGAGGTCCCCGTGGTGTCGTCGCCGGTCGTGCGCTACTTCGAGGGCGAGATCGACCCCGCCTCCGACCAGGCCGACGACCTGGTGCGCGCCGTGCACCGCATCATGCACTACGTCGACGCCGCGCGCCGCCTCTACGTGCGGGCCAACGCCGACAACGCCGAGGACGCCGCCCGCGCCCGGCGCATGGGCGCCCAGGGCATCGGCCTGTGCCGCACCGAGCACATGTTCCTCGGCGACCGCCGCCAGCTCGTGGAGCGGCTCATCCTCGCCGACACCGACAAGGAGCAGCAGGAGGCCCTGGGCACGCTGCTGCCGCTCCAGCGCGACGACTTCATCGAGATCCTGGAGTCGATGGACGGCCTGCCGGTGACGGTGCGGCTGCTCGACCCGCCGCTGCACGAGTTCCTGCCCGACATCACCGAGCTGTCGGTGCGCGTCGCGGTGGCGGAGTCGCGCGGGGAGAAGCACGAGAACGACCTGCGCCTGCTCCAGGCGGTCCACCGCCTGCACGAGCAGAACCCGATGCTGGGCCTGCGCGGGGTGCGCCTGGGCCTGGTCGTCCCGGGGCTGTTCACCATGCAGGTGCGCGCCATCGCCCAGGCCGCCGCCGAGCGCATGCGCCAGGGCGGCCGGCCGCGTCCCGAGATCATGATCCCGCTCGTGGGCACGGTGCAGGAGCTGGAGATCATCCGCGACGAGTCGCTGCGCGTGCTGCGCGAGGTCGGCGAAGAGTACGGCGTCGAACTG
This sequence comes from Nocardiopsis sediminis, assembly GCF_042650565.1. NCBI lineage: Bacteria > Bacillati > Actinomycetota > Actinomycetes > Streptosporangiales > Nocardiopsidaceae > Nocardiopsis > Nocardiopsis sediminis. Next base: position 499,283 of record NZ_JBHSBH010000004.1, read on the forward strand.
GACTTCCCGGTCGGCACCATGATCGAGCTGCCCAGAGCGGCGCTCACGGCCGGCCAGATCGCCGAGAACGCGGCGTTCTTCTCCTTCGGCACCAACGACCTCACCCAGACGGTGTGGGGCTTCTCCCGCGACGACGTCGAGGCGTCGTTCTTCTCCGCCTACCTGGAGAAGGGTGTGTTCGGGATCTCGCCGTTCGAGTCGCTGGACGTCGACGGCGTGGGCCGGCTCATCCGGATCGCGGTGGAGGAGGGGCGCGCCGCGCGGCCGGGGATCAAGCTCGGCATCTGCGGCGAGCACGGCGGCGACCCCGCGTCCGTGCACTTCTTCCACCAGGTCGGGCTGGACTACGTGTCCTGCTCGCCCTTCCGGGTACCCGTGGCCCGGCTGGAGGCGGGCCGGGCCGCCGCCCGCCGCTGAAGGCCGGTGGGCGGGGGCGCGGCGCCGCGCCCCCGCCCACCCTCTCGGGGCGAACGCGCCCTCCGCGCGATCACCCCGTGACAATTTCGTGACATAGAATCGGCCGTGACGAACGGGGGATCTGCGTTCCTCCGTGAACCCTGCCGCAGGTATGCCGGAACGTCACCGGCGGCCCCCGGCGTCGGTTATCGTCAGGACATCCGTCCATCTGTGCGGGGGTGAGTGGTGCGGACAGCGGGGGATGAGCGCGGCGACGGGCCGCCGGACGGCCATCCGGCCTCGCCGGACGCAGAGGCCACCCGGGCCTTCACACGCGACTCCTTCGGCCCCGGCGCCACGGCCGGATCGGGCCGCGGCACCTGGGACCGCGACCCTCGCGACACCCGCGACCACGACTACGGCACGGGCCGCTGGGACGAGCCCGCCGACGACGCCCGCACCCGCACGTTCACCCGGCCCGCCCACGGCGAGCCCGAGGACCCCTACGACGACGCCCCTGGCGCCGAGCGCACCCGCGCCTTCACCCGCCCGGCCGGCGGCGGTGCACGTGCCCGCCCGCGGCCCTCGGGCCCCGCGCAGCGCTCGCTCCCGCGCGCCCGCCCCGCGCGGCGCCGCATCCCGTGGGGGCGGATCGTCGCGACCGTCATCGTGGTGGCGATCGCCCTGCCCCCCGGCACCTGGGCCTGGGTGTGGTACACCGCCCGCCTGGACGACCGCCCCACCTCCGACGCCATCGTCGTCCTGGGCGCCAGCCAGTACAACGGCAACCCGTCGCCGATCTTCGAGGCCCGCCTCCAGCACGCCGCCGACCTCCACGCCGAAGGCGTCGCCCCCGTTATCGTCACCGTCGGCGGCAACCAGCCCGGCGACAACTTCACCGAGGGCGGCAGCGGCCGCGACTGGCTGGTGGCGGCCCGGGACATCCCGCCCTCCCAGGTCGTCGCCATCGGCGAGGGCAACGACACCCTCCAGAGCATCGAGGCGGTGGCGCGGGTCTTCGCCGACCGCGGATGGACCTCGGCGGTGATCGTCAGCGACCCCTGGCACAGCCTGCGGTCGAAGGTCATGGCCGACGACTACGGCATCGACGCCGCCACCTCGCCGTCGCGCTCGGGCCCCGCGGTCCTGGAGCGCGAGACCCAGCTCTGGTACATCACCCGTGAGACCGCGTCGCTCTGGTACTACTGGATCTTCGGCGACAGCAGCGACATCCACGTCGACGCCGCGAGCTGAACGCCCCCGCCCCGGGGGCCGCCCGAGCGCCGAGGACCCACCATGACAGACATCCCCGAGGCCGTTCCGCCCGGATACGGCCCGCACGACCGGCGGCGCTGGGCCGCCGAACCGCCCAAGAGCCGCGCCCGCGGCCCCTTCGAACGCGACCGCGCGCGGGTGCTGCACAGCTTCGCCCTGCGCCGGCTGGCCGCCAAGACCCAGGTGGTGCAGCCGGGCGCGAGCGACTTCCCGCGCACCCGGCTCACCCACTCCCTTGAGTGCGCCCAGATCGGGCGCGAGCTGGGTGCCGCGCTGGGCTGCGACCCCGATCTCGCCGAGGCCGCCTGCCTCGCCCACGACCTCGGCCACCCGCCGTTCGGCCACAACGGCGAGACCGCCCTGGACGCCGCGGCCGCGTCCTGCGGCGGCTTCGAGGGCAACGCGCAGAGCCTGCGGCTGCTCACCCGGCTGGAGGGCAAGGTCGTCACGGGCGGCGACCGCCCGCGCAGCGCGGGCCTGAACCTCACACGGGCCACGCTGGACGCCACCCTGAAGTACCCGTGGCCGCGGGGCGGGGGCGGCGGCACCCGCAAGTTCAACCACTACCCCGACGACGCCCCCGTCTTCGGCTGGATCCGCGAGGGCGCCCCCGAGGGCCGTACCTGCTTCGAGGCGCAGGTCATGGACTGGTCCGACGACGTCGCCTACTCGGTGCACGACCTGGAGGACGCGCTGTACTCGGGCATGATCCGGGTGGGCGCGCTGCGCGGGGCGGGCGAGCGCGCCGAGGTGTGCGCCATCGCCGCCTCCTCCTACTGCGACGCCTCCGCCGGCGAGCTGGAGGAGGTCTTCCGCGACCTGCTGGCCGAGCCGTTCTGGCCGGCCGGGTTCGACGGCGGGCTGGGGTCGCTGGCGGCGCTGAAGAACCTCACCAGCGAGCTGATCGGGCGCTTCTGCCGGGCCGCCGAGCGCGCCACCCGCGCGGCACACGGCGGCGCGCCGCTCACCCGCTACGCCGCCGAGCTGGTGGTCCCGCGCCGCACCCTGCTGGAGTGCGCGCTGCTCAAGGCGCTGGCCGCGCATTATGTCATGGCGCGCTCGGAGGCCCAGGAGTACCAGGCGCGCGAGCGCGAGCTCATCGGCGAACTCGTCGACGCCGTGGCCGCGGGCGCCCCGCGCACCCTCGAACCCCCGTTCCGCGCCGACCACGCCTCTGCCGCCGGCGACGCCGAGGCGCTCCGGGTGGTCATCGACCAGGTGGCCTCCCTGACCGACACCTCGGCCATGGCCTGGCACGCCCGCCTGACCGGCCGCTGACTCTCGGGCCCCCGCTCCGGCCCCGCCGGGGCCCGGCCCGGACCCGCCGCAGCCCCGCCCGAACGGGCATCACGGTCATCTCGGGGGCAAAGGGAAGAAAGCCGCAAGGCGCCCCTTGACGGTCGGTTTTGTTAGCGTTAACAATGTTGCTCACGTCACGTCGGCGTTAACCCGAGATGACACGAGGTCGTGCAGCACATGCCGGTTTACAACGGGCGTCCCGTCATGGCGGATGTCGCGCGGCTCGCGGGGGTCTCCCACCAGACCGTCTCCCGCGTGCTCAACGGACACCCCAACGTCAAGGCCGAGACCCAGCAGCGGGTCCAGGCGGCGATCGAGGAGCTGGGCTACCGCCGCAACTCCTCCGCGCGGGCCCTGGTGACCCGCCGCACCCAGGTGATCGGGGCCGTCGCCTTCGACACCACGCTCTACGGCCCGGCCCAGACCCTCGCCGGGATCGAGCACGCCGCCCGCGCCGACGGCTACTTCCTCAGCGTCGTCACCCTCCAGACCATCACCCGGCAGGCCGTGCGCGAGGCCATGGACTACCTCGCCCAGCAGTCGGTCGAGGGCTACATCGTCATCGCCCCCCACCGCACGGTGGTCGAAGGGCTGGCCGACCAGCCCGCCGACCGCCCCGTGGTCGCGGTCGAGGGCGGGCACGCACCCGACCTGCCCGTGGTCACCGTCGACCAGGCCGGGGGCGCCTGCCTGGTGACCCGCCACCTGCTCGGCCTCGGCCACCGCACCGTCCACCACATCTCCGGGCCCCGCGACTGGCTGGAGGCCGAGGGCCGCGTCTCGGGCTGGCGGGCCACCCTGGAGGAGGCCGGTGCGCCGGTCCCCGATGTCCTGCGCGGCGACTGGCGCCCCCGCTCCGGCTACGAGCTCGGGCGCGAACTCGCCCGCGACCCCGATGTCACGGCGGTCTTCGTCGGCAACGACCAGATGGCGCTGGGCACCCTGCGCGCCTTCGCCGAAGCGGGCGTGCGCGTCCCCGAGGACGTCAGCGTCGCCGGGTTCGACGACATCCCCGAAGCCGAGTTCCTCACCCCGCCGCTGACCACGGTCTCCCAGGACTTCAGCGAGGTCGGCAGGCGCAGCATCGGCCTCCTGCTGGACCTGCTCCGCCGGCCCGCGGACGCCGCGGCCGCCGCCCCCGTCCACCACGTCGTCCCCGCCCGCCTGGTGCCGCGCGCGAGCACCGCGAACCGCCGATCGTAGCCCGACGGACCGAGGAGCCCCCCGTGAACGCGAATGTTAGCGCTAACAAGGACGATGCCGTCGTCATCGGGATCGACTTCGGCACCCTCTCCGGCCGGGCCGTCGCCGTCCGCGTCCGCGACGGCGCCGAGCTCGCCACCGCCGTCCACCCCTACGAGCACGGCGTCGTCTCCGAGTCCCTGCCCGCGACCGGCGCCCCGCTGCCGCCCGACACCGCCCTCCAGGTACCCGAGGACTACCGTGCGGTCCTGCGCAACGCGGTCCCCAAGGTGCTGGCCGCCGGCGGCATCGCCCCCGAGCGCGTCATCGGCATCGGCACCGACTTCACCGCCTGCACCGTCCTGCCCACCACCGCCACCGGTGTCCCGCTGTGCGAGCTCCCCGGGTTCGCCGGCCGCCCCCACGCCTACCCCAAGCTCTGGAAGCACCACGCCGCCCAGCGCGAGGCCGACGACATCAACGACCTCGCCCGCCGCCGCGGCGAGCCGTGGCTGCCCCGCTACGGCGGGCGCATCTCGTCCGAATGGCAGTTCGCCAAGGGCCTCCAGGTCCTGCGCGAGGACCCCGAGGTCTACGACCACACCGACCGCTGGATCGAGGCCGCCGACTGGATCATCTGGCAGCTGTGCGGCCGAGAGACCCGCAACGTCTGCACCGCCGGCTACAAGGGCATCCACCAGGACGGCGCCTGGCCCGGCCGCGAGTACCTCGCCGGGCTCGACCCCCGCTTCGCCCGGTTCGCCGAGGACAAGATCGCCCACCCGCTGTCCCAGCTCGGCGACCGCGCCGGCGGGCTGACCGCCGAGGCCGCCGCCTGGACCGGCCTGCCCGTGGGCATCGCCGTGGCCGTCGGCAACGTCGATGCCCACGTCACCGCCGCCGCGGCGCAGACCGTGGCCCCCGGGCAGATGCTCGCGGTCATGGGCACCAGCACCTGCCACGTCATGAACGGCACCGGCTTCGCCGAGGTCCCCGGGATGTGCGGCGCGGTCCGCGACGGCATCGTCCCCGGGCTGTGGGGCTACGAGGCCGGCCAGAGCGGGGTCGGCGACATCTTCGGCTGGCTGGCCGACGGATTCGCCCCGCCCGAGTACGTCCGCGAGGCCCGCGAGCAGGGCACCACGGTGCACGACGTGCTCTCCCGCCGCGCCGCCGCCCAGCCGGTGGGCGGCCACGGCCTGGTGGCCCTGGACTGGCACAGCGGCAACCGCTCCGTCCTGGTCGACCACGACCTCTCCGGCGTCATCGCGGGCCTGACCCTGGCCACCCGCCCCGAGGACGTCTACCGGGCCCTGGTCGAGGCCACCGCGTTCGGCACCCGCACCATCCTGGACGCCTTCGAAGGATCCGGGGTGCCCGTTGCGGAGCTGACCCTGGCCGGCGGCCTCAAGCGCAACGCGTTCGTCACGCAGATCTACGCCGACGTCCTCGGCCGCCCCCTGCACGTGGCCGACTCCGACGAGGCACCCGCGCTGGGCTCGGCCATCCACGCCGCCGTTGCCGCCGGCGCCCACCCCGACATCGCCGCCGCCTCCGCGGCCATGGGCAGCACCACCCGCGACGCGGTGCTGCCCGACCCCGGCCGCACCGCCGCCTACGACGACCTCTTCGCCATCTACACCGAGCTCCACGACCACTTCGGCCGCGGCGGCAGCGACGCCCTGCACCGCCTGCGCGCCCTCCGCAACCAGAGCCTCAGCAGCTGAAGGACGCCATGACCGCCCTGCCCCCCGGTAGCGCCGCCGCCGTCGAGACCACCCGAACCGAGGTGTGCGCCCTGCACGCCGAACTCCTGCGCTGGAACCTGGTGACCTGGACCAGCGGCAACATCTCCGCCCGGATCCCGGGCACCGACCTGATCGCCATCAAGCCCAGCGGGGTCACCTACGACGACCTCACCCCGGAGTCCATCGTCGTCTGCGACCTCAGCGGCGCCGTGGTCGACGGGCGCCACGCGCCCTCCAGCGACACCGACGCCCACGCCTACGTCTACCGGGCCATGCCCGAGGTCGGCGGGGTCGTGCACACCCACAGCCCCTACGCCACGGCCTGGGCGGCCCGCAACGAGCCCATCCCGTGCGCCATCACCGCCATGGCCGACGAGTTCGGCGACGACATCCCCGTCGGGCCCTTCGCCCTGATCGGCGGGGACGACATCGGCAAGGGGATCGTCGCCACGCTCACCGGGCACCGCTCGCCCGCGGTCCTCATGAGCGGCCACGGCGTCTTCACCATCGGCCCCGGCCCCAAGGCCGCCGTCAAGGCCGCGGTGATGTGCGAGGACGTCGCCCGCACCGTCCACCTGGCCCGGCAGAACGGGCCCGTCGAGCGCCTGCCCCAGCACCACATCGACGCCCTCTACGACCGCTACCAGAACGTCTACGGCCAGAGATGAGGAACGGACACGTGACCGAACGCCTGCCCAGCATCGGGATCCTCGGCATCATGCAGCCGCTCTACGACGACATGATCCCCGGCATCACCGATCACCAGGCCGCCTACGCGCGCCGGATCGCCGAGAGCCTGGCCGACGTCGCCGACTGCGTGGTCGGCGCGCCCGTCCGGGGGCGCGCCGACGCCGAGCGCGCGGTCCGCGAGTTCGAGAACGACGACCTCGACGGCGTCCTCGTCGTCATGCTGACCTACGGCCCCTCGCTGCGTGTGACCCGCGTGTTCGACCAGATGCGGCTGCCGGTGTGCCTGGCCAACATCCAGCCCGAGCCCACGGTCACCCCGGCGTGGGACATGGACGACATGACCTACAACCAGGGCATCCACGGCGCCCAGGACACCGCCAACGCCATGGTGCGCGCCGGGCTGCCGTTCGACGTCGTCACCGAGGAGTGGCCCAGCGCCGCGTTCACCGAGCGCGTCGGGCGCTGGGCGCGCGCCGCCCGCGCGGTCACCGCGTGGAAGCGGCTCAAGGTCGGTGTCTTCGGCTACGCCATGAACGGCATGGGCGATGCCCGGTTCGACGAGACCGCGCTCATCCGCAAGCTCGGCCCCGAGGTCGAGGTCATCGCACCCGGGGAGCTGCACCGCACCATGGCGGAGTTGCCCGGCCCGGCGGTGGCCGCGCTCATGGAGCGCGAGGACGCCGCCTTCGAGGTCGACGAGCGGCTGTCCAAGGAGGAGCGCGAGGACCACGCCCGCATGCAGCTGGGCATTGAGAAGCTGCTCGTCGAGCATGGCTGCGGCGCGTACTCCACGCACTTCGACGCCATCGCCGAGGACGGCCGCTTCGCCCGGCTGCCCATGGCCGCCGCCTCCAGCCTCATGGCCGAGGGCTACGGCTTCGCCGGCGAGGGCGACGTGCTGGCCGCCGCCATCGTGCACGCCGGGCACCGGCTCGCTGGCGACGGCCACTTCACCGAGATGTACGCGATGGACTTCCCCACCGACTCGATCCTCATGAGCCACATGGGGGAGGGCAACTGGAAGGTGGCCCGCGACGACGAGCCGGTGCGGCTCATCAAGCGCCCGCTGGGCATCGGCGGCCTCGCCGACCCGCCCACCCTGCTCTTTCGCATCAAGCCCGGACCGGCGACCATCGCCTCGCTCGTCTCCCTCGGCGGGGAGGAGTTCCGGCTGGTCGTGGCCGAGGGGGAGGTGCTCGACTCCCAGCGGCTGCCGTCCCTGGAGATGCCCTACGGGCAGTTCCGCCCCGATTCGGGGATCCGCGGCTGCATGGACGGCTGGCTGCGCGCCGGGGGGACCCACCACATGGTCATGAACCTGGGCCGCACCGCCGCCGACTGGGAGGTGTTCTGCGGCCTCGCGGACATCGGGTTCGTGCGGGTCTGACCCGCGCGGCCCCGGCCCCGATCCGCGGCGGATGCGCACCACGCGCACCGCGGCCGGCGGGGCCGGGGCCGCCCGGCAACGGGGGCGACGGCCCCACCACCACCAGCGGCCCTTGGGGGACGGCCGCACCCGCGCAGCACCAGGCAGAGGAGTTGCCATGCGCACCAGAAGCACCCCGATCCCGCCCCCGGCGGCCGGGCCGGGCCGCCGGGCGTTCCTGGCCGGCGGGCT
>NZ_JBHSBH010000004.1:507518-623146 GCF_042650565.1 Nocardiopsis sediminis
TGGCGGCCGCCGGCCTCGGACTCGCCGGCTGCGGCCCCGCCGGGCCCCTGCCGGGCGGCCGGACGCGGCTGCGCCAGTGGAACCTGTTCACCGGTGGAGACGGCGCCCGCATGATCGAGATGCACGACGCCTACCGGCGCGAGCACCCCGATATCGATTTCCGGCCCACCACCTACCTGTGGGGCAACCCCTACTACACGAAGTTCGTCATGGGCGCCGCCGGCGGGCGCGCCTTCGACATCGGCACCCTGCACCTGTCGCGGCTGCGCGGGCTGGGAGCGGGCAGCCTGATCGACCCGGTCCCGGCCGGGCTGCTGGCCGAGTACGGGGTGACGGAGGCCGACGTGCTGCCCAACGTGTGGGAGAAGTGCGTGGTCGACGGCCTGCTCTACGCCATCCCCCTCGACACCCACCTCACCGTCACCTACTACAACCGCGAGATCTGCGCCGAGGCCGGCGTGCTCGACGCCGACGGCGAGCTGGTCGCCACATCGGGCCCGGAGGAGTTCTTCGACCTGCTCGCCGCGGTCAAGGAGGTCACCGGGCAGTACGCGCTGTCCATCGAGACCATCGGGGCCTGGCGCCACTTCTGGTCGCTCTACCGCCAGCTGGGCGGCGAGATGACCTTCGACGGCGAGCTGGGCGTCGACGACGACAAGGCGCTGCGGTCGCTGGACTTCCTGCGCCGTCTCTCCGCCGAAGGCCTGGCGCCGGAGTCCGCCGACGCGCCCGGCACCCCCGCCAACTTCCAGAACGGCATCGCCGGCCTGCTGCTCACGGGCAACTGGGAGATCGCCACCTTCCAGAACGCCGGGATGGACTTCGGCATGCGGCCCTACCCGGCGGTCTTCGGGCCCGAGCTCGGCCAGGGGGACTGCCACGCCCTGGTCCTGCCGCACCGGCGCGAACGCGACGACGCCGCCGTGCGCGCGGCCGTGGAGTACGCCGCCTGGATGCTGAGGAACAGCATCACCTGGGCCGGCGGCGGGCACACCCCCGCCTACCTCCCGGTGGCCGAGAGCCCGGACTACGCCGAGCTGCGGCCCCAGGCCGAGTACCGCCACGCGGCCGCCGACGTGCAGTTCGACCCCGACGCGTGGTTCAGCGGCTCGGCCGCCCCCATGCAGAACGAGGCCAACTCGATCATGAGCGGCCTGCACACCGGCGCGGTCACCCCCGAAGTCGCCCTGGACCGGTTCAAACGGGCCGTGCAGCGGCTCATCGACACCCCGGAGCCGGTGTGATGGCCGGACCCCCCACCCTTCCGCCCCGCGTACCCGCTGGGAGCCCGACATGACCGCTCATGCCGACACCGTGGCCCCGGGGGAGCCGCGGCCGCGCCCCGGCCCCGGCCCCGTCCGCGGGCGCCGCGGCCCGTCGGGCCGCGCCCGCCGCACCGGTGCCTACACCGGCCTGTGGTTCGTGCTGCCCTTCACCGTCCTGTTCGCCGCGTTCCTCGTCTGGCCGATGCTCGCGGGGCTGTGGACCTCCTTCACCGACCGCAGCCTGGCCCGGCCCGACGCCGATTTCGTCGGCCTGGCCAACTGGCGGGAGCTGGCCGGCGACACCGCCATGTGGCGGTCGATGTGGGTCACCTTGCTGTTCACCCTGATCAGCACGCCGCCGCTGGTGGCGGTGGCCCTGGCGATGGCGCTGCTCACCAACCGGGTGGCCCGGCTCGGCTGGTTCCTGCGGTTCTCGTTCTTCGCGCCCTACGTTCTGCCGGTGGCCGTGGTGTCGCTGATCTGGGTGTGGATGTACCAGCCGGGGTTCGGGGTGGTCAACGGCGCCCTCCAGGCGGTGGGCCTGGGCGAGGTGGCGTGGCTGACCGACGAGAACGTCGTGCTCGTCGCGGTGGCGATCACGACCGTGTGGTGGACGGTGGGGTTCAACTACCTGCTCTACCTGGCCGCGCTCCAGGGCATCCCCGGCTACGTGCACGAGGCCGCCGCGCTCGACGGGGCGGGCGCCTGGCAGCGGCTGACGCGGATCACGCTGCCGCTGCTGCGCCGCACCACCGCGCTCATCGTGCTGCTCCAGATCGTGGCCTCGCTCAAGCTGTTCGACCAGGCCTACCTGATGACGGCCGGCTCCGGCGGCCCCGACTTCGCCGCCCGGCCGATCATCGGCTACGTCTTCGACACCGGGTTCACCGGCCTGCGGATCGGCTACGCCTCGGCGATCTCCTATCTCTTCTTCGCCGTCATCGTCGTGGTGTCGATCCTCCAGTTCCGCCTGTTCGCCCGGAAGGGGGACACCCTGTGACCACCGCGACCCCCCGCGCCGCGGCCCGGCGCCGGACCCGCCCGAGGGTGAGCCCCGGCGGCGCGGCCCTGACCGTCTCCGCGCTGTTCCTCGCCGTCGCGTGGCTCATCCCGCTCGCCTGGGCGGTGCTGACCTCGCTCAAGCCCGAGGGCGAGACCACGGCCGTGCCCATCCGGTGGCTGCCGCTGGAGCCCACCTTCGCCGCCTACCGGGCCGTCATCGCCCAGGGCGACCTCCAGCAGTGGCTGATCAACAGCACGGTGATCTCGACCGTGGTCACCGTGCTCACGCTCGTGGTGTGCGCGCTGGCCGCCTACGCGTTCTCCAAGACCGAGTTCCCCGGCCGGTCCTGGCTGTTCGCGCTGTTCATCGCGGGCATCCTGGTGCCGCCGCAGGTCCTCATCGTGCCGCTGTTCGACGAGATGACCTACCTCGGCCTGGTCGACACCTACTGGGGCGTCGCCCTGCCCCAGGTGGTGGCCCCGATGATGGTGTTCATCCTCAAGCGCTTCTTCGACGCCATCCCCGGCGACTACGAGGAGGCGGCCCGCCTGGACGGAGCGGGCCACGCGCGCATCCTGTGGAGCGTCGTGCTGCCGATGTCCACGCCCGTCCTCGCCGCCGTCGGCATCTTCACCTTCGTCCAGGCGTGGAACAACTTCCTGTGGCCCTTCATCGCCACCACCGACCCCGCCCTCATGACCGTCCCCGTGGGCCTGGGCACGGTGCAGGGCGCCTACGGCATCCACTACGCCCAGCAGATGGCCGCCGCCGTCTTGGGAGCCCTCCCGCTCATCATCGTGTTCCTGCTGTTCCAGCGCCAGGTCGTCCGCGGCGTCACCGACGCCGGGCTCAAGTGAGCCGCCCCCGGAACCCACCCCCGTCCTCTCCGCCATCGCCATCGACCTACGAGGGAAGCCGTACATGCTCACCGCCTCCATGACCCTCGACCCCGCCTTCCGCATCGCCCCCGTCCACCGCCGCACGTTCGGGTCGTTCGTGGAGCACATGGGGCGCTGCGTCTACACCGGGATCTACGAGCCCGGCCACCCCACCGCCGACGCCGACGGCTTCCGCCGCGACGTCGCCGACCTCGTCCGCGAACTCGGCGTCACCACCGTGCGCTACCCCGGCGGCAACTTCGTCTCCGGCTACCGGTGGGAGGACGGCGTGGGCCCCAAGGACCGGCGCCCCGTCCGCCGCGACCTCGCCTGGCACAGCACCGAGACCAACCAGTTCGGCCTGGACGAGTTCATCCGCTGGGCGCGCACGCTCGGCATCGAGCCGATGATGGCCCTCAACCTCGGCACCCGCGGCCTGCAAGAAGCCGTCGACCTGCTCGAATACGCCAACCACCCCGGCGGCACCCACCTGTCGGACCTGCGCGTCGCCAACGGCAGCCCCGAGCCCCACGGCATCCGCATGTGGTGCCTGGGCAACGAGCTCGACGGCCCCTGGCAGACCGGCCACAAGACCGCCCGCGAGTACGGCCGGCTCGCGGCCGAGACCGCCGCGGCCATGCGCGCGAGCGACCCCGGCCTGGAGCTCGTGGCCTGCGGCAGTTCCAACTCCGCCATGCCGACCTTCGGCGCCTGGGAGGCGGAGGTCCTGGAGCTGGCCTACGACAGCGTCGACTACATCTCGCTGCACGCCTACTACCAGGAGCACGACGGCGACCTCGCGAGCTTCCTCGCCTCCACCGCGGACATGGACCACTTCATCGAATCCGTGGTCGCCACCGCCGACGCCGTCCGCGCCCGGCTCAAGCGCACCAAGCGCATCCAGCTCTCCTTCGACGAGTGGAACGTTTGGTACCAGAGCCGCTTCCACGACGCGGGGCCGCCCGCCGACTGGCCCATCGCCCCCCGTGTCATCGAGGACCGCTACAACGTGGCCGACGCCGTCGTCGTGGGCAACATGCTCATCTCCCTGCTGCGCCACGGCGACCGCGTCACGGCCGCCAGCCAGGCCCAGCTGGTCAACGTGATCGCCCCGATCATGACCGAGCCCGGCGGCCCCGCCTGGCGCCAGACGATCTTCCACCCCTTCGCGCTCACCGCCGCCACGGCCGCCGGCCAGGTGCTGCGGGTCGAGCCCGATGCGCCCCTCCAGGAGACCGCCCGCTACGGCGAGGTCCCCGTCATCGACGCGGTCGCCACCCACGACCCCGACAACGACCAGGCCGCGGTGTTCGTGGTGAACCGCTCCACCACGGAGCAGGTCGCCCTCGGCATCGACCTGCGCGGCCTGGACGCCCACGGCGTCGCCGACTGCCGGACCCTGTCCGACGACGACGCCTATGCCGCCAATACCGCCGAGGCACCCGACCGCGTGGTGCCCCGGCCCAACAGGGACATCCGGCTTCAGGACGGCCGCCTCACAGTCGTCCTGCCCCCGGTGTCCTGGACCGTCATCAGGCTCGCGCTCGCCACTGAGCCCGCCTGACCCCCAGTAGTCCCGACACAACGAGGCGAAGGTGTTGACATTGAACGGAAAGCTCACGGCCGCGGCGCTGCTCGGCGTGGCCCTGCTGGCGACCTCGTGCAGCGGCGTCGGCGATGCCGCCCGCGACGAAGGCGAGAACGGCCTCATCGGCATCGCCATGCCGACCCAGTCCTCCGAGCGCTGGGTCGCCGACGGCAACAACATGGTGGCGGAGTTCGAAGAGGCCGGCTACGGCACCGACCTGCAATACGCCGAGGACGTGGTGGAGAACCAGGTCTCCCAGATCGAGAACATGATCACCAAGGACGTCGACGCCCTGGTCATCGCCCCCATCGACGGCTCGGCGCTGAACGATGTCCTCCAGACGGCGGCCGACGCCGACATCCCGGTGATCTCCTACGACCGGCTGCTCCTGGGGACCGAGAACGTCGACTACTACGCGACCTTCGACAACCACCAGGTGGGCGTGCTCCAGGGCGAGTACATCGAACAGGCCCTGGACCTGGAGAACGAGGAGGGCCCCTTCTCCATCGAGCTGTTCGCCGGCTCGCCCGACGACAACAACACCTCCTTCTTCTTCGAGGGCGCCATGTCGGTGCTCCAGCCCTACATCGACGACGGCGTCCTGGAGGTCCGCAGCGGACAGACGGAGGTGGAGCAGATCGCCACCCTGCGCTGGGACGGCGCCACCGCCCAGGCCCGGATGGACAACCTGCTCAGCGCCAACTACTCCGACGAAGAGGTGGACGCGGTGCTGTCGCCCTACGACGGCATCAGCATCGGGGTGATCTCCTCGCTCCAGGCCGTGGGCTACGGCACCGAGGACCGGCCGCTGCCGGTGATCACCGGGCAGGACGCCGAGGTGGCGTCGGTGAAGTCCATTGTCGGCGGCGAGCAGACCCAGACCGTCTTCAAGGACTTCCGGATGCTCGCGGAGTCCGCGGTGAACATGACCGACGCCGTCGTCCGCGGCGAGGAGCCCGAGGTCAACGACACCGAGAGCTACGACAACGGCGAGAAGGTCGTGCCCGCCTACCTGCTGGAGCCGGTCTCGGTCGACATCGACAACTACGAGGAGGAGCTGCTGGAGAGCGGCTTCTACGAGCCCGAGGACATCGCGTGAGCGCCCGTCCGGCACTCCCGCGCGGGAGAGGCGGCCGCCCGTGAGCGACGTCATTCTCCAGATGCGCGGGATCGGCAAGGAGTTCCCCGGCGTCACGGCCCTGGCCGACGTGGACCTGCGGGTCGAGCGCGGCGAGATCCACGCCCTGATGGGCGAGAACGGCGCCGGGAAGTCCACCCTCATGAAGGTGCTCAGCGGCGTGTACCCGCACGGCGACTACACCGGGGACATCCTGGTCGACGGCGAGGTGGCCCGGTTCTCCGGCGTGCGCGACAGCGAGCGGGCCGGCATCGCCATCATCCACCAGGAGCTGGCGCTCATCCCGCAGCTGTCCATCGCCGAGAACATCTTCCTGGGCAACGAGCGCACCCGCTCACGCGGCATCGTCGACTGGGGCCGCACCGCCGGTGAGGCCCGCGCGCTGCTGCACCGGGTCGGGCTGGACGAGGACCCCACCCTGCCCGCGGCCTCGCTCAGCGTCGGCCGCCAGCAGCTCGTGGAGATCGCCAAGGCGCTGTCGAAGCGGGTGCGGCTGCTCATCCTGGACGAGCCGACCTCGGCGCTCAACGAGACCGAGAGCGACAACCTCCTGGAGCTGCTGCTGGAGCTGAAGGCGCAGGGGATCACCTGCATCCTGATCTCCCACAAGCTCGGCGAGGTCACCCGGGTCTCCGACACCATCACGGTACTGCGCGACGGCCGGTGCATCGAGACCCTGTCCATGGCCGAAGGCGCCGTCGACGAGGACCGCATCATCCGCGGCATGGTCGGGCGCGACCTCGACCACCGCTACCCCGAGCGCACCGGCGACATCGGCGAGGTCCGCTTCGAGGTGCGCGGCTGGTCGGTCGACCACCCGACCCACGTGGGCCGGCGCATGGTCGACGACGCGGGCCTGACCATCCGGCGCGGCGAGATCGTGGGGCTGGCCGGCCTCATGGGGGCCGGGCGCACCGAGTTCGCCATGAGCGTCTTCGGCCGGTCCTACGGGCGCCACGTCGGCGGCACGGTGCTCAAGGACGGGGCGGAGCTGCGCATCCGCGACGTCGGCGACGCCATCGCCAACGGCATCGCCTACGTCCCCGAGGACCGCAAGGAGCTCGGCCTGATCCTCGATGAGGACATCCGCCGCAACCTCACCCTCGCCGGGCTGGGCCGGGTGAGCCGCAGGTCGGTGATCGACCCCGCACGGGAGTCGGTCGCCGCCGAGGAGATGCGCGTGCGCATGCGCGTCAAGAGCCGCGACGTCTTCCAGACCACCGGCGACCTCAGCGGCGGCAACCAGCAGAAGGTCGTGCTCGGCAAGTGGATGTTCGCCGAGCCCGACCTGCTCATCCTCGACGAGCCCACCCGGGGCATCGACGTCGGCGCCAAGTACGAGATCTACGTGATCGTGCGGCAGCTGGCGGCCCAGGGGGCGAGCGTGCTGCTGATCTCCTCCGAACTGCCCGAGCTGCTGGGCATGTGCGACCGCATCTACGCCATGAGCGAGGGCCGTATCACCGGCGAGCTGCCCCGCTCCGAGGCCGCCCAGGAGCCACTGATGAAGCTCATGACCATGACGAGGGCGTGACCCGACGATGACTTCGACCATCAGCGTCATCCGCACCGTGGTGCGGAACAACGCACGGCAGTACGGCATGGTGATCGCGCTCGCGATCATCGTGATCCTGTTCCAGATGCTCACCGGCGGGCTGCTGCTGCGCCCGTTGAACATCACCAACCTGATCATGCAGAACTCCTACGTTCTGATCCTGGCGGTCGGGATGATGCTCGTCATCATCACCGGCCACATCGACCTCTCCGTGGGGTCGGTGGTGGCCTTCGTGGGAGCGGTGTCGGCGATCATGCTGACCGGCTGGGGGCTGCCCATGCCGGTGGTCGTCCCGCTGGCCCTGGTGCTGGGCGCGCTCATCGGCGCCTGGCAGGGGTTCTGGATCGCCTACGTGCGCATCCCGGCGTTCATCGTCACCCTCGCCGGGATGCTGATCTTCCGCGGCGCGACCATGGTCGTCCTCGGCGGGGAGTCGCTCAGCCCCCTGCCGGCGTCGCTGCGGACCCTGGCCAGCGGGTTCATCCCCGATGTCGCCGACGTGGGCATTCACCTGCTGACCATGGCCGGAGCCGTGGCCGCCGCCGCGGTGCTGGTCTGGCTGCAATGGCGGTCCCGCGCGCGCAACCTGCGCTACGACCTGCCCGTGGCCTCGTCGCAACTGGCCACGGCCCAGTCCGTGGCGACCGTGGCGGTCGTGCTGGTCTTCGCCTACGCCCTCGCCGTCTACAACGGGCTCCCGGTCGTGGGGCTGCTGCTGATCGTGCTGATCGTCGGCTACTCGTTCGTCATGAACACGACGACCGCGGGCCGCCACATCTACGCGGTCGGCGGCAGCGAGAAGGCCGCCATGCTCTCGGGTGTCAAGACGCAGCGGACCACCTTCTGGGTGTTCGTCAACATGGGCGTGCTCTCGGCGCTGGCCGGGCTGGTGTTCACCGCCCGGCTCAACGCCGCGACCCCCCGCGCCGGGACCATGTTCGAGCTGGATGCCATCGCGGCGGCCTTCATCGGCGGGGCCTCGGCATCGGGCGGCGTGGGCACCGTCATCGGGGCGGTCGTGGGCGCGCTGGTCATGGGCGTCATGAACAACGGCATGTCCCTCATCGGCCTGGGCGTCGACTGGCAGCAGGCCATCAAGGGCCTGGTGCTGCTCGCCGCGGTGGGCTTCGACATCTACAACAAGAAGCGCGTGGGATCGGGCCGCAGCGGACGCTCCGCGGCCGCCGGGCCGGACACCTCCCCGCCGACGCCGGGAGAGGAGAAGCCGGCCGAGTCCGCCCGGGCACAGACGGCCACACCGGGCTGACACGGACGGGTCGGCCCCGCCCTCGCAGGGCCGTGAACCGACGCCCTCACCGCCACCCGTTGCTCCTGGCCCGGTGTGGTGCCGCGTCCACGACCTCCGTTCCCCTGTGAGGCGGGGAACGGAGAATGGGGGCCGCGCGCGGCGGCGCGCGGCCCCTCCATCATCGGCGCCGCGCGGTCACCCCTTCATGGCGCCGCCCAGGCTGAAGCTCCCGCCCAGCGCCCTGGACACCCCCAGGTACAGGGCGATCACCGGCAGCGTGTAGAGCAGCGAGAACGCCGCCAGCTCCCCGTACTGCACGGTTCCGTACTGGTCGAAGAACGTGTAGATCCGCACGGCGGCGGGCAGCCGCTCGGGGCTCTTCAACAGGATGAAGGGCACGAAGAAGTTGCCCCAGGTGACCACCAGGGTGAAGATCCCCACCACCGCCATGCCCGGCACGATGAGGGGCACCACCAGCAGGCGCAGCGACTGCCAGGCCGATGCGCCGTCGACCCAGGCGGCCTCCTCCAGCTCGATCGGGATGCCGTCGAGGAAGTTCTTCGTCAGCCAGATCCCGAACGGCAGGCTCGACGCCGCCAGGAACAGCATCGTGGCCGGCCGGGAGTCGAGCAGGCCGGCCTGCACGAACAGGCTGTAGACCGGCACCATGACGGCGGTGATCGGCAGGCCGGTGGCGAACAGGACGGTGTAGAGGAACGGGCGCTTGAACCGCAGCTGGTAGCGCGAGAGCGGGTAGGCGGCCAGCACCGATACCACCACGGTCACCAGTGCGGCGCCGCCGCACAGCAGGATGCTGTTGGCCACGGGGATGAAGACGGTCTCGGGGGTGAGAACGGCGGTGAAGTGGTCCAGCGTGAGCCCGGACGGCGGCTGCGCGCGCAGGGACGCCTCGGGGTCGAACGCGGCGAACACCATCCACAGCCCGGGCAGCAGGAACAGCGCCGACAGCGCGGCCAGCAGCGCGTGCACCACGGCCGACCCGGCCGCGCGCGAGGGTGAGGCGACGGAACGTGTCATCGGATCTCCTCCGGGCGCAGCGCGCGAACGTAGACCGCCGAGAACAGCCCGGCGACCACCAGCAGCGCGAGCGCCACGGCGGTGCCGTATCCGAGGTCGCCGAACCGCAGCGCCTCCTGGTACATCAGCAGCGGGAGGGTGGTGCTGCGCCCGCCCGGCCCGCCCGCGGTCATCACATAGATCAGCGTGAACACCTGGACGGTCTGGAGGGTGACCAGCAGCAGGGTCGTGGCGATGGTGCGGCGCAGCAGCGGCAGCACCACGTGCCACAGCACCCGGGCGCCGCCGGCGCCGTCGACCCGGGCGGCCTCCTTGAGGTCGGTGGGGACCTCGGAGAGCCCGGCCGAGTAGGTCATCATCGAGAACGCGGTGCCCTTCCAGATGTTGGCGAGGACGACCGCGAGGATCGGGGCGGTGTAGAGCCAGTTCTGCGGCTCGGCGCCGGCGTACGCCAGGAGCGCGTTGAGCGTGCCCTCGCGCTCCAGGAACGCCACCCAGATGAAGCCGGCGACCACCTCGGGCACCACCCACGCGCCGACCACCACGGTGCTCACCGCGGAGCGGACCGCGCGGCCGCGGTTCTGCATCAGCAGCGCCAGGGCCAGCCCGATCACGCTCTGGCCCACCACCCCCGACCCGATCAGGAACACGGCGGTGAGCACCGCGGAGTCGAGGAAGGCGGGGTCGGCCAGTAATCGCTCGAAGTTGGCCAGGCCGACGAACTCGGTCCGGGCCGCGGCGGCCCCAGTCAGGGCGGCGTTGGTGAACGACGCCCACACGGTCCACAGGATCGGCCCCGCGAAGAAGGCCAGCAGCAACAGCAGCGCCGGCGCCAGAGGCAGCAGGCGCAGGGCCGCCCCGCGGGCGCCCCCGGTCATGGCCGCCACCGTCAGCCGCCCTGCCGCACGTTGTCGGCGCCCACGATGCCCTCGACCTCCTGGGCATAGGTGGCGGCGGCCTCCTCGGGGGTGGCGTCGCCGAGCATGACCGCCTCGGTGGCCTCCTGGATCGCCAGGGACACCCGCGGGTACTCGCCGTAGGCGGGGCGGAAGTGGGTGACGTCGACCAGTTCCGTGGCGAGGTCGGGGTTGGGGTCGGCGCCGGTGAAGTCCTCGGATGCGGCGACGTCGTCGCGGAGCGGGATCTGCGCGCCCTCGATGGCGAACTTGGTGGCGTTCTCCAGGTTCAGCGCGTAGGACATGACCTCCCACGCGAGGTCGGGGTTGGTGCTCGCGGCGCCGAGCGACAGCGCCCAGCCGCCCGACATGCTGGTGGCACCGGGTTCCCCGCCGTCCTGGGTGGGCATGGCGGTGAACGCCATGGTGTCGGACCACTCGGGCCAGGGCTTGTTCGCGGTCTCGATCCAGCTCTGCGTGGCCCACGAGCCCTCAAGGCTGATCGCGAGCTCCCCGGCGGGGATGCGCTCCTCGTTGTTGAGCGTAGCGACGGCGGGGTTCAGCGCGTCGCGGGGGTCCAGACCCAGGTCCTCGGTGTAGACGGTGCGCACGAACTCCAGGGAGTCGACGAAGCCGGGCGCCCCGGTGATCCACTCCTGGGAGCCGTCGTCGTAGAGGGTGTCGCCGGTGCCGCTCAGGAGCATCTGGAAGCCCTGCATCGACGCGACCTCGCCGGCGGGGGTCCCGGAGTAGACGTTGAGCGGGGTGACCGCGTCGCCGTGCTCGGCCCGCACCGCGCGCGCCGCCTCAAGGACGTCGTCCCAGGTCTCGGGCTCCCACGGGACATCGACCCCGGCCTGCTCCAGCAGGTCGGTGTTGTACCAGAGGCCGCGGGTGTCGGTGCCCAGCATCACGCCGTAGCGGTTGCCGTCGAGCGCGGTGACCCCGGCGTCGGCCTGTTCGTTGTACTGCTCGGCATCGGGCCAGGAGTCCCAGTAGTCGTCGATCGGCAGGAGGTAGCCGGCGTCGACGTCCTGGTTGATGGTGAAGGTGTCCTCGTAGATGATGTCCGGCGCCTCGCTGGGCGACTGGTTCATCAGGTTGACCTGGGCCTGGTAGTCCTCGGGAGGAGCCTCGATCGGGCGCAGCTCGATGGTGGTGCCGGGGTTCTCGGCCTCGAACTCCTCTTTGACCTTCTCGAACAGGGAGTTGGCGGCCTCGAAGGTGCCGTAGTCCTGGTAGGCGACGGTGACGGTGTCGGGGTCGTCATCGGACCCCCCGCACCCGGCCGCGGCCAGGGCGAGGGCGAGGGCTGTTGCGGAAACGGAGATCGCTCGGTGCATGGCTCCTCCTCCTGCGACAGGTGATGCGCACGGGGGTGGGGGTGACGCGCATCACTTGAACTGTCGCACGGAGGGACCGGCCGAATCCACCGCCGTCCACAGGCGGCCGCGCCGGCCGCCCGGCCGTCCACAGGCTCACGAGACCCCGTCGCTTCCTACCCGCGCGGCGAACTACGCTGAGGACGTGGCAGGCCGGATCAAAGACGAAGACGTCGCACTCGTCCGCGAGCGCGCTCCGATCGCCGACGTGATCGGCGAATACCTCCAGCTCCGCAACGCCGGAGGCGGTTCCCTCAAGGGCCTGTGCCCCTTCCACGACGAAAAGTCCCCCTCCTTCAACGTCACCCCGGCCCGTGGACTCTTCTACTGCCTCGCGGGCGAGACCCGGGTCCTGACCGCCGAGGGCGTCAGGCCCATCCGCGACCTCGCCGGAGGCACCCACCGCGTGCTGGGCCCCGGCGCCACCTGGGTCGACGCCCCCTTCCACTCCTTCGGCCACCAGCCGCTCATGCGCCTCACGCTGAGCCGCAGCGGCCAGACCAAGGAGATCCACGCCACCCCCGAGCACCGCTGGTTCGTCCGCGCCGGGAAGGACCGCCGCAGCCGGCGCGAGGTCGTCACCCGGGACCTCACCCCCGGCCAGCGCCTGGCCTGGACGTTCCCCGGCAGCAGGGTCAAGAACACCACTCCGTCGCCCTTCGGTATCGCCCACGGGATCACCTTCGGCGACGGAACGCTGTCCGGAACGGGCAGCATGGCCCAGCTCGACTCCGAGAAGGACGTCGACCTGCTGAAGTGGTTCTCCAACAGCGTGACCACCGAGTCCGGCCGGCAGATCCTCATCCACCACCTGCCGCGGTTCTTCAAGGACCTCCCTCCCCTGGACGAATCCGTCCCCTACCTCTACGGCTGGCTGGCCGGGTACCTCGCCGCCGATGGCCACGTGGCCAAGGACGGCACGGTCATGCTCAACTGCGCCGACCGCGCGGTCCTCGAACACGTCCGCGACGTCTGCACCCGGCTGGGGATCGGCACCTACGGCATCACCGAGCAGGTGCGTGAGGGCTTCCCCGGGCGTGAGCCCTCGGCGCTCTACCGCGTCCACCTCATCGGCGAGGACCTCACCGAGCCGTTCTTCCTCAACCCCGAGCACCGGTTCCGCTTCGTCGGCTCCGAGAAGAAGTTCGCGCGCCGGGGGTGGACCGTCGTATCGGTCGAGGAGACCGATCGCTTTGAAGAGGTGTTCTGCGCCGTCGTCGACGACGGCCACGCCTTCGTCCTCGAGGACAACATCCTCACGGGCAACTGCTTCGGCTGCGGCGAGGGCGGCGATGTCATCGCCTTCGTGCAGAAGATCGAGGGGCTGGGGTTCGTCGAGGCGGTCGAATCGCTGGCGCAGCAGGCCGGGGTGCGGCTGCGGTATGAGCAGGGGGGCTACACCTCCCGCGGGGAGCAGGGGCAGCGGCAGCGGCTGATCGAGGCGCATCGCATGGCGCAGGTGTTCTACGCCGAGCAGCTGCTCACGCCCGGGGCCCAGGAGGGGCGGCGGTTCCTCACCGAGCGCGGGTTCGTGCGGGCCGACGCCGAGCGGTTCGGGGTGGGGTTCGCGCCGCCGGGGTGGGAGTCTCTCACCACCCACCTGCGCAAGAAGGGCTTCACCGACAAGGAGATCATCACCGCCGGCCTGGCCAGCCAGGGGCGGAGGGGCGCCTACGACAAGTTCCGCAACCGCCTGGTGTGGCCGGTGCGCGAGGTCACCGGCGAGGTCGTCGGGTTCGGCGCCCGCAAGCTCGACCCCGAGGACGACGGCCCCAAATACCTGAACACCCCCGAGACCCCCATCTTCAAGAAGGGCAACCTGCTCTACGGGCTCGACCTCGCCAAGCGTGAGATCACCCGCGAACAGCAGGCCGTCATCGTCGAGGGCTACACCGATGTCATGGCCTGCCACCTGGCGGGGGTCGGCACTGCGGTGGCCACCTGCGGCACCTCCTTCGGCGAAGAGCATCTGAAGGTGCTGCGCCGCATGCTGCTGGGCCGCTCCAACATGGGCGGCCGGGTCGTGTTCACCTTCGACGGCGACGCCGCCGGGCAGAAGGCCGCGGTCCGGGCGTTCGCCGAGGAGCACGGCTTCGCCTCCGAGACCTTCGTCGCCGTGCAGCCCGACGGCCTCGACCCCTGCGACCTCCGGCTGCGCCACGGCGACTCCGCGATCGTCGACCTCATCGAGGCACGCAAACCGCTGTACGAGTTCATGATCCGCAACGTCATCGAGCAGTACGACCTCAACACCCCCGAGGGCCGCATGGCCGGGCTCGACGCCGGCGCCGAGATCGTGGCCAGCATCCGCAACGAGGGCGTCCGCAAGCTCTATGCGGTCAACCTCGACCACTGGCTGGGCATCATGGACGAAGCGTTCGTGAGCCGCCGGGTCAACCAGCACCTGCGCGGCGGCGGCCCGCGGCAGGGTGCGCGGCGCCCCGCCCCCGCGGCGCCGCCCGGGGCCGCCGACTCCGCCCCCTACGACCTCCGCGACCCCTCGTTGCAGCGCGAGCGCCAGGCGCTGAAGATCGCGGTGCAGTACCCGGGCCTGGCCCTGGAATTCGACGACCTCGACCCCGAAACCTTCACGGTGCCCCAGCACGGCGCGGTGGTCGAGCTCATCCGGGGCCTGGGGGGCGTGGCCGCGGCGGGCGACGCCGGGCAATGGGCGTCGCGGCTGCGCGAGAGCGCGCCCAATGACGCCCAGCGCGCTTTCGTCACGCGGCTGGCGGTGGAGCCGATCGAGGTCTATGGAGAACTCGACGAGCATTTAGCCCGGGAAATCCTCGGCACAATTAAGATACATTCCATCAATCGCCAGGTGGCAAACCTGAAATCCCGCCTGGGGCGCCTCGACCCTGCCGCCCAAGCCGACGAATACCAGGCTGTCTTCACCGAGTTGATGACCGTTGAGCAGCAGCGACGCTTGATGCGAGAGCGGACCTGAGGGGCGCCCTAGCACGGAGGTGACAAAATTGGTTCTCTCCATTCGGCTGCATGGGCGGGCACACTGTAGGGGTGGCTCTTTCGGCGCTGCCCAGCGAAATGCCGCCGCTTCGTCAGGTGGTGCACCTGGTCGCGGGAACAAGACCCGGCGACTCGGTGACACTCTCCGATGTCGCCTCCGCCCTGGATCGGCTTGACGCCCCTCCCGAGTCCTTGGACCAGGTGGTCCGGGGCCTCGCCCAGCAGGGGGTCGAGGTCGTCGACCCCTCCGCTGACGACGCCTCTCCCGCCGCCGAGCTCGGTCGGAAAGCTCCCACCAGCGACCTTGTGCGCATCTACCTGCGCGAGATCGGCCGCGTGCCGCTGCTCACGGCAGAACAAGAAGTGGAATTCGCCAAATCGATCGAGGTCGGGCTGTACGCGGGTGAGAAGCTGCGCGCCGCGGGTGCCGACGGCGTCCCCGTCCCGGGCCAGCCGCCCGGGCAGCTCCTCGACGACCTCCGCTCCCTGGTGCTCGAAGGCGACCGCGCCAAGCGCCGCCTCATCGAGGCGAACCTGCGCCTGGTCGTCTCCATCGCCAAGCGCTACATCGGCCGTGGGCTGCTGTTCCTGGACCTGATCCAGGAGGGCAACCTCGGGCTGATCCGCGCGGTCGAGAAGTTCGACTACACCAAGGGGTTCAAGTTCTCCACCTACGCCACCTGGTGGATCCGGCAGGCCATCACCCGGGCCATCGCCGACCAGGCGCGCACCATCCGCATCCCGGTGCACATGGTGGAGACCATCAACAAGCTGATGCGCGTGCAGCGCCAGCTGCACCAGGAGCTCGGCCGCGAGCCCACCCCCCAGGAGCTCTCCGGGGAGCTCGGGTTCGGCGACGACCGGGTCCAGGAGATCCAGCGCATCGCCCAGGAGCCGGTGTCACTCCAAGCCCCCATCGGCGAGGAGGACTCCGACTTCGGCGACTTCATCGAGGACTCCGACGCCGTCGCGCCGGTCGAGGCGGCGGCGTTCATCATGCTCCAGGACCAGCTGGTGGCGATGCTCGGTGACCTGTCGGCGCGCGAGCAGCGCATCATCCAGCTGCGGTTCGGCCTGGCCGACGGCCACCCGCACACCCTGGAGGAGGTGGGCCGGGAGTTCGGGGTCACCCGCGAGCGCATCCGGCAGATCGAGTCCAAGTCCCTGGCCAAGCTGCGCCACCCCTCGCGGGCCCAGCTGCTGCGCGACTTCCTGGAGTGAGGCGGAACGCGCGGCGGCCGCCCGGGGTTCCCGGGCGGCCGGGCGCGGCCTGATGTGGCCGCGTGCGACGGCACCCCGCCCCGGGCACCGGGGCGCGGGCTACCGTCGGGGTGGTGTCAGCTCTCGCGTGGCCGCCGGCCGTCCGCGGCCGGCGCCTGGTGTGGGGCGCCGGCGTCGCGCTGACGCTCGGTGCCCTGCTGCTCACGGCGTTCGCCGTCATCGCCGACAGCGGTGAGGACCGCCCCGCCGATACGGGCCCGCTGCGGGTCGCCTACTTCGCCGACTGGAACGTCGCCAACCGCGGCTATACGGTCGCGGACATCGGCGACAGCGGCGCCGCCGCCCGGCTGGACCGGATCCTGTGGGCGTTCGGCGATGTCGGCGCCGACGGCCGGTGCCACGTCTCGGAGGCCACCGGCCAGCCCTGGGAGCTGTACCAGCGGCGCTACACCCCTGATGAGAGCGTCGACGGCAGCGCCGACTCCTACCGCCAGCCCCTCGCGGGGAGCCTCCACCAGCTCCGGCTGCTGCGGGAGCGTACGCCGGGCCTGGGGGCGAGCATCAGCCTGGGCGGCTGGAACTGGTCGCGGTACTTCTCCGAGGCGGTGCGCACCGAGGAGTCGCGCGCGGCGCTGGTGTCGTCCTGCATCGACCTGTGGCTGCGCGGCGACCTGCCGCGGCTCGGCGGCGAACCGCAGGGCGGCCCGGGCGCAGCGGCGGGGGTCTTCAACGGGATCGACCTGGACTGGGAGTGGCCGGTGGGCGGCGGCAACGCCCACAACACCACGCACCCCGGCGACCGGCGCAACCTCACCCTGGTGGCCGAGGAGTTCCGCCGCCGGCTCGACGCGCTGGAGGCCGAGACCGGCGAGCGGTACACCCTGTCGGTGTCCCTGGCCAACGCCGAGGCGGTCATCGCCGCCGCCTACGAGCCCGAGCTCTTCGAGCACGTCGACTTCGCCACCGTGCAGGGCTACGACCTCACCGGCCCCTGGAGCGACACCACCAGCCCCCACTCCCAGCTCTACGCACCCGAGGGGGCGCCCGACGCCGCCAGCGTCGACCGCGCCGTTCAGCGGTACCTGGCCCTGGGGCTGCCGCCGGAGAAGCTGGTGGTGGGCTTCCCCGGCTTCGGCCGCGGCTGGGCGGGCGTGCCCCCGCAGGGCTTCGGCCGCTTCGCCCCGGCGCAGGGCCCGGCCCCGGGCGCCTACGGCGAGGGCACCGACTCCTACGCCGACCTGGAACAGCGCCCCGGGCAGCGCTTCCTGGACCCGGTCAGCGGCGGCTACTGGATCTACGACGGCGACCAGTGGTGGAGCTACGACACCCCCGAGGTGGTCGCCCTCAAGGGCGCCTACGTCCGCGACAACGGCCTGGCCGGGATGATGCTCTGGAACCTCGACATGGACCCGCGGGGCGAACTGGTGGCGGCCATGGACACCGCCCTGCGCGGAGGGTAGCGGCGGGGCGGATCCGCGATCGTCACGCCGCGGACGGGATCTCCACGGCGATGCTGCCCGGGATGGCGGCGAAGGCGTCGCGGACATGGCCGGCGAGGGTGTCGCGGGTGGCGGGGCCCGGATGGCGGGTCCATTCCTCCAGTCCGCAGCGGAAGGCCGCGAGCACGACGTCGAACGTCAGCCGCGGACGCAGGTCCGCCGGGTCGAAGCCGAAGCGCTCGCACACGATGTCGAGCGCCGCACGGGTGGTGCGGTCGCAGAACTGGAGGTTCCGGGCGTTCATCGACGGCGTGTCCTGGGCGAGCACGCGGCTGAGGCGGACACGGTGCGCCCAGCCCTCGGCGGGCATGGCGCGGATCGTGGTGAGCACGGTGTCCTGGAGCAGGTCCCTCAGCAGGCCCCCGTCCGCGGGGCGGGCCGCCAGCTCTGCCATGAACGCGGTCCACATGTCCTGTGTGGGTGCCAGCGCGACGTCCTCCTTGCCGGCGAAATAGCGGAAGAACGTGCGCTTGGAGACCTCGACCCCCGCGCAGAGCTCGTCGAGGGTCGTGCCGTCGAAGCCCTGAGCGGTGAACCGCTCCAGCGCGGTGGCGATCAGCGCCTCGCGGGTGCGGTGCTTCTTGCGCTCGCGCAGCGGCAGCCCATCGGGGATCACGGGATTCACACCGCCACTGTATCCGGAAGGCGAATGCCTCCAATAGGCTTATGTCACTCAGTGGCATTTCGCTCCGCTGAGTCGCCTAGAGAAATCGAGTGGATGATGCGCGCACTGATCGTCGACCGTTCCGCGCCCGCCGGCGTGCGGCTCGGTGAAGCACCCGATCCCGAACCCGCCGCCGACCAGGCACTGGTACGCGTGACGGCGGCCTCCCTCAACTACGGCGAGGTCTCGGTCGGCGTCCACAACGCCCCGGAAGGGTCCGTGCCGGGCTGGGACGCGGCCGGTGTGGTCGAGCGCGCAGCGGCCGACGGCTCGGGTCCGCCCGTCGGCACGCCGGTCGTCACGTTCGCCATGGACGGCGCCTGGGCCGAGTTGCGGGCCGTCCCGACAGGCCAGATCGGAGTCGTGCCCGAGGGCGCCGACCTCGGCGCCATCAGCACCGTCCCGGTCGCCGGCGCCAGCGCGCTGCGTGCGCTGCACCGCATCGGGCCCATCCTGGGCCGGCGCGTGCTCGTGACGGGCGCCACCGGCGGGGTCGGCCGCTACGCGGTCCGCCTGGCCCACCTCGGCGGGGCGCACGTCGTCGCGTCGACGGGCGACCCGGCGGCGCACGGGGAGGATCTGCGCAGGCTCGGGGCCGACGAGGTGGTGTCCGGACCCGCGGAGGTGGCGGTCCCCGTCGACGGCGTAGTCGACAACGTGGGCGGCGGTCAGCTGGTGGCGGCCTTCGACCGCCTCGCCGGGGGCGGCACCCTGGTCGCCGTCGGCCACACGACCGGCGAGGGCGAGGAGTTCCCGTTCGGCGCACTGTTCGGCGGCCCGGGACGGTCCGACCGCTCCGTCGTCACCTTCTTCCTGGGCGGGCACACGAACCTGGCCCCCGACCTCACCTGGCTGGCAGGCGCCGTCGCCGCCGGGCGGATCGACCCCGGGATCTCCTGGCGCGGCCGGTGGGATGGGTTCGCCACCGCGGCCGAACTCCTCCTGGGCCGCCGCCTCCACGGCAAGGCCGTCCTCGACATCGGGTCAACTTCTCGGCCCTGAAGGACCGAGCTTGTCACCCGATCCACGAAAGGTCGTGATTGCAAGTGGAGCGCGACCGGCTGCCGCGTGGTCCCCTGCGTCCGGTACGGCTAGGCCGTACTGGGGCGGTTGACCGCGCCCCGCTTCCACACAGCATCGGCCCGGTGGGCGATGTTGCGGGAGCCGTTGATGTCCGCGTGCAGCACCGCGCCGCAGGAGCGGCACGCGAACATGGCCTGGGAGACCCTATTGGTGCGGTGGGTGTGGCGGCACTCGCAGCACTGGCGGGAGGTGTCGCGCGGGTCCACGACGACCACGGGCACACCCGCCCGCCGCGCCTTGTAGGCGATGAACGCGCCAAGCTGGGCGAAGCCCCAGGAGTGCAGCCGGGACCGCTGTTCCTTCTTGGCCGTGACCCTCTGCCGGATACCGCCCAGGTCTTCCAGGGCGATGCCACGGGAGGTGCGTTCAGCGGTGGCGACGAGCTTCTTGGCGATGATGTGGTTGCGCTGGGCCGCGTACCGGGACTCCCGGCGGCGGATGCGCTTGAGGGCGCGCTTGGCGCTCTTGGTGCGCTTCGTCTGAAGCTTTTTGCGCAAGGTGCGCATGCGTCGCCGGTAGCGGTTGATGCGGCGCCCGGACATGATCTGCCCGTCGGAGGTGGTGGCGATGTTGACGATGCCCAGGTCGACACCGAGGAACCCGTCCGGCTCGTAGGGTTCGGGTTCGGGCAGGTCGATGGTGGCGTTCAGGAAGAACATGCCGTCGCGCATGATCAGGTCGGACTCGCCCCTGCGGGAGGCGAGGAGCTTCAGCGCCTCGGGCGAGCCCACGAACGGGATGCCCTTGATGCGTCCGGCCACGGTCCAGATGGACACCGTCCGGGCGTCGAGGTTCCAGGTGAGGATGCGGTCGTCGTAGGGCTGGGCCGCATCCTCCCGGAACACGACCGGCCTGGACTCGGCACGGGTGCGCCGCTTCGATCCTTCCGGGCCGAGGTTGCCCGCCTTCAGGTTGGCTTTCAGTGTCGCGTAGGCGTCGACCACCTTCTTGATGGTGCGCACCGCCGGCTGCGCGGCGAGACCGAAGGTCGCCTTGGTGTCGCGGTACACGGCCCGCTGCAACGCGTTGCGCCCGAACAGGCCCCGGGCGTGCGCGGCCTGGGACACCCAGGTTGCGGCCCGGTTGCAGGCGCGCAGGGTCGCCGCCAGCGCGTCCGCGTCATGAGCGGACACAGGCACCAGCTTCACCTGCGCGACGACCTTCACGCAGAGCACCCTAGTACAACTGATCACCGAAAGTGATCTCATCTTCACAATACGACGAAACGGACTCCGCCACTACGCGGCTCCGCCCCGGGGAAGCCATTCCTCCCGGGGCTGAAGCCCCGGGCTTCCTGGCAAGACAACAGGTGAAGGTGGCGCCGCCTCAGGGCACCGGTGGTAGCGCCCGGCACTACCAGCGACGGCGCACCGTGCCCTTGGGGCCGGCCACCAGGCTCGCGGCCGGGACGTCGTCGGCCACGGTCGTCCCGGCCGCGACAACGGAGTCGCGACCGATACTGACGCCGGGCAGGATCGTCGCGCCGGCACCGATCCACACGTTCTCCGCCACATCGATGGGCGCACCACTGAGGAACCGGCGCCGCTCGTCGGGGTCCACCGGGTGGCCCACCGTGATGAACGTGGCCTTGGGGCCGACCATCACGCCCTCGCCCAGCCGGATGCCGGCGTAGTCGAGGAACGTGCATCCCTGATTGATGAACACCCGCTCCGCCAAGTCCAGGCGAAGCCCGTGATCGGTGTAGAAGGGCGGGTAGATGGTCACCCTCGCCGGCAGGGGGCGGCCCAGGATCTCCTCGAACAGCGCCGCCTTACCCGCCTCGTCCTCAAACGGCAGGACGTTGAGCCGGGAGGTCAGCTCCGTCGCCCGCAACACCCTGGCGCTCATCGCCTTGAACTCGGCACCTAGGACGCGCTCGCCCCTGGACAGGAACTCCGGGTCGTGGATGAGCATGAAGCGGTCGTCGGTCATCCGACGATTCTCGCGCACCGTCCGCGGCCCGGAGACCGGGCCTCGGTGACTCGACACGCCATGGCGGCACCGGAAGGCCGTGGACACCGATGGGCACCGCGTTGTCAGGCTCGCCGGGTCTCCGTCACGCCCGCTCCCGGGCGCCATAGGCGGATCACCAGGTGGTCGCCTTCCACGGAAGTGACCACGGCGTCGGTCAGCGTCAGGCGGAACAGGTGGAAGGGGCCGGGCGGGGTGCCCGGCTCGCGGTGGGACTCGACCTCGTCCGGGTCGGTGATCTCCTCGGCGGTGCCGGAGATCTTGGCGTCGCCGCCGTGCTCGGTCACCGTCGACTCGTCGCCGGGGTTGGCGTGGAGCGCGAACCGCCCGTCGCGTTGCAGGTCGAGTGCCTTGCGCGCGTCCGGCATGGAGCCGATGTAGAGGCCGCCGTCGTCCCGGAAGTCCACCTCGGTCCCGCTCACCCGGGGCGCGCCGTCGGCGCGCAGTGTGGCCAGCACGTGGTGCTTCGTCGCCTCGAACCGGCCGCGCACCACCGCGGCCAGTTCCGGGGCCTCGTCGGCGAACGCATGCCAGCCCGTCGTCTTCGTCGTCATGGCAACAGTCTGCTTCGTCCCACCCGACATCCTCTGTCAGGAATCGCCGGTGTGCCCCTGTTGTCACTTCCGGTGTCTCACGTCACTCTGAAGAGATGGTCGATCTCTCTGCTCCCATGCCCCCCGGCTCCCACGCGGCACGCGGTATCGACCTTGAGGGGTTCCGGCGCGCGTTGCGCGACGGCGTCTCCGGCGAGGCCGCCTTCGGGGAGGGCGCCCGCGCCCTCTACACCGCCGACGCCTCGAACTACCGCAGCGTGCCCCTCGGCGTCGTCATCCCCCGCACCACCGACGACGTGATCGCCGCCGTCGCCGCCTGCGACGCCTACGGCGTGCCCATCACCCCGCGCGGCGGCGGCACCAGCATCGCGGGCAACGCCATCGGCCCCGGCCTGGTCATCGACGTCTCCCGCCACCTGACCGCCATCGAGGAGATCGACCCCGTCGCCCGCACCGCCCGCGTGCAGCCCGGCGTCATCCTCGACGACCTGCGCGCGGCCGCCGCCCCCCACGGCCTCACCTTCGGCCCCGACCCCTCCACCCACAGCCGGTGCACCCTCGGCGGGATGATCGGCAACAACGCGTGCGGCGCCCACTCGGTGGCGTGGGGCACCACCGCCGACAACGTCGAGTCGCTGGACGTGCTCCTGCACGACGGCACCCGCATGACCGTGGGCGCCACCACCCGCGACGAGTTCGACCGGCGGGCCGCCGAGCCCACCCGCGAGGGCCGCATCCACGCAGCACTGCGCGACCTCACCGACGCCTACATGGGCGACCTGCGCACGGGCATGCCCTCCCTGTCCCGCCGGGTCTCCGGCTACTCGCTGGACCGCCTGCTGCCCGAGAACGGCGGCAACATCGCCCGCGCGCTCACCGGCACCGAGGGCGGTTGCGTCACCGTTCTGGGCGCCACAGTGCGGCTGGTCGAGGCACCCCGCGCCCGCGCGCTGGTGGTGCTCGGCTACCCCGACGCCCCCGCCGCCGCCGACGCCCTGCCGGAGCTGCTCGGCCACCAGCCCCTCACCGTCGAAGGGCTCAACGACCGGCTCGTGGCCGGCCTGGACCGACCCGGCGCGCGGTCCGGTGTGGCGCTGCCGGAGGGGCGCGCCTGGCTGATGGTCGAGATCGGCGGCGACAGCCCCGAGGACGCCGCCGACGCGGGCCGGCTGCTGGTGAGCGGCCTGCGCGGGGCGGCCCGGCCCCTCGGCTCGGCCGTGGTCACCGACCCCGCGCACACGCGCGCGCTGTGGCGCATCCGCGAGGAAGGCGCCGGGCTCACCTCCCGCACCCCCGACGGAGCCGAGGCGTGGTCGGGGTGGGAGGACGCCGCCGTCCCGCCCGAGCGCCTCGGCTCCTACCTGCGCGAGTTCGACGCCCTGATGGAGCGGCACGGACGCGACGGCGTGGTCTACGGTCACTTCGGCGAGGGCTGCCTGCACGTGCGCATCGACTTCGACCTCGTCACCGAGGAGGGCCACCGCGGGTACCGCGCGTTCATGGAGGACGCCGCCGACCTGGTGGTCGCCCACGGCGGCTCGATCTCCGGGGAGCACGGCGACGGCCGGGCGCGGTCGGAGCTGCTGCCGCGCATGTACGGCGAGCGGCTGATGCAGGCCTTCGCGGCGTTCAAGGCGGTGTGGGACCCGCGCGGGCTGATGAACCCCGGCGTCATCGTCGACCCGGCGCCGCTCGACGCCGACCTGCGCGTCCCCGCCGCGCTCAACGCCCCGCTGACCGTCCTCGACTACCCCGACGACCAGGGCGACTTCGCCCGCGCCCTGCGCCGGTGCTCCGGTGTGGGCAAGTGCCGCCGCCACTCCGGCCCGGGCGTGATGTGCCCCAGCTACATGGTCACGCGGGAGGAGAAGGACTCCACCCGCGGGCGGGCGCGGATGCTCTTCGAGATGGTCAACGGCGAGGTGATCACCGACGGCTGGCGCTCGGAGGCGGTCCGTGACAGCCTCGACCTGTGCCTGTCGTGCAAGGGGTGCCGCAGCGACTGCCCGGTTAACGTGGACATGGCGTCCTACAAGGCGGAGTTCCTGCACCACCACTACGAGGGGCGGCTACGCCCGGCGTCGCACTACTCGATGGGGTGGCTGCCGGTGTGGGCGCGGCTGGCGGCGCTGGCGCCGGCCGAGGTCAACCGGGTGGGGCGCGCGCCGCTGCTGAGCGGGCTCGTGAAGCGGGCGGGCGGGATCGCGCCGCAGCGCAGCATCCCCGAGTTCTCCCGGACCACCTTCACCCGCTGGTTCCGGCGGCGTAGGGGGCGGGCGGCCCCGGGGGCGGGGGAGCGGGGCGAGGTCGTGCTGTGGCCGGACACCTTCGGCAACCACCTGACCCCGGGTGTCCCCATGGCGGCCGTGCGGGTGCTGGAGGACGCCGGGTTCCGGGTGGTGCTGCCGTCGGGGCCGGTGTGCTGCGGGCTGACGTGGGTGTCGACGGGACAGCTGGGGGTCGCGCGGAAGGTGATGGGGCGCGCGCTGCGGGCGCTGGCGCCGCACGTGGCGGCGGGGACCCCGATCGTCGGCCTGGAGCCGAGCTGCACGGCCGCGCTGCGCACCGATCTCGTGGAGCTGGTGCCGGGCGCGGCCGCCGAGCGGGTGGCGGAGTCGGTGCACACGCTGGCGGGGTTCCTCGCGGAGCGCGCACCGGACTGGGACCCGCCGCGGGTCGACGCCCGGGCGCTGGGCCAGGTCCACTGCCATCAGCACGCGGTGATCGGGTTCGACGCCGACCGCGACCTGATGCGCCGGGCGGGGATCGACGCCGACATCCTCGACTCCGGCTGCTGCGGGCTGGCGGGGAACTTCGGCTTCGAGGCCGAGCACTACGAGGTGTCGCGGGCGGTGGGCGAACGGGTCCTCCTCCCGGCGGTCCGCGAGGCCGACCCGGACACCCTGATCCTGGCCGACGGCTTCAGCTGCCGCACCCAGGTCACCCAGGAGACCGGCCGCCCGGCGGTCCACTTGGCGGAGGTCCTGGCGAGGGGGTTGGGCCCGGCCTCCGCCCCGTGAGGGTGAGGGGTGGTGGGGAGGAGGCCGGAGAAGAAGTTACAGCGCGTCGATGTCGGCGAGGAGGGCGACCCACTCGCGGGCGCCCAGTGAGAGAGTGGCGGCGTCGCGATGCTTAGTGTCTCTGATAAGGGTCTCCGGCCCCTCCGACACCTCAACGCAGTGGCCGCTGCTGCCGCCACTGTATGAGGACTTGTGCCACTTCCTCTGGTTCATGCGTATTCCTCTCTGATTCTCGTGATCATCCTCGCGGACTCGGATGGTGACAGTGCCTCCGCCTGCAACGCTCCGAACAGGCTTCGGCACTGCCTCACCTTCCTCGGAGCGGTCACCACATCTTCGCCCATCCGGTGCTCAGCAAGGACCACGGGGCTCCGGTCCGCGAAGTCGAGGATGCGAATGGGTCCGCTCAGTCCCGGATGATCCACCAGACCGTCCGGGATGACCTGGAAGCGGATCCGCTTCTCGGCGACGAGATCGAGGATTCGAGTCATCTGGTCGCGCATCACTGCACTATTGCCAACCCGACGGCGAAGCGCGAACTCGTCGACGACGAACCACAGAAAGACCGCGTCCCGCAGCTGGTCGCGCCGAGCGATCCGCGATTCGACATCGCGTTCGACCTCCTCCGGAGGGTCCCACGGCCTTCCCGCCAGCATCAGCGCACGCGCGTAAGTCGACGTCTGGATCAGACCCGGGAACAGCGTCATCTGATACTCGCGGATCTCCACCGCGTTCCGTTCCATGGCACCGATATCGCGCCACCACTCCGGGACATCGACACTTCCATGGATGTCGAGCCACAGCCGTACCATCGCCCCGCCTGTGGAGAACGCTTTGTCCAGTAGCTCCGCATGACTCCGTTTCGGGGCTCGGGCGGAGTTCTCGATTGCGGACAGCATGGATTTCGAGATTCCGGTCATTCCATGGACTCTGTCCTGCGTGAATCCTGCTTGATCTCGCATTCGTTTTACATGAGTTCCGAACTGCTTCCAGCCCGGGTCAACCTCATTGGCCATGCTCACTTTTATACACCTGGTGTCCACAGAAGCACACGAAATCAACAGAACTTTTTAGGTTCGTGAGTGGTATGGCTGGTCAGAGCGCATGCGTGCAAGGTGGGGGTCAGCAAGAAGCCCCGGCGACCGGCGCTACGGCCCCGAGGCGCGGGCTCCACTCATTTCTCCGGAAGGAGAAGTCATGTGCGACGATGCACGACCGAAGACCTGGACGATCAAATCCACCAAAAACGCGCGAAGCGCTCGAATTCGTCCCTATCTGTTCCGAGTCGGGGGGCGGTGATGGCGGTGGTCTATTACGCCCGGTTTCCGGGGTGGGCCGAGCAGGTGAAGCGGGCGCGGCACTGGTGTGAGGACCTGCTGACCGTCCACTCCGCGTTCGACATCCCCGGCGAGACCGTCGCCTCCGCCGTCCTCCTCCTGAGTGAGGCGGTGACCAACGCCGTCCGCTATACCGCCTCGGGCCGGGGCGGGACGTTCGACGTCACGTTGATGATCGAGCAGCGGAAGATCACCATCGAGGTCGAGGACGAAGGGCGTCCCGCCGGCGGGACACTTCCCTTCATCCGGCCGCTGACCCCGATGGCCCAGCACGGACGCGGCATGACCCTGGTCGACTACCTCGCCGACACCTGGGAGGCCCTGCCCAAACCCCGCACCGGGGTCACCTTCACCCTCACCTGGGATGGCCTGCCCCGCAGGTCCGCGAAGAGGGCCGCTTCCCCGGCGTGACCGCCCGGGTCACACCCCCATCTGCTCGCGCATCGCCGCCAGTGCGCGGGCGGTGTGGTCGGGCAGGCGGGGGTCGTCGGGGTCGATCCCGTCGTCGATGTGCACCTGCCAGGTGATCTCCGTGCCGCCCGGTGCCCGCCGGGCGGCGAGGCGGATCCCGCGTCCGCTCGGCTCGTCCGGCAGCGGGACGTGCTGGGCCACGACGATCGACGCGGTCACCCGCTCATAGACGGCCTCCGCCAGGGTCCCGGGATGGTCGATCGTGAACACCCGCTGGCCGACACCCTCCTCCGTGAAACGGAGGCCGGTGTCGGTCCAGCGGGCACGGTCGATGTGCTCCCACGGCACCGGGTGGCCATCGGGCAGGTGGAGGGCACGGGTGGTGGCCACCAGCGTGCCCTCGGTGGACTCGGCGTGGGCGAGGACGCGCTCGCCCCGCTCCAGCCGGAGGCGGTCGCGGACTTCGCGGGGAAGCGCGGTGCGGCGCAGGCCCATGGGTCAGCGCCCGCCGGTGGGATCGGGGGAGGGCCGGGAGCCGTCGATCCCCTGCCGGTGCAGCTCCTCGCTCTCCTCAGGGGTGGGGCCCGCCAGGAAGTCCTTGAGCGAGGTGACCGGGATCCGTTCGCTGACCTTCGAGTAGACGGCCTTGCCGGCAGTGCTCACCTGGGCGCCCACCAGCCCGGCGGTCTCCTGCACGGCGGGGCTGTCGGCGATGCGCCGGGCGGTGCGGACGATCTGCTCGTAGCGGGCCTTGCCGGCCTTCGCCCCGAGCACGTATCCGACGGCCAGTCCGGCGACGAACGTGATCCGGTAGCGCATGGGTCCCTTTCGGCGGCGACGGTGCTGTCACCCCCGACGGTACCCCGCGCACACCCGAAAATGTCGTCACGAGCACGACCGCGGATGCGCTAGTCTATGACGTGTCGCCAGGGGAAACCGGGCGGCACGAGCACCATCCCGCGTAGCTCAATCGGCAGAGCAGCCGGCTGTTAACCGGCAGGTTATTGGTTCGAGTCCAATCGCGGGAGCCCATCCAGACCCACCGGTACCCCCGGTGGGTTTTGTCATTTCCAGGCCTGCCGCCGGTGACCTCGGAGGCCTTCCGTGTCGATCCGGTGCTGTATGCGCCCTACCGGCGCGTCTCCGCCGATCTTCCGCCATTCGCCCTACCTCGCAGCGGGCCGCCGACTAGGATCGGCGAGCGCGGCTCCCGAACTGCGGCGAGAGGGTTTACCGACGTCACGCACCTGCCCGCTGGTACCGCGGGGGTCGCAAAGAGACCAAAGAAAGAGGGGAGCGGCCCGAAGGCGGCTCCCCTGCTTTAGCTCGTCGTGCGCACGGCACTGGAAGAAGTATAGCAACCCATGGCTCGTCCCAATCCCCCACGGTCGAAAGCGTTGCTCGGCGCCGACCCCTACGCCCGTCATCTCGTCGCCCGCCTCCAGGACTTCTTCGCTGATACAAGCCCCTGGCCGCGGCGACTCTGGGAGTCGGGCAGCGTCCTGGCCCTCCGTGAGGCGGCGGAAGCGGGCGACTGGGTCCGCATGAGGGTACTGTCTCCCGGGGCAGTCTCCTGGTACCTCCGTGAGCTGGAGCGCCACTTGGGGCCCGACCGAGGTCTGGGTGAATCCCGGCTTCGCAAGGAGCTGACCTCGCTGCTGCGTACCGGGCTGGAACCGGACAGCCGGGAACGCCGTCGCCTGGTCCAGCTGCTGCCGATGATCCAGGACGGCTACCTCGCACGGTGGGCCGTGGCCGTGGACACCGATCGTCCTCCGTCCCCCGAACGGCTGGCGCGAGCGATAGCGACCCACCTTCTCGACTGTGGTCACAGCTCGGGTCGGCTGCACCGGTGGGCGCGGGGCCTCAGTGCGCGGCCGGAGGCGACCCTGGAGGATCTGTTCACGCAGATGGATCAGCTGGCGGAGCAGGAAGATCGCGACATCGAGGTGCTGGTCCCCTTCATCTCGGTGCCCGAACACCAATCGCTCGCGGCCCATCTTCCCGAGTGGAGGTCGCCGCAGGCCGCGGCTGCGTGGTTCGCCGAGCAAGGGATAGGTACACCCCCTCGCCACAACGGGGCCTTCCTCTATACGTTCCCGGCCAAGGACCCGGTGGCGGCCGCTCGCATCGCGAGCAGGCAGGTGCAGCGCCTGGACGCGCGGCGCTCCTATTCGCGCGGTTCGAGGAAGCGGCTCGTACCTGAGGGCAGGGTCTGGGTGGCCGGAGTCGCGGACCCCTTGCCTTTGTGGCCGCCGGAGCGGGGAGTGAACGTTCTTTCCCTTGAACGGGAGAAGACGATGTACGCCGTGAGCCAGAATGACCGGATCGACGAGGCGCTTGAGCTGGCGGCTCCACTCAACGCGGGCCCGGCCGCCTCGGCCGTGGCCGGCGGCTGGGCGGCCATCGAGTCGCTCCTCTACCACCCGGGGGACAAAGCGGACGCGGAACAGGGCAGAGCCGTCGCCGCCGATCGCCTGGCGGCGATCATCACATGCTCATGGCCCCGCGCCGAACTCACCGCTCTGTCGTACCGTCACGCGCCTTCCACGCCCGATCAGCTTGTCGCGCGCCTCCGCGAGTGTGTGAGCAACCGGCAGCGCAGCCGGGTCGTCGCGGATGCTTTGGCCGAAGGGACGCCCATCGCCTTAGAGCTCGCCGGCGACATGGCCGCCGCGGAGCGGATGCGAGCGGTACTGCGCGCGCCACACCCCCAACTCGGCGACGTCCACCGCACGGTGCAAGGTGCGCTCCGGCGGCTGTATCGGCAGCGCAACATCGTTGTGCATGGCGGGAACACTGCTGCGATAGCCCTCGACTCAGCGCTGCGAACGGCGGCGCCGCTCATCGGCGCAGGGCTCGACAGGGTCGTCCATGCCCACCTCACCGACCATGTCGAGCCCCTTTTTCTGGCTGCGAGGGCGGAGAACTCGCTGGCCCTGGCAGGTGATCCGCTGGGTCCGCATCTCACGGCTCTCCTGGAATGAGCCGACGGCGGGAAGCAGTAATACCCTCATCCGGTGTCGAGACGACGGAATTGGGATGACCTCCCAGAAAACGCTCTTGCGGCGGTGCGTGAGCACACCGGCTCCATTGACCGGGCCGCGTCCGTGAGCTCCGGGTCCAGCAGTCAGATCGCGGCGGTGCTGGACACTTCCCAAGGCCGGTTCTTCGTCAAGGGGATGCGGCGGGATCACCCTGAGGCGTGGACGCAGCAGCGCGAGGCGGCGATCAACCCCCACGTCGTCCCCCTCGGGCCGAGGGTGCTGTGGCGCACGACCGCGGGCGGCTGGGACCTGCTCGGCTTCGAGTACCTCGTTGCCCGGAGCGTCGGTTACGACCCGGGATCCGCGGGCCTTCCGCTGGTGGTCGATGCCATGACGGCTCTCGGGCGGCTCGACCTTCCCGACGTGGAGCTGGAGGCGGCGGACGAGCGATGGGGCGTCCACCTCGACGACCCGGCCGATGCCGACCTGTTCGCCGGTGACGCGCTCCTGCACACCGACTGGAACCCGAGCAACGTGCTCATCACCGGTCCGGGCACCGCCTGGCTGGTCGACTGGCCCTGGGCCACCCGCGGCGCCGGGTGGGTCGACCCGGCGTGCTGGATCGTCTGGCTCGTCCTGTCCGGGCACACCCCTTACGAGGCCGAGCAGTGGGCCGCCAAGGTGCCCGCATGGTCCACCGCGTCCGGTCGCGCCCTCGACCTGTTCTCGGCCGCCGATGCCCGCTCCTGGCAGCGCATCGCCGACGGCCGCCCCAACGAATGGACGCTCGGGCTCCGCGACGCGGCGGCCCGATGGGCCGGGTACCGGGCGGACAAGGGGGCGTTCGCCTAGCGCTGCGGCGACCGGTGCTGCGATCGGTGCCGTGACCGGAGCGGGACTACGGCTCGGCCCGATCGGTTCCGGTCACGGCACCCGCTGCCGCCGTCTCCCCGGTGCCGGTGCGGGTCTGTACCCCGATCGGGACGACCAGCGGGGTTCCCGCCACCGGGTCGGGGATGACGGTGGCGTCCAGGCCGAAGACCTCCGCCACCAGGGCCGGGGTGAGCACCGAGGCCGGGTCGCCCGATGCGATCACCGTGCCCGCTCGCATCGCGACGAGGTGATGGGCGTAGCGGGCGGCGAGGTTGAGGTCGTGGAGGACCATCACCACGGTGCGGCCGTGCTCGGTGTTGAGGGTCCGCACCAGCTCCAGGACCTCGATCTGGTGGGCGAGGTCGAGGAAGGTCGTGGGCTCGTCCAACAGGAGGAGGTCGGTCTCCTGGGCCAGCGCCATCGAGATCCACGCGCGCTGCCGCTGCCCGCCCGACAGCCGCTCCAGGGGCCGGTCGGCGTGCTCCAGCATCCCGGTCAGCTCTAGGGCGCGGACGATGACGTCCTGGTCGGTCGAGGTCCACTGCCGGTACCAGCTCTGGTGCGGGTGGCGGCCGCGCGCCACCAGGTCGCCGACGGTGAGGCCGGGCGGCGCCTGCGGCGACTGCGGCAGGACCGCGATCGTGCGGGCGACCTCGCGCGGCGGCAGCGCCGAGATCGGGCGCCCGTCCAGCACGACCTGACCGGCGGAGGGCCGCAGCAGCCGGCCCAGCGCGCGCAGCAGGGTGGACTTCCCGCACCCGTTGGGCCCGATGATGGCGGTCACCGCATGGTCGGCGACGGCGAAGTCCAGGCCGGTGGCGACGACGTCGTCGCCGTAGGCCAGGGTCGCGCCCTCGGCGCGCAGGCGTGCGTCCGGCCCGCCACGCTCCGCGCCCGGCCCCGACTCCGGCCCGGCGCCCTCGGCGCCGCCCTGTCGCGACTGCGGCGTGACGCCTTCCGTGCCCGGTCGTGCGTCCGGGGCCGCATCCTCGGGGCGGGGGCGCGACGGCGACGGGGTGGGCTCGGCGGTCATATGCGGGACTCCCGGTGGCTGCGGACGATCAGGTACATCAGGTAGGGCGCCCCCAGCAGGGCGGTGAAGACGCCCACCGGGAGCTGGACGGCGAACAGGCCGGCGGCGAGCTGGTCGGCGGCCAGGGTGACGGCGGCACCGGTCAGCATCGACGTCACCAGCGGGGGCTGCGGGGTGCGGCACAGGCGCAGCGCGATCTGCGGCGCCGCCAGTGCGACGAAGGTGATCGGCCCCGCCGCGGCCGTGGCCAGGCAGACCAGCAGCGCCGCCCCCAGCAGCAGCGACAGCTTCGCCGCGTCCACCCGCACCCCCAGCCCGAGCGCGGTGTCGTCGCCCAGCCCCAGCGCGGCGATCGCGCGGGCGGCGGCCAGGGTGAGCGGGAGCAGCACCGCCAGCACGATGGCGGCCGGGGTGGCGCGGTCCCAGTCGGCGGCGTGCAGGCTGCCGGTGATCCAGGTCTGGGCGCGCGCGGCGTCGTTGACGTCGCTCCAGGTCATGGCCCAGTACACGAGGTTCGCGCAGATCAGGGAGACCGCGACCCCCACAAGCAGCAGCCGCGTGCTCTGCACCCCGCTGCGCCACGACAGCCCGAACACCACCGCAGCGGCGACGAGGCCGCCGACGATCGCGCCCGCCGGGATGCCGATCTGGGACGCCGCCCCGCTGACCCCGCCCGCGCTGCCGCCCACCACCATCACGGCGACGGCGCCCACCGACGCGCCCCACCCGATGCCGATGGTGTCGGGGCTGGCCAGCGGGTTGCGGGTGAGCCCTTGCAGGATCGCCCCGGACAGCCCGAGCGCCGCGCCCACCAGCGCGCCGGCGAGCGCGCGGGGCATCCGCAGCTGGAACAGCACGAACCGTTCCCCACCGCCGCCCCCGCCCAGCAGCACGGACACGACTTCGGCGGCGCCCATGGGGTAGTCGTCGAAGGCCAGCAGCGCGCGGACGAACACCGCGCCGGTCAGTCCCGCCATGATGAGCGCCACCAGCAGCGGGCGGGGCCGCCACGACCAGGAGGCCGCGCCGATGCGCAGCGTGCGCCGGCGCAGGACCTCGGGGGCGCGCGGGCGGCGGGGCGGAGCGGCGGTCATAGCGCGACCAGCTTCCGTCGTCGGATCAGTGCGATGAAGAACGGCCCGCCCATGACGGCCAGGATGATCCCGACCTCGACCTCCCCGCTGCCCCGGGCGACCCGCCCGATCACGTCGGCGATGAGGACGAGCGAGGCCCCGCACAGCGCGGCGTAGGGCACCAGCCAGCGGTGGTCGGGCCCGGTGATCGCGCGGGCCAGGTGCGGCGCCATGAGCCCGACGAACCCGACCGGCCCCACCGCAGCCACCGACGCCCCGGTGAGCAGGGAGATCGCCAGGATCCCCGCCGCCCGGGTGACCCGGACCCGCTGGCCCAGCGCCACCGCGACGTCGTCGCCCAGTGCCAGGGCGTTCATGCCCGGCGCGGTGGCGACGGCGATCGCCAGCCCGGCCAGCAGGAACGGCAGGACCTGCCAGATCACCTCCGGCGGGCGGCCCACCAGCGACCCCACCCGCCAGAACCGGAAGACCTCCAGGCTCTGCTGGTCGACCAGCACCACCGCCGAGGTCACCGCGCTCAGCAGCGCGGTCATCGCCGCCCCCGCCAGCACGAGGGTGACGGGGGTGGGGCCGCGCCCGCCGCCCGATGCGATGGCGAACACCGCTGTGCTGGCGGCCAGCGCGCCGGCGAGGGCGAACCACACGTAGCCGGTGAGCGAGCCGACGTCGGCCAGGAAGATGCCCAGCACCACGCCGCATGCCGCGCCCGCGGAGACCCCGAGCAGGCTGGGGTCGGCGATCGGGTTGCGGGTGTGGCTCTGCATGAGCACCCCGGCCACGCCCAGCGACGCGCCGACGAGGACGCCCAGCGCCGTGCGCGGGACCCGCAGCGAGCGGACGATGGTGGCGTTCTCGCCGCCGTCGGGGGAGACCAGCAGCCGCCACACGTCGTCCAGGGGGATCGACCGGGCGCCCACGGAGATCCCCGCCACAACGCAGGCCAGCAGCCCCGCGAGCAGCAGCCCCAGCCCCAGCAGCCGGCGCCGCCGGCGTGCGTCGCCCAGGCGCGGTGCCCCTGAGGGCGTGCCGCGCGCGGCGAGCGCGCGTCCTTCCACCCGGTCCCCCCTTGGATCGTGTCGGCCGTGGCCGTCCGTGTGCGCGGCGTCAACTCGACAAACACCCGCCGGATCCGCATACTCCCAGATCACGGGCGAACCGCCCCGATTAGGCTAGACAAACCTAATGCAGGTTGGAACGAGGGGGTCCCCCATGCCCAAGACCGCTCGCCCGCGGGGCTTCGCCCGCGCGCTCGCCGCTGTGGCGGCGGCGACGGCGCTCGCTGTGTCGGCCGCCGCGTGCGGTTCCGGGGACACCGGTGAGGAGCAGGCCGGCGCGTCCGGCTCGGGCGCCTTCCCCCGCACCGTCGAGCACTTCCGCGGTGAGGCCGAGATCCCCGAGCAGCCGGCCCGCATCGTCACCCTGGACACCAGCTACACCGACGCCGCCATCGCCCTGGAGCTGGAGGTCGTGGGCCGCATCACCTACCACGACTTCGACCAGGAGCTGCCCGAGTACCTGGGCGAGGACGGCGCCACCTACGCCGGCGATGCCGAGATCGT
Organism: Nocardiopsis sediminis; assembly: GCF_042650565.1. NCBI lineage: Bacteria > Bacillati > Actinomycetota > Actinomycetes > Streptosporangiales > Nocardiopsidaceae > Nocardiopsis > Nocardiopsis sediminis. The sequence goes on from NZ_JBHSBH010000004.1 coordinate 541,787, forward strand.
CGGCACCCAGGAGGCACCCGACCTCGCCGCGATCGCCGAGCTGGAGCCGGACCTGATCGTGTCGGCCGACGTCCGCCACGCCGACATCTACGACCAGCTCAGCAGCATCGCCCCCACGATCTTCTCCGAGACCACGGGTGCGACGTGGAAGGACAACATCCGGCTGCTGGCCGAGGCCACCGGCACGGAGGACCTCGCCGAGGAGAAGATCGGCGCCTACGAGGAGCGCGCGGCCGAGGTCGGCGCCGCGATCGAGGACGCCAACGGCGGCGAGGCCCCAACGATCTCCATCACCCGGTTCGCGGGCGAGCCCACGGTGCGGCTGTACTCGTCGGCGTCGTTCCCGGGGATCGTGATGGCCGACACCGGGCTGTCGCGGCCCGAGGACGCGCCCGACAGCGACACCGAGATCATGGTGGACCTGAGCCAGGAGGAGATCCTCGACCTGGACGCCGACCAGATCTTCATCGGCCGGTGGGACGACGGCAGCGAGGGCTCCGCGGAGAAGGCCGACGCCTTCCTGGACAACCCGCTGTGGGATCGGCTGGAGGGCGAGCAGCACGACGTGCAGGACGTGGTCTGGTTCACGTCGGTGAGCCTCCAGGGCGCCGAGGGGATCCTCGACGACCTGGAGGAGATTCTGGCAACCCCCGACGAGGGGTGACGCCCCCGCGCCAGGGCGCCGGGCCGCGTGCGGGGATCACTCCTTGTGCGCGACCCCGCCCCCGATGAGCCGGTGGTTGCGCTCCGGCATCAGGTAGGAGCCGGGCTTCGCCGACCCCGGTGTGGGCCGCCACTCGTTGAGCGGGACCACGCCGGGGTCGAACATCGTCCAGTCGCCGAAGTAGCCGCGGATGTCCTCATATGGCCGCCACACCCCCGTGCTCAGCTTGGCGAGGAACGCCTCCTCCAGCTTCACGGCGTGGCGGTGGTCGACCGGGTACTCCTCGGCCGGGGGACGCAGGAAGTGGCTGACGGCGAGGTGGCTCCCGGGCACGAGGGAGTCGCGCAGCTGTGCGGTGAGCCCGCCGGGGTCCTGGTGGTCGTGCAGGTGGTGCAGGATGCCGCCGAGGATGAGGGCGACGGGGCGGGAGAGGTCGATCAGCCCGCTCTCCTGCGCCTTGGCGAGGATGTCGTCGGGATCGGTGAGGTCGGCGGTGACGACGATGGTGGTGTGGTCGTCGGCGAGCAGCGCCCGGGCGTGGGCGAGCACGATGGGGTCGTTGTCGATGTAGACCACCCGGGCGTCGGGCGCGCTCTCGTGGGCGATCTCGTGCACGTTGCCGTCGCTGGGCAGGCCGGAGCCGATGTCGAGGAACTGCCGCATGCCGCGCTCTTGTGCGAGGAAGCGGACGGCGCGCTGGACGAACGCGCGGTTGCCCAGGGCGAGGTCGGTGACGCCGGGGACCGCGTCTTCGGCGTAGTCGGCCATGGCGCGATCGACCGCGAAATGATCCTTTCCGCCCAGTAGGTACGAATAGACCCGCGAGATGCTGGCCTTCGTCATGTCGATCGGCGGGGTGGGGCGGAACTTCCCGCCCATTCCCTTCAGGAATTCCGGGGAGTCGAAATGCGACATAAGCGACAGAGCCGTTCTTGGTCAAAGATGGGGAAGGTCGGCTTGTTGCCTCCGGATTGTATTCGTCGGACCCGCGTCCGGTCACCACTTCGCGGCTTTCGTCTGCCGGGATCGGGCCCTTCTTCCCTGGCGACGACGGGCGATCGGTGCTACCGCCGCAGGCCGCGCGCCTGAGCGCACGCCCGTCCACGGAGGCGGGGACGGGCCCACCCCCTCAGACGCGCGGCAGGCCCGTGTAGTTCTCCGCGACGTAGGTGGAAACCGCGCGCGAGCCGGCGATGTGCTCCAGGTGCGACGTCTGGAGCCGCCGGTCGAATTCCGTCCCCGACGGGTCGGTGTGCAGCAGCGATGTCATCCAGGAGGAGAAGTGCTGCGCCCGCCATACCCGGCGCAGCGCCGTCGCCGAATAGGCGTCCAGCAGGGCGGTCGCGCCCGTTGCGTGCCACGCGCCCAGCGCCTCGGCCAGGAGCATGACGTCGTGCATGGCGAGGTTGAGGCCCTTGGCGCCCGTGGGCGGCACGATGTGGGCGGCGTCCCCGGCCAGGAACAGGGCGCCGTGGCGCATCGGCTCGGCGACGAAGCTGCGCATCGGCGTGATGCCCTTGTCGGTGATGGTGCCGCGGTTGACCGTCTCTCCGCCGCCGTCCAGGCGCGAACGGGTGGCCAGCTCGGCCCAGATGCGCTCGTCGGGCCAGTCGGCCGGGTCGGTGCCGTTGGGCACCTGGAGGTAGAGCCGGCTCACGGCCGGCGAGCGCATGCTGTGCAGGGCGAAGCCGTTGGGGTGGTGAACGTAGATCAGCTCGTCGGAGGTCGGCGCGGCGTCGGCCAGGATGCCGAGCCAGGAGAACGGGTAGGCCTTCTCGAACGTGGTGAGGGCGCCGGCGGGCAGCGAGGCGCGCCCGATGCCGTGGAACCCGTCGCAGGCCACCACGTGGTCGCACTCCACGACGCCGTCGGCGCCCCCGTGGGTGAAGCGGATGCGCGGCCGGGCGGTGTCGATGCCCTCGATCGCGGTGGCCTCGGCCTCGAACAGCAGCCGGCCGCCGTCGGCCAGCCGCCGCGCGATGAGGTCCTTCACGATCTCGGTCTGCGCGTAGACGAGCACGTGGCGCCCTGCCAGGCCGGGGAAGTCCACCCGGTGGCCCCGCCCGCCGAAGCGCAGCTCGATGCCGTCGTGCACGAACCCCTCGCGGTCCATCCGCTCGCCGGCCCCGGAGGCGCGCAGCGCCTCGGCCACGCCGTGCTCCACCACCCCGGCCCGCTGGCGCCGCTCGCAGTAGGCGCGGTCGCGCCGCTCCAGCACGACCGACTCCACGCCCTTGCGGTGCAGCAGGTGCGACAGGAACAGGCCCGCCGGGCCCGCCCCGATGATGCCGACGGGGACGCGCATCAGCCCTCCGCCTCCTCGGTCTCGGCGAGGATGCGCTGGGCGATGCCGAACGCCTTGTTGGCGGCGGGCACGCCGCAGTAGATCGCCGCTTGGAGGAAGACCTCGCCGATCTCCTCGGCGCTGAGGCCGTTGCGCCTGGCCGCGCGCACGTGCATGCCCAGCTCGTCCCAGTGCCCGAGGGCGACCATGGCGGTGAGCACCATGCAGCTGCGGGTGCGGCGGTCCAGGCCGGGGCGGGTCCAGATCTCGCCCCAGGCGTAGCGGGAGATCAGGTCCTGGAACGGCTCGGTGAACGGGGTCGCCGCCGCCCCGGCGCGGTCGACGTGGCGATCGCCCAGCACCGCGCGGCGCACCGCGGTCCCCGCGGTGTGCCGCACCGCGCCGAAGTGGGCGCGCAGCAGCTCGTTGACCGCGCCCGCCTGCTCCCACGAGGCGAGGTGGGCGGCGGGCTCCAGGACGTGCAGCCGCGCGCCGCCGATGCCCGCGGCGATCGCCTCGGCGTGGACGGGCGGGGTCGCGGGGTCGTCGGCCCCGGCGACGACCAGGGTGGGCGCGCCGATGCGGGCGAGGTCGCCGCGCAGGTCCATGCGCTCGATCGCGCCACAGCACGCCGCGTAGCCCTCGGCGGGGGTGCCGGCGACCATGCGCCGCAGCCACTCCGCGACGGAGGGGCGCCGCTCGGCGTAGCCGGGGGTGAGCCAGCGGGAGACGACGCCCTCGGCGACCGCGCCCGTGCCCCCGGCGCGAACGGTCTTCGCCCGATCGGCCCACCCCTCGGGCGGCCCCAGGTGGGCCGAGGTGCACAGCAGCGCCAGCCGCCCGACCCGCTCGGGGGCGTGCGCGGCCACCCACATGGCGGTCATGCCGCCCAGCGACAGCCCGGCGAGGTGCGCGCGTCCGGCGCCGACCCGGTCCAGCAGCCGCAGCAGGTCGCCGCCCAGGTCGGCGAGGTCGTAGGGCCCTTCGGGAACGGGGGAGGACCCGTGCCCGCGCGTGTCGTAGCGGACCACCCGGAAGTCCCCGGCCAAGGCCGCCACCTGCGGCCCCCACATCTCCAGCGTGCTCCCCAGCGACCCTGCCAGCACCACAACGGGCGCCCCTTCGGGCCCGTCAACCGCGTAGTGCACGTCGATGCTCACGTCTGTGTCCGCCTCCTCATCACGTCATGGCCTTGGAAATCGTGGCCGCTGCGCCGCACGGGCGTGGTGGGCCTGGAGGGCGCGGTCGGTGAACTCGCCCGCTTGACCCAGGTAGGCGGCCGGGTCGAGGAGGGCGGCGATCTCGTCGCGGGTGCGGCGGCCGGCCAGCCGGTCGGCGAGGGTGTCGGCCAGGTTGCGCCCGCTGTCGGATGCCTCCGTGCACGCCGCGCGGACCAGGTCGTGGGCGGGCAGGCGGCCCAGGTCCGCCGCCAGGTCGGTGGTGACCCGCTCCGCCAGCGCGAAGCCGCCCGTGAGGTCGAGGTTGGCGCGCATGCGCGCCGGGTCCACGTGCAGGCGCTCCAGCGACGTGCCCAGCCAGGCCACCGCGGCGCCGGTCACCCGCAGCAGGTGTGTCAGCGCCGGCCACTCCGACTGCCACGCCCCCGCCGCCCGCTGGTGCTGCTGGACCTGCGCGGCCAGCAGCGTGGCCGCCAGCCCCGGCGCCTGCTCTGCGCAGGCCACGGCCGACACCGCCGCCACCGGGTTGCGCTTGTGCGGCAGGGTGGACGACCCGCCCACCCCCGCCCCGCCCGCCTCGGCGGCCTCGCCGACCTCGGTCTGGGCCAGCAGCACGATGTCGCCCGCCGCCTTGCCCACGGCCCCGCTCACCCGTGCCAGCGCCCCGGCCAGGTCGGCGATCCGGCCGCGGTCGGTGTGCCAGGGCAGCAGCGGCTCGGCGAGCCCCAGCTCCGCGGCGAACGCCGCGGCCACCCGCGGGCCGTCGTCACCGAGGGACGCCAGCGTGCCCGCCGCCCCGCCCAGCTGCACCGCGCAGCCCTCGGCGAGGACCGCATCCAGCCGTTCCAGCGCGGTGCCCACCCCGTTCAGCCAGCCCGCCGCCACCAGCCCGAAGGTGACGGGCAGCGCCTGCTGGAGCAGCGTGCGCCCCGCCATCAGCGTGCCCCGGTGCCCGGCCGCGAGCCCGGCGAGCGCGCCGGTGGCGGCGGCCCCCTCGGCCAGGATGACCGCGCCCGCGCGCCGGGCCACCAGCATGGCCGCGGTGTCCATGATGTCCTGGCTGGTCGCGCCGGTGTGGACGTGCCGCGCGGCGTCGCCGCCCACCGCCCGGGTCACCTCCCGGACCAGGGGGATCACCGGGTTCCCGCCGTCCGCGGCGGCGCGGCCGATGGCTTCGGCGTCGACGGCATCGGGGACGCAGGCGCGGGCGACGGCCTCGGCGTCGGCGGCCGTGATCCGCCCGCAGGCGGCGTGGGCGCGCGCCAGCGCCGCTTCGGCGTCGAGCAGCGCCCGCAGCCAGGCGCCGTCGTCGACCTGCCGCTCGATGCCGCCGTGGCCGAACACGCCCGCGAACAACCCCATCATCGCTCCGCGCCTCCCATGGCCGCCGGTGTGTGCGTCAGATCCATTCGCATGCGATCGGGTTCCACGTTCGCCGGTGGGAGGCGTCGGCGAGGAGCGGGTCCGCGAAGGCCGTGACGACGGAGACGAGTTCGGCGAAGTCCTTGGGATGGTGGCCGGTCGCCGAGGCGCCCTGGCGGCGGAGCCAGGCGGTGTAGGAACTCTGGCGCAGCGTCGGCAGGTCGGTGACCGCTTCGGAGAGAGGGCGGAGCCGGATACCGCGGTGTGCCGCCGTCGCTGCCAGGGCTTTGGACAGTTCCCCGCCGTCGAGCCGGTGGCGGGTGATCAGCTGGTGGAGATCGGCGTAGTCGCGGTCGCGGGTGTTGAGGTCGCCGAGGGCGACTGCGGTGGAGAGCTTCTCCGCGATGACGGTGGCGATCGGGTAACCGAAGAGTTGGAATGACGATCCGTCCAGGCTCTGCGGATAGTCGATCAAGGTGGGCTCGGGGGTGACCGGATCGCCGATGCTGATGTCGAGCTGGAGCTTGAGCCGGGCGCGGCTGAGGGCCGCGTCCATGGCGAGCCGTAGTCCGTGGTACTCGTCGTCCTGCCGGATCGGCACGGTGCGGAGGGTACCGGGGGAGAAGGAGACGCCGTCGTCGACTTCGGTGGCGGCGATCGCCGCGATACGGCGAGTGATCTCCTCTTCGTCGCCGGGGAAGGCGCGGCCGAGGATGTCGATGTCGCGGGTGGGGCTGGGCATCAGGCGAGCACCGCTTCCATGGCTGGGCGAATGGTCGACAGGGCGCCCAGATGCTTGGCGGCGTCCTGGAGGTCTGCGACTCCGGCCTGGCCGCGGCGGCGCAGGTAGCGATTGAGGGCACCGAGTGCGAGGGTTCTTCCCGCCTTGCCGCCATGGCGCACGGCGTCGACGACGGAGCGCGCCTCGCTGTAGACGGGGACGTTCTCGCCCGGCGCTGCCTCGTACTGCTCGATCGCGTAGGAGAAGGTGCCGGCCGCGTACTGCGAGACCTTGGTGGGGGGGAAGGCGATCGCCGGACGGTGGGTCCCCCGGGGAACGGCGATGTGGACCTCGAAGGGGATGTCATCGATCAGTTCGTGGAGCCCCAGGGCGGATTCTCCGCAGATGACCGCGTGTGGTGCCCGCGCACAGACGGCGAGCAGGTCCACGTGCGCCGTGGGCGGGACGTCGGTGCGGCGGTAGACGCCCCGGGAGATGTCCTCGATGCCGCCTGCCGCCGCAGCGTCAGCGAGGTCGCGCGAGGACAGGCCGGCAGCGCGCGCCTCGCGGGTGGTGAAGGTCGCCGGCAGTCCCGCGAGGCGCCGCGTGAGGCGATCGGCAGCTCCAGTCATGTACTCAACCCTACCCAGGTGTGGTCCGTCTGGGTGGGATTCGGTACATGCGGATACCGGTCGGATCCGCGGCGGCGGGCGGCCCGGATCGGGTGCGTACCAACGGTTGCGCGGTTCATAGGAGCTCAGATGTCGAAGAACACGGTCTCGCCGTCGCCTTGCAGGCGGATGTCGAAGTGGTAGCCGTCCCCGGCGGGCCGTGCGATGAGGGTCGCCCGCTCCGCGGGGTCGGCGATCGCGGCGAGCACCGGGTCGGTCGTGTTGGCGTCGGGCTCGTCGGGGAAGTACACGCGGGTGACCGTGCGGTGCATCAGGCCGCGCGCGAACACCGACACGTCGATGTGCGGGGCCTGGAGCGCGCCGCCGGGGCCCGGCACCGGGCCGGGCTTGAGCGTGTACACCCCGTAGGAGCCGTCGGCGCCGGTGGGGCAGCGCCCGAAGCCGCGGAAGCCGGGGCGGGCGACGGCCCCACGCGGGTCGTCGGGGTGGTCGAAGCGGCCGTCGGGGCCGGCCTGCCAGGTCTCGATCAGGCCGTCGGCGACCGGCCGCCCGGCGCCGTCGGTCAGGACTCCGCGGATCCAGATCCCGCCGGGCGCCCCCTCGGCCAGCGCGAAGGGGCCGTCGGGCCAGGGCAGCCCGATGTGCAGGTAGGGGCCGACGGTCTGGGAGGGGGTGGTGGCGGGCATCAGTCGTCGTCCCCGTCCTGCTCGAAGAGGGTGGCCTCGCGCCCGCGCAGGACGATGTCCCACTCGTAGGCCAGCGCCCATTCGGGCTCGGTGGCGGCGTGGTCGTAGCGCGCCACGAGCCGCTGCCGGGCCTGCTCGTCGGGGATCGCGTTCCACATCGGGTCCTGGAAGAACAGCGGGTCGTCCGGGAAGTACATCTGGGTGACCAGCCGCTGGGTGAACGCCCGCCCGAACAGCGAGAAGTGGATGTGGGCGGGACGCCAGGCGTTGTCGTGGTTGCGCCAGGGGTAGGCGCCGGGCCGGACGGTGGTGAAGCGGTAGCGGCCCTCGGCGTCGGTGAGCGTGCGCCCGACCCCCGTGAAATTGGGGTCGAGCGGGCTGGGCCAGTTGTCGCCGGTGTGGCGGTAGCGGCCCCCGGCGTTGGCCTGCCAGATCTCGACCAGTGAGTGGGGGACCGGGCGGCCGTCGCCGTCGAGCAGCCGGCCGTGCAGGATGATGCGCTGGCCCTGCGGCTCGCCGTCGTGCTGGCGGGTGAGGTCGTTGTCGAGGGCGCCGATGCGGTCCTCGCCCAGGACCGGGCCGGTGACCTCGGTGAGCAGGTGCGGCAGTAGCTTGAGCCGCCGGGAGGGGTGGCGCAGCGCCGTGCTGCGGTACCCGGGGGAGTCCAGCGGCGGGTGGACCCCGTGGTCGCGGACGTAGCCGGGCACGTCCACGCGCCGGTGCGCGGTGTCGTCGGTGGTCACGTCGGTCTCCTCTCTCAGGCGTGCAGCACGACGGCCAGCCCCTGGCCCACCCCGATGCAGATCGCGGCGAGCCCCCAGCCGCCGCCGCGCCGGTGCAGCTCGTGGGCGAGGGAGCCGAGGATGCGGGCGCCGGAGGCGCCCAGCGGGTGGCCGATGGCCAGTGCGCCGCCGTTGGGGTTGACGATGGCCGGGTCGAGGTCGGGCCACAGCCGCAGGCAGGCGAGCGACTGCGCGGCGAACGCCTCGTTCAGCTCCACGACCGCGAGGTCGCCCCACCCGATCCCCGCCCGGCGCAGCGCGGTCTCGGCGGCCTCGACGGGCCCGATGCCGAACCGGTTCGGCTCGACGGCGGCCACGCCGCGGCTGACGATGCGCGCCAGGGGCGCGCGGCCGGCGGCGTGGGCGGCCTCGGCGTCGCCGATGAGCAGCGCGGCGGCGCCGTCGTTGAGCGGGGAGGAGTTGCCCGCGGTGACGGTGCCATCGGGCCGGAACGACGGCTTGAGTTTCGCCAGGAGCTCCATCGAGGTGGCGCGGATGCTCTCGTCGCGGTCGAGGTCGACCCCGGGCACCGGCACGATCTCGTCGCCGAAGACGCCCTTGGCCCAGGCGTCGGCGGCGTTGGCGTGGCTGCGCAGGGCGAACTCGTCCTGCTCGGTGCGGCCGATCTTGTAGGCGTCGGCGATCTGCTCGGTGCACTCGCCGAGGGAGACCGTCCACTCGGCGGGCATGCGCGGGTTGACCATGCGCCAGCCCAGCGTCGTGGAGTGCAGGGTCTCGTGGCCGGTGGGGAAGCCCTTGGCGGGCTTGGTCAGCACCCACGGCGCGCGGCTCATGGACTCCACGCCGCCGGCCAGGACGAGCGAGGCGTCGCCCACGGCGACGGCGCGATTGGCGGCGATGACCGCCTCCAGCCCCGATCCGCACAGGCGGTTGAGGGTGGCGCCCGGGACCGATGCGGGGAGCCCGGCGAGCAGCGCCGCCATGCGGGCGACGTTGCGGTTGTCCTCGCCGGCGCCGTTGGCGTCGCCGAAGACGACGTCGTCGATGAGCGCGGGGTCCAGGCCGGGGGAGCGGGCGACCAGCCCGCGCACGGCGTGTGCGGCGAGGTCGTCGGGGCGCACCCCGGCCAGTTCGCCGCCGATGCGGCCGAAGGGCGTGCGGACCGCGTCGAGCACGAACACGTCGGTCATGGCGGGTCTCCCATCCGTTGGTCCGGCCGGGTCAGCGGTCCGTGAGCGCGCGCAGTACCGCGAGCTCGCCGGGGGCGGGCGGCGCGGTGGTGCGCAGGTCGCCGGCCACGGCGAGGTCCCAGCCGGTGGCCGCGCGCACGTCGGGCACCGTTGTGCCCGGGTGCACGCTCACGAGGGTGAGCTCCCGGGTGACGGGGTCGGGTTCGAGGACGCCCAGGTCGGTGATGACCCGTGTGGGCCCGCCCCCGCGCAGGCCCAGGCGCTCGCGCCCGCCGGGGCCGTCGGCGTGGCCCACCGAGGTCACGAAGTCGACCGACTCCACGAACGTGCGGCGGCTCTGCCGCACGATCACGACGACCTCGCGGCAGGAGGCGGCGATCTCGGGCGCGCCCCCGGCGCCGGGCAGGCGCACCTTCGGGTCGGCGTAGTCGCCGATGACGGTGGTGTTGATGTTGGCGTAGCGGTCGATCTGGGCGGCGCCGAGGAAGCCGACGTCGATGCGGCCGGGCTGGAGCCAGTAGTTGAACACCTCCGGCACCGGCACGACGGCGTCGGCGGTCTCGGCGAGCACGCCGTCGCCGATCGACAACGGGAGGGTGGCGGGCTCGGTGCCGAGCGTCCCGGACTCGTAGACCATCCACAGGCCGGGGGCGTGGGTGCGCCGGGCGAGGTTGGCGGCGGTGCTGGGCAGGCCGATGCCGACGAAGCACGCCATGTCGGAGGTGAGGGAGCGTGCGGCGGCGACCGTCATGATCTCGTCGGCGGTGTAGGCGGTCGCGGTGGCGGTCACGGTGCGTTCTCCTCCTCGCGGGCGGGCGCGGCGCCGCCGTGGATCTCGGTGCGCAGCCATGCGCCGAACGCGGCGCGGTCGCGGCTGATGGCGTCCCACGCCTGGTAGGCGGAGTTGTCGCGGGCGTAGTAGCCGTGCGTGTAGGACGGCCGTGCCCCGCCGGGGGCGACGGCGACCGCGGTCACCACGCGCGCGGGCAGGACGACCTGGCCGGGGACCGGGGTCAGCTCATCGACGATCTCCTCGACCGTGACCAGGCTGCGCCGGGCGGCGAGCACCGCCTCCTTCTGCACGCCGGTGATGCCCCACAGCTGCACGTTGCCCGCGCGGTCGGCGCGCTGGGCGTGCACCACGGTGACGTCGGGATTGAGGGCCGGGACGGCGGTCAGTTCCTCGCCGGTGAACGGGCACTCGACGGTGGCGATCGTGGCGGTCCGCCCGGCCAGGTCGGTGCCGACGTAGCCGCGCAAGACGGCGAAGGGCAGGCCCGACGCCCCGGCGACGTAGCGGTTGGCCATGCCGGCGTGGCTGTGCTCCTCGATCTCCAGCGGGACCGGCCAGCCGGCCTGGACGGCGTCGCGGAAGCGGTGCAGGGACCCCACGCCGGGGTTGCCGCCCCAGGAGAAGACCAGCTTGCGGGCGCAGCCGGCGCCGATCATCTGGTCGTAGACGATGTCGGGCGTCATGCGCACCAGGGTGAGGTCGCGCCGGCCCTGCCGGATGATCTCGTGGCCCGCGGCCACGGGGATCAGGTGCGTGAAGCCCTCCAGCGCGACCGTGTCCCCGTCGCGGACGAGCTCGCGGACGCCCTCGGCCAGCGGCACGATCATGGATGCCATCCCCGCCTCTGTTCGGATGCCGAATGGATGTTCTCAAAGCGAACACCTATGGGCGAACGTAACCCCGGCGGCGGGCACGGTCAAGGGGTGCGCAACGGGAAAGGGCCGCCGGGACGTGACCGGGCGGCCCGCCTCCGGGGTTGCGGGGTGTCAGGCCCGGCGTGCGCCGCGCGAGGCGATCTCCAGGTCCGTGCCGATGCCGTCGGCGCATGCCTGTAGCGCGGGCAGCAGATCACGGCGCACCAGGGCCACGGAGGTGCGGTTGGCCTGCACGGAGACGTTGGCCGCCGCGACCACCCGGCCCTCACCGTCGCGCACCGGGACGGCGACCGACCGCAGGCCCTCCTCCAGCTCCTGGTCGACGATCGCCCAGCCCTGCTCGCGGACCCGCTCGATCTCGGCGCGCAGCTCCTCCCGGGAGGTGAGGGTATGCGGGGTGAGCGGCTCCAGGCGCACCCCGCTGAGGTAGGCGTCCAGCTCGGCCGGGCTCTTGGCGGCCAGCAGCACCCGGCCCATCGACGTCGCGGACGCCGGGAACCGGGTCCCGACGCTGATCGCCACCGTCATGATCCGTGTCGCGGCGGCCCGGGCGACGTAGACGACGTCGTCGCCGTCGAGAACCGAAACCGACGAGGACTCGCGGACCTCGGCGGTGAGCCGTTGCAGGTGCGGCTGGGCGACCTCGGGCAGCCCGGCCGCGGACAGGTAGGCGTAGCCCAGCTCCAGGACCCGCGGGGTCAGCGCGAACCACCGGCCGTCGGTGCGCACGTAGCCCAGGTCGGCCAGGGTGAGCAGGAAGCGCCGGGCCGCCGCGCGGGTCAGCCCGGTCGCCCGTGCGACGTCGCTGAGCGTCATGGACGGCGTGTCGGCGGAGAACGCGCGGACGACCGCGAGCCCCCGTTCGAGGGACTGCACGAAGTACTCGCCCCGCTCGGCCATCGGCTCCGCCGGCGACCCCGGCTCCGGCCTCGCCATGGGATCGTTCGCGGTCATTGGCCCCTTCTTTCCGGGCGCGTTTCGGATCGGACAATGGTGGGCTTGGGCGGGTTGACGTCGCCGACGGCCTTGATCTACGTTCGCGTTCAGAACAGCCGTTCGCAAGACGCACACTCCGGCATCCCCGAATCTACTCCTCCGGCGAACTCTTCACACGGGTCCCGTTGCGAGCGCGCCCGACCGCGCGCCGCCGCTCCCGGAGGCCGCCCGCACGGGCGTGCCCTCCGGTCCCCCTCCCCCGAAGACCAGGAGACCTGCGATGCGTCGAACAATCCTCGCCGTGGCCGGTGCAGCGGTACTGGCCACCACGTCGGCCTGCGGGGGCGGTGCGGCCGATGAGACCGCCGACGGCCTCATCCCCATCACCGTCGGCGCCATCCCCATTGTCGACGTCGCCCCCCTCTACCTCGGCGTCGACCAGGGGTTCTTCGAGGACCAGGGCCTCGACGTCACCATCGAGAGCACCACCGGCGGCGCCCAGGCGGTCCCCAACGTCGTCAACGGCACCTACGACTTCGCCTTCGGCAACATCACCTCGCTCATCGTCGCGCGCGACCAGAACCTCCCGGTCGTCGCCGTGGCCAACGGCGTGACCACCACCGGGGAGCAGGGCGGCGACTTCAGCGCCGTCGTCGTCCCCGAGGGCAGCGCCATCGAGGCCCCCGCCGACCTCGCCGGCGCGACCGTCGCCGTCAACAACCTCCGCAACATCGGCGGCACCACCGTGCGCAACTCCGTCCGCCTCGACGGCGGCGACCCCTCCGGCGTCGAGTTCGTCGAAATGCCGCTCCCCGACATGAACGCGGCCCTCGACAACGGCGACGTCGACGCCGCCTGGGTCGTCGAGCCCTTCCTGACCGACGCCCTGGCGAACGGCGGCACCGAGATCGCGTCGAACTTCGTCGACGCCCACGAATCGCTGACCGTCGCCGCGTACTTCACCACCGAGCAGGTCGCCGCCGAGGACCCCGAGCTCGCCGACGCGTTCACCGCCGCCGTGCAGGAGTCCATGGCCTACGCCGACTCCCGCCCCGAGGAGGTCCGGCGCATCCTCGGCACCTACACCGAGATCGACGCCGCGGTCATCGAGGAGATCCGGCTGCCCACCTACCCGGCCGAGGTCGACCGCGAATCGGTGCAGGCCATCGCCGACCTCATGGTCGAGGACGGCGCGGTCGACAACGAGCCCGACATCGACGCCCTCCTGCGCGAGACGCGATGACCGCCACGCGCGCGCCCGCGCGCGGTCCCGCCGCGGCCGCCCGCGGCCCGGCGGCGACCCGCGGCGGCAACGGGCGGCCCTCCCCGCTGCTGGGGGCCGCCGGGATCGCCGCCCTCCTGGCGGTCTGGGAGGCCGCGCCCCGCGCCGGCTGGGTCTCGGGCCGCTTCCTGCCGCCCGCCTCCGAGGTGCTGGCGACCCTGGGGCAGCGGCTCGCCCAGCCCGTGTTCTGGCGGGCCGTGGCCGACACCGTGGCCGCCTGGGGCCTGGGCCTGGCGATCGCCCTCGCCGCCGCGACCGTGCTCGGCTTCGCGGTGGGGTCGGTGCCGGTGCTGCGCGCGTTCACCGCCTCGACCGTGGAATTCCTGCGGCCGATCCCCTCGGTCGCCCTCATCCCCCTGGCCATCCTGCTCTACGGCACCGATATCCGCTCCACCCTGCTCCTCGTCGTCTACGCGGCGTTCTGGCAGATCTACATCCAGGTCCTCTACGGGGTGGCCGACGTCGACCCCGTGGCCGAGCAGACCGCCCGCTCCTACGGGCTGGGCCGCTGGGCCCGCACCCGCCACATCACCTGGCCCTCGGCCCTGCCCTACCTGCTCACCGGCGTGCGCCTCGGCGCCGCCGTCGCCCTCATCCTCACCATCACCGGACAGCTCACCATCGGCACCCCCGGGCTGGGCCGGGAGATCGACGTCGCCCGCTCCAGCGGGGCCGTCGACCTGGTCTACGCGCTGATCGTGGCCACCGGCGCCCTCGGCGTCGCCGTCAACGCCGCCGTCCGCGCCCTGGAGCGCCGCCTGCTGCGCTGGCACACCTCCGTCCGAGGGGAGACCCCGCTATGAGCGCGACCCCGGCGCCCGTTGCGGCGCGGACGCCCCGCACCAGGGCCGCGTCGCTGGCCCGCCGGGCGGCCGTGCGCACCCTCCAGGCGCTGCTGCTGCCCGCGCTGCTCGTCCTCGCCTGGTGGTGGGGCAGTGCCGCCTCCGGCAGCTTCTACCTGCCCACGCCCGCCGCCATCGCCACCGCCTTCGGCGACGTCTGGTTCGGCGAGCGCTTCACCGGCGACGCCCTGCCCAGCATCGGGCGGCTGCTCACCGGGTTCGCGCTCGCCGCGGTCCTCGGTGTCGGCCTCGGCCTCCCTCTCGGCCTCTCGCCGCACGTGCGCGCGCTGGCCGAACCCGTCCTGGAGTTCTTCCGCGCCATCCCGCCGCCCGTCCTGGTCCCCCTGCTGATGCTGCTCATCGGGGTCAACACGCCCATGAGGCTCGCCGTCATCGTCTCGGGGTGCATCTGGCCGATCCTGCTCAACACCGTCGAGGGGGTCCGCGCCGTCGACCCGGTGCTCGCCGACACCTGCCGCTGCTACGGCGTCCGCGGCCGGCGGCGGCTGACCACCCTGGTACTGCGCTCGGCGAGCCCGCAGATCATGGCGGGGCTGCGCCAGGGCCTGTCCATCGCGATCATCCTGATGGTCATCAGCGAGATGTTCGCGAGCAACAGCGGGCTCGGCTACACCGTCCAGGAGTTCCAGCGGAGCTTCGCCATCCCCGAGATGTGGACCGGGATCATCTTCCTCGGCCTGCTCGGCGTCCTGTTGTCGGCCCTGTTCGGCCTGGTCGAACGCCGCGTCCTCGCCTGGTACCACGGGCTGCGCGCCGCCGTCCGCGACGGCTGAGCCGCGCCCCGCACGCCCGCCCACCGCCGCCCACGGGAAGGCCCTCATGCTCGACGTCACCGGATTGCAGAAGACCTACCGCGGCAGGGAGCGCGACGTCGAGGCCGTCCGCGACCTCACGTTCCACCTCGCCGAGGGCGAACTCGCCTGCCTCGTGGGGCCCTCGGGCTGCGGCAAGACCACCCTGCTCAAATGCGTCGCCGGGCTGCTGGAACCCACCTCCGGCACCGTCCGGCTGGCCGGCCGGGCCGTCACCGGACCACCGCCGGACATGGCCGTCGTCTTCCAGGAGTACGGCCGCAGCCTGTTCCCCTGGCTGACCGTCCGCGGCAACGTCGAGCTGCCCCTCAAGGAGAAGCGGCTGCCCCGCGAGCGCCGCCGCACCCTGGTCGCCGAGGCGCTGGAGGCCGTCGGCCTGGCCGGCGCCGACGACCGCCACCCCTGGGAGCTGTCCGGCGGCATGCAGCAGCGCGTCGCGATCGCCCGCGCCATCGCCTACGAGCCGCGCGTGCTGCTCATGGACGAGCCGTTCGCCGCGGTCGACGCCCAGACCCGCGCCGACCTCGAAGACCTCATCCGCGCCCTGTGGCGGCGGTTCGCCATGACCGTCCTGTTCGTCACCCACGACATCGACGAGGCGGTCTACCTCGGGCAGCGCGTGCTGGTGCTGTCGTCGGCGCCGACCGTCGTGCAGGACGACGTCGCCGTCGGCCTCCCCGCCGACCGCGACCAGCTCACGACCCGCGCCGACCCCCGGTTCACGGAGCTGCGCGCCCGCATCTACGCGGGCATCCAGGACGCCAAGCGCGGCCCGGCGCCGGGCGCCGCCGCCGGGGACCGTGAGGCGCGCGCATGACGGCGGGCGCGGGGGCGGGGCGCACCGTCCGGGACGCGACGCTCGGCGTCCTGCGCGAACTCGGCCTCACCACCCTCTTCACCAACCCGGGCTCGACCGAGATCCCCTTCCTCACCGACCTGCCCGGCGACATCCGGTTGGTCCTCGCCCTGCACGAGGGCTCGGTCGTGGGCATGGCCACCGGCTGGGCCATCGCCCGCGACCGCCCCGCCCTCGTCCAGCTGCACACCACCGCGGGCCTGGGCAACGCGGTGGGCGCCCTGGCCACCGCCCGGGTGAACCGGGCGCCCCTGGTCGTGCTCGTCGGCCAGCAGGACCGCCGCCACCTCGCCACCGAGCCCTTCCTCGCCGGGCGCCTGCGCGGCCTGGCCGGCGACTACCCCGTGGCCGTCGACGAGCCCGCCACCGCCCGGGACGTGCCCGGCGCCGTCGCCCGCGCCCACCACGCGGCCGTCCACGGCCGCGGCCCGGCGCTGGTCATCGTCCCGGTCGACGACTGGGCCCGGCCCGCCGCCGAAGGGGCCGAGCGCGCCGCGGCGTCGCGCGTCGCGTACGGCACGGCGGCGGACCCCGCGGGCCCGGCGGAGATCGCGGCGATCATCGACGCGGCCGCCTCTCCCGCGCTGGTCGCCGGTGCCGGGAACGACACGGACGACGGCTGGGCCGCCCTCGTCGCGCTCGCCGAACGCATCGGCGCCCCGGTCCACCAGGAGAGCTTCGGCGCCCGCGCGGGCTTCCCCCAGGACCATCCGCTGTTCGCCGGGATCCTGCCCGCCGACCGGCCGGGGCTGCGCGCGGCGCTGGCCGGCCATGACGCCGTCATCGCCGTCGGAGCCCCCGTCTTCCGCCAGTACATGTTCTCCGCGGGCCCGCTGGCGGAGCCGGGCACCCGGCTCGCACTGCTCACCGACGACCCCGCCGAGGCCCACCGCAGCCCGGTCGAACTGGCGGTGCTCGCCCCCATCCCGGCGGCCCTGCGTTCGGTCGCCGAACGCGTGTCCGCCCGGGCGACCCGGCCATCGGTCCAGGGAGCCGCCCCCACGGAAGAGCCCGCTCCGCCCGATGAAGCCGGTCCGCTGCTGCCCGCGCACGTCTTCGCCGCGCTCGCCCAGAGGACGAGCCAGGACACCGTGATCGTCGAGGAGACCCCCTCCAGCCGCCCCGACCTGCACCGCCTCCTGCCCGCGCGGCGCCCCCTGGGCTTCCTCTCCGCCGCCATGGGCGGGCTAGGGTTCGCGCTGCCCGCCGCCATCGGCGTGCGCATGGCCCGCCCCGGCCGGCCCGTCATCGCCGTGGTCGGCGACGGCGCCTCCCTCTACCAGATCCAGGCGCTGTGGAGCGCCGCCCACTACCGCGTCGGCGTGCTCGTCGCCGTCCTGTCCAACGGGCGCTACGCGGTGATGGACCGCCTCGCCGAAAGCGCGGGCGGCAAGCCGTCATGGCCACCCTTCGAGGAGGTGTCGGTGTCCGCCGTCGCCCGGGGACTGGGCTGCCCGGCGCAACGGGTGGCGACCCACGCCGAGCTGACCGCCGCCCTCGACGCGATCCTCCCCGCCCTGCACGACCGGAGCGACCCGATGCTCCTGGACATCGCCGTCGCCACCGACCCCGCCTTCCACCCTTGAGATCCCCCGGAGAGAGAACCCCACCCACCGCGTCCGGCCGCGCCGGGCGACCTCGAACGACCCCGAACGATCTATGGAGCACCCCATGGCCCTGTTGAACGATGAATGGAACGGCGCGGTCTTCACCGGCGCCTGGGCGCCGGCGCGGGGCGGGGACGCCCCGGTGACGGCGCCCGCGTCCGGTGCGGAGATCGGGCGCATCGGGTCCGCCGACGCCGAGGACGTCGGTGCTGCGGCAGCGGCGGCCGCCACCGCCCAGCGCGGGTGGGCGGCGGCCTCTTTCGAGGAGCGGGCCGCGGTCCTGCGCCGCGCCGCGGCGCTGCTGGAGGAGCACAGCGAGGAGATCGCCGGGTGGCTGGTGCGCGAGGCCGGGTCCGCCCGCGGCAAGGCCGGCTTCGAAGCGCACCTGGCCGCCACCGAGGCCTACGAGTCGGCCGCCCTCGCCTCCCAGCCGGCCGGAGAGGTCCTGCGCAGCGGCAAGCCCCGGCTTAGCCTCGCCCGCCGGGTGCCGGCCGGCGTGGTCGGCGTCATCGCCCCGTTCAACTTCCCGCTCATCCTGGGCCTGCGCTCGACCGCCCCCGCTCTGGCGCTGGGCAACGCCGTCGTCCTCAAGCCCGACCCGCGCACCGCGGTCAGCGGCGGCGCCGTCATCGCCGAGGTCTTCCGGGCGGCGGGGCTGCCCGACGGCGTGCTGCACGTCCTGCCCGGCGGCGCCGATGCCGGGGAGCGGCTGGTGGCCGACCCCCACGTGCGGATCGTCTCCTTCACGGGCTCCACCGCGGCCGGGCGCAGGGTCGCCGAGGCCGCAGGCCGCCACCTCAAGCGCGTCCACCTGGAGCTGGGCGGGAACTCCCCGCTCATCGTGCTGGACGACGCCGACCCCGACCGCGCCGCCTCCGTCGGCGCCTGGGGGTCCTTCCTGCACCAGGGCCAGATCTGCATGACGACCGGGCGCCACATCGTCCACGAGTCCATCGCCGACGCCTACATCGACCGGCTCGCGGCCAAGGCCGAGGCGCTGCCGGTCGGCGACCCCGAGCGCGACGAGGTCGCCCTCGGCCCGGTCATCGACACCGCCCAACGGGACCGGATCCACGCGCTCGTCACCGGGAGCGTCGAGACGGGCGCCGAGGTCCGCGCGGGCGGCACGTTCGACGGGCCGTTCTACCGGCCCACCGTCCTCGACAAGGTCACCCCCGCCACACCCGCGTTCGGCGACGAGGTCTTCGGCCCCGTCGCGCCGGTCATCCGCTTCTCCACCCTCGGCGAGGCGGCCGCGATCGCCTCGGCCTCCGACTACGGGCTGTCCCTGGGCATCCTCACCGGCAACCCGATGCGCGGCCTGGAGCTGGCCGACCGCATCCCCTCCGGGATCGTGCACATCAACGACCAGACCGTGGACGACGAGGCCGTCGCCCCGTTCGGCGGGGTCGGTGTATCGGGGACCGGCGCCCGCTTCGGCGGCACCCGCGCCAACATCGAGGCGTTCACCGAGACCCAGTGGGTGACCATGCAGAGCGAGATCGAGCGCTACCCGTTCTGACCGCGGGCGCGCAGGTCCCGAGGTCGTTCACCCGGTCGGCCGGCGGGACGGGGTGCCCGGTCCCCGTCGCGGCGGCGGCCGGGGCGGTCGAGCGGTGCGGCGGCCCCGCTCGACCGCGGGACCGGGCCCCTCAGCCGACGTCGGCCTGAACCTCGCGCGCCGCCTCGGCCATGGCGGCGGCGACCTCGGCCGGGTCGGTGCCGTCGAACAGCGGGGCGACCTCGTGGGAGAGCGTGTTGCGCACGGCCAGCGTGCCCGCGAACACCGCATGCTCGGTGCCGAATCCCCAGCGGCCGATGGACTGCGCGCCGTCGGCGAAGCCCTGCACCGCCGCCTCGTCGTAGAGGTCCGACAGCGGGACGTGCGATCCCGGGGCCTCACCGGTGCGCAGCGCCGACCAGCCCTCGGTGAACGCGTCGGGCTCCTGCTGGGTCCCCGAGCGCATCGGGACCCTGCCCTCGGGGGAGACCGCCAGAGACTCCAGGTAGCCGTCGCCGAGCAGGAACTCGATGAACGCCTGCGCGCCGGAGGCGTCGGCCCCGCGCGGCACACCGAGGTTGAGGGTCTGCCCGTAGCGGGGCCCCTGCGCGGCACCGGTGTCGTTGGAGCCATCGGGGTCCTCCAGGCCTTCGGAGGCAGCGGTCTCCCCGGAGCCCGCCGCAGCGGCGCCCGGGTCCCCGGAACCGCCGATGACCGTGGTGAACCCGGTGTTCTCGGCCAGGAATTCGGGGTCGTCGGCACACTCGTCGCAGGTCGTGGGGGAGCCGGGGACCAGCCCGGCGAGCTCGTCGACGACGTCGGGCCCCCAGAGCAGCATCGCGCTCTCCCCGGCCAGGTACGCGTCCCGTGCGGTGCGCACGTCCTGGTCACCGCCGTCCGACGCCGCCGCCATCCGCTGGTAGTCGCCGAGCGCGGCCACGCACCTCTGGGACTCCAGGGCGACGGAGCCGCTGGGGCCGACCAGCGGGCAGTCCCGGGCCACCATCAGCGCCTCCAGGGTCTGGGTGGTGAACGGGTCTCCCGGCCGGGTGCCGAGAGCGATCCCCGCGACGCCGTCGGTGTCGATGCGCTCGGCGGCGTCGGCGATCTCGGCGGGCGTCGCGGTCGCCCCAGGCGGCCGCACACCTGCGGCCTCGAACATGTCGGTCCGGTACACGAGCACCTGGCCCCACCCGTCGCTGGGCACGGCGACCGGGCCGTCGCCCACCGTCACCATCTCCAGGGCGCGCTCGCTGAAGGTGCCGGGGCCGAGCTCGTCGAGCACGGCGCCCGCGGCGGCGGGGTCCAGAAGGTCCTGCCGCGTCCAGGCCGCCGCCTGCTCCGCGGTCGCCAGCACCACATCGGGCACCTCGCCGGCCTCTGCGCCGACCTCCAGCGCCCGGCCCTGATCGCCGGCCTCCATCGGCACCACATCGACCTCGATGCCGGTCTCCTCGGTGAACCGCGCCGCGGTCTCCTCCTGCTGGGCGATCCGGTCCGGCGTGACGTGCGGTGTCCAGAACGTGAGGACGTCGGCCCTCCTCTCGCCGTCGTCGGGCGTACACGCCGTCAGGGGCAGCAGAACCGCTGCCGCCAGTGCCAGCGCGGCGCGGCTCGTGGTGGACTCGAACACCGTCACGGTCACCTCGGGGATCACTGGATGGGGGGGTGCACTCGCTCGCCGCCGGAGGGGGCGGGGCGGGGGCGCTGGGCGCGATCGGGGCGGGGGAGGGGCCCGGATGCGTCCGGTGCATCATGCCCGGTTCCCGCCCGTGCGGCCAATCGGGGAGGTTGCGGGATCAAGCGTGCGGCGGGCACACCCCGCCGCGGCGCGGATCAGCCGAGCAGGTGGGCGTTGACGTCGCGCACCAGGCCGGCCAGGTCGGGCACCTCGACCACGGTGCGGCCGGCCGCCCGCAGCCGTTCGGCGCCGTCGCAGTCCACGAAGATCGCGGGTTCGCGCCAGGCGAACACCACCCGCGGGATCGGCGTGGCCAGGATCAGGTCGGTGCAGGTGAGCGGGCGCGAGGCGCGCGTGCCGCAGGGTTCCAGCGAGCTGTAGACCGTGGCGGTGCGCAGCCGGGGGTCGGCGCCGTCCACGGCGCGCAGCGCCGCCTCCTCGGCGTGGTCGTGCGGGTCGTCGCGGCGCGAGTAGCCGTCGGCGAGCACGGTGCCGTCGGCGCCGACCACGATCGCCCCGACGCAGAACGCGCTCGGCGACGGCGTGCACGCGCGCGACAGGTCGATGGCCGCGCGCAGCCAGTCGCGGTCGGCCGGGTTGGCGTGTGTGCCCGTGCCCGGGATCGCGCCGGGCCCCCTCCCGGAGGTCATGCGGCCTCCGCGCGCAGGTAGCGGAGCACGGCGATGTCGCCGATGGCGCGCGTCTCCACCAGGCGGAGCGGGGCGCCGGGGCCGTTGGCGAACGCGCCGGGGCCGGTGAACCGGGGGGCGCCGGGCTCGCCGACGAAGAACGGGGCGATGGCCAGGCGCAGCTCGTCGGCCAGTCCCGCGGTCAGGAAGAGCGTGTGCACGTGCGTGCCGCCCTCGACCAGGAGGCGCCGGACCCCGCGCAGCGCGAGGTCGGCCAGGATGCGCTCGGGGCGGGGCGGGTCGCCCGCGTCGGCCACCTCGGCGTCGGCCCGGGCCGCCAGGCGGGCGCGGGCCTTCTCCAGCGCGGCGCCGCCGGTGTAGACGACCTTCCCGGCGTCGCCGGTGGTGAAGAACCGGGCATCGGGGTCGAGGTCGCCGCTCGCGCTGAGCACCACCTTGAGCAGGTCGCCGGTGCGTCCCTGGGCGATGCGCCGGCGGCGGCGCTCCTCGGGGTGCACGAGCAGCCGCGGATCGTCGCTGCGCAGGGTGCCCGCCCCGATGAGGATGGCGTCGCAGTCGGCGCGCAGCGCGTGGACCTCGTCGAAGTCGGCGTCGTTCGACAGCCGCAGGCGGTCGGGCCCGGTGTCGTCGATACAGCCGTCGAGCGACATCGCACAGCTCAGAATGGTGTAGGGCCGGTCCATGCCCGCCACCCTAGCGCTGCGGCCCGCCACGCGGACCGTCGCTCGCGGGCGTGCGGGCCCAGGCGGGGCGACACGCGCGATTGGTATGTCACGCACCCGACTAGCCCAGTGCGATCGCGCATGTACTGACCCGGCTATCCGGCCCCGCGTCCACCATCGTGCCACATGTGCGGCGTTGCGCCCGGTTTCGGACCCATACGCCGGATCGGCGTCGGCGGGCGTGCCTTGATCCGGCCGGTGCCGGCGTGTGATCCTGGCGGGACCCCGCGTGCAGGGGCGTCGGCACGTCCCGCGATCCCGTGAGGAGTGGCACCGTGCGCCTGGTCTACGTGCTCGACACCGGCGACCTGCAACGGGCGGGGGAGTTCTGGTCGGCGGCGCTCGGCTTCGAGCCCGTCGAGGTGCCGGGCCGGCCCTACCTGGAGCTGAAGGACCCGCAGGGGCGCTGGCCGGACCTGCTCCTCCAAGAGGTGCCCGAGCCGAAGAGCGGCAAGAACCGGATGCACCTCGACATGGTGGTCCCTGACCTGCACGCCGAGCTCCCCCGCCTCCTGGAGCTGGGAGCGACCCGGCGCGAGGGACCCGTCGAGGAGGACCACCACCGCCTGGTCATCATGGCCGACCCGGAGGGCAACGAGTTCTGCCTCATCGACCACCTCGTCTCCGGCTGAAGCCCTCACCGCCGCAGAAGCGGGGCGCTGCGGGGGCCGGCCGGCTCGGGAGCCGGCTTTTCCACAGCCGCGGAATCCGCCCTGCCGCCCGGCCGCCCCGGCTCCTACCGTGGGTCACATGTTCCTCACCGCAGCCGCGACCGGCCACCCCTTACAGCCGATCGACCGCAACCACGTGCACCACCGCGTGGCCCGCCTCGTCGGAGGCGGCCAGGTCGATCTCGGCGCTGATGCCCCAGTCGTGGTCGTCGTCGGGGTCGTCGAAGGCCTGGCGGACCTCCCATACGCCCTGCCGCTCCTCGATGTGCAGCATCTTGGGTCCGCGCGCGTCGGGGCCGATCCCCAGCTCGTCGTGCTCGGCGAAGTACTCCGCCATCGCCTCCGACCACGCCTCGGCGTCCCAGCCGTCCTCGGCGTCGAGCGCGCCCAGGTCCGCGTAGCGGCCCAGCGCGGCCAGCTCCACGCGGCGGAACATCTCGTTGCGCACCAGCACCCGGAACGCACGCTGGTTGGCGGTGACCGGCTTGGGGCGGTCCTCGATCTGCTCGGCGCTCGCGGTGTCCTGCGTCGGGTTGGTCAGCTCCTCCCACTCGTCGAGCAGGCTGGAGTCCACCTGGCGCACAAGCTCGCCCAGCCATTCGGCCAGGTCGCGCAGTTCCTCGGTCTTGGCGTCCTCGGGCACGGTCTGGCTCAGCGCCTTGTAGGCGCCCGCCAGGTAGCGCAGCACCAGGCCCTCCGACCGTGCCAGCTCGTAGAAGCCCACATAGTCGGTGAACGTCATCGCCCGCTCGAACAGGTCCCGGGCCACCGACTTCGGGCGCAGCGGATGGTCGCCCACCCACGGGTGGCCGCGCCGGTAGACCTCGTATGCGTGGTCGAGCAGGTCCACCATCGGCTTGGGGTAGTCGATCTCCTCCAGCCGCTCCATCCGCTCCTCGTACTCGATGCCGTCGGCCTTCATCTCGGCCACGGCCTCGCCCCGCGCCTTGTTCAGCTGCGCACCGAGGATCTGCCGGGGGTCGTCGAGCGTCGACTCCACCACGGTCAGCACGTCCAGCGGGTAGGTGGGCGAGTTCCGGTCGAGCAGTTCGAGGGCGGCCAGCGCGAACGTCGACAGCGGCTGGTTCAGCGCGAAGTCGGGCTGGAGGTCGACCGTCAGGCGCGCGGTGCGGCCGTTGGCGTCGGGCTCGGGCAGCCGCTCCACGATCCCGCCGTCGATCAGGGAACGGTAGATCGCGATCGCCTCGCGGATGTGCCGCCGCTGGGTGGGCCGGTCGTCGTGGTTGTCGGTGAGCAGGTGGCGCATCGCCGCGAAACAGTCTCCGGGGCGGGCGATCACGCTGAGCAGCATCGCGTTGCTCACCCGGAACCGCGACGTCAGCGGCTCGGGTTCGGCGGCGATCAGCTTCTCGAAGGTCGCCTGGTCCCAGCCCACGAAACCCTCGGGGGCCTTCTTGCGCACCACCTTGCGGCGCTTCTTGGGGTCGTCGCCCGCCTTGGCCAACGCCTTCTCGTTCTCCACGACGTGCTCGGGCGCCTGCACCACCACGTTGCCCACCGTGTCGAACCCGGCGCGGCCGGCCCGCCCCGCGATCTGGTGGAACTCCCGCGCCTTCAATCGCCGCACGCGCACGCCGTCGTACTTGCTCAGCGCCGTGAACAGCACCGTGCGGATCGGCACGTTCACGCCCACCCCCAGGGTGTCGGTGCCGCAGATGACCTTCAGCAGGCCCGCCTGCGCCAGCCGCTCCACCAGGCGCCGGTACTTGGGCAGCATGCCCGCGTGGTGCACACCGATCCCGTGCCGCACATAGCGCGAGAGGTTGCGGCCGAACTTGGTCGTGAACCGGAAATTCCCGATCTCGGCGGCGATCGCGTCCTTCTCCGCGCGCGTGCACATGTTGATGCTGGTGAGCGACTGCGCCCGCTCCACCGCCTGCGCCTGGGTGAAGTGGACGATGTACACGGGCGACTCGTGCGTGGTGAGCAGCTCCTCCAGCGTCTCGTGCAGCGGGGTCTTCCGGTAGGAGTAGAACAGCGGCACCGGTCGCTCGGCGGAGCTGACCACCGCGGTCTGGCGCCCGGTGCGCCGGGTGAGGTCGTCCTCGAACCGGGTGACATCGCCCAGCGTGGCCGACATCAGCAGGAACTGCACCCGCGGCAGCTCCAGCAGCGGCACCTGCCACGCCCAGCCGCGGTCGGCCTCGCCGTAGAAATGGAACTCGTCCATGACCACCGTGCCGATATCGGCGTCGGCGCCGTCGCGCAAGGCGATGTTGGCCAGCACCTCGGCCGTGCAGCAGACGATGGGGGCGTCGGCGTTGACACTGGCGTCGCCGGTCATCATGCCGACGTTGTCGGTGCCGAACATCGCGCACAGGTCGAAGAACTTCTCCGACACCAGCGCCTTGATCGGGGCGGTGTAGAACGCGCACTCGTCCCGGGCCAGCGCCGCGAACAGCGCGCCCGCCGCCACGAGGCTCTTGCCCGAACCGGTGGGGGTGCTCAGGATGACGTTGGACCCCGACACCACCTCGATCAGGGCCTCCTCCTGGTGCGGATAGAGGGTGAGGCCCCGCTCCTCGGCCCACGAAGCGAACGCCTCGAAGAGGGAATCGGGTTCGGGTCGGGCCGGAAGCTGATCGATGAGACTCACACAACCCATAGTGCCCGGTCCGCGGCAGTGACCCGAACACGGAAGGGGACGCACCCCCGTGCGGAGTGCGTCCCCGATGCCCGTTGCGAAGGGCTCCCGCCGTGCCCGGGCGGGCGGCGGGACCGCTGCGGACCGCCGCCTAGATCAGGCCGAGCTTGCGGACCGTGTCGCGCTCCTCCGACAGCTCCTGCACGGAGGCGTCGATGCGCTTGCGGGAGAACGCGTCGATCTCCAGCCCCTGCACGATCTCCCAGGAGCCGTTGCGCGAGACCACCGGGAAGGACGAGATCAGGCCCTCGGGCACCCCGTAGGAGCCGTCGGAGGGGATGGCCGCCGAGGTCCAGTCGCCCTCGGGGGTGCCGTTGACCCAGTCGTAGACGTGGTCGATCGCGGCGTTGGCGGCCGACGCGGCCGACGACGCGCCCCGCGCCTCGATGATCGCCGCGCCGCGCTTGGCCACGGTCGGGATGAAGTCGTCGCGCAGCCACGCGTCGTCGTTCACGGCCGCGGCGCCGGAGGTCCCGTTGACCTCGGCGTGGAAGATGTCGGGGTACTGGGTGGCCGAGTGGTTGCCCCAGATCGTCAGCTTCTTGATGTCGGTGATCGACACGCCGAGCTTCTGCGCGAGCTGCGTGAGCGCGCGGTTGTGGTCCAGGCGGGTCATGGCGGTGAAGCGCTCCGCCGGGACATCGGGGGCGTGCGCCTGCGCGATGAGCGCGTTGGTGTTGGCGGGGTTGCCCACCACGAGCACGCGGATGTCGTCGGCGGCGCCGGCGTTGATCGCCTCGCCCTGGGGCTTGAAGATGCCGCCGTTGGCCTCCAGCAGGTCGCCGCGCTCCATCCCCTTGCTGCGCGGGCGGGCGCCGACCAGCAGCGCGACGTTGGTGCCGTCGAACGCCTGACGGGCGTCATCGAAGATGTCGATGCCCTGCAACAGCGGGAACGCGCAGTCGTCGAGCTCCATGGCGGTGCCCTCGGCGGCCTTCACTGCCGGCGGGATTTCGAGCAGCCGCAGCTTGACGGGCGTGTCGGCACCCAGCAGCTGGCCGGAGGCGATCCGGAACAGCAGCGCGTAGCCGATCTGACCGGCCGCGCCGGTTACGGTGACGTTGACGGGTGCTTGGGCCATGACCTTCTTCTCCTGATGACGTGTGTGCGACCGGCGATGCCCTCCCCGGCCTGCGGATCCACCGCCCCCGCCCGTGGCGGTCCCGACCACCCAGGGACGACGCGCCCACAGAAACAGGCGGCGATGCCGCGAACACCCACCCTAGTCGGGCCCTTCCCGGCCCCCACGAGCGGCACCCGTCCACGCTGCGACGGAACGCCCGTTCAGCGCCATTGCGGTCCCGACGTGCCCACCGCCCCCGGTTTTCCGGCCCATGTCAGAAGGCCCCGCCCTGTTAGGATGTCCCATCCCGGCGCCACACCTAGGCCGGGAAACCGCTAGCGCACCCCCCGGGTGTCACGCAGCGGGCCGGTAGCTCAGCTGGTCAGAGCAGGGGACTCATAATCCCTGGGTCGCGGGTTCGAGCCCCGCCCGGCCTACCCACCTTGAACACGAAAAAAGCGCCGCCGACCTGTAAGATAGGCCGACGGCGCTTCGTCGTGTCATGGGGCTGGCTGCGGCTGCGACCGGCCTTCCACGGGTGGCCGTGTCGAATACGTGCTGCAATTCCGACGTACCCCTCGGCCCGAGAGGGGGTCGTGGGCCGTCACGACGATGTGAAGGAGAAGGTGCCGTACGTTCCCGTCTCCATCGCGAAGGTCTCGACACCGCCGGACCCCTGCGCCTGGCAGGTCACATCGGTGTCGCCGTCCGGGGCGACTAGCAGGTACTCCTCCATGTCGCACAGCACCGCCTCGGTGTCGGCGTACCACCGCAGCGCGTCCTCCGCGATGTCGCGGGAGATCGGCTGCTGCTCGGCCCGGGGTTCGAAGGAGAAGACGAACTCGCTCCCGCTGATGTCGACGCTCCAGGGGACCTCAAGGCCCTGGTAGGTCACCGTGCAGGTGATGGTCTCCTGTGCGGCGGCGTCGGTCTCGGGGCACTCCGCTGTCGCGGCGGGGTCGGCGGCCTGCGCGAAGGTGGTCGTCTCGGCCAGCAGCTCGTATTCGATCTGCTCGGTCGGCGACGCGCCGGCGGCCGGCTCCGGCGGGAGTTCGCTCTCGTCGAACCTGGGCGCCGACGAGGGGATCGGGCCGGTGCGGAAGTCCCCGGTGTCCGCGGCGGCCTCGGCCGGTGCCTCCTCCGCAGTGGTCGGTGCCGGTGCCTCGTCGGGCACCTCGGCGGATGGGGCACCGCCACAGCCGGCCAGGGCGCCGACGGCAAGCAGGCCGGCGATCGTGCCCGTGAGGTTCTGCTGGACGCGGGTCGGTCTCATCGATCTCTCTTCTTCTTCGGTGCGTGTGCCGAAGCCGGGTATCCGCACGTCCCGGGTCCGGGGCGCGCGTCGGCGGATCGGTCTCCGGCCTGGGGCGGAAGGACTCCGGGCTCCCCTGGACGGGATCAAGGGAATCCGCCCGTCCGCTTCCGGACGGCCCCAGAGCGGGCATGCCGAGGTGCGGCGCGGCATGACGGGGAGGGCGGGTTCTTCACCCGCAATGAGCATGGCAAAGCGCGCAGCCGATGTCGTTATCCGGGAGCGCACAGGTCTTAACATGACGTGCACATTCGTCCTTGCCGCGTCCGTACCCCCGTCGCCCCGGGGCGCCCGGCGGGCTCGAACGGGACCGGAATGCCCGTAGGCACTTGCTACGACCTCCGGCAACGCGGACAATCGCAATCCGGCTCCTGCCCCAGGGGACACCCCCGCCCCGGCAGGCGCAGTGCGGCCAGTGGTCAGCCGTGGATCCCGCGAACGGGTGGCGAGCGGTCAGGGCGGTCGGGGCGCCGCCGCTCGTGCGGAAACGCGAGCATGCCGGAGGAGCAGAGGAAAGTGGTCGTTTCAACGTTCGACTGCGAGGATTTCCCGCGGGAGGAGCGGTTCGACCGGTGGCGGAATTGGACGGCCGACACGTATGCGGCGATGAGCATACGCAGCGACCATTCCGCGGACTTCGAATTCCATCAGAGTCACCTGGCGCTCGGACCGGTGGTGGTATGGCCGACAGAGGTGCCCACCATGGAGCTGAACTGGACATCGGCGCAGGCGCGCGCCTTGGATTCCGACGTCTACCACATAGGGCTGGTCAGGCGGGGCACGTGCACCACTGACTGGGGAGACCGGCAGACCATTCACCTTCCCGGCCAATTGCAGTTCAATGGAAGTTCCCGTCCATTCGCGACGCGATACGCCCACGACGGTGGCTTGTACAAGAGCATCGGGATCAAAGTGCCGCACAGCGCGATCTCGCTGCCGCAGACACTCGTCGCCAGGGCCATGGCGGCGGAGATCTCCTACCGGGAGGGTGTGGGCGCCGTGCTGGACGGCTTCGTCACCCACCTCGCCGCCACCGCCGGCTCACTCACCCCGGCCGACGCCGCGCGTCTCGGCGGCGTCCTGGCCGACCTCGTCTCGGCCGTGCTCGCCCACGCCCTGGAAGCGGATACCGCGCTGCTCCCCGAGGCCCGCCGGCGCAGCCTCCTCCTGCGTGCCCAGCGGTTCCTCCTGGACAACCTCCACGACCCCGATCTGGGGCCCCACGATGCCGCCGCGCACCTGCACATCTCAGTGCGCCACCTGCACCAGCTGTTCCAGCCCACCGGCACCACCGCCGCCGCCTGGATCCGCGCCCGGCGGCTCGAACGTGCCCACCGCGACCTCGCCGATCCCGCCCTTGCCGGCCTGCCCATCGGCGCGATCGCGCGCCGCTGGGGCTACGCCCACCACACCGCCTTCAGCCGCGCGTTCCGCGCCGCCCACGGAATCTCGCCTACCGACCACCGCCACGAGAGCCGGCCCCGGTCCTCCTGACGGCCCGGCGCCCGGGATGCGCTTCGTCGTGTCATCCGGCCGGCCACGGCTGCGACCGGCCTTCCACGGCGGGTTCTGAGGGGGTTCGTCCGGGCTGCGGCGACGCAGGAGAGGGGCGATCACGGAATGCTCCCGTCTTGTCGCAGGTCACGGCGGTATTGCTCTTATGAGCAAAAATCCCCCCATCTGTTGCGCCTTTGTGAAATCCAGATCTACGGTGCGTAACACGCATCACATCTGGAGGCCAACATGCGTCGTTCACGCATCCTGGGCATCATGGCGGTGGCGACCGCCACGGTCACCCTCTCCGCTTGTTCGCTGTCCATGACCCCGGGTGGGGCTTCCGGCGGTGGCGGCGATTCCGATGGGCCCGTCGTCATCGGGTTCAGCCAGGCCACGCAGCAGTCCCCCTTCTACGTCCAGCTCCGTGAGGGCGCCGAGCGGGCGGCCGCGGACGAGGGCGCCGAGCTGTACTTCGCCGACGCCGGCGGTGACGTCACCAAGCAGAACGATGACGTCCAGGACCTGATCACCCGCCAGGTCGACATCCTGCTCATCAACCCCGTCGACCCCGAGGGCGTCGAGGCCGCCATCGCCTCCGCCGAGTCCGCCGGGATCCCGGTCGTCACCGTCGACCGGCCGGTGCCCGAGGGCGCCGACGCCCACGTCGGCCGCGACAACGAGGCCATGGGCGCCCTGGTCGGCGAGCGGCTGGCCGAGGAGCTCGGCGACGAGGGCGGCACCGTCATCGAGATCAAGGGCGACGCGGGCGGCGCCGTGGCGCGCGATCGCAGCGCCGGGTTCCACGAGGCTGTGGCCGCCAACGACGCCGTCGAGATCGTCGAGGGCCCCTACAGCGACTACATCCGCTCCAACGCGGTCACCGCCATGCAGGACCTCATCCAGACCAACCCCGACGTCCGCGCCGTCTACGCGCACAACGACGACATGGCCCTGGGCGCCCTCCAGGTCCTGCGCGAGAACGGCCGTGACGACGTCCTCGTCACCGGCGTCGACGGCCTGATGGAGGCGGTGCAGGAGATCGCCGACGGCGGACCGTACCTGGCCACTGCCCTCAACGACCCCATCGAGCTGGGCCGCGTCGCGGTCGGCACCTCCCTGGGGGTGCTGGACGGCGAGGTCCCCGGCGAGCCGGTCGACGCCGGGACCACCCTCGTGGACCCCGATAACGCGGCCGACTACGTCGGCGACACCACCTTCGCGCTCGACGGCGACGCGTAAGACGGCCGCCGGCAACGAGCGGCACCGACTGCGATCGCGGCCCCGGGCCTCCCGGGGCCGCCACCGAGAGGAAGAACCACCGCCATGTCAGAGACCATGCAGGCCGCCGTTCTCCACGGCCCCGGGGACATCAGGGTCGAGCAGGTCCCCGTCCCCCGCCCGGGCCCGAACGAGGCGCTGGTCCGCGTCGCCGCCTGCGGCGTCTGCGGCTCCGACATCCCCCGCATGCTCCGCCCCGGTGGCGCCTACCACCTGCCCCTCATCTGCGGCCACGAGTTCGCCGGGCACGTCGTCGCCTTGGGAGAGGATCTCGCGGCATCGGGCGCGGTCGCCGAGGGCGACCTGGTCACGGTGCCGCCGCTGCTGCCCTGCCGGGCCTGCGGCCCCTGCGCCCAGGGCAACTTCAGCCTCTGCGAGGACTACGACTACTTCGGCAGCCGCCGCGCCGGAGCCTACGCCCAGTACGCCACGGTCCCCGCCGGGAACCTCCTGGTCGTACCCCGGGACCTGGACCCCCGCGCCGCCGCGATGCTCGACCCGGCCGCCATCGCCCTGCACGCCGTGTGGCGCACCAAGCTGCGCGCGGGCCACCGGGTCGCCGTCGTCGGGGCCGGGCCCATCGGGCTCTTCGCCATCCAGTGGGCGGCGCTCTCCGGGGCGTCGGAGATCCTGTCCATCGACGTCAGCGAGGAGAAGGCGGCCATGGCCCGCCAGGCCGGGGCCACCCACACCGCGACCTCCCCCGAGGAGGCGCGCGAACACGCGGGGGACGGCTACGACGTCGTCGTCGAGTCGGCCGGGGCCCCTGCGACCGTCGAGCAGGCCGTTTCTCTGGCGGCCCGCCTCGGGCACGCGGTGTTCATCGGCATCCCGCACGACCCCGTGGTGCTGCCCAAGGCGACCTTCAGCTCCTTCCTGCGGCGCGAGGTCACCCTGCACGGGGCGTGGAACTCCTTCTCCGCCCCCTTCCCCGGCGACGAGTGGCGCCACGCCGCCCGCGCCATGGCGGAGGGCCGCCTGGAGTGGAAGTTCATGATCACCCACGAACTCGGCCTGGACGAGCTTCCCGGCACCATGCACCGGCTGGGAGACCGGTCGGTCTTCAGCTCCAAGGTGCTCTTCCTGCCGAACGGGGACTGACATGACGGCACTGCTGGCGATCGACCTGGGGACGGAGAGCGCGCGGGTCGCCGTCTACGCGGACGACGGCACCGCCCTCGGGCACGGCGAGAGCGGCTACCCCACGCACTACCCCCGGCCGGGCTGGGCCGAGCAGGACCCGCGCGACTGGTGGCGGTCGGTGGTGAGCGCGGTCGGCCAGGCGCTGGAGGAGGCGGGCCGCCCGCAGGTGGCGGGCGTCGCCGTCGCCACCACCGCCTCAACGGTCGCCGTGCTCGACGACGAGGGCGCGCCGCTGCGCCCTGCCCTGCTGTGGATGGACACCCGGGCCAGCGAGGAGTCGGCGCGCACAGCGGAGGTCGACCACCCGGTGCTGCGCTACTCCGGCGGCTCCGACGCGGTCGAGTGGCTCGTCCCCAAGGCCATGTGGCTGGCCGCCAACGAACCGGAGACCTACCGCCGCGCCGCGCGGATCGTCGAGGCGGTCGACTACCTCGTGTGGCGGCTGACCGGCCGGTGGGCGGGCTCGCAGATGAACGCCGTCTGCAAGTGGAACCACGACCCCCGTGGCGCGGGGTTCCCCGCCGACCTCTACGCCCGGTTCGGGGTCCCGGACCTGCGGGGGAAGCTGCCCGACACGGTCGTCCCCGTCGGCGACCCGATCGGGGAGATGACCGCGGCCGCACGCGGGGAACTCGGGGTGCAGGGCCCCGCCCTCGTGTGCTCCGGCGGCATCGACGCCCACCTGTCGCTCCTAGCGGTCGGCGGTGCCCGCAACGGACGCGTGTCCGTGGTGTCCGGCACCTCCACCGCCTTCATCACCGAGGTGGACGAACCCGTCTTCCCACCGACCATCTGGGGCCCCTACCCGGACGCCCTGGACCGCGGCGCCTGGCTCATCGAGGGCGGCCAGGTCGCCTCCGGATCCGTCCTGACCTGGACCGGAGAGCACCTGCTCGGCCTGCGCCGCGCCGACCTCCCGGCCCTCTTCGACGAGGCGGCGGCACTGCCGCCCGCCGACCACGGACTCCTCGTCCTCGACTACTTCATGGGCAATCGCACGCCGTTGCGCGACCCGCGGCTGCGCGGCGCCGTCCTGGGGCTGACGCTGGGCACCACGCCCGCGCAGGTCTACCGGGCGGCAGTGGAAGGGGTGGCCTACGGGACCCGCCGGGTCCTGGAGTCCTTCGTCGAGGGCGGGGTGCCCGTGGACGAGGTCTTCGTCTCCGGGGGGATCCGCCACAACCCGCTGTGGCTCCGGACCACCGCGGATGTCCTGGGCCGCCCGCTGCACCTGGTCTCCGGGGACAACCTCACCCTGCGGGCGTGCTCCGTCATCGCGGCGGTGGGCACCGGGGCGGCGGGGGACCTGCGCGAGGCCGCGCGGGCCTTCGCACCCCGGTACCGGGTGGTCGAACCCGACACCGCGCACGCCGAAGCCCTGGAGCGCGGATACGGGGACTACGTCGCCGCCACCGATCAGACGCGCGCCATCGCCCACCGGCTCAGCGACCCCGCTCGGAGGCGGCCATGAGCGAACCGACCGACGGGAACCTGCTCTACCAGGTCGCCTCGCTCTACTACGAGCAGGACCAGACCCAGGAGCAGATCGGCACGCGACTCCACTTCACCCGCTGGAAGGTCGGGCGGATGCTCGTCGAGGCCCGCGAGGCCGGGATCGTGCGCATCGAGGTCGTCCACCCCCGGTCGCGCGTCCACGCGGTGGAGCAGGCCCTGCGCGACCGATTCGGGCTGCGCGACGCCGTTGTGGTGTCCGCAGGACGGACCCAGGACGAGGAGGAGCTGCGGTCCCGCGTGGCCAAGGCCGCCGCGGACTACCTGGCCGCGCTGCGCCCCGCTCCGGTCCTGCTCGGCGTCTCCTGGGGGCGCACGCTGGACCTCGTCGCGCGCGACATCCCCGCCGGGTGGGCACGCGGCGTGGACGTGATCCAGATCAACGGCGGCCTGAGCCGGTCCCACCGGCCCACCTCCGCCCAGGACATGGCGAGCCGCATCGCCCACCAGGGATCTGGCACTGTCACGCTCCTGCCGGTCCCCGCCATCGTCGAGCACGAGGACACGCGCCGCGTCCTGGAGCGCGACCGCGCGGTCGCCGACATCCTCGACCACGCCCGGGGCGCGGACGTCATGCTCTTCAGCCCCGGCGGCATGGGCACGGACTCGGTCCTGGTCGAGTCCGGGCACATCGATCCGGCCGACGTCGAGCGCCTCGCCTCCCTTGGGGCGGTGGGCGACGTGGTGGGCCGCTTCCTCGACCGGAGCGGGGCCGTGGTCGACCCCGGGCTGGACGCCCGGACCCTGGGCGTGTCCTTCGACGCCCTGCGGTCGGCCCCGGTCTCCATCGCGGTCGCCTCCGGAGCCGCCAAGCACGCGGTGTGCGCAGCGGTCGTCACCGGACGGCTGTGCAACACCCTCGTCACCGACGACCAGACCGCCCGCCGGCTGCTCGACCGGGAAACCCGGGAGGTGTGATGTCCATCGATACCGGACCCGACCGCCTGACGATGCGCGGCATCGTCAAACGGTTCCCCGGCACCGTTGCCAACGACGGGGCCGAACTGTCCGTGCGGGCCGGGGAGGTGCACTGCCTGCTCGGTGAGAACGGGGCGGGCAAGAGCACCCTTGTGAAGATCCTCGCCGGGTCCCAGCAGCCTGATGAGGGCGAGATCCTGATCGACGGCGTGCCGGTGGCGCTGCCCAGCCCGCAGGCCGGGCTGGCAGCGGGGATCGCCGTCATCTACCAGGAGCTGGACCTGGTCCCCGACCTGACGGTGGCGCAGAACCTGCTGCTGGGCCGCGCGCCGGCGTTCGGCCCCTTCGTCCGCCCCGCGGAGCGCGAGCGCCGGGCGCGGGCGGCTCTGGACCGTGTGGGCGCCGACTTCCCGGTCACCGCCACGGTCCGCGACCTGCCCATCGCCGCGCAGCAGCTCACCGCCATCGCCCGCGCCCTGACCTCCGACGCCCGCGTCATCGTCATGGACGAGCCGTCGGCGACCCTGGGCGAGAACGACCTGCGCAAGGTCTTCGACGTGGTCCGCTCCCTCGCCGCCGAGGGTCGCTCGATCATCTACATCTCCCACCGCATGGACGAGATCATGGAGATCGGGGACCGGGCCACCGTCCTGCGCGACGGGCGTACCGCCGGGGTGTTCGACGTGGCCTCGACCGGGCCGGACACCCTGGTGTCGGCGATGATCGGCGAGGCGCGCGAACCGGCCGGGTCCGGCCGGCGGCCGCCGGCCATGGGCGACCCCCTGCTGTGCGTCGACCGCGTCCGCGTTCCCGGGCTCCTCGACGTCTCCGGGATCGAGGTGCGGCCGGGCGAGGTCGTCGGGCTCGCGGGGCTGGGCGGCGCGGGCCGCACCACCCTGCTCAGGGCGCTCTTCGGCGACGTCAAGGCCACCGTGGAGGTTCGCCTCGACGGTCGGCCGCTGCGCGTCATGAGCCCCGCGTCGGCGGTGCGCGCCGGCCTGGCCCTGGTGCCCGAGAGCCGCAAGGAACAGGGCCTCATGCTCGGGCTGTCGGTGGTGCGCAACGCCGCGGTCACCGCCCTGGGAGGTCCCCCCTGGCTCCTCCCGCACCGCCGCGGGGCGCGTCGCGCCGATCCGGTCCTCGCCGACCTGGGCGTGCGCTTCTCCTCGCCGCACCAGCCCGTCGGCAAGCTCTCCGGCGGCAACCAGCAGAAGGTCGTCCTGGCCAAGTGGATCGCCCGGGGCGGCGTGCGGGTCCTGCTCCTCGACGAGCCGACCCGCGGACTGGACGTCGGCGCCAAGGCCGACCTCTACCGCCAGGTCCGCGCCCTGGCCGGAACGGGGGTCGCCGTCCTCCTCGCCAGCAGCGAGCTCAGCGAGCTGACCGCGAACGCGGACGGCGTCTGGGTGCTGTACGAGGGCCGCAACGTCGGCTTCTTCGACCCCCGCACCACCTCCGAGACCACCATCGCGCACACCGTCGTCACAGGAGCGATGCCATGAGCACCCTCACACAGGAACCCCGGGCGTCCGCCGCCCCCGCGGCGCGGGGGCGCCGCGGCTCCGACATGTTCGTCAAGTTCAACCTGCTCATCGTGTTCTTCGCGCTGTGCGTGGCGGCGACCCTGCTCGCCCCCGAGTTCCTCACCACGCGCAACCTGGCGAACCTGCTCCAGCAGTCGTCGCTCACGGGCATCGTGGCGGTCGGGATGACCCTGGTCATCCTCACCTCGGGCATCGACCTGTCGGTCGGCAGCACCGCCGCCTTCGGCGGGATGGCGGTCGCCCTGCTCATCGACAACGACCTGAACTTCCTGGGGGCGATCGCGATCAGCCTCGCGGTCGGCGCGCTCTTCGGCGCCGTCATGGGCGGGCTGTCCGCCTACCTGGCGCTGCCCGCGTTCATGACGACGCTGGCCGGGCTCACCGCGATCCGCGGCCTCACCTACCTGCTCACCGACGGCAAGCCCGCCGGCGGCGACGTCCCGCAGGTGTTCCAGCTGCTGGGCGGCGGTTTCCTGGGCTACGTGCCCGTGGTGGGCCTGATCTTCATCGCGGTCACGGTGGCCGCCGCCCTGGTGCTGCGGTACACCACCTTCGGCGAGTACGTCTACGCCGTGGGCAGCAACCGCGAGGCCGCCCGCCTGTCGGGGCTGCCCGTGCGCGGGGTGGTGACCGCGGTCTTCGCGATCTCCGGGGCACTGTCGGCGCTGGCCGGGGTGCTGCTCACCGCGCGCCTGACGATCGGCCAGCCCACCGCGTTCAACGGCCTGGAACTGGACGCGATCGCGGCGGTGGTCCTGGGCGGCACCAACCTCTTCGGCGGCCGGGGCGGGGTGTTCGGCACGTTCGTGGCCGTCCTGCTGCTCTCGGTCCTGCGCAACCTGTGCAACCTGATGGGGCTGGGATCGTTCTTCCAGATGGTCGTGACCGGCGTCATCCTCGTCGTCGCCCTCATCCTCAACATGGTCATCGAGAAGAGAGGTTCCCGTGCCTGATACGGCAACGGCGCCACCGGCGGCGCCGAACTCCTCCCTGCGGGCGTTCCTGCACGGCCTTCCGGGGGTCGACGAGGTCGGCGCCCGGGCCCGAGCCCAGGACCTGTCCACCCGGTCCATCAAGACCACCGCCAAAGCGCACGCCATCGACCTGGCCATCTCCATGGTGGACCTGACGACGCTCGAGGGCGCCGACACACCCGGCAAGGTCCGGTCCCTGTGCGCCAAGGCCGCCCTGCCCGACCCGGCCGACCGGACCGTGCCCCGCGTGGGCGCCGTGTGCGTCTACCCCGATATGGTCGCCATCGCCGTCGCGGCGCTGCGCGGTACCGGGATCGGCGTGGCCTCGGTCGCCACCGCCTTCCCGTCGGGGCGCGCGCCCATGGAGGCCAAGCTGGCCGACACCCGGCACGCGGTCGCCGACGGCGCCACCGAGATCGACATGGTCATCGACCGCGGCGCCTTCCTGTCCGGGGACTACGGCAAGGTCTTCGACGAGATCGCCGCGGTCAAGGAGGCCTGCGGCGGAGCGCACCTGAAGGTCATCCTGGAGACCGGCGAGCTGGTCACCTACGACAACGTGCGCCGCGCCTCTCACCTGGCGATCCGCGCGGGCGCGGACTTCATCAAGACCTCCACCGGCAAGGTGTCCCCGGCCGCGACGCTGCCGGTCACCCTGATCATGCTGGAGGCCGTGCGCGACCACCACGCCGCCACCGGCCGCCGCGTCGGGGTCAAGCCGGCCGGGGGCATCCGCACCACCAAGGACGCCATCCGCAACCTGGTCCTGGTCAACGAGACCGCCGGACCCGGGTGGCTGACGCCGGACCTGTTCCGCATCGGCGCCTCCAGCCTCCTCAACGACCTGCTCATGCAGCGCACCAGGCTGTCCACCGGCAGCTATCCGGGCCCCGACTACTACACGCAGGACTGAGCCGTGATCTTCGAATACGCGCCCGCACCGGAGTCCCGCTCCGTCGTCAGCCTGCGCGAGACCTACGACCTGTTCGTCGACGGCGAGTTCACCCCGGCACAGAGCGGTGAGTACCTCACCACCCTCAACCCGGCCGACGAGGGGGAGCTCGCCCGGGTGGCCGTGGCCGGGGCGGCCGACGTCGACCGTGCCGTCGCCGCCGCACGCCGCGCCCACGACACCGTGTGGAGCCGCATGAGCGGCGCCGAACGCGGCAAGTACCTGTTCCGCATCGCCCGGATCATCCAGGAGCGCTCGCGTGAACTGGCCGTCCTGGAGTCGATGGACAACGGCAAACCCATCAAGGAGACCCGCGACGTCGACCTGCCGCTGGTCGCCGCGCACTTCTTCTACTACGCGGGCTGGGCGGACAAGCTCGCCCACGCCGGGCTGGGCCCCGACCCCAAACCGCTCGGCGTGGCCGCCCAGGTCATCCCGTGGAACTTCCCGCTGCTCATGCTCGCGTGGAAGATCGCCCCGGCCCTGGCCACCGGCAACACCGTCGTGCTCAAGCCCGCCGAGACCACCCCGCTGACCGCGCTGGCCTTCGCAGGGATCTGCCAGGAGGCGGACCTGCCCCCGGGCGTGGTCAACATCCTCACCGGCGCGGGGGAGACGGGCCGGGCCCTGGTCGAGCACCCGGGCACCGACAAGGTCGCCTTCACCGGCTCCACCGAGGTCGGCCGGCAGATCGCCCGCACCGTGGCCGGGACCGGCAAGCGCGTCACCCTGGAGCTGGGCGGCAAGGGCGCCAACATCGTCTACGACGACGCCGCCCTTGACCAGGCCGTGGAGGGCGTGGTCTCGGGCATCTTCTTCAACCAGGGCCACGTCTGCTGCGCCGGGTCCCGCCTGCTCGTCCAGGAGTCGATCGCGGCGGAGTTCCTGCCCCGGCTCAAGGAGCGCATCTCCAAGCTGCGCCTGGGCGACCCGCTGGACAAGAACACCGACATCGGCGCCATCAACTCCGCCGCCCAGCTGGAGCGGGTCCGCGAACTCACCGCCACCGCCGACGAAGAGAACGTCGAGCGCTGGTCGCCCGCCTGCGACCTGCCCGAGCGCGGCTACTGGTTCGCGCCCACCGTGCTCACCGGTGTCACCCAGGCGCACCGGGTGGCCCGCGAGGAGATCTTCGGCCCCGTGCTGTCGGTCCTGACCTTCCGCACCCCCGACGAGGCCGTCGCCAAGGCCAACAACACCCCCTACGGGCTGTCCGCGGGGGTGTGGACCGAGAAGGGGTCGCGGATGCTGTGGACCGCCGAGCGCCTGCGCGCCGGCGTGATCTGGTCCAACACGTTCAACAAGTTCGACCCGACGAGCCCCTTCGGCGGCTACAAGGAATCGGGATACGGCCGCGAGGGCGGCCGCCACGGTTTGGAGGCCTACCTTGGCTGAGCGGCGCGGCAGCAAGAAGAGCACGAAGAACACCCAGGGCGCCGAGAAGCCCCCGGAGGCCGGGGGCGGCCGTGCGGCCACCCCGGTCCCCGCCCGGCTGGCGGTCCGCAAGACCTACAAGCTCTACCTCGGCGGGGCCTTCCCGCGTTCGGAGTCCGGCAGGAGCTACCCCGTGACCTCAGCGGACGGCGCCCACCTGGCCAACGCCGCACTGGCCTCCCGCAAGGACGCGCGCGACGCCGTCGCCGCCGCCCGCAAGGCCTTCGGCGGCTGGGCCGGGCGCACCGCCTACAACCGCGGCCAGATCCTCTACCGGGTCGCCGAGGTCATGGAGGGGCGCCGCGAGCAGTTCGCCGCCCAGCTCGCCGACGCCCGGGGCCTGAGCCGTTCCGAAGCCGGCCGGATCGTGTCCGCCGCGGTGGACCGCTGGGTGTACTACGCGGGCTGGACCGACAAGTTCGCCCAGGTCCTGGGCGGTGCCAACCC
The DNA here is from genome assembly GCF_042650565.1 of Nocardiopsis sediminis. NCBI lineage: Bacteria > Bacillati > Actinomycetota > Actinomycetes > Streptosporangiales > Nocardiopsidaceae > Nocardiopsis > Nocardiopsis sediminis. The sequence goes on from NZ_JBHSBH010000004.1 coordinate 581,235, forward strand.
CGTCTCCGGGCCCTTCTACAACCACTCGGCGCCCGAACCCACCGGTGTGGTCGCGGTGTTCGCACCCCGGGACGCCCCGCTGCTCGGGCTCACCTCGGTGGTCGCCCCGGTCATCGCCACCGGCAACACCGCAGTGGTGGTCGCCTCCGAGCGGGCGCCCCTGGCAGCGGTCGACCTCGCCGAGGTGCTGGCCACCTCCGATGTGCCCGGCGGAGTGGTCAACCTGCTCACCGGGCGGGTGGGCGAGCTGGGACCGCACCTGGCCGCGCACGCCGACGTCAACGCCCTGGACCTGACCGGGGCGGGCACACTGGCGGTGGAGTTCGAGAAGGCCGCGGCGGACACCCTCACCCGGGTGCTGCGCCCCGGTCCCGGGGCCGACGGAGGGGAGGACGCCTGGCTCGGCGCCGACCCCGGCACCTCCCGGATGACGCCCTTCCTGGAGACCAAGACCGTCTGGCACCCCGTGGGTGTCTGACCGGGCGTGAAAAGGGCGCCGCCGGCCTGCGAGAGCAGGTCGGCGGCGCCTTCTTCGTGCCTACGGCCGGCCACGGCTCCGGCCGGTCCCGGACGGCCGGCCGTGCTGAACACGTGCTGAAGCCGCGAGCCGTGGGAGCCCGCCGGACCCGTCCCCAGACCGGCGGAGCCGCCGCTCAGCCCGCGCGGTCCTCGCTCATGTACTGCTGGTAGATGCCCTCCTGGAGGGCCTTGGCGACCGCCAGGGTGCGGGTCGCGCAGTCCAGTTTGGCGAGGATGTTGGCCACGAGGCGCTTGGCCCCGTGGACCGAGATGCCCAGGCGCCGCGCGATCTGCTTATTGCTCAGCCCGTCGACCAGCAGCACCATGACCTGCCGTTCCCGCGGTGTCAGCCGGATGGCCGGCGACGGGCCCACCGCGCGGGCGGGGGTCTCGCGGGCCTTGGCCATCAGGCCGCGGGCCAGCCGCGGGGACATCGGGACCTCGCCGACGCGCACGCGCAGGAGCGCATCGCGCAGGGCGTGGGTGTCGAGGTCGCCGATCGACAGGAAGCCGCTGCCCGGGATGTCGGCCAGCCGGCCGAGGTCGCCGAGATCGTCGTCGTCCACCAGGACGAGGATCTCGGCCCCGCGCTCGGCCGCCTGCCGCAGGGCCGCGGCCCCCGCGGCGTCGATCTCGCGCAGGGCGACGATGAGGTCGGTGTGCGGGCCGATAGCGGCGGCGGCCTCCACCGGGCCGCTGCACACCCGCAGGTCACCGAGGTCGGTCAGGGATTGGAGCATCCGCTCGATCCCGAAACGCTGAAGTTCGTTGCCCACCGCCAATACGACATTCCGTAAGGTCGTCAAAGTCATGCCCGGAGCGTTCATTGCAAGCCGTCCCCCTCAACCGACGCGCCTGCCCGCGGCCGCCCTGCGGACGGCCGGCGTCCGGCGCGCGAATCAGCGATCCCACATCCGTCATGTCGGACCTGGGCCAGAAAAGCACCCGGGCATTGGCGGAGGGTTGAGGATGCGTTGAGGCGGCGGGCACGGGAACGCCGTCGGCCGGGCGGGGCCACAGTCGGCCACGCGCCCGGCCGGCGGACGGCACGTCTGCGGGGCGGTCCTACGGCGCCACGGCGTCGGCGCCCTCGCGGGCGTGCCGCGCCAGTTCGGCGCTGACGGCGGCGCGCGCGGCCATGGCCTCCTGCCGTGCGCTGATCCGTTCGTCGATCACCCGGTACTCCGCGTCGATCTCCGCCGCCACCGCGTCGTTCTGCCGTACCGCGACCCGGCAGCAGAACACCTGCTCCATCGCGTTCTGCGTGCGGTCCAGCAGCGTGTACTCGACGGTCGCGGGCAAGGGGAAGACGTAGCGGTGAAAGGTGGAGGAGAACGAACCGAGGACGAAGCGGACCTTCGGCGATGTCTCGCCGAGGAAGAACCGTTCGGTGACGGCCGTCCATGTCTGCCGCGCCGCCTCGGTGAGCGCGATCCCCGGTATGTGGTGGCCGGTGAGGTGGTCCTCCAGCGTGTCGGCGTGCGCGTCGACCAGCAGCGCCGCGACGAACCGGTTTTCACCGGCCCGCTCCGGGGCGGTGATCATCTCGTTCTTCTCGACGTGCTTGTGGGTGAGCCACCGCCCGGCGGTCGGCGCCCCGCTGCCGGCGAAGCGCACGTCCGCCCCGGCCGGGCCGGCCAGCAGGTCCAGCTCTTCGCGCTGCGCCGCCGGTATGCCCTGCCCGGCGACGATGACGGTCCCGGGCGCCACCTCCCCTGCCCGTAGGCGCTCGGACAGTTCCGAGGCGGAGATCGTGCCGCGGGTGGAGAGGAACTCCGTGAAGCGGTCGCCGACGACGACCGTCGTGTCCTGGGTCATCGGTCTCCTCCGATCAGCCGGCCTGCGCCGTGGTGAGGGCCTTCTCGTACACCGCGACCAGCTCGTCGACGGTCGCGACGTCGGACAGGAGCACGTCGCCGTCGGCGAACGGGTCGACCCCGAGGGCGCTCTCGCTCTCGATGAGCAGCCGCGCCAGCATGAGCGAGTTCATGCCCGTCTCGTGCAGCGCCAGGCCGCCGGTGATCTCCGGAACCGGGTCGACGGCCTCGGCGAGGATGTCGCGGATCCGCGTGGTGATCGCGGCCCGGACATCGGTGGCTCCGTTCAGCATGTGATCCCTCCGTCTACGACGATTGACTGTCCGGTGATGAACGAGGACCCCGGCGACGCCAGGTAGAGCACGGTGTCGGCGACCTCCTCGGCGCTGCCCAGCCGCCCGAGCGGCGTCCGGCGCCGGATCCGTTCGCGGTCGGATCCGGTGACCTGCGTGGTCATCTCGCTGTCGAAGAACCCGGGGACGACCGAGTTGACCCGGATGTTCAATGCGCCCAGCTCCCGCGCCAGGCTGCGGGTGAGCGCGTCGACGCCGGCCTTCGCGGCCGAGTAGACGGCGACCCCGCGGTGGCCGCGGATGGCGTTGATCGAGGAGACGTTGACCACCGCCCCGCCGCCGGTGCGCGTCATCGCCCGCGCGCACGCCTGGGTCAGGACGATCGGCGACGTCAGGTTGGTCGTCACCAGGGAGTCGATCCGCTTGGCCGGGGTGGTCAGGAACAGCTCCTGGTGCAGCGCCCCGGCGTTGTTGACCAGCAGGTCGATCCGGCCGAACCGCTGCACCACGGCCCTGACCGCCTCCGGCATGGCCTGCGGCTCGCCGAGGTCGGCCGCCTGCCAGAGGAAGGCGTCCCCCCACCTCTCGGCGGTGTCCTCGGTGAACGCGCTGCTCGACCGGCTGAACGTGGCCACCCGCCACCCCTGGCCGAGCAGCCGCTCGACGACGGTCCGGCCCAGCCCGCGGCTGCCGCCGGTGACGACCGCGACCTTCGCCGGGCCGTCCGCGGCCGCGGTCACGCCGGGTTCCTGATCTTCTTGAAGCGGTCGGAGTGCTGGTCGCGGTCCGACACCTCGATGACGGCCGGCACCTTGAACGGCTCCAGCCGGCGCCGGCAGTGCTCGCGCACCCGGCGGGTCACGACCCAGGGGTCCTCGTAGGTGTGCAGCCGGACGACCGCCGCCACCACCATGCCGGTGATCGGGCTGGGCCGGCCGGACACCGTGGCGTCGGCGACGTTGTCGACCTCCAGCACGATGCTCTCGACCTCGTTGGGGTAGACCTTCTCGCCGCCCACGTTGATGATCTCGGAGGTGCGGCCGAGGATGCGGACGTACTCGCCGTCGACCTCGACCTGGTCCTGGGTGTTGAAGAAGCCGTCCGCGTCGAAGGGCGCGGGGGCGTTGAGGTAGCCCAGCATCGCCATCTCCGACCGGATCCACAGGACGCCGTCGACGATCTTGTGCTCGAAGCCCGCGGTGCCGAGCTTGACCCACAGTGAGTCGTTGCCCTTGGACCTGGTGGGCAGGATGCCCAGCTCGGACAGCCCGTAGGTCTGCTTCAGCCGGACCTGCGGGAGGGCGGCCGCCAGGCGCCGGAGGGTCCGTTCCGGCATCGGCTCGGTGCCGTAGGTGATCAGCTCCAGGGAGTCGGTCCGGTGCCGTTCGTGGGCCCGGGAGATCAGCACCATGTTCAGGAACGTGGGCGTGGTCGGCAGGACCTGGACCCGGTGCTCGGCGATCGCGGCGAACACGGTGTCGGGGGAGCGCTCCGGGACCGTGACCACGGTTCCGCCCGTGCTGAGCGTGTGCAGCAGGGTGTTGATCCCCCCGATGTGGTCGAGGTTGAGGAACGACAGGATCCGCTGGGGCTTTCCGGTGTCGCGGTAGCGCGCGAGCATCGCGTCGAAGTCGAGCACGGACGCCTTGCTCCGGCCGGAGGTGCCCGAACTGAACAGCACGAGGCCGGGCCGGCCCGAGGCGCGGAGGCGTTCGTAGAGTTCGTGTGAGGCGGTGCGTCCGGTCCGCTCGGCCTGCCGGTCGCCGTCGTCGCCGATGCGGATGACGACCTCGACCGATGCGACGTCGAGGAACTCCGCCCGCTTGGCCTCCGGCAGCGGGGTCAGGGGGACGACGATGGCGCCCCGCGCGGCCAGGGCGATCAGGCCGGCGCAGGCGAGCGGCGACGACACGCCCTCGATCGTCGCCACGTCGCCGCGGCGCACGCCCTGCGCGTCCAGGAACGCGTCCCATTCGGTGACCAGGCGCCTCAGCTCGTCATATCCGTGAACGGTTCCGTTGTAAACGATCGCGTCAGCGCCGGTATAGGCGCTCATTTTTTCGATGAGAGTAAGGCTCACATTCCCCTCCCTGAGGAAAACAGCCGGGAATCGCCGGACGGCGATTCTTGGCATTGCGCCGACCTTACGCGGGGAACGGAAATGCGGAAGTCCCCGAGGAAACACCCCAAGAAAGCACCCCGGGAAAGCACGCCGAAGACGCACCCCAGGCAAGCACTCAGCGGTGCCAGGCCGGACGGCCCCGCCGATCAGGTATCCCGGTCGGCGATCGCGCCCTAGCCGCACGGCTACCTCTCCTCACCCTTGCCGTGTGCGCGGCGCCCGGCCACAGTTGTACGGGGCGGCGCGCGGCACCGGGGACGCGGCCCGCCCGCAGCCGACACCGCACGGCCACCGCGGCCACGGGAGGGTGAGGTGGGAAAATGCAAACCCGACGGCGGGCTGCATTCTTCGACGTCGACGAGACCGTCATCAGCGCGAAGAGCATGTTCGATTTCCTGCGCTACTGGATGGAGCGCAACGGCGCCCGCGGCGAAGACGGCGCGGAATACGAACGGACGGCCGGGCGGCTGCGCGACCTCGCGCACAATGGCGGGCTCCCGCGGACCGAGGTCAACCGGGCGTACTACCGGCTCTATGCCGGGGTGCCGCTGGCGGAGCTGATGGAGGCCGGACGCGCCTGGTACGCGCGCTACCGCGAGCGCCCCGACGCCTTCGTGCCGGCGAGCCTGGCCGCGCTCGCCGCCCACCGCCGCTCGGGCGACACGGTCGTGCTGGTGTCGGGGTCGTTCCCGGGGTGCCTCGAACCGATCGCCGCCGACCTCGGCGCCGACCTCGTCCTGTGCACCGAGCCGCTGGCCGGCGATGACGGCATCCTCACCGGAGAGGTGCGGCGTCCGATGATCGGCGAGGCCAAGGCCGATGCGGTGCAGCAGACGATCGCCGATCTCGGCCTCGACCCCGCTGACTGCTCCGCCTACGGCGACCACGCCACCGACCTCGACATGCTCGGCCGGGTGGGCCACCCGTCGGTCGTCGGCGAGGACCCGGTCCTGCTCGCCCACGCCCGGGAGAACGGGTGGCCGGTGCTGTCCGCCGCGCAGGCGGGGAGCCCGGTATGACCGGCGGCACCGGCGCGGGGCGGCACACCCGCCGACGGGACGCGACGACGATGCGGAGTGAGTGGACATGACGGAGCGCCCGACAACGGGCCAGGGCGACGCGGCACCCGCCGCCGCCCGCGCAGGGGCGCCGGCCGCGCCGCCGCCCGCCGGACGGGCGGTCGTCGCCCTCATGGCGTTCGCGACCGGCGCGGTCATCGCCAACCTCTACTACGCCCAGCCGCTGGTGGACCGGCTGGCCGACGTGTTCGAGTCCGGATCCGGCGCGGTCGGGCTGGTGATCACGGTGACCCAGATCGGCTACGCGATCGGGCTGGCAACCCTCGTCCCCCTCGGCGACCTGGTCGAGCGGCGCCGCCTGCTCGCGGCGCTGCTCGGCGCGGCGACACTGGGCATGGCCGGGATGGCGGCTGCCCCCTCCCTGGCGGTCCTCGGGGCCGCCGCGGCGATCGTCGGGCTGACCTCGGTGGCCGTGCAGGTCATCGTGCCCTTCGCGCACGTCCTCGCCGCCGAGGGCCGCCAGGGCCAGGTGGTCAGCACCGTCATGAGCGGCCTGCTGCTGGGCATCCTGCTGTCGCGCACGGTCGCCGGGGTGGTGGCCGAGCTCTTCGGCTGGCGCTCCGTGTTTCTCCTCGGCGCCCTGCTCACCGCGGCCATCGGGGTGGTGCTGGGGCGGCGCTGCCGACGGTCACGCCCACGGCGCGGCTGGGCTATCCGGCGCTGCTGATGTCGGTGGTGCGGCTGGTGCGCGACGAGCCGGTGCTGCGGCTGCGCATCGCCTACGGCGCGCTGACGTTCTCGACGTTCAGTGTCTTCTGGACCAGTGCCGGGTTCCTGCTGGCGGACCGGCCCTACGGCTGGAACAACGCCGAGATCGGCGCGTTCGCGCTGTTCGGGGTCATGGGCGCGCTCGCCGCCAAGTTCGCCGGGCGGCTGGCCGACCGCGGCTGGGCGAAGTGGACCACCGGGTTCTTCGTGCTGATCACCGCCCTGTCCTACGTGGCGATCGGGGCGGGGGAGACCTCGCTGGTGGCGCTGGTCGTCGGCGTGGTGCTGATGGACATGGGCGTCCAGGGCACGCACATCAACAACCAGAACCTCATCTTCGCCCTCCGGCCCGAGGCGCGCAGCCGGCTCAACACCGCCTACATGGTGGCCTACTTCCTCTCCGCGTCGGTCGGCAGCGCCCTGTCGGCCTACGCCTATGCGGCCTACGGGTGGCCGGGCGTGTCGGTCCTGGGAGCGGCCTTCCCGGCGGCGGCCTGCGCGGTGTGGCTCGCGGAGGTCGCCGCCGGCCACCGCCGCGCCGCCTGAGCGGGACCGGGCGGCGGGCGCACGGTCAGTCGAGCGCGAGCGGCACCGGCGCGTTCGCCGACGCCGAGAACGCGTGGATGCGCACCTGTGCCCACACCCCTTCGGCCATGAACGGGTCCTCGGCGACGTAGGCCTCGACCCGGGCGCGGTCCTCGGCGGCGACCACGAGGAGGCTGCCGACCGCGGTGGTGCCGTCGTCGGCCATCAGCCGCCCGTAGACGAGGGGCGTCACGTCACCGGGCGCGCGCAGCCGGGCGGAGTGCGCGGCCCGCGCCCTTTCACGGGGCTCCGCGGAATCGGGGGCGTCCAGGCAGTGCACGGCCCACAGCATCGCTTCTCCTTCCGCCGCGCCGCGCCGGGCGGTCCGGGCGGCGGTCACGCGGGCAGAGCCTAGGCCGGGCGGTGCCGGCCGTTCAATTGCCCGGTCGGCGGCACCGGCGGGACACCCCTGCAAGGCGCCCGAACGGGTACCCCAACCGGCCATTTCGCACGCAGGCGTTCTCCGTCAGGCTCGCATCAGGTCAGCAGCGGTCGAGCCCAGAGAGGACACCGTCCCATGGCGCGCAATCTCCCGCCCGGCATCACCGAGCCGCACTTCACGGCCGCGGTCGAGGCGTTCCGGCGAGCGGTCGGTGACAAGTGGGTGCTGACCGGCGAGGACGAGGTCGCGGGCTACCGCGACCCGTTCCCCATCCTGGACCCCGGCCACTTCGCGCCGTCGGCGGTCGTCCTGCCCGCCACGGTCGAAGAGGTGCAGGCCGTCGTCGAGGCGGCCGACCGCCACCGGGTCCCCCTGGCGCCGATCTCGCGCGGCAAGAACCTCGGGTTCGGCGGGCCGGCGCCGCGCCTGCCCGGCGCGGCCGTGCTCGACCTCAAGCGGATGAACCGCATCCTCGACGTCGACGACCGGCTCGGCTACGCCGTGGTGGAGCCGGGCGTGACGTTCATCGACCTCGCCGCCTACCTGCACGAGCACGGCAGCCGGTTCCGGGTGGACGTGCCGGACCTGGGCTGGGGCAGCGTCCTCGGCAACACCCTGGAACGGGGGATGGGCTACACGCCCTACAGCGACCACTTCGCCACCCAGTGCGGGATGGAGGTCGTGCTGCCCGACGGCGATGTCGTGCGGACGGGGATGGGGGCGCTGCCCGGCAGCCGGACCGCGCAGGTCTACCCCTACGGCTACGGGCCCTCCTACGACGGGATGTTCACCCAGTCCAACTTCGGCGTCGTGACGAAGATGGGCCTGTGGCTGCTGCCCGAACCCGCCGGGTTCCGGGCGTACATGATCACCCTGCCCCGCGAGGAGGACCTCGCACCGTTCACCGAGATCCTGCGGCCGCTGCGGCTCGACCGCACGATCTCCCACGTCCCCTCGATGCGCAGCCTGCTGCTCGACGCCGCGGCCCAGGGGCCGCGGTCGGCCTACTTCTCCGGCGACGGACCCGTCCCCGGCAGCGTGCAGCGGCGCATCATGGCCGACCAGCGCATCGGGATGTGGAACTTCTACGGGGCCCTGTACGGGACCGAGGCGGCCATGGACGCCCAGTGGTCCGTCATCCGCGACGCGTTCTCCGCCATCCCCGGGGCGGGGTTCCACTTCGCCGGCGAACACGACAGCCCGGTGCTCGCCGCCCGCGCCAAGATCATGGCCGGCCGGCCCAACCTGGAGACGGCCGGGATCTTCCAGTGGCTGGACAACGCCGGGCACATCGACGTCGCACCCATGGCCCCCGCCACCGGAGAGGACGCGCTCAGGCTCTACGAGCTGGCGCGCGACCTCTACCTGGAGTTCGGCAAGGACTACATGGGCAACTTCATCTTCGGCGAGCGCGAGATGCACCAGATCCACCTCATGATGTTCGACACCGAAGACGCCGGCGACCGCGCGCGCACCCTCAGGCTGTGCGAGGCGCTTATCGGCCGCGCCGCCGAGCACGGCTACGGCGCCTACCGCGCCCACCCCGCGATCATGGACCGCGTGGCGGCCACCTACGGCTTCAACGACAACGCGCTGCTGCGGCTGAGCGAGCGGATCAAGGACGCGCTCGACCCCAACGGCGTCCTCGCACCGGGCAAGCAGGGGATCTGGCCGCGGGCACTGCGCGCGACCGGCCACTGACCACCGCCGCGCCTGTCACCGCCGTGCCGCGTGGGACGGCGGACGGCGGACCCGCGGCCGCAACGCAGACGGCGACCGGCACGCCTGCCCCGACACGGAGCGCAGGCGCCCCCTCGCATTCCGTCCCCCCATGTCCTCCCACAGGAGGAGAGACGAAGAGACGACACGAAAGGAAGTCCATGCAGCACAACGTGAACAGCCCCCGATCCCCGGGCCTGCCCGATGCCTCCGGAGGCGGCCCGGCGGTCGGCGTTGCGGAGGCCGGGACGGCGGAGCCCGCCCCCACCAACGGGGCCGAAGGCCGCGTGCCGGTCCCCTCGCTGGACGGCAGGGGCTTCGCCCGGCGCGCACGCGGGTACCGGATCCGCATCGAGGCCGCCCACCGCGCCTACGCCGAGCCCTTTCCCCGGCACCGCAACAACGGCGAGCACGAGGAGCCCTACCTGGCGTCGTACTCGAAGGGGCTGCCGCACGACGAGTACGGCGAGGTGGACCTGGACGCCTACGCCCTGTGGAACAGGGCGCTGGCCGAACCGAGCGTCGACGCCTTCGAGCGGGTCCCGCGCGGTCTCGATGACGGCCGGCCCCAGCTCAACCCGCTGAGCGCGTTCGGCCTGGACGTCGAGGGCCCCGATACCCACGGGCTCCTGTGCCCGCCGGCCCCCCGCATGGACAGCCCGGAGTTCGCCGCCGAACTCGGCGAGGTCTACTGGATGGCGCTGCTGCGCGACGTCCACTTCGTCGACTTCGACGACGCCCCGGCCCTGGTGCAGGCCGCCGCGGACGGGCTGTCGGCGTTCTCGGGCTACGCCGGCCCGACCCAGGGCGGCCGGGTCACGCCCCGCGCCCTGTTCCGCGGCACCTCCCGGGGCGACCTGGCCGGGCCCTTCATCTCGCAGTTCCTGCTGCGCGACGTCCACTTCGGCACGCACACCATCCGCCAGCGCCAGGACACCATCGAGCCGGTCGACTACGTGACCGACTTCGGCGAGTGGCTGGCCGTCCAGCGCGGCGCCGAGCGGGACACCGAACGCGACTACGCCCACACGCGCTACATCCAGACGCCCCGCGACCTCGCCCACTACGTGCACTACGACCAGGCCTACCAGGCCTACCTCAACGCCGCGCTGATCCTGCTGACCAGCGGGATCCCCAACGCCGAGCTCCTGGACGCCGGCAACCCCTACCGGACCACCAGGGGCCAGATGGGGTTCGCGACCTTCGGCGCGCCGCACATCCTCACCCTGCTGGCCGAGGTCGACGCGCGGGCGCTGAAGGCCAACCTGTACCAGCAGTACGTCGTCCACCGGCGGGCCCGGCCCGAGGCGATCGGCGGCCGGATCGAGGTCCAGATGCGCCGGGACCCGGGGCGCTACGACGGCCTGATCCACCCCGAGCTGCTGGAGTCCGACGCCCTGGAGCGCACCCGTGCGAAGCACGGGACCTACCTGCTGCCGCAGGCGCTGGGCATGGGGTCGCCGATGAGCCCGGAGTACCCGGCCGGCCACCTGGTCGTCGCGGGGGCGTGCACGACCATGCTCAAGGCGTTCTTCAACGAGGACTGCCCGCTGCCGGACCCCGTCGTCCCCGACAGGGCGGGCACCGGCCTGGTGCCCTACACCGGGTCCGACGCCGGCCGGCTCACCGTCGGCGGCGAACTCAACAAACTGGCCGCCAACATCGCGGCCGGCCGGTGCATGAGCGGCGTCCACGCGCGGCCCGGCACCTACCAGCACGGCATCCGGGTCGGGGAGCAGGTCGCCATCGGGATCCTGCGCGACCAGAAGCCCACCACCCACGAGAAGGGGACGTTCGGCCTGACGACGTTCGACGGTGAGCGCATCACCATCTGACGCGCAGGCGCTCGGCTCGCTGTCCGCGCCGCCGGGGTTTCAGCAGCTCGTGAGCTTCTCGTGCAGCCGCTGGATCTCCGGCGCGGGAGCGATCCCCAGGTCGCGGTCGAGGTTGGAGTGGAGCCGCTGGTAGGCCTGCAACGCCTCGGCGCGGCGGCCGGACCGGTAGAGGGACTCGATCAGCTGGGCGTGGAACACCTCGTTGTAGGGGTGGGTGACGGCGAGCGACCGCAGCTCGGGGATGAGCTCCTGATCGCGGCCCAGGGCCTTCTCGGCCGTGATGCGCAGGTTGATGGCCTGGATCCGCATCTCCTCCAGGTGGATGGCGTGCGCCCCGAGAACGCCGCCGAAGCCGACGTTGGCGATCGCGGGCCCGCGCCACAGGGCCACCGCCGCCCGCAGGTCCGCCGACCCCGCCTCCAGCTCGGCGCGCTCCAGCCGCATCCGCCCCCGTGCGATGAGCTGTTCGAACACTTTCGCGTCGACCTGGTCGTCGTCGACGTGCAGCACGTATCCGGCCTGCCGGGTCGCCAGGAGGTCGCGCCCCTCCGGCTGCTCCTCCTCGGCCAGGAGGCGGCGGATGTTGTGGATGTAGGTGCGCAGCGTGGCCAGGGCGCTGCGCGGCGGATCGTCACCCCATAGCTCTTCGATCAGGGTGTCGACACCGACGACCGTGTGGTTCCTGATCAGCAGGAGCGCGAGCACCTGCCTGGTCTTCGACGCGTTCACCTGAAGGGGCCGATTGTCGCAGGTGAAAATTTCAAGCGACCCGAGAATATTGAATCTCATGACCGTGTTCCCCGTGATAATCGATCATCGCCGCAGTGTCCCTGTTCGCTGTGTGGAGGCCGCGGCCGGCTGGTCTTCCACCCTGGAGTCCGGAGCATGGACGGTGTGCCGGTCGAACGGGTTGCAATTTTCGATGAAGTGTACCCGGTCGGGGTGGCTTTCTCACGGCTCGAGGCGAGGCGTGGCCGGTTCCGGCACGGCGTTCTTTCGAACGGAATACGGGGGGTGTACGCGATCTTCGCCGGGGTGACGGTGGCGGCACCCGGACCCTCGGCGGAATGGTGCATTGTCCGTGACGGGCGTGGGGTCGGAATCGCCGACCGGGATCACCCGGGATATTCTTTGGAAATCGAAGAATGAAGTATAAGATTTCCATTTCGCCATCGGAATGATTCTCGGGGATCGCATGGGGTGTAAGGGGGGCGGCCGGCCGAGCGGACGGCGGGAACCCGGGAGCGGCGCGTGCGTGGCGCGACCCTCTCACCTGGGGCGGCGCGTGCCGGGTGGGCCCGGTTCGGGGCTATCGTCGCGTCCAGGAAAAAAGTTCGGATGCGATGTCGATCGTGGCGGGTGCCGTTCGACGTCTGGGTGAGAGGCGCCGGACGGGCGCCGTTCCACGGAGGAGAGCGACCATGCCCAAGTACATGCTCATCATGCGCAACACCGACGAGGCGATCGCCGAGTCGAAGAAGGTGCCGTTCGAGGAGATCATCAACGACATGGGCGCCTTCAACGAGCAGCTGATCAACGCCGGCGTCCTGCTGGCGGGCGACGGACTGAGTGACGCCGAGGAGGGGGCCGTCGTCGACTTCACCGGTGAGGAGCCCATCGTCACCGATGGCCCCTACGGGGAGACGCACGAGCTGTTCAACGGCTTCTGGATCATCCAGACCGCGGGTAAGGACGAGGCCATCGAGTGGGCCAAGCGCGTCCCGCACTGCGCGAGCGCCAAGATCGAGGTGCGCCGCGTCACCGACGAGAGCGACTTCCAGGACTTCGCCGGCAACGAGTACATCCAGAAGGAGCAGGGCTGGCGCGAGCAGCTCGGGCAGAAGTGACGGACGACGCGCGCCGTACCGTCGAAGCGGTCTGGCGCATCGAGGGCGCGCGGGTCGTCGCGACCGTCGCGCGCATGGTGGGCGATGTCGGCCTCGCCGAAGACCTCGCCCAGGACGCGCTCGCCGATGCGCTCGTGCAGTGGCCGGAGTCGGGCGTCCCGCGCAACGCGGGCGCCTGGCTCACGGCCGTGGCCAAGCGCCGGGCGATCGACGGCTGGCGCCGCCGGGAACGCCTCGACGAGCGGTACCGCGCCATCGCGCGCGATCTGGAGGAGGCGGCGGAGGACGAGTGGGAGCCGATCGGCGACGACGTGCTCAAGCTCGTCTTCGCCGCCTGCCACCCCGTGCTGTCGCGGGAGGCGCAGGTGGCGCTGACGCTGCGCGTGGTCGGCGGCCTGACCGCCGAGGAGATCGCGCGGATGTTCCTTGTGCCGGTGCCGACGATGCAGCAGCGCATCGTGCGCGCGAAGAAGACGCTCACCGCGGCCCGGGTGCCGTTCGAGGTGCCCGAGCCGCACGAATGGGGCGGACGCCTGGCCGGGGTGCTCGCGGTCGTCTACCTCGTTTTCACCGAGGGCTACGCCGCGACATCGGGCGACCGGTGGATCCGCCACGATCTCGCCGACGAGGCGCTGCGGCTCGGCCGGATGGTGGCGGCGCTGACCCCGCGGGAGCCGGAGGCGCACGGCCTGGTCGCGCTCATGGAGCTCCAGGCGTCGCGCTTCGCGGCCCGGACCGCTCCCGACGGCACCCCCATTCTCCTCGCCGACCAGGACCGCGGGCGGTGGGACCGCGGGCAGATCACGCGGGGGCGCGCGGCGCTGGCCAGGTCCGATGCGCTGGGGCGCGGCCGGGGACCCTACGCCTTGCAGGCGGCGATCGCGGCCTGCCACGCACGGGCGGCGAGCGTCGAGGAGACCGACTGGGCGGAGATCGTCACGCTCTACGAAGCGCTCGAACAGCTCACGAAGAACCCCGTCGTGACGCTGAACCGCGCCGTTGCGGTGGCCCAGGCGGTGGGCCCGGAGGCGGCGCTGCGCATCGTCGACACCGAGATCGGACCCGACGGGCTCCGCGGGGGCCACCTCCTGCCGAGCGTCCGCGGCGAACTCCTCGCCCGGCTCGGCCGCACCGACGAGGCCCGTGCGGAGCTGCTGCGCGCCGCCGGCCTCACGGGCAACGAGCGTCAGCGGGCGGTCCTGCTGGAGAAGGCCGCCGCACTCTGACACCCGGCGTGCCGGACCGGCCGCCCCCGAGGGGTTTCCTCGTGCACTCAATGCATTTACCATCCCATCATTGGTCCGGAGATGTGAACCACGTCTCCCGGTCGTGACCGGTCGCCGCACTGCCCCGCGGAGGAGACGCCATGACCACCGCAACGCCCCAGGGCCCCGGCCCCGCGTCCGGGACGCGCCTGACCGACCTGTTCGAACGAGGACTCGCCGCCCCGATCTGCCTGACCTGGGAGCTCACCTACGCCTGCAACCTCTCCTGCGCACACTGCCTGTCCAGCTCGGGCCGGCGCGACCCGCGGGAGCTGACCACCGGCGAGGCCAAGGCCGTCATCGACGAGCTCCAGGCCATGCAGGTCTTCTACGTCAACATCGGCGGCGGCGAGCCCACCGTCCGCCCCGACTTCTGGGAGCTGGTGGACTACGCCACCGCCCACCGCGTGGGCGTCAAGTTCTCCACCAACGGCGTCCGGATCACCCCGCAGGTGGCGCGGCGGCTGGCCGCCGACGACTACGTCGACGTCCAGGTCTCGCTCGACGGCGCGACCCCCGAGGTCAACGACGCGCTGCGCGGACCCGGCTCCTACGACACCGCCGTGCGCGCCCTGCGCAACCTCGCCGACGCCGGGATGGCGAACGCCAAGCTGTCGGTCGTGTGCACCCGCCACAACATCCCCCAGATGGACGCCTTCAAGGCGCTCGCCGACACCTACGGCGCCCAGCTGCGCCTGACCCGGCTGCGCCCCTCCGGGCGCGGCGCCGACGTCTGGGACGACCTGCACCCCACCGCCGGCCAGCAGCGCGAGCTCTACGACTGGCTGGTCGCGCACGGCGAGACCGTGCTGACCGGGGACTCCTTCTTCCACCTCTCCGCCTACGGCCAGGCCCTGCCGGGGCTCAACCTGTGCGGCGCCGGCCGGGTGGTGTGCCTCATCGACCCGGTCGGCGACGTCTACGCCTGCCCGTTCGCCATCCACGACGACTTCCTCGCGGGCAACGTGCGCGCCCCGGGCGGCTTCGCGCGGGTCTGGCGCGAGTCCGAGCTGTTCCGCGACCTGCGCGCGCCCCAGACCGGCGGCGCCTGCGCATCGTGCTCCTTCTACGACACGTGCAAGGGCGGCTGCATGGCCGCCAAGTTCTTCACCGGCCTGCCGCTGGACGGCCCCGACCCCGAGTGCGTCCGCGGCCACGGCGAAGCGCTGCTGGCCGGGCGGCCCGCCGACCGGGCGGGGATCCCCGCCCCCTCGGCCGACCATTCCCACCGCACCGCCCCCGCCCGGCCCGGCCCCGTCCCCGTGACGCTGACCCGCCGGCGCCCGCCCGAACGGCCGCCGGTGAGCGCGTGCGCCGAAGACCCCCTGGCGGGCCTGCGGGCCCCCTGACACCCGCCCGCCCCCGCCCGCCCCTGTCCGCTCTCCGGGCGCCGGCCGACAGCCGAGGAGACCCCGCATGCGCAGGAACCCCTGGTTCGAGACCGTCGCCGAGGCCCGGCGCCGGGCCGAGAAACGGCTGCCGGCCATGGTCTACGGGGCGCTGGTCGCCGGTTCCGAGCGCGGCCGGACGGTCGACGACAACATCAAGGGGTTCGCCGACCTCGGGTTCGCCCCCCGCGTCGCCGGCCACCACGCCCGGCGCGACCTGTCCACCACGGTGATGGGGGTCGAGACGTCGCTGCCCGTTCTCATCTCGCCCACCGGGGTCCAGGCGGTGCACCCCGACGGCGAGGTCGCCGTCGCGCGCGCCGCGGCCCAACGGGGGGTCATCATGGGCCTGAGCTCCTATGCGAGCAAGCCCGTGGAGGAGGTCGTCGCGGCCGGCCCCGACGTGTTCTTCCAGATGTACTGGAGCGGCGACCGCGACACCATGGCCCAGCGCATGGAGCGCGCCCGGAACGCCGGGGCCAAGGCGCTCATCGCGACGCTGGACTGGTCGTTCTCCAACGGCCGCGACTGGGGCAGCCCGGCCATCCCCGAGCGGGTCGACCTGCGCACATTGGTGCGGCTGGCGCCCGGCGTCCTGCCGCGCCCCGCCTGGCTGTGGCGGTTCGCGCGGTCCGGCCGCATCCCCGACCTCACCGTTCCCAACCTCCACCCCCCGGGCGGCACGGCCCCCACGTTCTTCGGCGCCTACGGCGAGTGGATGCAGACCCCGCCGCCCACCTGGCAGGACGTCGCGTGGCTGCGCAAGGAGTGGGGCGACGGCCCCTTCATGCTCAAGGGGGTCAGCCGCGTGGACGACGCCAAGCGCGCCGTCGATGCGGGGGTGACGGCCCTGTCGGTCTCCAACCACGGCGGCAACAACCTCGACACCACGCCCGCCACGATCCGTGTGCTCCCCTCCATCGTGGAGGCGGTGGGCGGCCAGGCCGAGGTCCTGCTCGACGGCGGGGTGCGGCGCGGCGGGGACGTCGCCAAGGCGCTCGCCCTGGGGGCGCGGGCCGTCATGATCGGGCGCGCCTACCTGTGGGGGCTGGCCGCCAACGGGCAGGCGGGGGTGGAGAACGTCCTGGACATCCTGCGCGGCGGCCTCGACTCCGCCGTCCTGGGCCTGGGCCGCTCCTCCGTCCACGAGCTGTCCCCCGGCGACCTCGTCATCCCGCCCGGGTTCCGCCTCACCCTCGGCGGCGACGACGCCGGCCCGCCGGAGAGCTGACATGCCCGAGGGAGGCCCCGCGGAAGCCGGGGAGTCCGCAGACCCCGGACGGCCCGGAGACCTCGGGGAGCCCGGAGAGTCAGGCGAGCCCAGTGAACCCGGCGGGCTTGCGGGGGCCGCCTGGCCGTCGGTCCCGGAGGGCGGCCTCGTGCTGGTGCCCGTCGGGTCGACCGAGCAGCACGGCCCGCACCTGCCCCTGTCGACCGACAGCGTGATCGCCCGGGCCGTCGCCGAACGCGCCGCCCGGGCCTTGGCGAGCAGGCCGGGCGGCCCGCCGCCGGTGGCGCCGGTGATCGCCTACGGGGCGAGCGGCGAGCACGCGGGCTTCCCCGGCACCGTCTCGATCGGCCATGAGGTACTGGGTGCGGTGCTCGTGGAGACCGTGCGCTCCCTCATGCTGTGGGCCGGGCGCGTCGTCTTCGTCAACGGCCACGGCGGCAACGTCGCGGCGCTCGATGCCGCTGTGGGCCGGATGCGCGCCGAGGGGCACGACGCCGCGTGGACGGGCTGCGGCGTCCCGGACGGCGACGCGCACGCCGGCCGCAGCGAGACCTCCGCCATGCTGTACCTGGCCCCACACCTGGTGCGGGCGTCCGCCGCGGTGGCCGGTGACACGCGCCCGCTCGCGGAGCTGATGCCCGACCTGGTCGCCCGCGGTGTCCGCGCGGTCTCGCCGTCCGGCGTCCTCGGCGACCCGGCCGGGGCATCGGCGGAGGAGGGGCGCGCCATCGTCGCGGCCATGGTGGCGTCGGTGGTCCGCGGGATCACGGCGGGACGCCCCGACCCCCGGGGCCGCCTCCTCACCCCCGGCGATCCCGCCGGCCCGTTCGCGTCCGCGTGACCGGCGGGGACAGGGCCGGCCGGGCGTCCGCGGTCACATCGGCGGCAGCAGGCCGATCGGCAGGTCGACCGGGAGCAGCGCCGGGAGGATGCCCACCAGGGCCGCCGCCACCAGGGTGTAGGCCACCACGGTCCGGACCCGGGCCCGCGCCACGTAGAGCAGGAACGCCGGGACGAACAGCAGCAGCGCGGCGATGTACCCGCCGAGGGCGACCAGGACGAGGAAGGCGGCCATCCACGCGAAGGTGCGTCCGGCGACCGCGACCTCATTGCGCGCCCCCGCGGCCTCTCCGCGCGTCGCGGCGGCCGTTGCCTCGGGCCCTGCCGCGATGGCCGTGGCCTCGGCCGTCGCCGCGCCGACGAGGACCCCCTCCCTCTCCTCCGCGGGGACGGGCGCTGGCGCCGTTCCGGATCCGGACGCGAGACCGGACCCGGCCTCGGCTTCCGCCGATGCCCCGGTCCCCGAGGCCGGTCCGCCGCCGGCGCCCGGTGCGCCGCCGGAGTCCTTCCGGCGGCGGATACCCGTCCATTCCCGCCACAGCAGCCAGGCCGAAACGACGGCGCCCGCCGCGCAGATGAGCTGCGGCACCAGCCGGGCCTCCTCGGAGTACCCGCCCGCCACCACGAAACCGGCGGCGAAGAGCGCCAGAGCGCCCGCGGCGGTGAGCAGCGACCACGGGGAGTCCGCGAGCACGGCCTCGTCCTGGGGCTCCACGGGTCCGGAATCGGTCGCCCGGACCCCGGCCCGCCGGGCGCGCACCCCGCGCACCAGCGCGAGGACGCAGGGTGCCACCAGGATCGCGAGGAAGACGAGCACCCACGGCCGCGCCAGCCAGCCGAACCCGTCGTAGACCCGGTCGGTGAGGAAGTAGTACCGCTCCAGCGGGATCGCCAGGACGAAGCCGATGAGGAACGGTGCGCGGGGGAACCCGGTGGCCTTGAGCAGCCACCCGACGACGCCGAGGGCGACCATGACCCACAGGTCGCCGATCTGCCCGCTCTCCTGGAACGCGCCCAGCAGCATGATCACGACCAGCCCTGGCCCGAGCACCGCGAACGGCACCTCGGTGAGGCGCGCGAGCCAGCGCGTGCCCAGGAAGCAGAGCAGCGCGCCCAGCACACTGGCGATGGCGAAGGACCACACGATGAGGTACATCAGGTCCAGGTGGTCGGTGACGATGGCCGGGCCGGGCTGGACGCCGTAGGTCAGCAGCATCCCGAGCAGCATCGCCGCGGGCACCCCGCCGGGGATCCCGAACAGCAGAGTGGGGATGAGGTCGCCGGCCTCGACGGAGTTGTTGGCGCTCTCGGGCCCCACGATGCCGCGCGGGTCGCCCTTGCCGAACTTGCGCTTGTCCTTGGCGGTCGCGACCGCCTGGCCGTAGGCCAGCCAGGTGCCGGCGGTGGCGCCGATGCCGGGGAGGACCCCGGCCCAGATCCCGATGAGCGACCCGCGCAGGACGTGCGCCCAGTGGCCCGCCCATTCGCGGACCCCGGCGAGCCAGCCGCCGCCGAGGCGGACCTCGCCGCGCGTCGTGCCGCGCTGGCCCACTCGCGAGGCGATCTCGGCGAGCCCGAAGACGCCCAGCGCCACCGCGACCAGCGAGAAGCCGTCACCGAGGAAGAGGCTGCCGAAGGTGAATCGGTACTCCGCGGTGGTGGGCGAGGTGCCCACCATGCCCAGGAGCAGGCCCAGGGAGCCGGCCACCAGCCCCTTGGCGACGTTGCCGCGCGAGAGCACGGCGGCGAGCGCGACCCCGAGCACGGTCAGCATGAACAGCTCGGGGCTGCCGAAGGACGTCACCAGTGGCCCCGCCAGGGGGATGGCCAGGGTCAGGCCGACGGCGCCGATCAGGCCGCCCGCCATGGAGGACAGGAACGCCAGGCTCAGCGCCCGCGCGGCCTGCCCCTTGCGGGCCATGGCGTAGCCGTCGAGCATCGTGACGCTCGCCGACGCCGACCCCGGCGCGCCGAGCAGGACGGCGGCGACGGTGTCGGAGGTGTGCACCACGGCCAGCGCCCCGATCAGCAGCGCGAGCGCCTGCGGCGCCTCCATGCCGAAGGTGACCGGCATCAGGACGGCCACGGCCCCGGTGCCGCCGAGACCCGGGATGAGCCCGATGACGAGGCCGGCGACGACGCCGGCCAGGAGCATCACCAGCAGTGACGGGTCGGCCAGCGAGGTGAGTGCTGCGAGAGCCGCTTCGCCCATGGTCACACCCCCTCGTTCAGGTCGACGCCGTAGTCGTTCGCCAGCAGCGCCAAGAGGTAGTCGCGGATGGAGTCGTTCACGGTGTAGGCGTCGCGGGTGCGCTCGACGATGTCCGGGCGGGCCTCCAGCGGGTAGCCGCCCAGGACCTCGGCGGCCTCCTCTTCGAACTCGCCGTCCTGGCTCAGCTCGTGGGCCGATGTGCGCAGCGCCTCGACGGCCGCCGCCGGGGTGTCCTGCGGCACCCACATGGCCTTCTGGTAGGTGTAGGTCAGCCCGAGCATGGTGCGGTAGGCGTCGTAGGCCTCGCCTTCGGGCTCGGCGCCGTGCAGGCGCTCGTAGACCTCGGGCACGGTCTCCAGGTCGGGGAAGTTGGGGTCGCGGACCACCTCGCCGTTCTCGTCGAGCTGCCCCAGCGACATCAGCGGGACCGCCGTCCCGTCCTCGATCAGCGGCTCCACCGAGGGGGCCCACGCCGACGTGGTCTGGTAGTCGAGGTCGATCTCGCCCCGCTGGAGGGCGAGGTTGACGGGGCCGCGCCCCTCGAAGCCGAAGACTGCCGTGGCGTCGACGTCGAGCAGGTCGAAGGCGACCATGGTCGTCAGGTCGAGGCCGGTGGGGCTGATCCCGCCGAACCTCAGCGGCCCGTCGAGGCCGACGAGGTCGTCGACCCCGTCGATGCCGGCGCCCGTGCGGCCGTAGATCGCGCCGCCGGTGCCGTTGACGACGATGGGGGTCATCCCGTTGAAGTCGTAGCCGACCTCGGGGCGGCCCAGGACCCAGGGGACGACGGTGGTGGCGGTGCTCACCAGCACCTCGGTGCCGTCGGCCGGGGCCGAGCGGGCGAAGTCGTTGGTGGCGATGATGCCCTCGCCGCCGCCGTCGTTGACCGGCGCGAAGCCCGGCTGCCCGGGGACGGTGCGCATGAGCTCCTGGCCCACGAAGCGCGCCCAGGTGTCGGTGCCGCCGCCCTCGGCGAGGGGGATGACCACCTCGACGGTGGCCCCGGTGAAGTCGCCGTCGGCGGTGGCGGCGTGGCGGGTGAACAGCTCGCCGCCGGCCAGGGCGGCGGCAACGGCGAGCGCCGAGAAGCAGGCCATGACGGCCATGGCCGTGCGCGGCTTCGGCGGGTCCGGCTCCGCGGGCACCTGGACGGGCGCCCTCTCCAGGACATCGCTCATCGGACCGCCACCTCCTCCGGGGCTGAGTGATCATCGTGCCGCGGTTCGCCCGATGTGACCAGGGTCTCCTGCGGGGACTCTGCTTCGGGGAGCACCAGGGTGGCCTCCGCGAGCCGCCTCGTCGTGCGGGTCACGGCGACGGCCAGCCGCCCCTCGTGCTCGCCCGTCCGCGTCGTCACCGTGCCCGCGGGGGTGGCCAGCCGCAGTTCCGCGCCGGAGGCGGTGCCGGCCAGCCGGTCGATCACCGTCCCCGGGGTCCGTGCCGCGAGCGTGAGGCCGACGCTGCCGGTGATGGCCAGCGCCGGGTGCGCCCGGCCCATCGACAGCATCCGCACCGCCAGGTCGGAGCGGTCATCGTGCGGCTCGGCCACCAGGGCGAGCTTGGGGACGGCGCGCTCAGCGGAGCCGGGGGAGTCGGCCAGGCCGATCGCGACGGCGGCGTGGCGGCGCAGCGCGTCGAGGCGGTCGGCCAGGCCGGGCCACGCGTCGATCTCGGCCGGCGACTCGTCGCCGGCCAGGCCGACCGATCGCGCGGCGACGACGACCAGGGGCGCGCCCGCGTCGACGATCGTCACCGGCAGAGTGCCGCCGCCGTCGGGCACCTCGTCGATGTGGGCGCCGGTGGGGAACAGCTTGCCGGTCGTGCGGCCGGCCGGGTCCACGAACCACATCCGGACCGGGACGCCGGGGAAGGGGACGCCGGGGATCCACGCGGTGCCGCGCTCGTCGGGGACCCCGCCGGGGGTGGGCACCTCCAGCACGATGAGCTGGCCGGTGTTGGTGTTGCGCACCCGCACCGTCGTGGTGCCGTCGCGCGGCTCCACCCAGCCGCGGCGCACCGCGTAGAGGCCGGCCACCGAGGAGCAGTTGCCGCAGTTGCTGCCCCAGTCGACCACCGCCTGGTCGGTGCCGACCTGCGCGAACGTGTAGGAGACGTCGGCGTCGCCGTCATCGGCCGGGGAGAGGATGACCGCCTTGCTCGTGGTCGAGGTGCCGCCGCCCACGCCGTCGACCTGGCGCGGGTCCGGGCTCCCGAAGAGGCGGGGCAGGACGTCGTCGAGCGGGCGTCCCACGGCGGCGAGATCCGCGCGGTCGAAGACCCAGCACTTGCTCGTTCCGCCCCGCATCCAGGTGGACGCGATTTCGGGCATGGGTTTCCTCCCAGGTCGTGGCCGGTGCAACACCGGCGTGTGGCGTGCACCACGATCATGGGGGCGGGGAGATGTGTAGCACCATCACTAATGTCTTCATGGTCATGTAGCGATACTTAATCGAGGCCCGGAAAGGGGGTGGTGCGGCGTGCTGGACGTGCGTCGGCTCGCGCTGCTGGCGAAGGTGATCGAGACCGGGTCGGTCACGGCGGCGGCGGGGGAGCTGAACTACACGCCATCGGCGGTGTCGCAGCAGCTGAGACGGCTGGAGGCCGAGGTCGGCCAGCCGCTCCTGCAACGGCTGGCGCGCGGGGTGGTGCCGACCGAGGCGGGCGAGGTGCTGGCGGCCCACGCCCGCCGGGTCCAGGCGCAGCTGGCCGCCGCGGAGGCCGACCTCGCGGAGGTGGCGGGGCTGCGCCGGGGCAGCGTGGCGATCGGGACCTTCCCCACGGTGGGCAGCTCGCTGCTGCCGCTGGTGGTGCGCCAGTTCAAGGCCGAGCACCCGCGCATCAGGATCAGCGTCCAGAGCGCGCGGCTGGACCTGCTGATGGACATGCTCGCCAGGGGCGAGGTGGGGCTGTCCCTGCTCTGGGACTATGAATGGAACCGGCTGCCCGGCGGCGAATTCGAGCTGACCGACCTGCTGGAGGACCCGACCGTCCTCGTGGTCTCGGCAGACCACCGCGTCGCCCGGCGGCGCACGGTCACGATGGCCGAGCTCGCCGGCGAGGAGTGGATCGTGCGCGAACAGGACCACCCGGTGGCCGAGGTGCTCGAACGCAGCTGCCGGTCGGCGGGGTTCAAGCCGCGGATCGCGTTCCACGCCAACGACTACCAGGAGGCGCAGGCGATGGTCAGCGTGGGCCTCGGCATCGCGCTGGCGCCCCGGACGGCGGTCGCCAACCGCAACCCCGATGTGCGCATCGTGTCGGTGGGCAGCACCGCGCCGTCGCGGCGGGTGGTCGTGGCGCGCCGGCGCGACCGCGTGAGCGCGCCGAGCGAGAAGGAGATGCTGCGGGTCATGCGCGAGGTCGCGGCGGACTACCGGGCGTCCTTCGGCCGGGGCGCGTGACGCGGGTTCCGGCGGGGGCCCGTGCGACGGGGCGCCCGCCCCCCGGCAGGGGGCGGGCACCCGGTGGGGGCGTGAGGGGGATCAGCCCAGGTCGTAGACCCGGACGTAGTCGACCCGCATCTCCTGCGGGAAGACGGTGGTGTCGTTCGGCGGGCCCGGCCAGTTGCCGCCGACGGCGACGTTGAGGATCAGGAAGAACGGGTGGTCGAACACCCACTGGTTGCCGCGGAGGTCGGCGGGGGTGAACGTCTGGTAGGCGACGTCGTCGACGAACCAGGTGATGGAGTCCGGCCGCCACTCGACCGCGAAGGTGTGGAAGGTGTCGGTGAAGCCCCAGCCGTTGGGGTGCTGGTAGTAGCCGGTGACCGGGTTGGCGCCGGAGTAGCCGGGGCCGTGCAGGGTGCCGTGGACCCGGTGCGGCTCGTGGCCGACGTTCTCCATGATGTCGATCTCGCCGCTGTTGGGCCAGCCGACCTCGCCGAGGTTGTCGCCGAGCATCCAGAACGCCGGCCAGATGCCCTGGCCGGTGGGGATCTTGATCCGCGCCTCGAACCGGCCGTATTCCTGGGTGAACTTCCCGTTGGTGTTGATGCGGCCGGAGGTGTACTGGCAGGTGCCGTAGTGGCACTGGTGGCCGGCGGGGTTGCCCTGGCGGGCGGTGATCACCAGACTGCCGTTGCCGTCGTGGGCGATGTTCTCGCGGCTGTCGGAGTAGTACTGGAGTTCGTTGTTGCCGCCGCCGTCGCCGTTGACCTCGATCTGCCATTTCGCCGGGTCGGGGCCGCTGCCGGCCGCGCCGTTGAACTCATCGGACCAGATCAGGGCCGCTTCCGACGGCGCCGTGTCCGCGGACACCGGGGCGGCGTTCGCGGTCTCGCCCGCGCGTGCCTCGTGCACGCCGTAGGCCGCGAGCCCGGTGGCCGCCAGGGCCGAGGCGAGCAGGGCCGCGAGGAGGCGGCGCGGTTTTCGCGCCGCGTGGGAGGGGGTCGTGTGCATCGTTGTGCCGATCCGGGCGATGGGGCCGGTCCGCATGCGATCGGGCTCGCAGCGGGGGTGACGGGCCGGCCGGTCGCCCTTCGAGTCAGGCGGGCCGCGGCCTGCTCCCTTCGCCGTGCTTGTGGGGTGGGCTCAGGGGGGTCGGCCCGGCACGCGGTGATGACGGAATATCACGTTTCGTCACCCTTTGAATTGGTAAGAGACTTTACTGTTCTGTTCCGTGTCGCGCAAGAGCCCCGGCCATCGGAGCGCGCGGACCCGCCGGGCCGGCGCCGACACGGGGCCCGGTGCCCCGCCCTCAGCCCAGTTCCGGGATCCGGCCGGCGTAGCGGAGCAGCAGCGCCGCGTTGGCCGTGTCGCCGTCGGCGGTGTTGGACGAGCGCCACAGCGGCAGCTCCAGCCCGGCGGCGGTGGCCCGCTGGTGGAGGCGGGCCAGCAGCAGGTTCCACAGGAACCCGTTGGCCAGCGTGGACATCGCGGCGGTCACCGGCGCCCCGGGCGGGTAGGCGGCGTCGCCGGGCCGGACCAGGGTGTCGAGGACGTGGTCGGCCTCTGCGCCGAGCGTGCCGCCCGCCCGCTGCGGCGCGGCAGCGTTGCAGGCGCGCGAGGTCACCGCGACCACCGGCAGGCCGCGCCCGCGGGCCGCCCGCGCCAGTTCCACCGGGTAGGGGTTCACCCCGGACGTGGAGAACACGGCCACGACGTCGTCGGGCCCGGGCGCGGCATCGTCGAGGACGCGGCCGGCCAGCCCGCTCGTCCGCTCGGCGGCGGTGCTGGCCTGCGCGCCGTTCAGCGGGAGCAGCTCCGGACGGAACAGCGGCCGCACCGGAGCCAGCCCGCCGGCGCGGTAGAACGCCTCGCCGACACCGATCAGCGAGTGCCCGGCTCCCGCCGCCAGCAGCAGGCCCGGGCGCCGGACCACGCGCTCCAGCAGCAGGTCGGCCACGCCGCACAACGCGGCCTCGTTGGCTTCTTCGACGGCCGCCAGATGGCGGAGCATGTCCTGGCCGAACTCCGGCATGGCGCTCGCTTTCGGTCGGTGGGCGCGCATCGTGGTCAGAGCCAGCCGCGTTCGGGCAGCCGCGCCCGCAGGGCGCGCACCAGGGAGTCCCGGTCGAGGAAGTCGTGCACGGTCAGGACCAACGGGGCCAGGCTCCCGAGCTCGGCGGTGTGCATGCCCTGGCCGATGACGATATCGGGGGACATGCCGCGGGCGGAGGCGATGTCGGTGCTCTCCACCCGGGCGCTCACCCCGAGCTCGCGCAGCGCCTCCTCGACGGTCATCCGCAGGATCAGGCTGGTGCCCATGCCCGCGCCGCAGACGGCGAGGACGTGCAGGGGGGCGGTTCGGGTCACGGCGGCGGCTCCTCTGGTGCAGGGGTAGGTGAGGGGTCGGGGCTGTGGGGCTGCCGGGGGCGCTCCCCGGCCGGTCGCCGGGGTCCGGCGGCCGTGCGCCGGCGCGCCCGGCGCGCCCGGCGCGCCCGGAGGGCCGGCCAGGCCAGGACGGCGACGGTGACGGCGGCGGCCAGGGCGGGCGCGGCCCACACGCTCGGCAGGACGCGGCCCACCCCCAGCAGCAGCCAGGCGATGACGTACCAGTCGGCGTCGGCCAGCGTCGCCAGCTCCGGCGCGGTGGAGCCGAGCATGCCCCAGGTGAGCGCCTGCCCGGCCGCGAGTAGCACGCCGTTGAGCGCCCCGCCGATGACCGCGCCGCGCCACCCGGCGACCGCGTTGCCGAACACGCCCCCGGCGCCGCCGCCGAAGAACAGCATGATCATGGGCGGGACCAGGGTGAACCACCCCGTTGCGGCGAAGACCACCAGCAGCGCGAGGAAGGACGCCGTGCTCGCCGCGAAGCCGATCATGACGGCGGTCGGCGCGAAGGGGAACACCGTGGGGACGTCCAGTGCGGGCCGGGTCCCCGGCGCCGCCGTGTCGCCGATGCCCTTGAACGCCGGGACGATCTCGGCTAGGAACATCCGCACACCGAAGAGCAGGACGGCGATGCCCGCCGCGAAGCGCAGCGCGGCCAGCACGCCCCAGGACCACACGCCCACGTTCGCCCCCTCCGCGGCGTTGTACTCGGCCACGATGCCGGCGAGCACGCGCGGGTCGGCGAAGGCCATGGCGGCCAGCAGGACGGCGCCGATGACCAGCGCGGTGCCGACGTTGACGTCGGTCAGGAAGGCGAGCCGGCGCGGCGGCGCCAGGCGCTCGGTCCCGTGCCGGCCGGGGTCGCCGAACGGGCGCGCGACCACGGCGGTGAGCAAGGCCAGCGTCGACGTGGTGTGGCCCAGCCCGAAGTCGTCCTTGCCGGTGAGCCGCCGCATGAGCGGGCGCGTCCACAGCGGTTGCAGCGTCCAGTAGCAGGCGGCCACAACGGAGCCGGCGAGGACCAGCGTGAGCTGCGGCAGTCCCTCACCGTAGGCCTCGACCAGGCACGCCGTGACCAGGGCGCTCACCCAGAACATCAGGTGCCCGGTGAGGTAGACGTAGCGCGCCGCCCTGAAGGCGCGCACCAGCGCGACGTGCAGCAGGAAGCCGACGGTGGTGGTCAGGGCGACCGTGCCGCCGTGGGCGGCGAGGAAGTCGTCCAGGGAGCTCTGCGCAGCGGGCGGCGCCACCCCCACGGCGCTGGAGACGACGTGCTGGACGGCCGACAGCCCGCCGGTGAACAGGTCGACGCCGACGAACAGGATGACGACCCCCAGCGCGGCGCGCAGGGTCCCGCCGACGACCTCCTCAAGGGGCTTGCGCTGGAGGGCCAGCCCCAGGAGGGTGATCAGGCCGATGAGGATGGCGACCTGGCCGAACACGTTGTCGGCGACCCAGATCAGGGCCTGTTCCGTCGACGGCATGGCCACCTCGGCGGTTCGGGGGCGCGGACGCGGGGGCGCCCAGCGGGGACACCGGTGGGGGTCGGTGCCCTCCCCCGATCAGAAGCCAGCGCCCGCGCCGCGTCAAGACCTCCGTCCGCGGTTGCGCGCCGTCGCGTCCGGCCGGGCACGGCGCGCGGCCCGCACGGCCCCTCCGGGAGGGAGAGGGCCGGCGGGCCGCCTGGAGCACGGGTCGTGGGGGCGCCTTAGCCCGTGAGGCCCCAGGACAGGGCGGTGTAGTGGGTGGAGCAGATGGTGTCCGGGAAGTGGGCGCCGGCCGTGCCGCACTGGTCCTCGGCGGGGCCGGGGTCGACCGGCGTCCCGTGCCCCATCCCGGCGATGAGGTAGGTCGTGACGGCCGCGGCGCCGGACGCGTCGGCGTACTCCTCCACCGTGGTCCCGCCGGGCAGCTCCCGGGTCGAGGTCGGGTCCGGGGGCAGCCCCCAGACGTCCGTCCACTGGTCGCGGGACTCGCGGGCGTTGGAGGGGACCACGGTCGTGTCGGCGCTTCCGTGCCAGACGGAGACGCGCGGCCACGGCCCGGTGTAGCCGGGGTTCTTGTCGCGGACCGCGTCGCCCCATTGGGCGGGCGTCCGGTCGCGACCGGGGCTCTGGCAGGTGAGGGCGGTCAGGAGATCGGTGGCGCACCCGGTGGGCAGCCCGGCGACGATGGAGCCGCCCGAGAACGTGCCGGGGTAGGCCGACAGCAGCTCCGAGGTCATCGCTCCGCCCGCCGACAGGCCGGAGATGTAGGTCCGGGCCGGGTCGGCGCCGTAGGCGGCCTGCGCGTGGCCGATCATCTGCCGGATGGACAGCGCCTCGCCCGCGCCGGGGGCGGTGTCGCCCGGCTGGAACCAGTTGAAGCAGCGGTTGGCGTTGTTCGCGGTGCTCTGCTGGGCGTAGACGAGGACGATCCCCGCGGCGTCGGCGTACTTCTGCCAGCCGGAGTTGGCGTGGTAGAGCGCGGCGTCCTGGGTGCAGCCGTGCAGCAGGGCGACGAGGGGCGCCCCGCTGGGGGCGCCGTCGGGGACGTAGGCGAACATCCGCAGCGCGCCGGGGTTGGATCCGAAGCCGGTCACCTCGGTGAGCGCGGCGGCCTTCGCCGGCGGCGCGAGCAGGGTCGCGGCCCCTAGCAGCGCGATGAGCAGGGTGAGCAGGGTGCGGGGGCGGGTCGGTCGCGGAAGGCGAACGGAGGGCGGGGACGGCATGGGGGCCTCCGGAGCATGGGGGGACGTGCAGCGGTCCGCTGAACGGCCACTCCGCTGGCGACGGCCGCCTCCCCCGGACGGCGTCCGGTGGGGTGCCCGCGCGCCTTTGCGGGGGAGGCGGCGGCCGGAGTGGGCACAAGGAACATACGAAAAACGTGCCGCGAATCACGCGTGTCCGGCCGCCACAGTCGGCGCCGCCCGTGTGTGGCCGCCGCCCATGGGCGGCGGCCCGTGCAGGACCGATCCCCGATCCCGGCGGCGGCCCGGCGGCCGCGCTACCGCCGGGCTTCGCCGTCCCCGCCGCCGCGGGTCAGTCGCCGCTCTGCCAATTCTCCAGGTAGGAGCGGATGAACGCGATGATGCCGGTGATACCGGCGGTCGCGTAGACGGCCGGGCCGATGGTCTCGGCGGCGGAGACCACCGCCGTCCCGGAGCCGGCGGCCAGCGCCGCGGCCTGCGCGAGGACGAGGACGAACCCGCCGATGAGGAACAGGCCGAGGCCGATCCGGAATGCGATGTCGAGTGCTCTGGTCATGGTCGACTCCCTGGGGTCGTCGTGTAGGCGGACGGGCCGGTGCTCAGCCGGGGATCGGCAGGAAGCCGACCGCCACCAGCGCGCCGATCAGCAGGGTCGGGAGCACGTACCACAGCAGCAGTGGGACGAAGGTGCGGGCCGGGTCGACCCCGGCGATCCCGCTCGCGATGTAGATCGGGGCCGCGCCGGGGGGCGAGGCGCCCTCGGTCGAGGCGAACATCAGGACGACCACCGCGGCGACCGTCGGGGAGACCCCCGCGGCGACGAGCGCGGTGAAGGCGACCGAGCCCACCGCCACCATGGTCGCGGTGGCGGTCAGCGGGGCCGCGGCGGCGAGCACGATGACGCCGACGATCAGCGCGAGCACGAACACGGGCGCCTCGAGCCGGGCGAGCAGTGCGCTCAGCTCGTCGCCCATGCCCAGCTCGCCGAGCACGGTGGAGGCGGCGAAGGCGAAGAACAGGACGGCGCCGATGACCCCGAACTTGGGCCCGGCCTCCCCCAGCAGCGTCCACCAGCCCCGGCCGGTGCGCGGCAGGCTCTTGCGGCCCACCATGAGGGTGACCAGGATGATCAGCATCGGGATCCAGGTGATGATGCTGACGGCCTCGGTCGTCCCGGTCCCCGCGTAGGCGTCCAGCCCCGTTGCGACGGCGCCCGTGGTCAGCACGACGGGGACGATGATGCCGAGGAAGATGAGCAGCGAGTGCCAGCCCGACGCGAAGGTCCGCCGCAGCGGCAGGACGTGCTCGGCGCCGACCGCGCCGATCTTGTACCGGCGCACGAGCACCCAGGTCAGGCCGAGCCGGTAGAGCAGCAGCCACGCGCCGCCGGCGAAGAGGGACAGGAACAGCTCCTCGGCCGACACCAGCGCGCTCACCGCCCCCAGCCCGGTGAGGATGAACAGCGACGAGCTGGGCGGGATGGCGATCCCCAGCCCGGCGTTGCCCGCGACCATGGTGGCCGCCAGGCGCGGGTCGATGTTGGCCCGCATCATCCAGGGGATGGTGATGGTGCCGACCGCGGCGGCGTTGCCCGAGCCCGACCCGGAGACCGCGCCGAAGAGCCCGGCGGCGAGGGTCGAGACGTAGGCGGGCCCGCCGCGCAGGCGCCCGAGCATCGAGTTGAGCATGTCGACCAGCCGGTCGACCAGCCCCGTCCGGCTGAGCAGGAAGCCCATGAACACGAACGCGGACGCGGCGAAGACGACCTCCTCGGTCGCCGCCGCGGAGACGCCCGCCCAGATGAGGCGGGGGGCGTCGGCGCCGCCGAAGAGGGCGACCACGAGGAAGCCGAGGATCATCGCCTCGCCGATGCCGCGCCGGACGACGACGTTCCAGAGGATGATGACGCTGATATAGGCGACGAACGCCCAGAGGCCGATCATTTGGGGTGCTCCTTATCCCGTTGACCGGGGGAGGGGATCGGGGCGGGGTGCCCCTGGAGGGCCCGGCGCGCGCGGGACGCGCACCGGGCGAGGGGCCGGGACCTAACGCGCGTCCCGGCCGAGCTGGTCGGCGAGCGCGAGGGTGCGCAGGGCCGACGCGACAATGGGGGCGTCGATGAAGCGGCCGTCGGGCAGGGCGATCGCGCCGGCCCCGTCGGCCGCCCGCCCGTGGACGGCGGCGACGATCTCGCGGGCGCGCGCGACGTCGCCGCCCGAGGGGGTGAACGCGCGCCGGATCACCGGGATCTGGCGCGGGTGGATGGCGGTGCGGCCGAACATGCCGAGGTCGCGCCCTGCCCGGCACGAGGCGAGCAGGCCCTCGCCGTCGGCGACGTCGACGTAGGCCGCCATCGCCGGGGCGGGCAGCCCTGCTGCCGCGGCGGCCAGCACGACCCGGGAGCGCAGCCAGCCGTAGGCGCCGTCGCCGCGCAGCCCGAGGGCCGCGCCGAGGTCGGCCTCGCCTAGCGCCAGCGCGCCGACCCGGGGGTGGGCGGCGATCGCCGCGGCGTTCTCGACCCCCACTGCGCTCTCCAGCAGGCAGTGCACGGGGGTGCCGGCGCCCACGTGGGCGGTGACGGCGTCGACGTCGTCGGGGGAGTCGACCTTGGGCACGCGGACCGCGTCGGGTGCGGGGACCGCGGACAGGATTTCGAGGTCGCGCGCCCCGTGCCGGCCGCGCGGGGCGTTGATGCGGACGTGCACCTGCGGGGCGGGCCGCCCGGTGTCCTCGGCCGCGCGGTCCGCGCGCTCGGCGAGGAACCGTGCGACGTTGGCGCGCGCATCGGGCTTGGCCCCGGCGAGAACGGCGTCCTCCAGGTCGAGGATGACGGCGTCGGCGCCGGCGGCCATCGCCTTGGGGAAGCGGTCGGGGCGGTCGCCGGGGACGTAGAGCCAGGTGACGACGGGTGCTGCGGCGGCGCTCACGCGACCACCCCCGCGGCGCGCAGCCGGGCGATGTCGTCGGCGCCGTAGCCGAGGCCGCCGAGGATCTCGTCGCTGTGGGCGCCCAGGGGCGGCCCGGCCCAGCGGATCTCGCCCGGGGTCTCCGACAGCCGGAACGGCACGTTCTGCATGGCGACGGTGCCGAGCTCGTCGTCGGGGACGTGCACGATGGAGCCGAGGGCGGCGTACTGCGGGTCGGCGGCGATGTCGCGGACGTCGTAGATGGGGGCGATGGCCGCCTGGGCCTGCTCGAAGGCGCCGATCACCTCCTCGGCGTCGCGCTCGGCGATCCAGCCGCCCACCGCGTCGTCGAGTTCGTCGGCGTGCTCGGCGCGGCTGCGGCCCGATGCGAACCAGGGCTGTTCGACCAGGTCGGGCCGGCCCACCAGGCGCACCACGCGCTCGGCGACGGACTGGGCGCTGGTGGAGATGGCGAGCCAGCGGCCGTCGCGGGTGCGGTAGATGTTGCGCGGGGCGTTGCTGGAGGACCGGTTGCCCGTTCTCTCGGGGACGGTGCCCAGGGCGTGGAACGCGGTGATCTGCGGGCCGAGGACCGTGAGGATGGGCTCGATGATCGCGAGGTCCACCACCTGGCCGCGCCCGGTCTGCTCCCGGGCCTGAAGGGCGACCATCACCGCGTAGGCGACGGCGAGGGCGGCGATCCCGTCGGCGAGGGCGAGCGGGGGCAGGGTGGGCGGGCCGTCGGGCTCACCGGTGACGGCGGCGAACCCGCTCATGGCCTCGGCGAGGGTGCCGAAGCCCGGGCGGGCCGACATGGGGCCCTGCTGGCCGAAGCCGGTGACGCGGGCGATCACCAGCCGGGGGTTGGCCTCCCACAGGCGTTCGGGGGAGAGGTTCCACCGCTCCAGGGTGCCGGGGCGGAAGTTCTCGATCAGGACGTCGGCCTCGGCGAGCATCCGCAGCGCGACCTCCTGGCCTTCGGGGGCCGAGAAGTCCACCGCGGTGACGCGCTTGTTGCGCGCCAGGATCTTCCACCACAGGCCGACGCCGTCCTTGGCCTGGCCGTGGCCGCGGGCGGGGTCGCCGCGGCGCGGATGCTCGACCTTGACCACGTCGGCGCCGAAGTCGCCCAGGTAGGTGGCTGCCATGGGGCCGGCGAACAGGGTCGCCGCGTCGACGACCCGAATGTTTCCGAGCGGTTTCATAGGCTGCATCTTATAAAGTATGCAATCTTCGTCAACCCCCAGATGTGACCCAGGACGCAGGGGCCGCTCCCCTAGACTGGCGGCACCACACCGCGCGACAACCGCTAGGAGACCGGCCGTTGGCTGCCCGCAGGACCAGCAGTCCGGGAGCTCAGGGGGGTACCCACCTGCCTCCGGCCAGCAAGGCGGACTACGTCCACGCGACCCTGCGCCAGGAGATCCTCAACGGGGCGCTCCCACCGGGCAGCCCCATCGGCCAGGAGGACATCGCCACCCGGCTCGGCGTCTCCATCACCCCGGTGCGCGAGGCCCTGCGCCGCCTGGAGAGCGACGGCCTGATCTCCTACCGGGCCCACCACGGCGCGACCGTCTCCGAGCTCGGCGCCGACGCCGCCGAGGAGCTGTACCTGCTGCGCGCCGCCGTCGAGGGGCTCACCGCGCGGCTGGCGGCCTCGCGGATCACCGAACAGCAGCTCGACGGCCTGCGCGTGATCCACGAACGCATGCTCGCCGCCGACCCGCACACCGACGGCCGCGCGCTCGCCGAGGACAGCCGGCTCTTCCACCAGACCGTCGCCGAGATCGGCGGCCCCGCGTTCCTCGCGGCGCACGTGGCGTCGATCCGGCAGAACAACCCGGTGCCGCTGTCGGTCTCGCTGTGGAACGACCCGGGCAACGCCCAAGGCTTCCTCGACGCGCACGACCGGCTGCTGCGGGCCCTGGCCGAACGCGACGCCGCCGCCGCGGAGCGGATCATGGCCGACCACATCAGCACCGGCGCCGCCACCCGCGCCGCCACGGGCCAGGCCCCGCCGTCGGCCGCCCCCGCAGCGGGGGCATGAGCCCCGCCGCCCGGCCGCGATTCCGGGGCGGGCCCGGTCTCAGCCGGCGAGGCCGATGAGCGCCCCGAGGCAGCGGGTGTTGTGGTCGAAGGCCGCCGTGCGGTCGGCGAGCACGTTCTCGAACTGGCCGAACAGCTCGAAGCCGACCCACCCGTAGAGGCCGGTCCAGGCGGTGAGGGCGCGGGCGACGACGTGGTCGGGGGCCTCTGGGATGAACCCCCGCACGCGCTCGGCGTCGGCGCCGAACGACAGCGGCGGGGCGGGGATCTCCGGGGGCGGGGCGAGGGCTCCCGCGCGGTGGGCGTCGGCGACGATGGCCCCGAACACGGCGGTGTCGCGGACGGCCGCGGGGACGGTGTCGCGCGGGGCGCTGTAGCCGGGCACGGGGGACCCGTACAGCAGTGCGTATTCGTGCGGGTGGGCCAGGGCCCAGTCGCGGACCGCGTGGCACACCGCCCGCCAGCGGGCCGCGTAGGCGCCGCGTTCGCAGGCGGCGTCCGCCTGCTCCACCGCATCGCCGACCGCGTTGTAGCCGTCGATGATCAGGGCGGTGAGCAGGTCGTCGCGCGAGGGGAAGTAGCGGTAGATCGCCGAGGAGGCCATCCCCAGCTCCCGGGCGACCGCGCGCAGCGATAGGCCCGATGCCCCCTCGGTGGCCAGGTGGCGGCGTGCGGTGTCGGTGATCTCGCGGGTCAGCTCCTCGCGGACGCGTTCCCGTGCGGTTCGGCCGGCGCTCATACCGATGACCTTATCAGAGCACCCGAACGAATCGAGAGCACTGCTCTTGCTTTTTCCGGATGTGTGCGCGAGCATTGCTCTCGGTTCGGATCGCCGATCCGAACCGAGATCGACCGTTGTGATCCGCCTGCGGCGCGGAGCGGCGACGGTCGGCACCGGGCGACACACACGAGGAGACACGGCCATGGGCAAGCACATCGTCGTCGGAGCAGGCCAGGTCGGCGCGCACCTGGCCCGGACACTGCTGGAGCAGGGGCACGAGGTCGTCCTCGTCAGCCGGTCGGGCTCCGGCCCGGACGGCGTCGAGAGGGTCGCCGCCGACGCCGCCGACACCGAACGGCTCACCGCCCTCACCCGCGGGGCGGACACCCTCTACAACTGCGTGAACCCCCGCTACCACCGCTGGCTGGAGGACTGGCCCCCCATGGCCGAATCCCTGCTCGCCACCGCCCAGGACACCGGCGCCGGATACGTCATCCTCGGCAACCTCTACGGCTACGGCGTACCGGAGGGGCCGATGCGCGAGGACCACCCCTACGCCCCCACCACCGCCAAGTTCGAGCTCCGCGTGCGGATGTGGCGCGACGCGCTGGCCGCCCACGAGGCCGGGCGCATCCGGGCGACCGAGGTCCGCGGCAGCGACTACTTCGGCCCCGGCTGCCTGGACCAGTCCCACCTGGGCGAGCGCTTCGTCCCCAAGCTCCTGGCGGGCAAGCGCATCCAGTACGCCGGCGACCCCGGCCAGCCCCACAGCTGGACCTACGCACCCGACGTCGCCCGCGCCCTGGCCGCAGCGGGCACCGGCGACCAGGCGTGGGGCCGGGCCTGGCACGTCCCGACCGCGCCCGCGCTCACGGCCCGCGAGGTCGCCGAGCGCATGAGCGCCGTCGCCGGTGTGCGCAACCCCGGGGTCACCGCCCTGCCGCACTGGCTGATCCGCGCGCTGGGCACGGTCTCGCCCATGCTCGGCGAGCTGGAGGCGGTCCGCTACCAGTTCGTCCGCCCGTTCATCATCGACTCCACCGCCACCGAAGCCGCGTTCGGCCTGGCCCCGACCCCCATGGACGAGGCCCTGGCCGCCACCGTCGCCTGGTGGCGCGACCGCCTGGGCGCCGCCGCCTGAGGCGGTGCGGCTACCCGCCGCCGTCGCCGGCCCCGAAGAGGACGCCCAGGTGGGCGTCGAGGGCCGCGAGGGCGTCGTCGGCGGAGAGCTGGCCGCTCAGGGCGTGGACGCCCAGCCCGTCGACCAGTGCGAGCAGGGTCGCCGCCGCGAGCTCCGGGTCGGCGGCCGGAGCGGTGTCGGTGTCGCCGGGGGAGGCGCGGATCAGGTCGGCGAGATGGGCCCGCATGCGGGCGGCCGAGGCGCTCAGCCCTTCGGCGAGCGCCGGCTTGGTGGCCGCGTAGGCGAGGAAGGCGAGGGCCACGTGGCCCTCGCGTGAGCGCTGCTCGTCCAGCGGGAGCAGCTGGACCAGCAGCGCGCGGACGTCGTCGCGTGGCGACGGCGTGCCGCGCCGGGCCCCGGCGTCGGCGGTCAGGCGGCCCTGGATGTTGTCCATGACGACGTCCAGGGCGAAGGCCATCATCTCGTCCTTGGTGCGGAAGTAGTGCTGCACCATGCCCGTCGACACCCGCGCCTCCGCGGCGACGTGGCGCAGGCTGACGGCCTCCAGGCCTTCGGCCGCGGCGAGACGCATGAGGGCGTCGGCGATCTGGGTCCGGCGGGCACGGTGGTCGACTCTCTTGGGCACGGGGGCATTTTACATTGCAGTCGTATTGACACGGAATCGGAGAGCTTTTACATTGCGATCGTATTGCTAACGACCGCGGCGAGCCCAAGGGCCGTCCCGCGGGCGAGGCCAAGGGGGCCGCGATGAACGTGATCCCGCTGTCGGAGATCACCGACGGCATGGCGGAGCTGGTCGGCGGGAAGGCGGCCGGGCTCGCGGCGATGATCGCCGCCGGGGAGAGGGTGCCGGACGGCTTCTGCCTCACCACCGCCGCCCACCGTGCGGGGGTGGTGCCGGAGGAGGAGGTCGCCGCGGCCTACGAACGGCTCGGCCGCGGACCGGTCGCCGTCCGCTCCAGCGCCACGACCGAGGACCTGCCGGATGCGAGCTTCGCCGGTCAGCAGGACACGATCCTCGACGTCACGGGGGCGGCCGGCGTGGTCGCGGCCGTGCGCCGCGTGTGGGACTCCCTGCACAGCGAGCGGGCCGCCGCCTACCGCGAGGCGAACGGGATCGATCCCGGGACCGCCGCCATGGCGGTCGTGGTCCAGCGCATGGTCGACGCCTCGACCGCCGGGGTGATGTTCACCGCCGACCCGATCACGGGCCGCCGCACCACGACGGTCGTCGACGCGGTACGGGGCCCGGGCGCCGCGGTGGCCGACGGCACCGCGGTGCCCGACCACTACGTGCTGGACGCCGCCACCGGCGGGGGAACGTCCGAGGAACGGGGCTGCCTGAGCCGGCGCGATCTCGACGCGCTCCACCGGGCGGGAGCACGCCTCCAGGCCCTCTTCGGCGCCCCGCAGGACGTCGAATGGGCGATCGACCGCGACGGGGAGGCGTGGCTGCTGCAATCGCGGCCGATCACCACGCTGTTCCCCCTCCCGCCGGACCGCGGCGGTCCGGAACCGCGCGTGTACCTGGAGTTCGGCCACGTCCAGGGGATGCTCCAGCCCTTCACACCCATGGGGCTGTCCGCGGTGCAGGTCGTGACGGCGGGTATCGCCCGCTCCTTCGGCATCCCGGCCGACCCCCTCGAAGGCCCCGCCGGGATCGTGGGGATCGGCGGCCGCCTCTACGGCGACCTGACCGGCTTCGTGCGCAGCGCGTGGACCCGTGCGCGGCTGCCCGAGGCCATGGGCGTGGACTTCGGGCCGCGGGCGCAGGCGGCCGTCGAGCGGGTGATGGAGGATCCGCGGTTCGCCGTGCGGCCGGGGCGGCCGGTGCGCGCACGCACCGCGATCTCGGTGGCGCTGCGGACCGTCCCCCGCGCCCTGG
Source organism: Nocardiopsis sediminis (assembly GCF_042650565.1). Classification (NCBI taxonomy): domain Bacteria; kingdom Bacillati; phylum Actinomycetota; class Actinomycetes; order Streptosporangiales; family Nocardiopsidaceae; genus Nocardiopsis; species Nocardiopsis sediminis. Next base: position 618,236 of record NZ_JBHSBH010000004.1, read on the forward strand.
TGGGCATCGGGCGGACGCTGGCGCGCCCGGAGGCCGCCCGCGACCGCGTAATGCGCGCGATCGAGGAGGCCAAGGATCGCCCGGCCGCGGAGCCCCGCCCGCTCACAGCGGCCCAACGGCTGGAATCCGTGGCCGCCACCGCCGACGGGCGGTCCATCCCCGGCGACACGGTGATCTGGCCGGTCGCGACCGCCCTTCTGGTGACGGCGCTGCCCGCGGCCCTGCTCAAGGGCGTCGCCGACGACGCCGAGATGAACACCGTCCTCGGCGGGCTGTCGCACAACGTCACCACCGAGATGGATCTGGCGCTCTGGCGCGTGGCCGAGGGCGCCGCCGGGCACCGGGCGCTGCTGTCGGAGACCCCGCCCGAGCGGCTCGCCGCGATGTACGCCGCGGGCACGCTCCCCGACATCGGCCTGCGGGCCTTCTTGGACGTCTACGGCCACCGCGCCGCCGGCGAAGTCGACGTCGGCGTGCCCCGCTGGGCCGAGGACCCCGCCCCGCTCTTCGCCGCGATCGCCAACTACCTGCGCCTCACCGACCCCGACCAGACCCCCGACCGGCGGTTCGCGCGCGCCGCGGCCGCGGCCGAAGCGACGATCGACCGGGTGCTGGCCCGGGCGCGCCGCGCCCGGCCCGTCCGGGGCCGGCTGGCCGGCTTCCTCATGCGCCGCGCGCGGACCCTGGCCGGCCTGCGCGAGGCGGGGAAGTTCGCCGGCCTGTACCGGCTTCGCGAGATGCGCCGTCAGCTTCTGCTCGCCGGCGGCGAGCTGGCCGATCGCGGGCTGCTGGAGGAGGCCGGGGACATCATGTTCCTGTCCCTCGCCGAGGCGCACGCGGTGGTCGACGGGGAGGCCGACCACCGCGCGCTGGTGGCCGCCCGGAAGGCCCTCCACCGCCGGGAGCTGCGCCGCCGCCACGTCCCCGTCGCCCTGCTGTCGGACGGCACGGACCTGGAGGCGCTCACGCCGCCCGGGCCCCCTGAAGCGGGCACCCTGACCGGGACGGCGGCGGCCGCGGGCCGGGCCACCGGGCCGGCCCGGGTCGTCCACGACCCGGCGGGTGCCCGCGTCGAGCCCGGCGAGATCCTGGTCGCCTCCACCACCGACCCCGGCTGGACGCCGTTGTTCCTCACGGTGGGCGGCCTGGTGATCGAGACCGGGTCGCCGATGGCGCACGGCCCCACCGTGGCACGCGAGTACGGCGTCCCCACGGTCGTCGGTGTCCGCGACGCCACGCGCAGGATCCGCACCGGCCAGGTCATCACCGTCGACGGCGCCGCCGGAACCGTCACCGTCGAGCCCGGGCACGCGGACGCGTGCTCGGCGGCCCCGTGACCGGCGCCCCCAGGAGACGGGGATGCGGCACCGTGGCGAGGGCGCCGCCGCCTGAGGCGGTGTGGCGGGTGCCCGGCCCGGGCGCGTCAGCCCAGTGTTCGCTCGCCGTCCGGGGTCTCGGGCGGCCGGGTGGCCAGGCGCCAGAACTGGCGGGTGCCCTCGTCGCGGACGACGATGCCCAGCGCGGCCAGCTCCGCCCGCAGCTCCTCGGCGTCCGCCGCCTCGTCCTTCTCCAGCGCACGCGCGCGGGCCTTGAAGTAGGCGTGGGCCTCGGCGGGGAGCCCCGGGTGGCCCACGACCCAGCGCCGGAACTCGTCGCGGTGCGGGTCGGCGTCGGCCCACGGGTGGCCGTGGGCCAGGAAGGCGGCGGCCAGCCGTTTCGCGTTCGGCAGGTCCCCGGTTTCGGCGGCGAGCTCTTCGGTGTCGCGGCCCAGGAGGACCAGCCGCCTGCCGTCCACGAACACCGCGCCCACCGACGCGGCGTGCACGTCGTGGCGCCGGTCGCCGCGGGCGATGGCCACCTGGTCGTCGCCGACGGTGACCGTCACGTAGTCGCCCTCGGCGAAGAACGCCAGCGCCAGCCCGCCGAGCACGCCGATCACGGCGCCCCCGATCGGGACGCGCTCCGCGGGCAGCGACGCGATGAGTTCGAGCGGGCCCTCGAACGGGGTCCACGGCAGCGACAGCGCCCACCCCGCGACGAGGGTCAGCAGCCACCCGACCCCGGCACCGAGCCCCGCGCCCAGCAAGGGGGCCCCGCCCCAGACCAGGGCGCGCAGCCCGGCCGAGGGGCCGACAACGGTCGCACCACGCGACGACGGCACATCGGACGGCATCGTCGGATCTCCTTTCCTTCCGGTTCCTGCTGCGGGTTCCGCACCGGTCGCGTGGGTCACCGATCTCCGCCCGCCCCTGGGAGCCGGGCCGCCGCGGCGATCACGCTGATGCCCAGGACGGCGATGACCAGGTTCGCGAACAGCTCGTAGCCGGCCAGCGCGTCCACGCGCGGGATGACGAACCGGTTGACGACGTTGAGGAACCCCATGATCGGCTGGTGGCCGAGCAGGCGGTCGAGGGTCCCGCTGACCCCCACCGCTGCGACGACCAGCCCCAGCGTCTGAACGGCTTTGCGCATGCCTTCGAAGCTAGGCAGCGGGGCCGCGGCGGCGCATCGGCCGACGGCCTCGGCCCGCCCCGACCGAGGGCGCCGATCGTGCGCCCGGCGTCATCCCGAAGTATCGGACCGCGCCAGCCCTCAGGTCACGCTCGCCTCCTCGCTCTGCTCCAACGGCCCCGCGGAGGGGGCCTTCGGCCGGGGCGGCGCCGCCTCCGCTCGCTCGTCGGCTCGCCGTCCTGTGTTGTCTGGTCACGCTCGCCTCCTTGCTCGGCTCCAACGGCCCCGCGAGTCGGGCCTTCGGCCGGGGGCGGCGCCGCCTCCGCTCGCTCGTCGGCTCGCCGTGACGAGTCGGTCGCCGATCCGCCCAGGGCCAGGGAAGACCGCCGCCCCGGCCGGTAGGTTCGGGGACCATGAACGGTTCGGCGGGCGGGTACCCGCCCCGACGCGGCCTGCGCGACTGGGCCGTGGACATCTGCCTGTTCCTGCTCGCCGTGGCCTACGGGGTGGCCTGGTCCCTGGAGTCCCTCGCCGACCCCGCGCAGCCGCCCGCCCCGGCGTGGAGCCAGGTCCTCACCGCCGGGGCCTGCACCGCCCTGTGGCTGCGGCGCCGGTGGCCGGTCGGGCTGGCCGTCGCCCTGGTGCCGGTGTCCACCTTCGCCGACCTCGCCGCCGGGGCGCAGCTCGTGGCGCTGTTCACGGTCGCGATCCACCGGCCGGTGCGCTATGCGGCGGGCATCTGCGCCGCGATCATCGTCTTCCGCGCCGGGTTCCTCGCGCTGTTCGTCATGTTCCGCCGCCCGCCGCCCGACGTCCCGCTCACCTGGGTCTTCGCGTTCACCGCCATCACCAGCCTCGCCGTCGTCGGGTGGGGGCTGTTCGTGCGGCACCGGCGCCAGCTCGCGCTGTCGCAACGTGAACGCGCCGCCCGTGCCGAGACCGAGGCGCGGCTGCGCGCCGAGCAGGCCCAGCACCACGCCCGTGAGGAGATAGCCCGGGAGATGCACGACGTCCTCGGCCACCGCCTGTCGCTGCTGAGCGTGCACGCCGGCGCCCTGGAGTACCGCCCCGACGCCCCTCCCGAGGAGATCGCCCGCGCGGCCGCGGTGATCCGCGAGAGCGCCCACCAGGCGTTGCAGGACCTGCGCGAGGTCATCGGCGTGCTGCGCGCCCCGGTCGGCGAGCTGCCGCAGCCCACCCTGGCCGACCTCGCCGAACTCGTCGCGGAGTCCCGCGCGGGCGGGATGCGGGTGGGCCTGCGCGAGCACCTCCCGGGCCCGGTCCCCGGCGGCACCGGCCGCACCGCCTACCGGATCGTCCAGGAGGGGCTGACCAACGCGCGCAAGCACGCCCCGGGCACCGCTGTGGAGGTGGATGTGGCCGGTGCGCCCGGCGACGGGCTCACCGTCGAGGTCCGCAACGCCGCCCCCGCGGACCCGCCGCGGCCGCCGCCGGGGACCGGGCCGCCCCCGCTGCCCGGCCAGGGCCTGATCGGGCTGGCCGAGCGCGTGTCGCTGGCGGAAGGCCGCCTGGAACACGGGCACACCGCCGCAGGTGGCTACCGCCTGCGCGCCTGGCTACCCTGGCCGCCATGACCGCTTCCGAGACGCCCCCGGCCATCGGCGTCCTCATCGTCGACGACGACCCCCTACTGCGCGCAGGGCTGGCGATGATGCTGGGCGGGGCCGGCGACATCCGGGTCCTCGCCGAAGCGGGCGACGGCGGCGAGGTGCCGGCGCTGGTCGACCGGCACGCCCCCGATGTGGTGCTCATGGACATCCGGATGCCCGGCACCGACGGCCTCACCGCGACCGAGGCGCTGCGCTCCCGCCGCGACGCCCCGGAGGTCATCGTTCTGACCACCTTCGACGCCGACGAGCACATCCTGCGCGCCCTGCGCGCCGGCGCCGCGGGCTTCGTCCTCAAGGACACCCCGCCCGCCGAGATCGTCGACGCCGTGCGGCGGGTCGCCCGGGGTCACCCCGTGCTCTCCCCGGCGGTGACCCGCCGGCTCATGGACCGGGTCGCCGACTCCGGCCGCGACCGGCGGCGCAGCCGGGCGGCGGAGCGCCTCGCGCTGCTCAACGACCGCGAGCGCGAGATCGCCGTCGCGGTCGGCGAGGGCAAGTCCAACGCCGAGATCGGCGCCTCCCTCTACATCAGTGTCCCCACCGTCAAGACCCACGTGTCCCGCATCCTCACCAAGCTCGACCTCAACAACCGCGTCCAGATCGCCCTGCTCGTCCACGACGCCGACCTCCTCCCCGGCGCCGGGTGACCCGCGGACCCGGCCGCGGGGCCGTGACCAGGGCACGGGTCGCGGCCGCGTAAGAGTTGTGTAGCCTTCCTGGCGTGTCCGCGCGGATCGTGGCAATGACGCAGCGGCCCCTCGCCAAGGGGCTGCTGGCCGTGCTCACGGTCGGGGCCTACCTGCTGTGCCTGGTCTGCCACGCCCCGGGG
>NZ_JBHSBH010000004.1:623177-659812 GCF_042650565.1 Nocardiopsis sediminis
GCGGGCGCCCGCCGTGCCGCACGCCGACCAGGGACCGGCCGCCGCTGAGGCGTCCGCCGACGACGCGCCGGCCGGGGCCGCCCACGGGCACGCCGAAGCCGGGCACTGCGACGACGACAACGTCGTGGGCACGGGCCAGTCCGGCGGCGGCCTCAAGCTGCTGCTCCTCCTCGCCCTGGGCACGCTGGCCGCCTGGGTGCTGTGGGCCTTCCCGCCGCAGGCGCCCGCGTGGGCGCACCCGCGGCCGTGGCGGCGCCACCCCGGCGGCTCGCGCCTGCTGATCGCCATCTGCGTGAGCCGGGTGTAGGCCGAACCCCGTCCCTCCCTCTTCCCCGGCGGCGGAGCCGCCGGACGACCTCCGCACGGGCCGTTCGCGCCCGGTGCCGACACGCACCGGGAGCGCGGTGCGCCCGGCGATCATGCACGCGCCCGCGTGCCCCTTCCCCGGCGAACGGCCGCCGCGCACCCGCACGGGTGCGCCGCCGCGCCGGGGCCCCTCAGCACATCCCCATGTCCGATGGAGCGATCCACCCATGACCGATCACAGACACACCGCCGGCCCCGACTCCGACGCCGCCACCGGCCCCGCCACCCGGCCGGGCGCCGGCCGGCCCGCCGGACGCCCCGACCGGGCCCTCCTCGCCGGAGCCGGCGTCCTCGCCGCGGGCAGCATGCTGCTGCCCTCCGGCGTCGCCCACGCCGAGCCCGAGCCAACCCAGGAGGAGGTGGAGGACCGCATCGAGGAGCTGACCGAGGAGGCCAGCACCCTGGTGCAGGAGTACAACCAGGCGAAGGAGGACCTGGAGGCCGCCGAGGAGAAGGTCGCCGACCTCGACGACGAGATCGGCGACGAGGAGGAGCGCTACGACGAGCTCCGCGAGGAGGTGGCCGGGTTCGCCGGGGCCGCCTACCGCTCCGCCGACGTCGGCGCGACCACGACCGTGCTCACCGTGGAAGACCCCGATGACCTGCTGGAGCAGTCGGCCGACCTCGCCTACCTCTCGGAGAACCAGCGAGCCAAGCTGGACGACTTCACCGGCTCCTCCGAACGCCTCCTCGGTCTCAAGGACGAGGCCGAGAGCGGCCGCGACGAGGCTCAGGACCGGACCGACGAGCTGGCCGATCAGCAGGAGGAGATCGAGGACGCGCTCGCCGAGCAGGAGGAGCTCCTCGCCGGCTTCGAGGGCGAGAACCCCACAGCAGGCGACGGCGCCGACAGCGGCGGGGCCTCCTACAGCGGGTCGGCGTCCGGCAGCGCCCGCACGGCGCTGGACTTCGCCTACGGCAAGATCGGCACCCCCTACCTGTGGGGCGGCACCGGCCCGGACGGCTACGACTGCTCCGGCCTGATGCAGGCCGCATGGGGCTCGGCCGGGGTGAGCATCCCCCGGACCACCTACGACCAGTTCAACCTGCCCAACAAGGTGTCCCGCGCCGAGCTCCAGCCGGGCGACATCATGTTCTTCTTCGACGATCTCGGCCACAACGGGATGTACGCGGGCAACGGGCAGATGGTGCACGCCCCCAGCAGCGGGAAGACGGTCTCGGTGGTGAACCTCGCCGACTACTGGGACTCCCAGTTCGTGGGCGCCGTGCGCCCCTGACCAGGAGGAGGGGGTCCCTGCCCGGCAGGGCCCCCGCCGCCGGGCCGGAACCGGCCGCCGACCTGGCCGGTTCCGGCATGCATACGTAGTGTCGACCGCGCAATCGCAGGAGAAGGAGGGGCCGCACATGGGAGAGCCCGAGGACCGCAGTCCGGAAGAGGTCACCGATCAGATCAGGCGGCACTGGGACCGCCAGGCGCGCGGGTACGACGCGTCCATGTCCCGCATCGAGCGGTTCCTCTTCGGTGACGGCCGGGCATGGGCCTGTGCGCAGGCGGTGGGGGAGACCCTGGACGTCGGGGTGGGGACCGGCCTCAACCTGCCGCTGTACCCCTCGGGCGTGCGCATCACCGGCATCGACCTCAGCCCCGCCATGCTCGCCGTCGCCCGCGACCGCGGCGCGGAGCTCGGCATCGACGCCGACCTCCGGGTCGCCGACGCCGAGCGGCTGCCCTTCGCCGACGACGCGTTCGACACGGTGGTCTGCACCCTGACGCTCTGCTCGGTCCCCGACGTCGACCTCGCCCTCAGGGAGATGCGGCGGGTACTGCGCCCCGGCGGGCGACTGGTGCTGCTGGACCACGTGCGGCCGACATCGGCGCCGCTGCGCTGGCTGCTGCTCGCGATCCAGTGGGGTATGAACCGGATCGAACCCGGCAACGGCGAGCAGATGATGCGCCGCCCGTTCGTCAACGCCCGCGAGCTCGGCTTCGAGGTCGATGAGCGGCACCGGGCCAAGGGGGGCGCGGTCGAACGGGTCAGCGCCCGCAGGCCCGGTTAGCCCCGGAACCGCCCGCCGCCACCCGCACCCCGGCCGCCCGGGCCGGACCGCCCGATGCCCCGGGCCGCCCGGCCCGGGGCATCGGAGGGGCGGCGCGTCAGGCCGCGTGCGCGGATTCCCGCCGGTCCGCGGCCGCGGGCGCCGCAGCGGGGGCGGGGCCGCCGTTGCCGGCCAGCGGCGCGAAGCCGCGCAGCCGGAGGCTGTTGGTGACGACGAAGACGCTGGAGAACGCCATCGCCGCCCCGGCGATCATCGGGTTGAGGAGCCCGGCGGCGGCCAGGGGCAGCGCCGCCACGTTGTAGGCGAAGGCCCAGAACAGGTTCCCCTTGATCGTGTTGAGCGTCCGGCGGGAGAGCCGGATGGCGTCGGCCGCCGCCCGCAGGTCGCCGCGGACCAGGGTGAGGTCGCTCGCCTCGATGGCGACGTCGGTCCCGGTGCCCATGGCCAGCCCCAGGTCGGCCTGGGCCAGCGCGGCGGCGTCGTTGACGCCGTCGCCGACCATCGCGACGGTCTTCCCCTCGGCCTGGAGCCGCGTGACGACGCCGACCTTGTCCTTGGGCAGCACCTCGGCGATGACCTCGTCGATGCCGACCTGGGCCGCCACCGAGCGGGCGACGTCGGTGTTGTCGCCGGTGAGCAGGATCGGGGTGAGCCCGAGGTCGCGGAACTGCCGGACGGCCTGCGCGCTGGTGGGCTTGACCGCGTCGGAGACCACCAGCACGGCGCGCGCCTCGCCGTCCCAGCCGACCGCGACCGCGGTCGTGCCCGCGGCCTCGGCGTCGGCCTTGACGCGCTCCAGGTCGGCGGGCAGGTGCTGGGACCACTCGGCCAGCAGCGAGGCGCGGCCCACGACGACCGCGTGGCCGTCGACGACGCCCTGGACACCGTGGCCCTCGACGTTGGCGAAGTCCTCCACGCGGCCCAGCCCGCCGGCCCGCTCGCGCGCGGCCGTGGCGACGGCCTGGGCGATGGGGTGCTCGGAGGCGTTCTCCAGCGCCCCGGCCAGCCGCAGGACCTCGTCCTCGTCCTGGCCCTCGGCGGTGAAGACGCCGGTGAGGGCCATCCGGCCGGTGGTCACCGTGCCGGTCTTGTCCAGCACGATGGTGTCGATGCCCTTGGTGGTCTCCAGCACCTCGGGGCCCTTGATGAGGATGCCGAGCTGGGCGCCGCGGCCGGTGCCCACCAGCAGGGCGGTGGGGGTGGCCAGGCCCAGCGCGCAGGGGCAGGCGATGATCAGCACCGCGACGGCGGCGGTGAAGGCCGCGGCAATGGGGCCGCCGGTGCCGATCCAGAAGCCGAGTGTGGCCACGGCCAGGGCGATGACGATGGGCACGAAGACGCCGGAGATCCGGTCGGCCAGCCGCTGGACCTCGGCCTTGCCGTTCTGCGCCTCCTCGACCATGCGGGCCATCTGCGCGAGCTGCGTGTCGGCGCCGACGCGGGTGGCGCGGACCACCAGCCGGCCCCCGGCGTTGACGGTCGCGCCCGCAACGGCGGAGCCGGGGCCGACCTCGACCGGGACGGACTCGCCGGTCAGCATGCTCATGTCGACGGCCGAGGTGCCCTCCTCCACGGCGCCGTCGGTGGCGATCTTCTCGCCGGGGCGGACCACGAACAGGTCGCCCTCGGCGAGGTCGCCGACGGGGATCCGCCGTTCGGTGCCGCCGCGGACGACCGTGACGTCCTTCGCACCGAGTTCGAGCAGAGCGCGCAGTGCGGCCCCGGACCGGCGCTTGGATCGGGCCTCGAAGTAGCGGCCGGCGAGGATGAAGGTGGTGACCCCGGCCGCGACCTCCAGGTAGATGTTGGCGGAGCCGTCGCTGCGGGCGATGGTCAGCTCGAAGGGGTGCACCATGCCGGGTTCGCCGGCGGTGCCGAGGAAGAGCGCGTAGAGCGACCACGCGAACGCCGCGATCGTGCCCATCGAGACCAGGGTGTCCATGGTCGCGGCGCCCAGCTTGAGGTTCTTCCACGCGGCGACGTGGAAGGGCAGCGCGCCCCAGACGAGCACCGGGGCGGCGAGAGCGAGCGAGGCCCACTGCCAGTAGGTGAACTGGAGGGCGGGGACCATCGCCATGGCGATGACCGGGACCGACAGCGCGGCGCTCACGAGCAGGCGGGTGCGCAGCGGCCGTGTCGGGTCGGCGGCCTCGGCGTCGCCGGAGCCGGCGGCGGGGTCGCTCGCCGGGGGTTCGGGGAGGGCGGCGGTGTAGCCGGCCTTCTCGACCTGGGCGATCAGGTCCTCGACGGGAACGGGGCCGCCGTCGAAGACCACGCGGGCCTTCTCGGTGGCGTAGTTCACGGTGGCGGTGACGCCGTCGAGCTTGTTCAGCCGCTTCTCGATCCGCATCGCGCAGGAGGCGCAGGTCATGCCGCCGATGGCGAGCTCGACCCGGTCGGGCGTCTGGTCTCGGGGTGGTGTGGTCAACGCTGCTCCTCAAGCGTCGGGGGACCGTGGGGGTGGGGTCCGGGGTCCGTGGGTCAGTGGGTGTGCTCGGCGCCGTCGTCCGCGCCGTCGGTGTGGCCGCCGGACGTGCCGGTGCCGCCGTCGTCGCCCGGCGCTGCGGCGCCATCGGCGGAGGCGGTCGCGGTGAACTCCGCGGTGCGCACCTCGCCGTCGTGCTGGAAGTCGAGGTAGAGCCGGTAGTCGCCGGTGGAGGGCACCTCGGCCTGGAAGGTGATCTGCGGCCCGGGCTCGGTCGTGCCGTCGCCGGGGCTGCCCTCGGGGTGGACGTGGAGGTAGGCGAGGTCGCCGTCGCGCAGCGCGACGAGGTGGCCGTAGGCGGCGAGGTAGGGCTCCAGGTCGGTGACCTCCTCGCCGTCCTTGGTGACGGTGAGGGTCAGCTCGCTGGTGCTCCCGGCGACGAGGTCGCCGTCGAGGGTGACGGTGTAGCCGTCGACCTCCGCGGTCCGGTCCGGCTCGGGGAGGGGTTCGGGCTCGTAGTCGCCGGGGACGGCGAGGTCGGCGCCGAGCGTGAGACCGTCGTCGCGGCCCTCCGGGACGAAGTCGGCGAACATCCGGTAGGGGCCGGGGGTATCCGGCTCCATCGGGATGCTCCACGTGCCGTCGTCGGCCATCTCGGGGTGGACGTGCTGGAACCCGGCCAGGTCGCGGCCGACGACGATGAGGTGCATACGCTTGTCGTGTGCCACGGAGAACCCGGTGACCGGGTCGCCGTCGGGGCCGAGGATGCGGAAGGAGAGCGTCTCCTCCTCGCCGGCGGTCCCGGGGGTGTCCACGGGGTCGAGTGTGTACCCGTCCTGGGAGATCTGGAGGCCTGACGGCACGGGTGCCGCGGCGCCGTCCTGGCCTGCGGCGGGCCCGCCGTGGCCGCCGTGCCCGCCCTCGGCGTCTGCGGCCGCGCCGCTGCCGTGCCCGCCTTCGGCGGTGGCTGCGGGGAGCAGTGGGCCGGCGAGGGTTCCGGCGCCCACCGCGCCGGCGAAGGCCACCGCGAGGCCCAGTCCGTAGATCCCCAGTTTCGCGGGAACGTTCATCATCCACCCCTTCGTCTCGTGGCCGGCCTGCGCGGCGACCCGCCGGAGCAGGGCCATCTGCCCGGCGCCTCCATCGATACTATACCCCCCTAGGGTATGCATGCCAAAGGGGGATCCGGAGGGGAGATCGCCGCCGCCCGGCGAGCAACGGGATCTTGCACGCCTCCCGAACGGGGGTGGTCCCCGGTGCGCGCACCGGGGACCACCCCAGCTTATTAGCCCTTGACCTGCGAGGATCCCGCGGTGGCTGGGTCGGCCTCTCGAGCGGGCCCGGCCGGGGGAGCGAGCCCGCCCGCGCGGCCGATCAGCGCCATCGACAGCGCGCCGACCGCACCGAGCGCCGCCAGGCCGAGCCAGGGCACGGTCGCGGCGAGCGGCGGCGCGAGGCCGAGCGCCGCCCCCACCGCCAGGTTGCCCCCTGTGATGGCGATGCCGGAGACCGTGTTGTAGAGCCCGTAGTGCGTGGCCACGAGCCGGTCACCGGACAGCCGCACCACGGTGTCCATCTCGAAGGGGTAGACCAGCGCACCGCCCAGGCCCAGCAGGGCGGCAGTGAGCAGCGCCGGAGCCGCCACGAGCGCGGCCGCAGCCAGGGGCGGCACGGCCGTGTCGCGCACCGCCGCGGCCAGGGGCGGGGTGGCGAGGATGGGCAGGAACGCCGCCGTCATCACCGCGAGCCCGCGCGGCAGCGCCTGCCCGGCGTCCCAGCGGGCCTTGGCCCAGTCGGTGATCCGGACCTGCCCGGCGATGGCCACCAGCGCCGAGACGGCGAAGAGCGCGGCCACCGCGATGTCGCCGGCGTCGGCGCCCAGGCCCGCGGTCGCCACGGCGTCTTGGACCGTGAGGGGGACCGCCAGGTAGATCTGGAAGTTCAGCACGTAGGAGCCCGCCATGGCGACGGTGAAGGCGGCGAACGCCCTGTTGGCCGCGACCCCGCGCCAGTCGCCGAGCACCCCGGCGACCCCCGCGCGGCGGCCCTCCTCCGGCTCCGGCGCCCGGCGCGGGGGCAGTGCGCGCGCCTGGAGCACCGTGAGCCCGAGGAACAGGGCCGCTGCCACGCCCGCCACCAGCGTGAAGTCCACGGCGATGAGCGCCATGCCGATGAGCGGGCCGATGAGGATCCCGGTCTGGTAGAAGACGTTGAACAGCGCGAACGCCTCCATGCGGCGCTCCCCGGCGTCGGCGGCCAGGTAGGCCCGCACGGCGGGGTTGAACAGGGCGCCGGCGAACCCCGTGGCGGCCGAGGCCAGCAGCAGCACCGCGAGGGAATCGGCGAAGCCGAGCGCGGCGAACCCCACCGTGCGCAGCGCGCACCCCGCCAGGATCGCGGGCTTGTAGCCGAGCCGGTCGGCGATGCTGCCGCCGACCAGGAACATCCCCTGCTGGGTCAGGTTGCGCACGCCCAGCACCAGCCCGACGGCCCACACCGCCATCCCCACGCTGTCGGTGAGGTGGAACGCGAGGTAGGGCATGAGCATGTAGAACGCGGTGTTGATGGTCAGCTGGTTGATCATCAGCAGCCGCACGCTGGTGTCGAAGCCGCGGAAGCGCCGCCAGGCGGTGATCATCGCCGGACCTCCCCGTCCGCGGCGCCGGCCGCGGCCGAGGCGCGCGGATCGACCACGCGCGTGCACCGCGTCCAGCCGGTCACGACCTGGTCGGCGGGGTCGGCGATCTCGTGCGGCTCGTCGGGGACCGGCCCGTCGAGGAGCCCGTGCCGGGCGCAGTACTCGTCGTTGAAGACCGTGTCGAAGTACCGCTGCGGGCCGTCGGGGAAGATCGCGACGATGCGCTCGGCCGCCGGTCTCGTCCGCGAAAGCCAGCGGGCCACCGTCGCCACCGCGCCGACGCTCCACCCGCCGCTGGCGTAGTGGGACCCGGCCAGCGTGCGGCAGGCGCGCACGGCCTGGGCGGGGTCGACCCAGTGCACCTCGTCGAAGGCGCGGTAGTCGACGTTGCGCGGGTGGATGCTGCTGCCGAGCCCCCGCATGATGCGCGGGCCGGCGGGCTGGCCGAAGATGGTCGAGCCGACGGTGTCGACGCCGACGACCCGCAGGTTCGGGAAGAACACGCGCAGGGCGCGCGAGACCCCGGCGGAGTGGCCCCCAGTGCCCACGGCGACCACGAGGGTGTCGACCCGCCCCATCTGGGCGACGAGCTCGTGGGCGAGCGGAGCGTAGGCCGCGACGTTGTCGGGGTTGTTGTACTGGTCGGGGCAGTAGGCGCCGGGGTCGTCGGCGAGCAGTTCGGCGACGCGGTCGCGCCGCGCCTGCTGCCAGCCCCCGGTCGGATGCGGCTCGGTGACCGTGTGCACGACGGCCCCGTAGGCGGCGAGCAGGCGCGCCATCAGCGGTTCCATGCCGGGGTCGGTGACCAGGGAGACCGAGTGGCCGTGGGTGATCCCGGCGAGGGCGAGGCCGAGCCCCAGCGTGCCGCTGGTCGACTCGATGATCGCGGCCCCGGGGGCGAGCTGCCCGCGCTCGCGCGCCCGTTCGACCATGTAGAGGGCGGTGCGGTCCTTGATGCCGCCGGGGTTGTGGCCTTCGAGTTTGGCCCAGAACCCCTGCCGCGGGCCGCAGAACGGCTCGCCGATCCACAGGACCGGCGTGTTCCCCACGACCCCCGCCGGTGTGTGCTGGGGAAGGGTCGGCGGCGTGGCGACCAGGCGTCCGGGGCTGATTTCGGGCATGGCGTGGCTCAGCATGGTGGTTTTCATGGCTCTCTCGGCTCAGTGCGTCCGCGAGCGGACACATCGACGACCAGGCCGGGCGTGGGGTCCCCGGCGCTGTGGAGGCACGCGCGGGCGGCGGCGGCCGGGCCCGCGCGCAGGAAAAGGAATCAGGGTCGTCCCGTGCCGGACGGCACATCACATCGGGACGGGACCGCGCTCCTCTACACCCGCCACACGCACAGGGTGAGCAGGAGGTGGGCGGCGTTGCGCCGCCGTGCGCGCCGTGTACCCGCCGCGAACGCGAGGCGGCGCAGGAGCGGCACCGCGCACAGCGCGGCGACGACGGCGAGGCCGGCCCCCAAGAGCAGCTGGAGCAGGTTCCAGGCCGGGGTGCGCTGGTCGGTGCCGTCGTCGGTTCCGTCGGCGCAGTGGTGCCCCTCGCCGAAGGCGTGGGTGTGCGCCACGCCGTCGCCGACGGCGTGATCGGGCGCCGCGGAGGCCGCGGCGCGCGCGAGGGTCGGGGACTCGGCGGCATCGGCGGGATGCCCGGCCGCGCAGAGCGCGTGGAGGACGACCGCGATCGCGAGCAGCACGACCTGGAGGCCGTACCGCCGCGGTGACGTCATCGTTACGCGCACGGCAGGAACTCTACTCAATGTAACGAACGCATTGCGCAGCCATCACGGACCGGTGCCGGGTGAGGAGTGTCACTTTCCGCGCCCATATGCCCCCTGTCTCCAGAGTGCGCGGTCGAGGCCGGTGGGACCTGGGACACTCGTTCCGGACCATCGCGGTGGCGGTGCCGGCAGGGGAGGTGCACGTTGGGGGCGGTGGGACGACCGGGGGTCCGGTGGGTGGTGCTCGCCGGATGGGCGGCGGTCGTCGCCGCCGCCGGGCTGCTCCTGCCGGACGTCCGGACGCTGCGGGGGTGGATCGAGGCGGCCGGTCCGGGGGCGCCCGCCGTGTTCGTCGTCCTCTACACCGTGGCGGTGCTCGGGTTCTTCCCCCGGCCGCTGCTGAGCGCCGCGGCGGGCGTGCTCTTCGCCCCTGTCATGGGCGTGGCCGCCGCGCTCGCCGGAGGGGTGGTGAGCGCGCTGGTCCAGTTCGCGATCGCCCGTTACGTGGCGCGCGACGCCGTCCGGTCCCGGATCCCCCGCACGGCCGCCGCGCGCCTGGACCGGGTCCTCGGTGCCCGCGGCGTACTCGCGGTCGTCCAGCTGCGCCTGCTGCCGGTCATCCCCTTCGCCGTGGTCAACTACGGCCTCGGGGTCACGGCGCTGCGGACGCGCTGGTTCGTCCTCGGCACCGCCCTGGGCAGCCTCCCGGCGACGACCGCCCTCGTCCTCGTCGGCGACTCCGCGGCCGACCCGTGGTCGCCCGTGTTCATCGCGTGCACGGTCGGGCTCCTCCTGCTCACGGTGGCGGCCCAGGCGGCTGCTCTCCTGGCCCGCAGGAGAAGCCCCGCCGCAGACGCGGGCGGCCGGACAGCCGGGGACGCCGCGTCCAGGCCGGATACCCCCAGGTCCGGTGCCGAGCGGTCTAGCAGCAGTCCATCCGGCACACCACCCGGCTGAAGTCGCCCGTGCGCAGGGCGTCGGCGGGGATCGTGAAGTACAGGACGCCGACGTCGCCCCACATCCAGTGGTCGTCGCTGTCGAGCTGGAGGAGGAGCACATCGTCCTCGCTCATGACCCCGCCCTGGAGCAGCCACGGCCAGCCGAAGGCGCGGTGCCCGCCGGTCTTGTCGTCCTCCGGGGCGAATGGTCCCCAGGCGGTCCGGATCCCCATCGCCTCCAGCGCGGGTACTTTGCCGGAGCCGAGGTCCAGGGCGTTGACGGCGTGCTCCCAGTTTCCGGGCAGGGTGAGGATCGGATCCGCCTTCACCGCCCGCCGCTCGTAGACGCGTGCGGCTTCGGGGGCCAGGGGTGAGACCGTCCGTTCGGGGTCGGCCGCGATGACGCGCCAGGCGCTCGGGTCCTCGTAGTCGACGTGCTTGTACTCCGGCCAGGGCAGGTCGGGGTCGAGGTAGAAGAAGTTGAGCAGGCCGAGGCGGACGGGGAGGTCGTCGCCGAGCCAGGGCGCGAGGGCGTCGGTGTCCAGGACGGCGAGCAGGCTGAGCGGGACGCCGTCGATCTCGGGCCAGGGCGTGCCCGGCTCCAGCTGGGGCGACCCGCCCAGGTGCGACCGGCCCGCGGGGAGGTCGGAGCCCCCGACGGGCGCGATCGTGTGGCCGCGGCGGACGAGCGCCGCCATGGCGCGCCCGCCCACCTCCCCCATCACTTCTGCGCAGTGGCGGTCGATGTGGGGGAGGATTTCGCTTTCGTCCATGACGCGGCATTCAACCATCACCCAGGGACGGCCGGTGACGCCCGCCCCACGGCCGGAACCGGCCCGGGGCCACGGCGGAGCGACCCGGCCGGTCAGGGGGCGGGTTCGCCGGGGCCGGGGTCGGGGCGGTCGTGGTGGGTGAGCAGGACGGTGAGTAGCCGCGCGAGTTCGCCACGCTCCTCGGGGGACAGCGGAGCGAGCAGCTCGTCCTGGGTGTCGGCGAGGACGGCGTCGAGCCGGCCCAGGGCGCGGGTGCCCGCGGGCGTGATGGTGATGGTGTTGCGGCGGCGGTCGGCGGGGTCGGGGCTGCGCCGGACCAGGTCCTGTGCGGCGAGTTCGTTCACGGTGGCGACGACGTCGCTGCGGTCCAGCCCGCACCGGCGGCCCAGCTCCGCCTGGCTGGCCGGGCCGAATTCCGCGGCCGCCGCCAGCAGTGAGTAGTGGTAGCGGGTCGCGCCGGCCTCGGCGAGCCGGCCGGCCACCAGCCGGTGCGTGCGCGTGGCGGTGCGGGTCAGCAGCCGGCTGGTGAGGGCCTGGAGCCGCGCGGGGGGCGTGTCGTCGCTCACCGGAGTCATGCCGGCCAGTCTAGGAGGTTGTTGGCCGCACCCACGATCACATATGGTTGGCGCTGCCAACGTTGGTAAGGCCAATCAATTTCCCAGCACCCCACGGAGGGGCCACGACCAGCACCCCCGACTCCGACTCGCTCGACCGGCTCCAGCGGCGGGTCGACCGGCTCGCCGACCGCGCGGACCTCGCCGATCTCCTCGCCCGCCAGGGCCGGTGGCTCGACGGCAAGCGCTGGGGCGACGTGCGCACCGTCTTCACCGAGGACGCCGTCGGCGCATTCCCCGCCGAGGAGGTCTCCGGCGCCGACCGCCTGGCCGCCCACGCCGCGCGCAGCCACGACGGCCACCACCGCACGCACCACGTCACCGGCGACCCGCTCATCGAGATCGACGGCGACCGCGCCACCGTCTCGGCGCCCCTCGTCGCCGTCTTCATCCGCGGCGCCGCCGATACCCGGCCGGAGTTCGCCGTGGGCGAGCGCTACCGGTTCGAAGCCGAGCGCACCCCGGACGGCTGGCGGTTCTCGCGCGTCGAGATCCAGCCGCTCTGGCGCATTGACGGGGACGTGCCCGCCCCCGCTGCCGGCTGACCGCGCGGTCGGCGCGGTGTCCGGGTCCGTACAGGGAGGGGCCGATCCCGGGCGGCCCCTCCGCCGCCGCTGTGCGGCGGGTCACCGGGCCGCGGGATGGCGGCGGGCGGGGTGCTGACTTACTATCTGCGTATGCACGAAGATAAGCAATCATGCAGTCTCGACGAGAACAGCCCGTTCGTCGAGCTCGCCGTGGAGATCCTGACGCTGCTCGCCGATGCCACGCGCGTCCGCATCATCCTGGCGCTGCGCGAGGGCGAGCTGTCGGTCAACGACCTCGCCGAGCGGGTGGGCAAGTCGGGCCCGGCGGTCTCGCAGCACCTCGCCAAGCTGCGCATGGGCAGGGTCGTGACCTGCCGTAGGGACGGTACCCGCATGTACTACCGCCTGGCCAACGAGCACGCGCGCAAGCTCGTGGCCGACGCCGTCTTCCAGGCCGAGCACGCCTTGGAGGTCGAGCCCGCCCACCACCGCGCCCACGTCGCCCCCGAGGCCGTCGAAACCCCCGCGACCACCGGCGACGGCGGCTCCTGCCCCCGGACGGACGCCTCGTGAGCACCCTCACGCCCCCGGCACCCGTCCGGGACCGGGTCCGCACCGGCCCGCCGTCGCTGATCGCGACCGGGCTGGGCCTCGCCGAAGTGCGCTGGGCGGCCGCCGCTCTCGCGCTGTTCCTCGCCGGCTGGGCCGCCCAGGCCGCCGGCGCCCCCGAGTGGGCGTGGTGGGGCCTCTTCCTCGCCTGCTACGCCACCGGCGGCTGGGAGCCGACCCTCGCCGGGCTCCAGGCCCTCAAGGAGCGCACCCTCGACGTCGACCTGCTGATGATCGTCGCGGCCATCGCCGCCGCCTCGATCGGCCAGGTCTTCGACGGCGCCCTGCTCATCGTCATCTTCGCCACCTCCGGCGCGCTGGAGGCCGTCGTCACCCAGCGCACCGCCGACTCGGTGAGCGCCCTGCTCGACCTCGCCCCCGAACGCGCCGTGCGCCTGACCCCGACCGCCGACGGCGAGCGCGAGGAGGCCGTCGACGCCTCCGAACTGGTGGTGGGCGACACCATCCTGGTCCGCCCCGGCGAGCGCATCGGCGCCGACGGCACCGTCGTCGACGGCGAGAGCGAGGTCGACCAGCAGGCCATCACCGGCGAATCGGTGCCGGTCGCCCGGAGCGCGGGCGGCGAGGTGCTGTCGGGCACCCTCAACGGCACCGGCGTGCTGCGGGTGCGGGTGGACCGCGCGGCCTCGGAATCCGTCATCGCCCGCATCGCCACCCTGGTCGAGGAGGCGTCGGCAACCAAGGCCGCCTCGCAGGTGTTCATCGAGAAGGTCGAGCAGCGCTACTCGGCCGCCGTCGTGGTGGCGACCCTGCTCGTGCTGGGCGTCCCGCTCGCCTTGGGCGCGGCCTTCGAGCCGGCGCTGCTGCGCGCCATCACCTTCATGATCGTCGCCTCGCCGTGCGCCGTGGTGCTGTCGACCATGCCCCCGCTGCTGGCCGCGATCGCCAACGCCGGCCGCCACGGGGTGCTGGTGAAGTCGGCCACGGTCATGGAGCGCGTGGGCCGCACCGACCTGGTGGCCTTCGACAAGACCGGCACCCTCACCCACGGCACGCCCGAGGTCACCGAGGTCGTCCCGCGCGACGGGTACACCGCCGACGAGGTGCTGGCGACCGCCGCGGCGGCCGAGCGCTTCAGCGAGCACCCGCTGGGCCGCGCGATCTGCGCCGCGGCCGCCGAACGCGGGCTGGACGCACCGGCGGACGTGGCGGGGTTCCAGGCCCTGCCCGGCCGCGGCGTGTCGGCGCTCGTCGGCGGGGCGGCCATCCGGGTGGAGCGGGCCCAGAGCGGCGACGCCGTCCCGGCCGCGCCCGCCGCCATGGGCACCCTGGTCGGCGTCCTGCGCGACGGCGAACCCATGGGGACCATCGCGCTGACCGACGCCGTGCGCGCCGAGGCGCCGGCGGCAGTGGCGGCGGTACGTGCGGCCACCACGGCCCCCGTCCACCTCCTCACCGGCGACAACCCCGCCGCGGCCGCCCGCGTGGCCGACGCCACCGGTGTCGACACCGTTCACGCCGGCCTGATGCCGCAGGACAAGGCCGACATCGTGCGCGCCCTGCAACAGGACGGCTCCCGGGTGCTGCTCGTGGGCGACGGCGTCAACGACGCCCCGGCCCTGGCCACCGCCACCACCGGGATCGCCATGGGACGCCGCGGCTCCGACCTGGCGCTGGACACCGCCGACGCCGTCATCGTCCGCGACGACCTGGCGGCGCTGCCCAACCTGATCGCGCTGTCGCGGCGGGCCCGCCGGTTCGTGGTCGCCAACCTCGCCATCGCCGCGACGTTCATCGCGGTCCTGGTCACCTGGGATCTGGTGGCGACCCTGCCGCTGCCCCTGGCCGTGGCCGGGCACGAGGGGTCGACCGTCATCGTCGCCCTCAACGGCCTGCGCCTGCTGAGCGGCCGCGCCTGGCGCGCGTGACGGAGGCGGAGGCGCGGGGCCCGCACCGCGTCTCCGCCTCGGCAGGCGCCCCGGCCCCCGCACAGGCGCGGGCCGGGGCCGGCTCACGCGCGGGGGTCCCGCGACGCCGTGCCGGTTCACTGGTCACGCTCGCCTTCTCGCTCTGCTCCAACGGCCCCGCGAGTCGGGCCTTCGGCCGGGGGCGGCGCCGCCTCCGCTCGCTCGTCGGCTCGCCGTTCCGGCCACTGATCGGCGTTGCAGATCCCCAGCGCCACCGGGTCGAACGTCGGATCCACACCGCTCCGCCGCTGCTCCTCGTAGTCGCGCAGCGCCGTCAGCGCCGGCCGGGCGAGCAGGCTGATGCAGACCATGTTGACCCAGGCCAGCGTCGCGTAGCCGACGTCGCCGAGCGCCCACACCACGTCTGCTGATTCCACCGACCCGTAGAGCACCATGGCGAGCAGGGCCGCGCGCACGGCGTGCCGGATCGCGGGGCGCGGGACCCCGCGGGTCAGGTACGCGAGGTTGGTGTCGGCGATGTAGGCGAAGGCGACCAGGGTGGTGAAGGCGAACAGCGCGATGGCGAGCGCCACGAAGTACGGCCCGACCCCGGGCAGCACCGCGTCGACGGCGGCCTGGGTGTAGGCGGGCCCGGCCGGGACGCCCGGCAGGTGGGAGACGATCTGCCCGCCCCCGCCCCCGCCCGCGTGCACGTTGTAGTTGCCGGTGACCAGGATCATGAACCCCGTTGCCATGCAGATGAACAGCGTGTCGATGTAGATCGAGAACGCCTGGACCAGCCCCTGCTTGACCGGGTGCGACACCTCGGCCGCCGCCGACCCGAAGGTCCCCTCGCCGACCCCTGCCACGTTGGAGAACAGGGCGCGGCGCACACCCCAGGCGACCGCCGCGCCGACGATCCCGCCGAACACCGCATCGGCCCCGACCGCGCTGCGCACCACCAGGGCGGCCACGGCGGGGACCTCGCCGATGTTGGCCGCCAGGACGACGAGCGCGACGGCGATGTAGCCGCCCGCCATGAACGGCACGAGGGTGTCGGCGACGGCGACGACCCGCCGCCGCCCGCCGAACACGATGACGCCGAGCCCGGCCGTGACGACGGCGCCGGTGATCCACGGGCTGAGGCCCGTGGCCCGTTCGACGCCCACCGCGATGCTGTTGGCCTGGACCCCGGGCGCCAGGACCGCGTAGAGGACCAGGGCGACCCCCGCGGCCGCGGTCGCCAGCCACCTCTTCCCCAGCCCTTTCTCGATGTAGTAGGGGATCCCGCCGCAGAACCGGCCCTGCGACGTGCTCTTGTAGATCTGGGCGAGGGTCGACTCCACGAACGCGGTCGCCCCGCCGAGCAGGGCCATCACCGCCATCCACAGCAGCGACCCCGGGCCGCCGGCGGCGATCGCGGTGGCGACGCCCGCGATGTTGCCGACACCGATCCGGCTCGACAGGGTGAGGGTGAGGGCCTGGAAGGACGACACCCCGGCCGTGGAGGGCGCCCCCGACACGATCAGCCGGATCATGTCGGGGATGCACCGGATCTGCACGCCGCGTGTCAGTACGGTCAGGACCAGGCCGAGGCCCAGGGCCACGACCACCAGGGGGTTCCACAGCAGGTCGGCGAGTGCGGCGAGGACGTCCATGGGCACCCTTCTCGGGGGGTCGGGCGAACGACGCTGTAGGCGGGCGCCCGGCCGCGGCGGGTGCGGCGCGTCCCCGGTCGGCGCTCGGGGTGCGGGGTCCGGACTGCGGCGGATCGCTCGCTCTACGCAATCAGGGCGGGATCGAGTCGGCGTCGAGTCCCCGGATGCCGTCGGGCCCGTGTCCGCGGGAGGCCGGACGCGGGGCGCTCCGCCCGGGCGGAAGGGAGAGGGAGGTCAGTGGGGGAACGTGCGCTTCGGGCGGGGGTTCTGCACGGTGAAGCGGTGGGCGTCGACGGCCGCGCGGAGCTCGGCGTAGGTCGCGGTCGGGGCCACCCGGTCGAGATAGCGGCAGTGGGCGGCCACCGCTTCCAGCTCGAAGGCGAAGTAGAGGCTCATCAGCGGGTTCACGAACAGCTCACTGCCGCCGGTGCGCGGGGTGAAGCGCACGTCGCCGAAGTCGCCGCGCACCGCCGCCGCGATGGAGCCGTTGACGATGCTGGGCTGCTCGGGGGTCTGCGCCTGCGCGTGCGCCACGGCGTCCAGGTAGGCGGCGCCCTCGCGGCTGGAACGGGAGAGGGAGAACGCCCCGAGGTAGCCGCCGGCCCGTTCCAGCGCGGCGACGTTCTCCAGGAAGAGCGCGTGGGAGACGCCGTGGTAGGCGTCCACCCCGAACCCGAGGCACGCGACCAGGCGGACCGGCACGCGGGTGCCGTTCACGGCGGCCAGGCTCGCGATGTCCTCCTCCGGGGTGCCCAGCCCCGCTTCGTCGCCGCGCATGAGCAGGTCGGTTCCGCCGTCGACGAGGACGATCGCGTCGACGCCCAGCCGCCGTACCAGCGCACGGTAGGCGTCGCGCAGCGGGCGCGCGCCCGTGCGCCGGAACGCGTACACCGTCGGCGGCAGCCCGCGCGGCTCCAGCCACCGGGCGAGCGTGCGCTCGGGGAAGTAGGAGGGGTGGCCGGGGGAGTCCGGTCCGACGGCCGCGACATCGGGAGCCACCCACTCCAGGCCCGGGTCGAGCCGGCTGAAGCTGAGGTTGGCCAGGTGCACGCTGCGGCCGCCGTCCGCCAGGGCGAGCGCCAGCGGCAGCCCGGCGTAGACGTCGAACCCGCCGCCGGCGCCCGCGACGAGAACGGACCGCGCCCCCTCCAGCCGCGCGAAGAGGGGGTTGTCGCTCAGCCCGCATGGTGGGTGCGTCATCGATCTCCTGTCACTCCTGCCGGCCTGATGTTCCCCGGCCGGCCGCCGGATGCAGCCTCGGGTGCCGCGCCCATCATGCGACGGATTGACGACCACTGAAACTGCAACTACATTCATTGCAGTTCGATTCGCGGTGACGGCGGGAGGTCCAGTGGCCATCAGCAGCAGGAGCGCCGTGGCGATCCATGCGCTTACGATGCTGGCGCGCTGGGGCGACCACTCGCTGACGTCGGCGGAGATCGCCGACAGCCTGGCGAGCAACCCGGTCCTCGTGCGGCGCATCCTCGGGGGCCTGCGCGACGCCGGCCTGGTGTGGTCCACCGAGGGGCGCGGCGGCGGCTGGACGCTGGCCCGCCCCGCGCGTGAGATCACGCTCTACGACGCCTACTCCGCTGTCGAGGACGGCCCGATCCTGTCGCGGCACGCCCATCCGCCCAGCGACGCATGCGAGGTCGGGCGGCATATGCAGGGCCTGCTGGAGGCGGAGTTCCGCGACGCGGAACAGGCCATGTCGGAACGGCTCGGCCGGACGACCATCGCCCAGATGCTCCGGCAGGTGCTGGACGCCGAGCGCGAATTCGGACTGCAAAAGCGCTAGCCGAACGGTGGCGGAGGCATGCCCTCCGCCCTTCTTTTCGCCCTAACTGTAACTAAAACAGTGGCAGTAATGCCCGGAGGACGCGTCGGATGACATCCACCTCGACCACCACGACCGATCGCACCGGCCCAGGGCCGGCAGTCCTGCTGGCGGTACTCATGCCGGCGGTGCTCGTCACGGTCATCGCCAGCGACATGGTCAACCTCATGCTCCCGTCGATCGGTGCGGAGTTCGGGGCCTCCGAGGCGGAACTCGCCTGGGTCGTCACGGGCTTCCTGCTGTCGTTCTCGGTCGGCATCCCCTTCTACGGCCGCATCTCCGACCGGGTGGGCCTGCGACGCCTCTTCGGGATCGCCCTGCTGACCTACGCCGCCGGCAGCCTGATCTGCGCGCTCGCCCCGGACCTCCTGGTGCTCGTGCTCGGCCGCATCGTGATGGGGGCGGGCGCGGCGGCGCTGCCCGTTCTCTCGATCATCGCCGTCACCCGGTTGCTGCCCGCGGACAAGCGGGGGATGGGGATCGGCGTCATCTCCGCGGCGACGGGCATCGGCACCGCCGCCGGGCCCGCCATCGGCGGCGTGTTCGGCCAGCTCCTCGGCTGGCCCGCGCTGTTCTGGCTCATGCTGGTGGTCGCACTCGCGCTGGTCCCCGCGGCGCTGCGCGTGCTCCCCGGCGAGCCCCCGGCCGACGCGGGGCGGTTCGACCTCCTCGGCGGGGTCCTCCTAGGGCTCGGCGCCGGACTGGCCCTCTTCGGCATCACCCAGGCGCAGGTCGCGGGGTTCGGGGCGCCACTGGCCTGGGGCAGCCTCCTGGCGGCGGCCACGGCGCTCCTGCTCTTCGGATGGCGCACCCGCCGCGCCGCACAGCCGTTCGTCCCGCCCGCCCTGTTCGCCAACCGGGTCTACCGGGTCGCGGTCGCCGTCGGATTCCTGGCCATGGCCGTCAACCTCGGCGGCCTGGTGTTCGTCCCGCTGCTGGTCGTCGACGTCAACGGCCTCACCCCCGGAGCGGGCGCCCTCGTCATGGTCCCGGCCGGTGCCGCCGTCGCCGTCCTCTCGACGCTGATCGGCCGCATCTCCGACCGCATCGGCACCCGGGCGCTCGTGCTGACGGGTCTCGCGCTCATGGGGCTGTTCTCCCTCGCGCTCTCGGCCTTCACAGCGGGCACATCGGCGATCCCCGCGGGGGTCGGCATCCTCGGGTTCAGCGTCGGCTTCGTCCTCGTGATGACCCCCATCATCAGCGCCGCGGCGGGCGCGCTGCCGCCCGACCAGGTGGGCGTCGGCCTCGGCATCCTCCAGGGCGCCCAGTTCCTCGGAGCGGGCGCCGGCCCGGCCCTGTTCGGCGTGCTGGTGACCGCGCGGCAGCAGAGCGGCGCCGACGCCGTCAACCCGCTCTACGCCGGCCCCGAAGGCGCCGCCTTCTCCGACGCCTTCCTGGCCATGGCCGCGGTCACCGTCCTCGCCCTGGCCGTCGCGTCCCGCATGCGCCCGGCGACCACACCGGCCGCCGACGCACCCGCCGAACGGGCCGCGTAGCCGGTGCCCGGCGGCGGACACTCCACGACTCCACCACTCCAAGGAGCGACACAGTGAAGACGATCGTCGTGACGGGCGGCACCTCGGGCATCGGGGAGGCCCTCGCCCACACCCACATCCGCCGGGGCGACCGGGTGGTCGTCGTCGGCCGTGACGAGGCGAAGGGGAAGGCGTTCCTCGACGCCGCGGAGAGGGCGGACGCGGGCGGCCGGGCCGTCTTCGTCCACGCCGACCTCAGCCTCGTCAGCGAGAACCGGCGCGTCATCGCCGAGATCACCGAGAGGTTCGCGGCGGTCGACGCCCTCGTGCTCTGCGCGCGGTTCTACCGCTCCCACCGGGCGGTGACACCCGAGGGGTTCGAGCACAACTTCGCGCTGTACTACCTGAGCCGGTACCTGCTCGGCCACGGACTGGCCGACCGGCTGGAGAAGGCCGGCGATCCCGTCATCGTGAACATCGCCGGCCCCGGAGTGGGCGCAGGGGACGTCCACTGGGACGACCTCGGGCTGGAACACGGCTACGACGGCTGGACGGCCATGTTCCAGGGCGGGCGGCTGAACGACCTCCTCGGCGTGTCGTTCGCCGCCCGGCACGGTGACGGCCGCACCCGCTATGTGCTGCTGTTCCCCGGCGGAACCCGGACCGGCTTCGCGGGCGAGTTCGACGCCCCCACGGCCGCCCACGTCGCCGCGATGAAGGGGAACGCGCAACCGGTCGAGATGGCGATCCCCCCGATCACCGCCATCATCGACGCCCCTCCCGAAGAGCCCCTGAGTGCCTTCGCCGAGGGCAGGCGCATCGACCTCCGTAGCCCGTCCTTCGACGCCGATGACGCCGCACGGCTCGATGCCCTCACCCGCGACCTGCTGCGGCGGGATCAGTCGCGGTAGCCGACGGTCCGGCCGCGGCCGGGGCGGGGAGTGCGGTGCTCAGGCGACTCCGCGGAAGCGGCGGTGGAGGGCGCGGATCTCCTCGGCGAGTTCGGGGGCCGGGCCCTCCACGGGCAGGCCGGGTGCGACCTCGGTGATCGGGAGGGGCGCCACCGGGGCGGGCGGCACGCCGATCTCGGTCAGCCAGGCGACGAGCTGCCGGGAGGAGCTGGCGTAGACGATGCGGCCCAGCCCCACCCAGGCGTGGGCGGCGGCGCACATGGGGCAGTGCTCGCCGGAGGTGTAGACGGTCGCGGCCGCGCGCTCCTCCGGGGTCATGTTGGCCGCCGCCCAGCGCGCCAGCTCGAACTCCGGGTGGCGGGTGTTGTCGCCCATCGTGGTCTCGTGGTTGTGGTCCTCGTTGAGGACGGTGCCGTCCTCGGCGACCAGCACGGACCCGAAGGGCTCGTCGCCGCCGTCCACCGACTCCGCCGCCAGCTCGACGCAACGGCGCAGGTGTCCCAGATCGACGTCGCTCACCATGGTCGGCCTCCTTGCACGCCGGGTCGCCGGGGCCGGAGGCGGGAATGAGCCCCCGCTCCGGCCGCGGCCTGAACCCGCCAATGATCACATGATCCGGTGCCCCCTGGTCACCCCGGACCCGCGGTGGTCCGCCGTCCGGTACGACGTTCGATCAGCCCAGGTCCCAGATGGCGATCTCCCCGTTGGTGTGGCCGACCGCGACGCGCGAGCCGTCGGGGCTGAAGGAGGCGACCTGCGCCTCGGCACCCGTCCCGGCGTCGAGGACGGCGATCTCCTCCTGCTCGGCGACGTTCCACAGCCGCGCCGTCGGGTCGAAGGGCGCGAGGGAATTCCGGTAGTTCTCGTGTTCCTCGGGCCCCGGATCGGGCAGCCCCGCGCTCACCAGCAGGGACCCGTCGTGGTTGAAGTCGACGCGGTTGACGACGCCTCCGTGCCCCGTCATCGACGCATAACGCCGGGGCGCCTCCCCGGTGTTCACCTCCCACAAGTCGATGGTGCGGCTATGGCCCGCGGTGGCGATGGTGGTCCCCGTCGGGCTGACGGCGATGTCCAAGACCGGTTCCGAGCCGGACAGGACGTCGAGCTCGGTCTCCCCGCGCCGGTCCACGATGGTGGGCGACGGCCCGCCGGCGACGGCGAACCACTCGCCGTCGGGCGACCAGGAGACCCCGGCGCGTTCCTGGGCCATGGCGATCGGGGGGCCCACCCGATTCGTCGGGCGCATCACCTGGGCGGTCATGTCGAACAGGGCGACCTCTCCCTCGCGGGACGCCGTGGCCAGGACCTCCCCGTCGGGCGAGAACTCCATGTCGGTGATCGCCACGTCGTGGGCGTCCAACCTGAGTGGTGCTGCGTCCTCGTCCTCGGGCACGGCGAAGGCGACGCCCGCCATCGTGGCCAGTGCGCCCCTCACCTGCCATGGGCCCGCGTGTTCGGACGCGAAGGCCACCGCGGAGGTGCCCTCGTTCTCGCCGACGACGGTGTCGGCGCTGAGCAGCCCCGTATCCAGGTCCCAGACCTGCGACAGCTCGGGTCCGCCCGCCGTGAGCCGGTTGCCGTCGAGCGGATTGATCCCC
Source organism: Nocardiopsis sediminis (assembly GCF_042650565.1). Classification (NCBI taxonomy): domain Bacteria; kingdom Bacillati; phylum Actinomycetota; class Actinomycetes; order Streptosporangiales; family Nocardiopsidaceae; genus Nocardiopsis; species Nocardiopsis sediminis. The sequence goes on from NZ_JBHSBH010000004.1 coordinate 645,157, forward strand.
AGCGTGGTGACGCTCCGCCCGCCGGGGTCGGCGAGGGACATCGAGGGCTCGCCGATGTCGTCCGCGGTGATGCCGGTCGTGGGCGTCTCCAGGTCCCCCGAGGCGCCTTCCACGGGGGCCGCCGAAGCGGAGGCGGACGGGCCCGGGGCGGCGCCATCGGCCGTGCCGGACTGTGGGAGGGTGACCGCCGCGATCGCTCCGGCGGCGGTGAGTACGAGGGCGGCCGCCGCCGCTCCGGCGATGAGCGGCCACCGCCGGCGCTTCTCGCGCAGCGCGCGCGTCCGGGAGGCCAGGTCGAAGCCGAGGCGTTCGGTGGTCCGGACGTCCTCCAGCGCGTCCGGCGGCAGCCAGGCGGTGTCGGTGCCCGCTTCACCGGCGATCGGGGCGAGCCGGTTCAGCAGCTTCGCGGCGGTGGGCCGGTCGGCGGGGTCCTTGGCCGTGCAGTGGGCGATGACATCGCGGAGGGCGGACGACGAGACCTGCGCGAAGTCGGGCTCCCCTGTGGCGATCCGGTAGAGCAGAGCGGGCGCGGGCCCGTCCCCGAAGGGGTCGCGCCCGGTGGCGGCGAAGAACAGGACCCCGCCCAGCGCGAAGATGTCGGAGGGGAACGACACGTCGTGGCCGTAGGTCTGCTCGGGCGACATGTAGCCGGGGGTCCCCATGAGCTGGCCCGTGCGCGTGATCCCGCCGGCCTCGGCGGTGCGGGCCAGGCCGAAGTCGATGACGCGCGGGCCGTCGGCCGTGAGCAGGACGTTGCCGGGCTTGAGATCGCGGTGCACGAGCCCGGCGTCGTGGATGGCGCGCAGCGCCTCGGCCAGGCCCACGGCGAGGGCGTGCAGAGACGCCTCGGGCAGCGGGCCGTTCTTCTTCACGACGTCGCTCAGTGACGGGCCCGGGACGTACTCGACGGCCAGCCACGGCGTCTCCGCCTCGGCGTCGGCCTCGACGACGGCGGCGCTGAAGTGGCCGCTGACCCGCTGGGCCATCTCGGCCTCGCGCGCGAACCGCTGCCGGTAGCCCTCCTCGGCGCTGTGGTCGGACCGGATGACCTTGATGGCGACCAGCCGGTTCGAGGGCGAGCGTCCCAGGTAGACCAGCCCCATCCCCCCGGCGCCGAGCCGGGCGAGGAGGGTGTAGTGGCCGATCGATTCCGGGTCGGTCCGGGTGAGGGGCTTCATGGCCTGCGGTCCGTTTCCTTTGTCGCGGGGATGCTGCCGTGGGCGTGCCGGCGCGAGCGGCACCGCCCGTTCCGGGGGCTCGGCGCCTCCGGTCGCGGCCGGGTCCGGGGCCGCGTGGGGATCATCTGCGGTTCCAGAGGTCGACCCGGCCGTTCTCATAGCCCGCGGCGAGGCGGGTTCCTCCGCTGTCCCAGGCGAGGGCGTTGAGGGGGTTGTCGCTGAGGGGGTCGCCGTCCTCCTCGGGTCCGGACTCCGTCAGCCGCGTGCCGTCCTCGATGTCCCAGGTCATGACGTTGCCGTCCCTGTCCGCGGTGGCCAGGGTGCGTCCGTCGGGGTTGGCGGCGAGGGCGGTGATGGGTCTGGAGTGCCCCAGGAGCTCCACCTCCTGCTCCCGGGAAGCGGCGTCGAATACGCGGATCGTGGTGTCCGCCCCGGCGGTGATGATCCGCTCCCCATCGCCGCTGTAGACGGCGGACGTATCGGTGGACCCGGCGGTGAGGGTGCCGGTCACCTCGCCGGTCGCCGTGTCGATGACGCGGACCTCACTGTCGTCGGCGACCACGAGACCGCCGCCGTCGGGGTGCAGCGACGCGTTGGTCCCCTCGACCGGCCGGTCGAACGGGCGCTCCTCGCCGGAGGCGACGTCATAGCGGGTCACCTCCTCCGGGCCGGCCGCGTACAGGGTCGCTCCGTCCGGGGAGTACGCCAGCACACGGGAGTCGGAGAAGCGCTGCTCCAGGGTGAGCGACGGTACGTCGACCACCCCGTCTCTGCCCGTCGCGGGGGCGATGGGCCGGCCCTGGCCGGATGCGGTGTCGGCCAGCTGCACTTCCCCGTCGGTGGCGGCCACGGCGACGGTGCCGCCATCGGGGGCGAGCGCGATGGACCTGACCAGGGTGTTGCCGAGGAGGTCGGTCTGCCCGTCGGTCGCGTCTTCGGCGACGCCGTCCGCCGTGGCCTCCGGGATGTCCCACCGGTCGAGCCGGTCCAGCCGGCCCGTGTACAGCAGGTCGGCGTCGCCGGGCGCGAAGGCGAGGGACGTCACCGGGGCGTGGCCCCTCTGGGAGAACGCCGCGGTGTCGACGCTCCCCTCACCCCAGGGCAGGGAGGCGGAGTCGGCCGCCGGGTCCGCGGCCTCGGTGGTCCCCGCTGCTCCAGAGCCGGAACCGGTGTCGGTCAGCTGCGACACGACCAGCGCCACGGAGCCGATGAGGAGGACGGCGGAGGCCGCCGCCAGGGTGATCCGCAGGCGGGCGCGGCCGCGCGGAGGCGGCGCATTGCCGGTGCCGTCGCTTCCAGGGGCGGCCGGGCTCTCCTGGTAGTGCCGTGCCAGCCGCTCCTGCTCGGCGATCAGGTCGCGCACCGCCGGGGGAGGCCAGGCCGTCGCCGCGGGGGTCTCGGGGAGGGTCGGCGGCGCGTCGGAGGGGGCGGCCGGTGGGGGCGCTGCATCGGCGGGCATCAGGCGGGACAGCTCGGCGACGAGGCCGGCGGGGGTGGGCCGCTGCCCCGGGTCCTTGGCGAGGCAGCGCTCCACGACGTCACGCAGCGGGCCGGCGGGGATCGTACCGAGGTCGGGCTCGTCGCGCACGATCCGGAAGAGAACGGTGTGGTCGTCGCCTGGGAAGGGCGCGCGTCCCGTCAGGGCGAAGTGCAGGACGCCCCCGAGGGCGAAGACGTCCGACGCGGGGGCGGCCCGGTGCCCGTTGGCCCGCTCGGGCGACATGTAGGCGGCGGTCCCGACCATCTGACCGGTTCTGGTCATCGGTGTCTCGTCGAAGCTGCGCGCGACCCCGAAGTCGATGACGCGGGGGCCGTCGGCGGCGAGCAGGATGTTGGACGGCTTGAGGTCGCGGTGGGTGATGCCCGCGGCGTGGATGGACCGCAGCGCCTCGCACAGCCCCAGGCCCAAGTGGGCGACGGCGGCCTCCGGCAACGGGCCGGTGCGGTCCACGGCCTCGCGCAGCGACACGCTCGGTACGTAGCCCGTGGCCAGCCACGGCGGGTCGGCGGTGGGGCCGGCATCGACGATGGGCGCGGTGAACGCCCCGCTGATCCCGCGGACGGCGCGCACCTCGCGCGTGAACCGCTCCCCGAATTCGGGGTCGCCCGCGTGATCGGGGTGGACGACCTTCACCGCCAGCAGCCGCCCGGAGCGGGATCTCCCGAGGTAGACGCGGCCCATCCCGCCGCCGCCGATGCGGGCGAGCAGCGTGTGGGAGGAGATGCGGCGTGGATCGCCGGCGGTGAGGGGCAGCACCGGGGGACCTCTCGGCTCGGGGGAGGGGCGGGCCGTGGTCGCGGTCGTCCGGCGGCGGCCCGAACCGCAATATATGCGGGTGAACGGCCACGATCAGGGGCCTTTCAAGGGCCGGATGTGGCCTGACACGGTTCCCTGGATCGCGTGGTATGCGCGCGCCCTCAGGCGGTCGCGGCGACCATGGCCTCGATGCCCTGGGTGTTGAGCAGGTCGATGCGCACGAACCCCGGGTGGTCCTCCAGCTCGAAATGGCGCTGGTCGAGGGCGAGGAAGCCCTCGGGCGGGACCGCCGGGCGGGCGAAGAGGAAGTAGCCGGTCTCGATGGGGGCCTGGGCGGCGAGTGCACCCGATGCGGCCAGCCGGCGGTGGTTGTCACGCGCGTGCTCGATCAGCGCCCCGTTGCCCTCGCCCAGCATGAGGTCGACCGCGCGGTGGGCGAACCTCCGGTCGGCGAGGGTGGCGTCGCCGTGCAGGTTCTCGTGCAGTTCGGCCAGCTCCTCCCGGTACTCCTCGGGGCTGAGCAGGTAGGCGCTGCGATAGCCGGGCAGCGACAGGTACCGGGCGGGGCACACCAGCCGCAGCGTCCGTTCCACCGGCAGCGCCGCGGACCGCTCGGCGCGGCCGCCGTCCCAGCGCATGTACTGGAAGGTGCCGTCGACGAACACGAGCGAGCCCGTCGCCCGCTGCCAGGCCCCTATTTCGGCCATGACCCTTTCGGGCACGCGGCGGCCCATGTAGCCGACCGGGTCCGTCAGGACGAGAACGGTCGACTCGTCGGGCAGGTCGAGCCGGACCCCCGGCGCCACGGCGTGGCGCCGGCACACGGGGACGGGCTCGATGCCGAAGCGGCGGAACAGGTAGGCGAAGGTGGGGTCCACCGGCGGCACGTAGCGCACGCGGGTGAGCCCCGCCAGCAGCAGCCAGACGCAGAAGGTGCTGATGAACGCGGTGGGCCCGCCGCCGGGGATGACCCGGGCGGGGCCGTAGTCGACGCCGTCGTAGCGGCGGTGCAGCAGGGCGATCCGCCGACGCAGGGCGGCGTCCTCGTCGGCGGTGGGGTGGCGCGTGGCCTCGCCGAGGGCTTCGCGCGTCGGTTCGGCCAGTTCACCGAGGTAGTCGTCGGCGAAGGGGTGGCCGCCCGCGTGGTCGGAGATGAACGGACGCGCCCCCGGGAGCTGGCGCTCGGCCTCGATGCGCTCGTGCCACTGGAGCATCCGGAACATCGATGCCGTCACGTCGTTCACTCGCTTCCCCGCTCCGCGCGTGGCGTCCGAACGTCACCAAGTGTGGAGGGCACCCGCACAGCGGGCAATGGGGTGTGCACCGGGCGTTCACGGTGTGCGGGACGCGCGTTGACGGATGTTTCCTCATGGGGCTGCGGGGACCGGAACCCGGCCGAAATCGGCCACCGCGGACGGTGATTCGGATCGCTCGCAAAGGATTTCGGGACTGACCGCTAATTCCGGATGGCGGAGTGCCCGCGCCGCGCACCGACCCGGCCGCGGCGGGCGGCCCGGCGGCGGATGTCCCACATGAAGGCGTTCTTGGGCAGGGCCCGCACCGCCAGGGGTAGCCGCGGGTAGACGGCGCGGACGCCGGCGATCAGCCGGTCGAACCGCCGCTGCCGGACGGCGTCCCACGGCAGGCCCAGGTCGTCGCGGATGCGCGGCGGCAGCAGGCCCGCCGCCAGGAGCCCCTGCAACCGGGCCGCGGGCCGGATCAGCCGCTGCGGCGGGTCGAACAGCGCCTGCGCGATGCGCCGCGCGGTATCGGTCGGCTCGATCGCGGCGAGCTCGCCGGCGACGTAGTGCTCGAACGCGGCGTGGCCGGCCGGCCAGCGGTCGGCCGGGCAGCCCAGCGACGTGGCGTAGACGGCGCACTGCGCGCAGAACTCGTCTTTCTCCTCCGGCGACATCGGACCGAAGACGAGTTCGTAGATCCGGATGCCGCCGTCGCACAGGGTGGCGGCCACCCACAGCTGGAGATCGGGGTCGCTCGCGTCGTAGCCCGGGCCCGTGACCCTCTTGTGCGCGGCGCGGACGCCGCGCGCGATCCGCTCCGCCTCCTCAGGGGTGCCGAAGACCATCCCGTAGATGAAGGTGAGCGTCCCGCGCAGCCGGTCGAGCGGGCGCTCGGTGAAGTCGCTGTGGTCGGCGACCCCCTGGCCCACGCCGGGGTTGGCGACCTGGAGCACGATGGCGTACCCGGCCCCGGCGAGGATGACGGCCTCGCGGGTCACGCGGCGGATCTGCGCATCGTCCGTGAACAGCCCATTCGCCATGGGATCAGCCTAGATCGGCGTCGGGGGCAGGGGAAGCACAGGGGTGGCGGCGCGGCGGGGGCGGTGGTCCGGTCCCGTGCGGCGCGGGGGGAAGGGGCTGGCGCGGCGAACACGCGTCCGTGCACGGAGTGACCCCGACAGTGGCGGGGAAAAGGGCGTGAAACGTGAGCGGTCTCCTTCTGGAATTCCCAGGTTCCTCCACTACGCTCGGGCCGACCTCCACACTCGCGATCGGATGCTCCATGCCCGACCTTCTGCGTGCCCGGGTGCTCTCCGTCGATGGACAGCACGCCACCGTCGTACTCGATGGCCGGTCCGAACCGGTGCGTGCCTCCGTCGCCGACATCGCCGCGTCCACCGGGCTCCCGGCGCTGGAGCTGCCGGGCCTGACCCTGGAGGTCTGGGCCGGGTCCGACGAGCACTACTGGGGCTGGCAGCCCTCGCAGTAGGCCGACACCGGAGGGCCGGCCGGACCGGCGGGAGCCATCGCGCTCCGGGCTACCGCAGCTCGGTGGCGCGGGTCTCGGGGAGGGTGAGGACGACGACGAACGTCACCGCCGCGGCCACCGCCACGTAGACGAAGAACGCGCTGGACCAGCCATAGGCGGCGAGGGTGCTGATCACCAGCGGTGCCGTGCCGCCGAACAGCGCCACCGTGAGGTTGTACCAGGCGCCGATGCCCAGGCCGCGCAGCTCGGTGGGGAACAGCTCGCTCATGATCGCCGGGGCGATCGAGGTCATGGCGGTGTAGAGCGCCAAACCCACGCAGAAGACGGTCAGCAGCCCCCACAGGTTCGGGCCCACCAGCCACGACAGCGGGACGATGAGCAGCGCCATCGCCCCCGACCAGGCGAGCAGCTGGGGCTTGCGGCCGAACCGGTCCGCCGCCGCGCCCATGGGGTACTGCAACGCGACGAACAGCGCGGTGCCGATCGACAGTGCGAGGAAGACGTCGACGTCGTCGGCGTTGCGGGAGTTCACCGCGAAGGGGCCGAGTGCGGAGAAGAAGGTGTAGTAGCAGAGTGTGGAGAGCATGCTGAAGCCGACGAGCTGGCCGACCGCGCGCGGGTGGGCCCGCAGGGTGGTCCACAGCGGGTGCGGGAGGCGGCGAGCCTTGCCCTCGGCCTCCTCGAACAGCTCGGTCTCGGCGAGGGCCCGGCGCATCCACAGCCCGACCAGGCCGAGGAGGGCGCCCACGGCGAAGGGGATGCGCCAGCCGTAGGCGGCCAGCGCGTCGGGGTCCATGAAGCGGGCGAGGAAGAAGCCCAGCAGGGATGCGATCAGCACGGCGGAGCCGGTGGAGATGTAGAAGAAGGAGGAGTAGCGCCCGCGCCGCTCCTTGGGGGCGATCTCGCCGAGGTAGGCCGATGCGTTGGACACCTCGCCGCCGATCGACAGGCCCTGCGCGATCCGGGCGACCAGCAGCAGGACCGGCGCGAGCCAGCCCACCTGATCGTAGGTCGGCAGGACCGCGAGGATCAGGGAGCCCCCGGCCATCAGCAGGATGGTGAAGATCATCGCCGGGCGGCGGCCCTTGACGTCGGCGAGGCGCCCGATGAGGATCCCGCCCAGCGGCCGGAAGAAGAACGCGAGGGCGAACGCCGCGAACGTGTTGATCCGCGCCAGGTTCTCGTTGTCGGCCGGGAAGAACTGGGTGGCGAAGTAGATGCTGAAGGTGGCGTAGATCGTCCAGTCGTACCACTCGATGGCGTTGCCGATGCTGGCTGCGACGAGCTTGCGGACGGGGAGCCGGTGCTGCTCGGGGGATGGCGGGGCGGCGTTCGCGCCGGTCGCATGATCCATGGCGTCCATAGTGCGCCCGCGATCACGTGAGCACCAGTGTTCACGCGGAACTCGTTCACCACGGTCGCACGCGGGAGCGCGGCCCCCGCCTCCCCCTCCGAAGGCGGGAGCCGCGCGTTTTGGGGTCCTGGCGGGTCAGGCCGCGGGTGTGCGGACCGGGTGCCAGGTGAGGGTGAAGGTGACGCCGGTCCGGGGGTGGGGGAGCGGTGACCAGGAGTCGGCGATGTAGTCGATCAGGGTGAGGCCGCGGCCGTGGTGCGCCATGGGGGTCAGCGGTCGGATGAAGGGCAGTGTCCCGCCGGCGGGACGCCCTTCGTCGTCGACCTCGATGATGATGCGCCGCCGGTCGACCTTCAGGGTGACCGTGAAGACGCCGCCGCGGCCGCTGGCCGTGTAGCGCAGGGCGTTGGTCGTCGCCTCGGAGACGAGGAGAACGGCCGAGGCGATGGTGTCGCAGGGGATGTCGAACGCCTCGTGGGTTGAGAGGATCTCGTCGGTCCACACCCGCGCCTTGCGGATCTGGTCGGACCAGCCGGGGAACCGCTGTTCGTAGGTCACTGCCATTACCGCCCCTCGAATCGGAACAGATAGGGGCGGATTCGGGCGCTTCGGTTCTTTCGGATGTGGTCCTGCATTTTTCTGTCCTTCCTGGTCGGCGTACGACCAGGTTCGAGGTGGCCACATCAATCCCATAGCGTTCGATGGTTTCTCGACATTTTCAGCAGCACCTTGGGAAGTCAGAGGTACCTTGTGAGGCATGACCCCCACGGCCTTCTCTGACGCCCTAACGCGATTTCGCGAATTAGCAGGCCTCACGCAGCTTCAACTCGCCAACCGGAGTGGCACCGGGCACTCCAGTGTCAACCGCTGGGAGAAAGGCGGATCGCTCCCAAAACGGGATAATGTGGAACGCCTCGATGTCGCGCTCAACGCGAACGGGAAACTACTGGCCACGTGGCGTCGTTCCACCACGGGTACCGGACTCCCCGAGTGGGCGCGGGATCTCGATGCCATCGAACTCGCGGCGCGGCATCTCTCGATTACCGCGCCCACCCTGGTGCCGGGCCTCCTTCAGTGCGAGTCCTACGCTCGCACGGTTTTCCGCGCCGGGCACCCGCTTGCGTCCCCAGAGGAACTCGACCAGCTGGTCACGCTGAGATGCGGGCGTCTGGCGGAACTGGAGGACCTGACGGTGACGGCCGTTTTCCCGGTTTCTGCTGTGACCGCGATGCCGGAACCCGTTCGCCGGGCGCAAGCCGCACATCTCCTGAAATGGGCTGATACCGACCGTGTCGCCATCCACCTGGTTCCCGAAGGGACGGTTCTTCTCGTCCCGACATCGCCGCTGATGATCTTCACACTGCGGTCGGGCGACCTGGCGGTCGCCAGCGACCACGCGGCGGGTAACTTGGTCTACGAAACCGATGCGCATGAGCGGATGCTGGCCTCGTACACGTCCGCTCTGGCCGCATCCCTCCCCGTCACGCTCTCTTTGGACATTCTAAGGAACCTCCCATGAACTCCGACTGGCACACGAGCAGTTTCAGCGCAAACGGGGCTCACTGCGTGGAAGTCCGTGAACGGGCCGATGGTGCTGACGTCCGCGACACCAAGAACCGCGAGCTGGGCCACCTGGGCTTCGACTCCAGCGAGTGGCGCGCCTTCATCCAGGGTGTGCGTTCCGGCGAGCTGTAACCCCATTGCGAGGCCACCACACCCCTCCCTCTGACGAGCGTGGTGGCCTTGGTGCGTACGGCGTGCTGTCAGTCCCTCAAGCGCCGGGACTCGACCTCCTCGGGGGTGGGCGGGTCGGCGCCCGGGCGGGTGACGACGCAGGCCGCGGCCGCGGCGGCGTAGGACAAGAGGTCCGCCAGCGTGTCAGCGCCCAGGGCGCCCAGGTCGGCGCCGCGGAGCAGGTCGGCCGTGTCCAGGCGCCACAGCAGCGCACCCATGAAGGTGTCGCCGGCGCCGACCGTGTCGGCGACCTCCACCTTCGGTGCCGCGACCGCCACCCGCTCGTCGCGGGTGAGCGCGACCGCGCCCGCGCCGCCCTTGGTGACCACGACCAGCCCCGGGCCCCGTTCGAGCAGGGACCGCGCGGCCTCCTCGGCGCCGACTCCCGGGTACAGGTGGTCCAGGTCCTCGTCGCTGACCTTGACCAGGTGCGCCAGCCCCGCCAGCCGCTCGGCCCGCGCGCGGCTCTGCGGCAGCGGGTCGACGACCGCGGGGCGCATGTTGGGGTCGAAGCCGATGGTCACCCCGCCGCGTTCGCGCTCGCGGCGCAGCAGCGCCTCGACCGTGTCGGCGCCGGGCGAGCGCAGGGCCGCGATCGACCCGGTGTGCAGCGCCGTGATGGCCGGGTCGAGGCGTTCGGGCAGGTCGGCCTCTGTCCAGTTCCAGTCGGCGGCGTCGCCCAGGCGGAAGTCGTAGGAGGCCCCGCCGTCGGCGCCCACCGCCGCGATCGCCAGCGCCGTGGACTCCGCGGTGCGCACGAGGTGGCGCTCGTCGACGCCCTCGGCGCGCAGCCGGCGCAGCACCAGCTCGCCCATCGGGCCGCCGCCGGTGCGGGCCATCAGCGCGGTCGGCACGCCCAGCCGGACCGCGGCGACGGCGATGTTGGCCGGCCCGCCCCCGGCCACCGCGCGGAAGGCGTCGTCGCCAAGGGGCAGGAAGTCCACCACGTTCTCGCCGAGGACGGCCAGCCGCGGCGCCGCGTTCGCGCCGGGGACCGTCGGCTGCGCCGCGGCGTTCTCGCCGGGGACCGTGGGCTGCGGCGACGCCGTGTCCGGGGCGCTCATCGGGCGACCCCGTTCCCGAGCAGCGCGCTCGCCGCCGCCGGGGCCGCGGGCAGCAGTGGCAGGAGCACCGCCTGGTAGGCGTGGTAGAGGTCGGGCTTGCCCTGCCAGACCGTGGCGGAGGGGGTGTTGTCGGGGGCCAGCTCGTGGTGCCAGCTCCCCTGATCGGTGTCGATGAGGTACCGGCGCACGTAGTCCCACAGCGTGCGGTACCACTCCTCATAGAGCGCGTCGCCGGTGCGGCGGTGCAGGGCGGCCGCCGCCATCAGCGCCTCCGCCGGCACCCAGTGCATGCGCTCGCGCACGACCGGGCGGTCGTCCCAGTCCAGGGTGTAGACGAAGCCGGGGGCCCCGTCGACGGACCAGCCGTGCCCGACCGCGAGCGAGAACAGCCGCTCGGCGTCCTCGACCAGCCAGCCCGGGGCCGCCGCGCCCAGCGACGCGTCGAGCGCCACGAGCAGCCGCGCCCACTCCATCCAGTGGCCCACGGTGGAGCCGAAGGGCCGGAAGGGGTCGGCGGGGTGGTCGCGGTTGTAGTCGAGCACCGGTTCCCAGCCGGCGCTGAAGTGCTCGGGCAGCCGCCACCCGTTGTCGGCCGTGATCCGGTGGATCAGCTGCTCGGCGATGCCCAGCGCCCGGTCGCGCCACACGGTGTCGCCGGTGGCGTCGGCGGCGGCGAGGAACGCCTCGACCAGGTGCATGTTGCTGTTGGCGCCCCGGTAGTCCTCGCACGAGCTCCAGTCGCGGTCGTAACCTTCCACGCTGAGCCCGGTGCCGGCGTCGAAGAAGTGCCGCCCGACCACATCCAATGCATCCGCCAGCAGCGGCTCGGCGTAGGTCCGGCCGGCCGCCGTCGCCGATGCCGCCGCCAGGATGACGAACGCGTGGTCGTAGGCGTTCTTCCCGGTGCCGGCGGGCACGCCTTCAGCGGTGCTGATGCGGGAGAACCAGCCGCCGTGCTCCTCGTCGTGCAGCCGGCCGGTGAGGGCGGCCAGCCCGTTGTCCGCCAGGGGGCCCGCGCCCGGGACGCCGCGCAGGTGCGCGAGCGAGTAGACGTGGGTCATCCGGGCGGTGATCCAGGTGTGGACGGCCGGGTCGGCGGTGCGCCGCCCGTTGCCATCGAGCCAGCCGAACCCGCCGCCGGGAAGGGCGGCGGCCGCCCCGAAGTCGGTCAGCCGCAGTTCCTCGCGGTGCAGCCACGCGCGGTGGACGGGCAGGTCCACCCAGGCATCGGTCATGGTGCGCTCCATGGGGCTCGGGTCGTGGGTCCCGGGACCGCCCCGCCCGCAGCGGCGGACCGGGCGGCCGCCGGACGCGGGCCACCGCGATCGTAGCGCCGGTCCCGCCGGCGGTTCGACGGCGGCCCGCATGCGGATCGACGACGGCCCGCGCCCGGTTCGGCGGCGAGACAGCGCCCGGCGGTGCGGCACCGGCCCCCCGCTCCCGGCGCGGGCGGGCGGGAGCGGGGTGGTGCGCGCACCACCTCCATGGGGGAACGCGTGCTCCTGACCGCAGCGGCGTCCGCGGACAGAATCGTCCTATGCCCCGGCGGCGGTGCCCCGGCCGCCGGGGACCCTTACCCCGACGGCCGCGAGGAGCCGCCCATGAACGCGCACGGAACCGTCCCGGACCCCGGCGCTTCCGGCGCGCCCCTGCCGTCCGCGCCGGACGCCCCCGACCTGGTGCACGGGTCGGTGGTGCGCCCGGGTGCCCTGCTGACCCTGGGCGCCCTGGCCGGGATCCTCCTCACCCTCCTGGGCACCGGCCACACCCCGGGGCCGTGGTGGGCGTGGTTCCCCCTGACGATCGGGCTGGCCCTGCTCGCCGTGGGCACGCGGCTCTACGCCGCGCGTGCGCCGCTGGCGGTGGCCTCGGGCTGGGTCCTGACGGTGAGCGCGGCGTCGTGTGTGACGTCGGGCCTGCTGCTCCTCTACGGCGCGATGGAGAACGGGTGGCCCGCCTACCTGATCGTGACGGGGGTGGCGGTGGCCGGGATGGGGGTCGACCGGTTCGGCCGCTCGGGCCTGACCGGGCGGACCGGGACGGCCCGCTGGGGCCGCTCGATCGCGGGCATGGTGAACCGGCTGCACGTGGTCTGGGGCCTGGCCTGCGCGTTCCTCGGGGTGGTCTTCGCCCTGTGGTTCGGCGCCGGGATGACGCTGCTCGGCTCCTACACCCCGGAGCAGTGGATCGGCTTCGCGATGATCGTCGCCGGCGCGCACGCCGCCTTCGAGGGCGTCCTGTTCTGGACCGGCCGCCGCACCCGCGAGATCCTGCTGTCGGCCCTCATGCTGAGCGTCGGGCTCGGCACGCTCGTGCAGGGCGCCGCTCTGGCCTCGCTGACCCTCTCCTGACCGCGCCCCGGGTGGGAGCACCTGCGGGCGAATTTCATTGACATTAAAGATGATAACTCTTTCATGTTATCGTTGATTCATGGACGATCGGCGATCACGTACCCGGCAGCGGATCGTCGAGGCCGCGGCGGCGCTGCTGGCCGAGAGCGGGCGCGACGCGGTCTCCACCCGCGCGGTGAGCAGCGCGGCCGGGGTGCAGGCGCCCACCATCTACCGTCTCTTCGGCGACAAGCAGGGCCTGCTCGATGCGGTCTCCGACCACGGCTTCACCGCCTACCTCCGGGTCAAGACCGAGCGGGAGCCGACGGGGGACCCCGTCGAAGACCTGCGCCAAGGCTGGGACATCCACGTCGAGTTCGGCGTGCGCAATCCGGCGTTCTATGCACTGATGTACGGCGAACCCCGCTTCGGGGCGCAGCTGCCCGGCGCCCGTGAATCCGCCCGGCTGCTGCGCGACCTCGTGCAGGCCCTGGCGCGCGAGGGGCGGCTGCGGGTCGAGGCCGAGACCGCGGCCCGGATGATCCACGCCGCGTGCAGCGGGGTCACGCTGAGCCTCATCGCCGCCGGAGCCGGTGAGGGCGACCCCGCTCTGTCCCGGCTCACCCGCGAAGCCGTCCTGCGTGCGATCACCACTGGACCGGAGCCGCCGGACACCGGGGGGTTCGGGCCGGCCGCCCGCGCCGTGGCGATGAAGGCGGTCCTCCCCGAGGTGGGGCCGGATCTGACCCCCGCCGAACACGGGCTGCTCGCCGAGTGGCTCGACCGCATCGCCCGGGCCGAGGCCACCGGGCCCGGCCGCGGCGCCGGGCGGAGATGAGCACGCCGCCCCGTTCGGGGGCGGCGCACCTCGTGCGGGCAGAGCCGTGCCGCCGGAGTCTCTCCTCTCCCGCGGCACGTCGCACGGTTCCGCTCGACAGCCGGCGCGGGAAACGGTGCCTGTTGGGGAGATCCGTAATCCTTCGGCGCGGAAATCCGTAACAGGCGGAATTTTCCGCCCCTCTGACGTGGACAATCTATCGCGCGCGACGAAGACCACAACTTATGAACGCGAATAAACGCACGTCATCGATCGTGAACGGTCGTGGACGGTCGTAAACGCCGTTCAACGGAGAACACCGCGGTTCAGGCAGGAAACGGAATGCAGGGCCGTCACCCGATAAAACAGACGACTTCGGGCGCTGACGTACCGGCGTCTATTGCGCACCCGGAGCGATCGGGTACCGTCTGGCCAGCGGGTCGCACATCGGCCGGATCCTCTCTCCCATGTCCGGCCGCGCGAGAATACGCGACCCCTTTCCACTCGACATCCGATTCCCCGAGAACGAGGACCCTGTGTTCCCCGAAACCAGCTCCGGCGCCGGCCCCGCCCGGTCCGCCGCCCGTTCCGCCCGGACGGAGGCGCGATGAACGCCACGGACTTACTGGACCCGACCGGCCCCAACGCATCGATGCGGCGGACCCTGCGGCCCACCGTCTACCGGGTGGCGCGCGACGCCCAGCCGCGCAACATCCGCCGGGGGCGCGACGGCCACTACTACGGCGAAGTGCGCCTGGTCGCAGAGTCCCCCGAAACGGCCGACCCGCGGCACGACACCCGCGACGGCCGGGGCCAGCCGCCCCGGCCCCGGCCGCAACCGCCCGCCGTGCGCGACATCGAAGGCCACGACCAGCGCCCCGACCCCATGCAGGCCGCGACCACCGGCGCCTACGTGCGGGCCATGCGCGAACTCCAGGCGTGGGCCGACCTCTCCTACCGCGACCTTGAGCGGTTCTGCGGCGGCGTCTGCGCCTACAGCACCTTCTGGAAGGCGCTGCGCGACGACACCCGGCTGCCCAAGCTCGTCCTGGTCAACGCCCTGGTGGTCGCCTGCGGCGGAACCGAGGACGACTATCAGCGCTGGGCCACGGCCTGGCGCAGGATCAAGCGCGCCGACCGCCCCAAGGCCGCAGCCCCGGATCTGCCGTCCGACCCCTGGTGACCCGGTGCC
>NZ_JBHSBH010000004.1:659886-705220 GCF_042650565.1 Nocardiopsis sediminis
TGGGGGAGGGGCGGAAGGTGAAGTGGTGGTGCATGACCGCGCCGCCGCGGCCGGCGACGGTGGTGGTCCGGCGGGGGCCCGCGGGCGCGACACGGCCCCGGCGGCCGTCCGGCTGGACGGGCCCCGGGGCTCAGGGGCGCAGCCGCACCGGAAGGGTCTTCCAGCCGCGCGCGTGCGCGCCGTCGGCCTGGGGCAGAGCGGGCAGCGACCCCCGCGTGATCCGCGGGAAGTGGGCCAGGAACCGGGCGAGCATGACCTGCGCCTGCATCCGGGCCAGGTGGTCGCCGATGCAGTGGTGCCGGCCGGGCGCGAACGACACGTGGGCGGGAGCGTCGCCGCGGGTGAACCGGTCGATCCGGAAGACGTGCGGCTCGGCGAACACCCGCGGATCCCGGTTGGCCGCCGGGATGGCCTGGATGACCGGGGTGCCCCGGCGCACCGCGTGCCCGCCCAGCTCGACATCGCGCAGCGCGACCCGGCAGGTCATGTGCACCGGCGGCGCGTAGCGCAGGACCTCCTCGACCGCGGCGCCGATGCGCCCGGGCTCCTCGGCCAGCCGGGTCCGCAGCCCGGGCATGTCCAGCAGCAGGTTGACCGCGTTGCCCAGCAGGTTCGCGGTCGCGTCGTTGCCCGCCGCCAGGATCAGGACGATCTGCGCCAGGATCTCGGCGTCGCCGTCGGCGTGGGCGGGGGCGAATTCGGGGCTGCGGGCGAGCGCGGAGATCAGGTCGGGGCCCGGGGCGCGCCGCCGCGCGTGCAGGGCGGCGCGCAGGTGGTCGACCAGCTCGTTGGCGGGCGCGATCCGCGGCGGGCGGGGGCTGCCCGACACCGGGCAGGGTCGCGCGTCGGTGGTGTGCAGCAGCGCCTGGCACCAGGAGCGGAAGCGGTCGCGGTCGGCGGGGTCGATTCCGAGCACCCGCGCGCTGACCGCTATCGGCACCTCGGCCGCCACCTCGCGCATGAACTCGATCTCGGAGCGGCCGCGCAGGAACAGGCGCGCGATGACGTCGTCGGACGCGTGCTCCACGCAGCCCGGGATGCGCTCGGCGGCCGCGCCGGTGAAGGCCGTCTTGAGCGCCCGCCGCAGCCGCTGGTGCCCGGCGCCGTCGCGGAAGACGGCCTGGCGCGACCAGATGTCGACGAACCGGCGCTCCTCGGGGTCGGCCGGGTCGTGCACCGCGGCGGAGGCGGACCGGAAGTCCCCGGCGCCGAAGGTCTCGGGGGAGTGGTGGATCCGGGTGATGTCGGCGTGCCGGAAGCACAGGTAGGCGCCGCGGGCGCCGATGCCCGCGTAGAAGTGCACCCCGGTGCCGGACTCCCGGAGCCGATCGTAGAGCGGCCAGGGGTCGTCGCGGCCCCGCAGCAGGCGTTCGATCAGGTCGTCCACGGCCACTGCTCACCGGTCCGGGGCGCACGGGCGGGGCGGGTGCGCGGGGCCGGCGCGGGTTTCGGGCGCCGACGGAACCCGGCCGCCGCATCGCCCCAGGGGCGGCGCGCCACCCGACGCGTCATACTGTGCTCCTCTACGGCAACGGACATGAGCGTTGCGGCCGCCTCCGTGTCCTGGCTGTGCGAGGCATTCTCCAGTATCGGGGAATGGTTATCAATGATCATTGAAAGATCTTCGGCGGCCACCCTCCGCCCGCGGTGCGTGCGGGCGGGGCCGGATGGAACGGAACGGGGGGACCACGGGCGTGCAGGGGAACATGGGTGGGAACGAGGGTGCCAGACTGTGGACCGAGAAGCCACGGCAACGGCGCAAACCGGCCATGCGCGACAAGATCATCCGCGCCGCCACCGAGTTCCTGGAGAGTGGCGGATCGCTGTCCGACCTCACCCTGACCGCCATTGCCCGCGAGGTCGGGGTGCACCAGGCGAGCCTGTACTACTACTTCTCCGACAAGTACGAACTCGTGGCCGAGCTGATGAACATCCGGGAGCTGCTCGCCGATGCCCAGGAGCCCCGTGAGGGCGAGGATTTCGGCTCCTACGCCGAGCGCCATCTCGACGCCCTCATAGCGGCCTACACCGACCGGCCGCGGGTGCTCCAGGCCGGGATCGACCTCATCTGCGCCGACCCCAAGTACCTGGCGGCCTGGAAGGACTACATGGAGTCCTGGGTGCCGCCGCTCGCGCGCACCGCGCGCGCCGACCCGCTCTACGACCCCGCCGGCCACGACGGGGAACTGGAGGAGGTCCTCACCGTCTTCATGTGGGCCGTCGAACGCAACTTCTACATGCTCTTCAGCACCCCGCCCTGGCCCGAGCGCGCGCAGGTCGAGCGGCGCAAGCGGACCGTCCTGAGGTCCCTGTTCGCCTCCCTGTCCTACCCCGCCCCGCCCGCGTCCCCGTGAGCCGGGGAACACGCGGGTCAGGGGGCGGGCGAGGGCACGGATGAGGTAGAACGTCAGTCATGACCGAAACGACCGACACCACGCCCGGCTGGCTCTCCCACGGGGAGCTGGAGGCCGCCCGCGGCCGGATGCCGATCCTCTACATCAACGCCGTCCCGGTGCGAGTGGACGAGTCTGGCACCGTGACGAGTGTCGGCCTGCTCCTGCGCGTCGGGCCGGACGGGTCGATCAGCAGGGCGCTGGTCGCCGGGCGGGTGCTCTACCACGAGCGCGTGCGCGACGCGCTCCTGCGCCACCTGGAGAAGGACCTGGGGCCGGTGGCGCTGCCGCGCATCCCGGTCTCCCCCCAGCCGTTCACCGTCGCGGAGTACTTCCCCACCCCCGGGGTGACCCCGTTCCACGACCCGCGCCAGCACGCGGTGTCGCTGGCCTACATCGTCCCCGTCTCCGGCGACTGCCAGCCGCGCCAGGACGCCCTCGACCTGGTGTGGTTCACCCCGGAGGAGGCGGCCGGGCCCGATGTGCAGCAGGAGATGGGCGGCGGCCAGGGCGCGCTCCTGCGCCAGGCCCTGGCCCACGTCGGCCGCCTGGAGTAGGCGGCCGGCCCCCTCGGGGCCGCGGCGGGACGGGCCGGGTTCCCGGGCCGGACGTGCCCGTCAAGGGGCGAGCCTGGGCAGCAGCTCCTCCGTGCGCGCCTGGTCCTCCGCCGTTCCGACCGTGATGGCCTGGACCTCGGTGGCGCCCGCGTCCGCGAACCTGCGGAGTTCGCGCGCGACCTGCTCCTCGTCCCCGGCGACCACGGTGTCACCGGCCGAGGAGGCGCCCTCCTGGTCGAGGAGGGCACGGTAGCTCGCCTTCTCCCGGATCCCGCCGAAGCGCGCGGACGTCCACTCCCGGACCCCGTCGGGGTCGGCTGTCACGCATACCGGGACGGCCGCCACCACCTCGGGCCCCGGACGGCCGGCCGCCTCAGCGGCCCGGTGGAGTTCCGGGGCGATGACCCCTCCGATGGTGGCCGGTCCCGCCCATACCGTGAGGGTGCCGTCGGCCAGTTCGCCGGCGAGGCGCAGCATCCTGGGACCCAGCGCCGAGATCAGCACCGGGGGAGCGGGCGTCCCCGGGGTGTCCACGCGACCGGCCACGGTCCAGTGCTCCCCGTGCTGGGACGCCTCCTCACCCCGCAGCAGCGGCCGCAGAGCCGTCAGGTACTCACGGAGGTTCCGTGCGGGGGCGGCGTAGGACAGGCCGTAGGCGTCCTCGATGAGCGGACGGTGGCTCGGCCCGATGCCCAGGATCAGCCGACCGCCCGTTGCCGCCTGGGCGGTCAGAGCCTGGGCGGCGAGCGCAAGGGGGTGGCGGGGCAGGGTCCGCACCACCGCCGTGCCCAGGGCGACCCCGTCGACCTCTCGCCCGGCCACGGCGAGGAGGGTGAGCGGGTCCCACCCGCCGGTCTCGCCCATCCACACGGTGCTGTACCCGGACCCGGCGGCGGCGCGGATGCGCTCGACCGCCTCGTCCAGGGCCGTTCCGTGGTTTTGCAGGCACAGGGCCATCCGCATGACGTGCATCTCCTTCGTATCTCCCGCCTGATTCGATCCAACCGGCGGGAAGTCCTGCGGCCAAGACGCGGTTGGCCTGTGTAGCGATAAGGGATCGTGATCGATGGCGGCCGGTGGAGGCGGATGTGGAACTTCGGCAGCTGCGGTACTTCGTGGCGGTCGCGGAGGAGCTGCACTTCGGCCGGGCGGCGGAGCGGCTGCACATCGTGCAGCCCGCGGTCAGCCAGCAGGTGCGCCGCCTGGAGCGGGAGCTGGGGGTGCGGCTGCTCGACCGGACCCCGCGCCGCGTGCGGCTGACGGCCGAAGGGCGGAGCCTCCTTCCGGAGGCCCGCTCGGTCCTGGAGGCCGCCGACCGGATGGCGACCGTGGCCATCGGGCTGCGCCCGGGCGCCGGCCGCGCCATCCGCATGGGGACCGGCGCGGGGCTGAGCGGATCACTGGCCGAGGCGGTCGGGCGGTTGCAGCGCTCCACCCCCGACCTGCGGCTGGAGCTGGACAGCCGGCCCGTCGCACGGCAGCTCGGCGCCGTGCAGGACGGCGAACTGGACGTGGCGCTCGTCCGCGCGGCCGTGCCCATGGAAGGGGTGCGCGTGCTGGAGCTGTGGCGGGAACCGCTGCTGGCGGCGGTCACCGCCGCCCATCCCGCCGCCGCTGGGGACGCGGTGGAGCTGGAGTGCCTGGCCGATCTGCCGTTGCGGCTGCCCGGACGCGACCGCGACCCCCTGCTGCACGACTTCGTCGTGCGCGCGTGCCGCGACGCCGGGTTCGAACCGCGGCTGGGGCGCCCGACGGGTGCGGTCGAGGACGCCGTGGTCGAGCTGGGCGCGGGGCCGCCCGCCTGGACCGTCGTCCACGCCGACACCCGCCCGCCGGCCGGGTCACAAAGGACCGCGGTGCTGCCGTTCACCCCGGCGCTGTCGGTTCCGGTGGCCCTCGTGGTCTCCCCGGGTAAGCCGAGCGACTGCGTGCACGGCCTCGCCGCTGCGTTCCGCGAGGAGCCGACGGCGGAGGGGTCACCGGAGCCCGCTCACGTCGCCTGAGCCCTGGGGATCGGGCTCGGCACGGGGTCCGCGGATCGGTTAGGCTTGCCTAACGGATCCGGGAGGCCGGACACCACGAGCGAAGAGGGCGGAACGCATGGCCGACCAGCCGGCACGCGCGAAACGACGGGTCCACCGCGGGCGGGTGCTGCACGCCGCCCCCGTGACACCCCACATGATCCGGGTCGTCCTCGGCGGCGAGGGCCTGGCGGAGTTCCACGCGGGCGACTACACCGACCACTACGTCAAGCTGCTCTTCCCGGCGCCCGGTGCCGTCTACCCCGAGCCCTTCGACATGGAGGCCATCCGGCGCGACCTCCCGCGCGACCAGTGGCCGCGCACGCGCACCTACACCGTCCGCGCGTGGGACCCCGCGAGCCGCGAGCTGACCATCGACTTCGTCCACCACGGCGACCGCGGCCTGGCCGGGCCGTGGGCGGCCGGCGCCCGCCCCGGCGACGAGATCCTGTTCCTGGGGCCCGGCGGCGCCTACGCCCCGGCCGCCGACGCAGACTGGCACCTGCTGGCCGGCGACGAAAGCGCCCTGCCCGCCATCGCCGCATCGGTCGAGCGGCTGCCCGAGGGCGTGCCCGCCCACGTGGTCGTCGAGGTCGCCGACCCCGCCGAGGAGCAGAAGCTCGCCGCGCACGGCGATGTCACGGTGCACTGGGTCCACCGCGGCGACCGCCGCGTGGGGGAGGCCCTGGTCGAGCGCGTGCGCGGCCTGGACACCCCTGAGGGCGCCGTCCACGCGTTCGTGCACGGCGAGGCGCACTTCGTGAAGGACCTGCGCCGCTTCCTGCGCGTCGAGCGCGGGGTGCCCAAGGAGAACCTCTCCATCTCCGGCTACTGGCGCACCGGGGCCGACGAGGACGGCTGGCAGTCGTCCAAGGCCGAGTGGAACAGCAGGGTCGAGGCCGAGGAATCCGCGGCCCTGGGCGATGCTTCCGGAACGGGTCAGGCCGGCGGGTCGGGGTCGGCGTAGACGGTGGCGGGCTGGTCCGACAGGCCGTCGCCCGTCCACAGCCACATGCCGTAGCGGAGCGGGTGCTTCGGGTAGAGCGCCGTGATCCGGCTGCCCGCGAAGTCCTCGCCGGCGTGCCGCGCAGCAGGAACCGGATGTGCTTGCGGCGGCTGTAGACGAAGAAGATGTCCCAGTCCACCTGGCCGGAGTAGGTCATCTCCAGCACGTGGCAGCTCGTGCCGGCCGATCCTGCGGGGGGCGGTGCGGCGGCCATCGCCGCCCTCCTTCCGGGGTCCGCACCGCATACCCGGGGGCCGGGCTTGGGGAACCCGCGGTGCTCTGTTGGGCGGGCGCGGGTTCCCGGCACCGCCGCTGAACAGGACATAACGCAACGAATTCCCCGGCGGTGCACGCTCCGTGCACGCCGCCATTCTTCGGGAAACGGGGCCATCATCCACCACAACGTGGGCGAAGGCGACCCGAACGCCCCCTTCCGGGCCGGCGTCCCCGCGTTCCCGCAACGGGCCGACGGCCCCCGGGTGACCCTCCCTTGTGGTGTCGCTTAGAGGGGTTTGACCCCCTTTGGAACGCCTGCTGCGCAAGGGATGCGGTGGTCGTCGGACGTTCCACGGGAGGTTGTTCATGGGTCGCGCGGGGTTCTCCTTGCTCCGGTGATGTCGGGTGTGCCTATGGTTCTTTCCCATGGAGAGGCAGGGTGCGCATGGTCGCGTGCAGAACCGCCGGAGCCGCCGGGTCCACCACCGGAACAGGTAAGAGGCGCAGCAGGGGCGCACCGCTCCCGGCTTCGCGGATCGTCGCACTCACGCTGGGGATGCTGCTCGCGGCCGCGGCCCTCGCACCCGGCGCCGCCGCCGAACCCGTCACCGATCCCGCAGGGCCCGGCGCCGCGCGTCCCGGGGCCGCCGCCGAGGGCTACGCGGCCGCCTCCGCAGACGGCTACGCCCCCGACGACGGGCGCGCGCTTCCGCTGGCCGACCTCATGGACAACATCGGGATCGCCCCCGGCGACGACCCCGCCGCCGCCGACCTCGACGGCACGGGCCGCGGCCTGACCGCCGCGTCCCTCGCGGCGGCCGGCTGGGGGCCCGGGCAGCCCATCACCCTGAACCAGACCCGGCTGACCTGGCCCGACTCTGCCCCCGGCGCGCCCGACAACGTCGTCGCCGACGGCCAGCGGGTGCTCGTGGAGGGCACCGGAGACGCGCTGACCCTGATCGCCACCGCCACCGGCGGGGACGCCACCGGGTCGGGGACCGTCCACTACGCCGGCGGCGGCACCGCCCCGCTCGCCCTGAGCGTTCCCGACTGGTCCACCGGGCCCCACCCCGCCAAGGCCGTGCAGCTGCCCGTCAGCAGCACCGCGGAGGGCGAGTCGGCGTCACCGGTCCGGCTCTACACCGTCACCGTCCCGGTCGACCCCGGCCGCGAGGTCGAGTACGTGACCCTGCCGCGCGCGTCGGGCCAGGCGCGGATCCACATCTTCGCGCTGGCGCTGCGCGAGCCCGCGCGCGACTGGACCGGCAGCTGGTCGGCGGGCACGGCCGGCTACGCGCAGGTCGGCACGTGGCAGGACCAGACCGTGCGCCTGGCCGTGCACGGCAGCGCCGGCGGTCCGGCCGTCCGGGTGCGTCTGGACAACACCTTCGCGTCCACCCCCGTCGACATCGGACGGGCGACCATCGCGCTGCGGGCCGAGGGCGCCGCCACCCGGGGCCGCCCCGTTCCGCTCACCTTCGGCGGCGGGGAGTCCGCGCGCATCCCCGCCGGCGGCCAGCTCGTCAGCGACGGCGCCGGCCTGCGCGTCCCCGAGGGCGCCGACCTGCTGATCAGCCTGCATCTGCCCGGCCCCGTCGAGGCCGCGCCCGTGCACACGGCCGCCACCGGCACCAACTACATCACCGACGCGGGCGCGGGCGACGCCACCGGCGACCCCGGAGCGGATGCCTTCACCGGCACCATCGCCACCTGGCCCTTCCTCACGGGGGTGGACGTCCAGGGGACGACCGGGTCGGTGGTCGCCCTCGGCGACTCCATCACCGACGGTGTCGGCTCCACCCTCGACGCCAACATGCGCTGGCCCGACGTGCTCGCCGGGCGCCTGCGCGACCAGGACGAGGTACCGCACTACGGCATCCTCAACCAGGGGATCTCCGCCAACCGCATCGTCACCCACCACTACTCGGGCGACGGCGTCAGCACCGCCACCGGCGGCGTCAGCGCCCAGGCCCGGCTCGACCGCGACGTGCTCGCCCAGCCGGGCGCGCACACCGTGGTCGTCTTCGAGGGGATCAACGATGTCCGGCACGGCACCGGCGCCGACGAGATCAACGCGGCCCTCGCCGACATCGCCGCGCGCTCGCGGGCGCAGGGGCTGCGCGTCATCGCCGCCACCGTCGCGCCGTGCACGGGCTGGCGCGACTGCACCCCGGCGGTGGACGAGCGGCGCCAAGGGGTCAACGCCTTCATCCGGGCCAATGGCGGGGAGGGCGGGGTGTTCGACGCGGTGCTGGACTTCGACGCGGTCCTGCGCGACCCCGACGACCCCACGCGCCTGCTGCCCGCCTACGACTCCGGCGACCACCTGCACCCCGGCGACGCCGGGCTGCGCGCGGTGGCGGAGTCCATCGACCTCGGCGTCCTGGTCCCGCCCGGCCGCGCCGCCTGACGGCCGCCCGCGAGCGGCCGTCCGCGACCGGCCCGCCCGCCGCGCCCGCCACGCGGCGGGCGCGGCCATGGGCGCTCCGGCCGGGTCAGCGCACGCCGAAGAGGTGGTCGGTGGCCAGCTGGTCGAGGCGCTCGAAGTGGTAGGCGCGCTCGCCGACCGCGTCGAGGTCGATCTCCTCGGCCAGCAGGTCCGACACCGACTCCCCGGGGGCCAGAGTGGGCCGGGCCAGCTCCGGGACGCGCGACGCCGCCAGGGCGGCGGCGACCTCGGGGTCGGCGCGGAACGCGGCCGCCTTCTCCTTGAGGATCAGGTAGTTGCGCATGCAGCCGGCCGCCGACTCCCACACGCCGGCCATGTCCTCGGTCCGCGGCGGCTTGAAGTCGAAGTGCCGCGGCCCCTCGTAGCCCGCGGTCTCCAGCAGGTCGACGAGGAAGAACGCCTCCTTGACGTCGCCCGCGCCGAACCGCAGGTCCTGGTCGTACTTGACGCCGCGCTGGCCGTTGAGGTCGATGTGGAACAGCTTGCCGTGCCACAGTGCCTGCGCGACCCCGTGGGCGAAGTTCAGCCCGGCCATCTGCTCGTGCCCGACCTCGGGGTTCACCCCCACCATCTCGGGGTGCTCCAGCTCGTTGATGAACGCCAGCGCGTGGCCCACGGTGGGCAGCAGCACGTCGCCGCGGGGCTCGTTGGGCTTGGGCTCCAGGGCGAAGCGGAGGTCGTAGCCCCGGTCGCGGACGTAGCCGCACAGCAGGTCGAACGCCTCGCGCAGCCGGTCCAGGGCGGCGCGCTCGTCCTTGCCCGCCTCGGTCTCCGCCCCGTCCTGCCCGCCCCAGCAGACGAACGTGCGCGCCCCCAGCTCGGCCGCCAGGTCGATGTTGCGCAGGACCTTGCGGATGGCGTAGCGCCGGACGTCGCGGCTGTTGGAGGTGAACCCGCCGTCGCGGAACACCGGATGGCTGAAGAGGTTGGTGGTGACCATGGGGACGGTGAGCCCGGTGTCGTCCAAGGCGGTGCGGAAGCGCTTCAGCACGGCGGCGCGCTCGGCGGCGGCGCTGCCGGGCGGGATGAGGTCGTCGTCGTGGAAGGTGATGCCGTAGGCGCCCAGGTCAGCGAGGCGGCGGACGGCTTCGGCGCCGTCCAGGGGCGGGCGGACCGCGGCGCCGAAGGTGTTGACGCCGCGCCAGCCCACCGTCCATAGGCCGAAGCTGAACTTGTCCTCGGGGACCGGCTGGTAGTCGCTCATGAAGGCTCGCTCATTCTGCTCGGCGGTGCGGCGGCCGGCGGCCCGGCTCGGGGCATGGCTCCGCCCCGGCGGCGCCCGGGCGGGAGCACGGCGTCCGATTAGTTTGGTTTCCGTCCGAATTAAAAGTCAATAGGTCGAACACACGGCCGGACGGCCGGAGCCGGGAGGTGCGACGCGCATCGGGGGGCGACACCGTCCGGCGGCCCGCCGCGGCCGCCGCGCGCGTCGCTCGGGGCAAGCTCGAGCGCGTGTCGAGAGCGCGGCAGGGCAGGGGCCGACCAGGGGCTATGGCGCCGAGGGCCGATCTACGATGCGAGAACACCGTCCGGTGCAGCGCCCCCTGCGAGAGGACCCCTGAATGCACCTGGAGTCTTGCCGGGAACTCAAGCGAACCCTCTTCGAGAGCCCCACCCCGCTCACCGCAGCCGCCGACGTCCCCTGGCTGGGACTCGGGATCACCCGCACCCCGTCGGGGGAGTACTCCCTGGCCGTCCGCGTCGCCGAGGCCGCCCCGGCCGCCGCCGTGCTGAGCAGGATCACCACCGAGGCCCGCGAGGAGGTCGACATCGTGGAGGTCGGCCACGTCCGGGCCCTCGCCTCGCCCACCCCCGAGGACCTCCAGGGCCGGCACCGCCCGCTCGTCCCCGGCATCTCGGTCGGCCACCCCGATGTCACCGCCGGCACCCTCGGCGGGTTCGCCGTGGTCGACGGAGTGGTGCACATCCTGTCCAACAACCACGTCCTGGGCAACAGCGGTGCCGCACAGGTCGGCGACCCCGCGCTCCAGCCGGGCACCGCCGACGGCGGCGCCGACCCCGGCGACGCCGTCGCGCGCCTCGCCGCCATGTCGGAGCTCTCCGACGACCAGCCGAACGTGGTCGACGCCGCGATCGCCCGGCTCGACGACGGGATCGAGCACGACCCCGCCGCCTACCCCGACGGCCCCATCGCGGGCATCACGCCGTGGCCGCCCACCGAGACCGACGTCGCCAAGATCGGCCGCACCACCGCCCACACCACCGGGCGGATCACCGCGTTCGAGGTCGACGGCCTCCAGGTCGACTTCGGCGGGCGCGTGCTCACCTTCGACGACCAGGTCGAGATCTCCGGCTCCGGCGGCCCGTTCAGCGACGGCGGCGACTCCGGGTCGCTGATCTGGACGGTCGAGGGCCGGCTCGCGGTGGGCCTGCTGTTCGCCGGCAGCACCGCGGGCGGCCCCGACGGAACCGGCCTGACCTTCGCCAACCCGATCCAGCGTGTGCTCGACGCATTCGGCGCGCAACTGGTGGAACCTGAGACATGAGCGATTACCGCCACGCGCAGGAGGCCAAGCGCCGGGTGCGCGAGCAGTACGGCGCCGACCCCCGTGTCCTGGGGGTCGGCGTCCGGATGGAGGAGGGCGCCGGCTACGGGGTCGAGGTCCTGCTGGAAAGTGCCCTCGACTACACGCCTCCCGAGGTGTGCCCGGCCGAGCTGGGCGGCGACCCGCAGGACGTCCCCGTCCGCTGGCGCATCACCGGCCCGATCACGCCTCTGTGAGCCCAGCGCCCCGGGCCACACCCGGCAGGTCGGGGACGCGCGGTTCCGGGCACGCCGAAGGCCGGTCCGGCCCCTCTGCGGGGCCGGACCGGCCGGGTGCGGCGGCGGTCGGTCAGCGGGGAGGCCCGGCCGCGTCCGCGTGGCCTAGCGGGCCGGGAAGCTCAGGTCGTCGAGGATCCGGTGCAGGTAGCGCGGGGTCTCCGACGCCGGCGCCGCCTCCAGGCAGAGCCGGTCCATGACCGCCATGTAGTCGTCGGTCTCCTCGGGCTTGTCGAAGTACAGCGAGCTGGTGAGCTGTTCGAGGTAGACGACGTCGGGCAGGTCGGCCCCGGTGAAGCGGAGGATGCTGAACGGTCCGCCCGCAGCGGCGTGCCCGCCCTTGTTGAACGGGACGATCTGGAGCGTGACGTTGGGCAGCGTCGCCATCTCGATCAGGTGCTCGATCTGGGCCTGCATGGCGCTCACGCCGCCCAGCGGGCGGCGCAGCGCGGCCTCGTCGACGACCGCCCACAGCCGCGGTGCATCCGGGCCGGTCAGCCGCTGCTGGCGGGTCATCCGCAGGTTGACCCGGCGGTCGACCTCCTCGGCGGGGGCCTTGCCGTGCGCGAGCATGATGACCGCGCGGGCGTACTCCTCGGACTGGAGGAGCCCCGGGATGAACTGGATCTCGTAGGTCCGGATGATCGCGGCGGCCTCCTCCAGGCCGACGTAGACCTCGAACCACGAGGGCAGCACATCGCTGTACTTGTGCCACCAGCCCGGCGTGTTGGCCTGGCGGGCCAGCGTGAGCAGGGTCTGGCGGTCGTCGGGGTCGGTCACCCCGTACAGGGTCAGCAGGTCGGCGACGTCGCGTTCCTTGAAGCTGACCTGCCCCAGTTCCAGCCGGCTGATCTTGGCGTGAGACGCGCGGATCTCGTATCCCGCGTCTTCGCGGGAAATGCCCCTGCCGGTGCGCAACCGGCGGAGCTGGGTGCCGAGCAGAATGCGCAGCACCGTGGGCCCGCCCCGTGATTGGGCGAGTAAGTTCGCGGGTGGCGTGTCGCCGTCCGGCCGCGCAATCTCCATGTGCCCTCCCCAGGCATGCGAATCGTGGCCAGTGAATCAGACCAACACGGTTTGCTGCAATTGCTGCTGCACGCGGCATTTTCCGTGTGCATGGGGGTGTTACCGCTGGTTGCGCTCATCCATGTGCATTGACGTGCGGTACCGACCAACCGGTCGGTTTTGTCGTGCACCGTCCGGAGCCGGATTCTTCCGCTCTGTTCGCAATGCGACTGCGGCCGCTGTGAGCCCGCCATCGGCGCCGGGCCCGGCCGCAGTGTCTCACAGGCCCTCCGGGACTATCTCGGACATCCGCCATCCGTGTGGGGGGTCGGATGCGGATGCGGGGGCCCGGCGGATCGGTCGGCCCGCAGTGGGCTGGGCGGCACCACGGGCCTGCGGCGGTCGGCGGTCCGGCTACTCGGCGTCGGCGAGGTGGTCGAACTCGCCGCGCTTCGCGCCCTGGACGAAGGCCGTGATCTCAGCGGGGGTGTAGATCAGGGCGGGGCCGTTCGGATGCCGGGAATTGCGCACCGCGATCGCCCCGTCGGCGAGCCTGGCCACCTCGACGCAGTTCCCGCTGGGGTTGCTGAGCGTGCTCTTGCGCCACACCGCTCCCCGCAGAGTGCTCGCGGGGATGCCGTTGTAGGCGTGCTGCATCTGTCCTCCTATCGGGCTATCGAGCCGGGACGCAAGATCATCCGCGACTGGCCGCAGACTACAGGATGCACGTGCATCTGTGTTTGCATCGGTCCTTGCGTTTGTAAAATACGTGATCCAGCACGAAAGGCGCCAAGTATGTGATCTTGGAACAAGTAGGACGTTGGTGCACGAGGTGGTCGATATGGCCCTGGGGATCGAGTGGCGGGCGCCGCGGTGGACCGCCGGGCTCGGCCCGAGCGGGGTTCGGTCGGCCTAAAGGACCGCGGTGACGTGGTCGAATATGGGAGTGAGGCGGGTTGCGACGCCGTGTGTCGCGCGCCGGTTGGCTTAAGTTTTCATAACAAAGAGGCCCGAGGGGGACAGGAGCCCCAGTACTCACTAGACTGCGTTTTGCACATGCATTCGTGCTTACGTCTGTAAGTAACGAGAGAAAAGGGTGCAAGTGACCCCAAACGGTGCAAGTAGCCCAACAGTGCAAGGAACACGATGACTGCGCACTCTGCCTACTTCAGAGCCGACGGCCTGTTCCTCCAGGCGAACGGCCTCCGGAGGTCTCCGCGGCGCGGCCTCGGTGACGAGCCGCGCGGCTGGCGCGGGCTGTCCATGGCGCCGTTACCAGTTGGCGGCCACTTCATCCGATCGGCCAGCGCGGTCCGCGGCCTGGGGTTCCACCCGGCCTCGGTCAAGGACGCCCGCGACTTCGCCGCCACGGTCCTCGGGGGATGGGGGCTGCTCGGGCTCTCCTCCGACATCCGGCTCGTGGCGTCGGAACTGGTGACCAACGCCTGCCGGCACGCGGCGCCCTCCGCCGCGGGGATGCTGGCGGACTGGTCCATCCAGTTCGGGCTGACCCGGGCGGCCTCGTCGGTCACCTGCATGGTCAGCGACCCCAGCCGGCGGGCCCCCGTGATGGGCGACCCCGGCGACCTCCACGAAGGCGGACGCGGACTCCGCCTCATCGAGTGCTACAGCGCCGAGTGGGGCTGGGACATCCTCGACGGGCAGGGCAAGGTGGTCTGGGCGACGTTCGCCATCCCCGGCGCGTCCTGAGGGGCACCACCGGCCCGTACCCGTCCTCCCGGGGTGCCGCCGCCCCGCCGGGGCGGCGGCACCCGTATCCGTCTACCGGCGCCGGTCAGCCGGCGCCGCCCGCCTTCTCGGTGCTCAGGTAGGTGGCGAACTCCTCCAGGGAGATGAGGCCGTCGCCGCTGCTGTCCAGCCGGGCGACGACCTCGGCGGCCTGCTCGTCGCTGACCTCGTCGCCCAGAGCCTGCATCAGCGCCACGAGCTCGGGTGCGGAGATGCGCCCGTCGCCGTCGGTGTCGACCAGGTTGAATGTCGCCGCGTATTCGGTGGTGTCGGCCAAGATGTCACGCTTCCTCGTGAGGGGCTGGATCCGCCGGCTGGGGCCGGGGTCATCGCACGATACCGGCGTATCCCCCCATTTCGCAGTCCGGGCCGCGCTCTCCGCTCCCGCGCCACCAGGGCGGATGAAGAAGATCTCATCTGAGCTTCATGATCGGCCGCGGGTCCATCGGGGATCCTCGGGGTATGAGATCGCTCTCCCGCATCGCCCTGCTCGGCGCCGTCGTGGTCGCCGTCCTGGCGGCGGCCGTCCTCGCCTGGGCGGCGGGGCGTGAGCCCGCGCCGCCGCGCCCACCGGACCGGGTCGTCGTGGGCGAATCCCCCGATTACGGCGGCACGCCCTCACCCGTGCCGTCGGACGGCTCCGGCCCGTCACCCGGCCCCTCCCCTTCCGCGGATGACGACGACGAAGACGACGACGTCGTCCCGCCTCCGCCCGCCGTCAGCGATGACGATGACGACGATGACGACGACGGGGACGATGACGACGATGACTGACGGCCCGCGCCCCCACCTCCCCGGACCCGACGACACCACCGTGCCCCTGACGCGGCCCGACGGCGACACCCGGCCACTCACCCGGCCCGCCGGGGACGACCCCCGCGACCATCCCGGGCCGGACCCCGGCCCCGCTGACCAGGCGCCCGACCCCGAACCCGCGGTCCGCGTGCGCGTGCCCGCGCGCGTGCGCATCATGGTGTGGGTCGTCCTGCTGATGGCCGGCCTGCTCGCCCTGGTCAACGTCGTCACCTGGCAGACGCTGCGCAACGAGGTCGACGACCGCATCGACCGCGCCCTCAGCCAGGAGACGGGCGAGTTCCGCGACTTCGCCGCCGTCGGCGTGGACCCCACCACCGGACGCGCCTTCACCGACGTCGACGGCCTCCTCCGGGTCCACCTGGGCGGCCAGCACCCCGACCGCAGCGAGATCATCTTCGGCTACGTCGACCCCGCACCCGGGGCCGGCGTCCCCACCGGCCGTGTCCGCCAGGGCCAGGAGCCCCTGTTCGACGCCTCCGCCGACCCCGCCGTCCGCGACGCCATCCTGCAAGCCCCCCACGCCCGCGGCGAGGTCGCCACCCCACGCGGACCGCTGCGCTGGGAGAAGCTGCGCGTGGAACCGCCCGAAGGCTCCGGAAACCCCGCCGGGTGGTTCGTCATCGGCTACTTCGTCGACGCCGACATGGCCGGGGTCAACGACACCGTGCGCACGCTCGTCCTGGTCAGCCTCGCCGGCCTCGCTCTGACCGGCGCCGCCGCCTGGTGGGTGGCCGGCCGCATCCTGGCCCCCATCCGCCTGGTGCGCCAGACCGCCGCGCAGATCACCGAGGAGGACCTCACCCGCCGCATCGACGCCCCGGGCAGCGACGACGTCGCCGCCCTGGCCGAGCAGTTCAACCTGATGCTCGACCGGCTGGAGGACGCCTTCTCCGCGCAGCGGAGGTTCGTCGACGACGCCAGCCACGAGCTGCGCACCCCCATCACCATCGTGCGCGGCCACCTGGAGCTCATGGGCGACGACCCCGAGGAGCGGCGCGAGGTGGTCCGCCTGGTCACCGACGAACTGGACCGCATGGCGCGCATCGTCGAGGACCTCCTGCTGCTGGCCAAGGCGCAGCGGCCCGACTTCCTGCGCCCGCAGCGAGTCCCGCTGGCCGAGCTGACCAGCGACGTCGACGCCAAGGTCCGTGCGCTGGGCGACCGCGCCTGGCGGCTCGACGCCATCGGCGAGGGCGACGTGCACCTCGACCCCCAGCGCGTCACCCAGGCCATGGTCCAGCTCGCCTCCAACGCCGTGCGCCACACGGCACCGGGCGACGCCATCGCGATCGGCTCCCGGACGGCCGAGGACGGGCGCACCGTCTCCTTCTGGGTCGCCGACTCGGGGCCCGGCATCGCCCCCGAGGACCGGGACCGCATCTTCGAGCGGTTCTCGCGGGGCTCGGGCGCCGGCGGGCCGGGCGACCGGGCCGGAGCCGGCCTGGGGCTGGCCATCGTGCGCGCCATCACCGACGCCCACCACGGCACCGTCGCCGTGCACTCGGCCCCGGGCGCGGGCGCCGAGTTCGTGCTGACCTTCCCCACCGATGTGAGGAGCCCGCACCAGTGACCAGCATCCTGATCGTCGAGGACGAGGACCGCATCGCCTCGTTCGTGCGCAAAGGGCTGACCGCCAACGGGTTCGCCACCACCGTGGTCACCTCCGGGGGAGACGCGGTCGACTACGCGCTCACCGGCGGGTTCGACCTGATGGTGCTCGACCTCGGCCTCCCGGACGAGGACGGGTTCAGCGTGCTGCGGCGGATGCGCGAGATGGGCGCCGACCTGCCCGTCGTCATCCTCACCGCACGCGACGGCGTGCGCGACACCGTGACCGGGCTGGAGATCGGCGCCGACGACTACATGACCAAGCCCTTCCGCTTCGAGGAGCTGCTGGCGCGCATCCGGCTGCGGCTGCGCTCCGACCGCGGGTCGGAGACCACCGTGCTGCGCGCCGGCACCCTCGCCCTGGACCTGCGCACCCGCCGGGCCTCCACCGCAGCGGGCACCGTCGACCTCACCGCACGCGAGTTCTCCCTGCTGGAGATGTTCCTGCGCCACCAGGACCAGGTGCTCTCCCGCCAGCAGATCCTCTCGCACGTGTGGGGCTACGACTACGACCCCGGCTCCAACGTCGTCGACGTCTACATCCGCGCCCTCCGCAAGAAGATCGGCGGCCGCCACATCGAGACCGTGCGGGGGATGGGCTACCGGCTGTCGGCCTGACGTCCTCCCCCCTGCCCGCGCGGGGGCCGGTCCCTCCCCCCGCGCCGCGACCGCCCGGAGCAGTACGGAGCCGCCCCGTGGCTCCGGGCGGTCCGCGTTCGTGACCGCGGCGCCCAGGAGGGGCGCAGGCGGTAGCCGCCCCTGAGCAGTCGCGGGCCGCCGGGTCCCCCGCCGTGGGGCCGGGTGTCCGGTCGCGCCCAGGGCCGGAGGACCGGGCGAGGAGCGATGAAAGGTTCTTCATGTCCGGCTCGGCGTCTCTTCATCCCCGGCGACCAGGCTTGCCCATGTCGCGGCGGGGCCACCGCCGCCCGTTCCGAACACGGGAGTCCGCATGCACGCCTCCGCCCTCGTCGACCTCTCCGCCGCGCGCCGCGCCGCGCTGAAGGTCTCCTACACCGCCCGCGCCCTGGACGGTGTCCGCCCGTATCACCTGATCACGGGGCCCGAGGTCCGGCCGCGCCACGGCGACTTGGTGGTCGCCACCGTCACGGAGATCGGCAAGCACACCCGGCTGGAGTCCCCGGCGGGACGGCGCGTGCACCTCTACCCCGGCGACGAGGTGGTCGTCGCCTATGGCGCCCGCTACGCCCCCGACCAGTTCGAAGCGGAGCCACCCACCGACCTGCGCCCCTGCGATCTGGTCGCCGCCGGGGGCATCGCCTCGCAGGTGCTCAGCGCCCGCAGCGACATCGCCCCGCCCACGCGGCTGGCCCCGCTGGGCCTGGTCGCCGACAGCACCGGCGCCCCGGTGAACATCGCCGACCTCGTCCGCCCCGAGGTGCCCCGCCCACTGCACACCGTCCCGACCATCGCGGTCACCGGGACGTCGATGAACGCGGGCAAGACGACCACCGGCGCGATGCTCGTGCGCGGGCTCACCGCCGCCGGGCACCGGGTGGGCGCGGCCAAGATCACCGGGACCGGCGCCGGGGGCGACCGGTGGATGTTCCACGACGCCGGAGCCGTGGAGGTCCTGGACTTCACCGACGCCGGCCTGGCCACCACCTACCGCGCCCCGCTGGAGCGGATCGCCGCCGCCGCGCGCGCCCTGCACGACCGGCTCATCGTCGGCGGCGCCGACATCGTGGTCCTGGAGGTGGCCGACGGCATCCTCCAGTCCGAGACCGCGGCCCTGCTGCACCGCGACGACCTGTCGGCCATGGTCGACGCCTGGGTGTTCGCCGCCGGGGACGCCGCCGGGGCGGTCTACGGCCGCGAGCGGCTGCGCGCGGCCGGGCTCCCCGTGGCCGCCGTGAGCGGCCGGATCACCGCGTCACCGCTGGCCGCCCGCGAGGCCGCCGGACGCCTGGACGTCCCGGTCTACGGAACGCCCGAGCTGTGCGACCCGGGCATCGCCGCCTCGCTCATCGCGCGCCCGCTCGTGGGCGCGGTGGGGGAGCGGTCGGCATGAGCACCCCCGCCACCGGCGGCCCGCACGGGGAAGAGCCGGGAGCGCGGGGCGTTCCTGGGCGGGCCGCGTCTGCGGAAGGGGGTGGTGGCTCTGGGAACGACGATGGCCCGCTCACGGGCCGAGCAGCGGGCGTCCCCGCGCGGGCTGCATCTGCCGAAGAAGGCAGCGGCTCCGTGAACGGCGGTGAACCGCCCGCGCCGGGGCGGCGCCGGGTTCCGGGGCTGCTCGCCGGGCGGCGCCGGTGGACGTTCGCGGCGCTGGTGGCCGTGGGCGCGGGGCAGGCCGCCGCGGCGATCGCCTGGGCCCTGCTGGTACGCGCGCTGGCCGGACCCGCCGGGACCGCCGGAGGCGCTGCGGCGGCGTCCACCCTCTCCTCGCTGCTGCCGTGGCTGGGCCTGCTGGTGCCGTCGTCCGGCGTGCTCCTCTACGCCGAGCGGGTGCTGGCCGAGCGGCTCGGCCAGTCGTGGGTGACCGACGTCCGCACCGCCCTGTTCCGTGGTGTCACCGCGGCGCCCGCCCGCGGGCAGGGGCGCGGGCGCTCCACCGGGGGCACGTCGCTGCGGATGATGGGCAACCTCAGCGCGCTGCGCCGCTGGGCCGGCCTGGGGCTGGCCAAACTCGCGGTCGCCCTGCCCCTGCTGTGCGGATGCCTGGCGGCGTTCGCGATGATCTCCCCCGTGGTGGCCGTCGCCGCTGCCGCCGTCACCGCGTGCGGCCTGGGGGCGTCGGTGGCGCTGTCGCCCTGGCTGAGGGCGTCG
The DNA here is from genome assembly GCF_042650565.1 of Nocardiopsis sediminis. Taxonomy (NCBI): domain Bacteria; kingdom Bacillati; phylum Actinomycetota; class Actinomycetes; order Streptosporangiales; family Nocardiopsidaceae; genus Nocardiopsis; species Nocardiopsis sediminis. Next base: position 679,276 of record NZ_JBHSBH010000004.1, read on the forward strand.
CACCGTGCGGCGCGCCGCCGCCAGGCGCGGGTGGCGTCGCACGTCGTGGAGCGTGTGGGAAAGAAGGCCGTGGTGCAGGCGTTCGGGCGCGAGCGGTCCGAGCGGCTCACCGTTGCGCGCCGGTCGCGCCGGCTCGCCGAGGCCCAGGTGCGCCGCGCCCGCGCAGTGGGGGCGGCGCGGGGGATCGGCGAGGCCACCACCTTGCTCACGACCGCCGTGGTGGTGATCACCGCCGCGGCATCAGGGGCGGGTGCGGCATCGGCCACGGCGGCGATCGCCGTCGTCGGGATCATGGTCACCCCGCTGCGCGAACTCACCCGCGTCAGCGAGTACCGCTCGGAGCGCACGGTCGCCCTGCGCCAGATCGACACCGAACTCGCCCGGCCGCGCCGCCCCCGCCCCGGCCGCTCCGCGCCGGAGCTGCCCGAGGGCGGCGGTGACCTGCGCCTTGAGGGCGTCCGGGTCGACGGGGTGTTCGCGCCGATCACCGCCCACGCCCCCGCCGGGTCGGTCGTGGCCGTCACGGGGGCCAACGGAACGGGCAAGTCCACCCTGCTCTCGGTCATCGCCGGGCTCGTCACCCCCGACGCCGGCCGGGTGCTGCTGGACGGCGCCGATATCGCGCAGGTGCGGGCCGCCTCGGTGCGCGCGGCGATCGGGCTGGCCGGCCCGCACCTGCCGCTGCTGCGCGGCACCATCGCCGACAACGTCCGCTACGCCGACCCCAAGGCCGGCGGGCGGCGGCTGAACGACGCCATCCGCGCCGGCGGCCTCGACCGGCTGCTGGCCGACCTGCCGCACGGCCTGCGCACGCCCGTCGGGGAGGACGGCGGGGGGCTGTCGGCGGGCCAGCAGCAGCGGGTCGCGCTCGCGCGCGCCCTGCTGACCGGGCCCCGGCTGCTGCTGCTCGACGAGGCCGACGCCCACCTGGACTCCGGGGCCGCCGACGTGGTGGACCGCGTGATCACCGGGTTCTCCGGGACCGTCATCGTGGTCACCCACCGTCCCGAGCGCCTGCGCACGGCCGATGTCGTGTGGCGGCTGGCCGGCGGGGTCCTGCGCCCGGCCCGGCCGGCCGCGCTCACGGCCGGCCCGGAGGGCGGCGCCGAAGCCGCCGTGGCCGCAGCAGGCACCCCCGGCCGCGCGGCCCGGTGACGCGCCCCGGACCGCGGGGACCGTCCTGCCCCGCGGCCCGGGCGCCCTATGCGTCGGGCCCGCGACGGCCCCTATGCCTGCGTCACGGCAGGGGATAGGGGCGGGTCTCCACGTGGGCGGTGCGGCCGCCGACCTCGATGGTGTTGCCGGGGCCCGGGCGGACGTCGATGCGGGAGCCGACGCCCTGGTGGATGGTCAGCGGCCGGCCCAGCAGCTGACCGAGGCGCAGGGCCGCGGCTCCGGTGGCCTCGTCCTCGGCGATGCCCATTTCATCGGGGAACACGCGGACGCGCACGTGTCCGGCGGCTTCGTCCTCCCAGGCCCACACGTGCAGGTCCACGCCCGGCTCGCCGCCGGTCAGGGCGTCGACCGCCGCCGGGTCGGCCAGCCGGCGGGTGTCGAACACCGGGGCGAGGTCGGGGTCGGCTCGGATCCAGAAGGTCTCACCGTCGGCCCAGGTGGGGATGGGCCCCGCCGGAGGGTTGAGGGTGTCGAGCGCGTTCCCGCGGTCGCGCAGCAGCCACGACGTCCCCACCAGCGGGTGGCCCGCCAGGGGGAGTTCCACCGCCGGGGTGTGGATGTGCAGTCGCCCGGTGGCGCGGTCCTCCAGGAACACCGTCTCGGAGAACCCGAGGTCGGCGGCGATCGCCTGGCGGGTCTCCTGAGGTAGGCCCGGGGAGTCGAGGAAGACGCCGAGTTCGTTGCCGCCGGTGTCGCCGTCGCCGAGGAAGACCGTGACGACGTCGAGTGTGGTCGTGTTGCTCATGACGGCAAGGATGCCAGGCTCCTGGCCAAGGCATTGCTCGATTTTTCCGTGATCGTGCCGGTGAGGCTCAGGCGTCCGCGCCCATCAGTCGAGGCTGAGCGTGTGCATGGGGTCGGCGGAGAAGAAGCGCTCCCGCGGACCGCGGACCCCTCTTTCCGCGTGCCAGCGCACCGCGAGCACTATGCCGCCGAGCATGCCGCCCGTGAACCCGCCCATCCACAGGGCGATGATCGCGAACGCCGGCCAGGATCCGTCGGACAGCGTCACGGTGTCCTCCAGCGCCGGCGTGGCCGCGGCGATCAGCACAGTGACAGCCGCCGTTACGCACGTGACCGCCGTCACCCATCGCGGAATGCACCGCTCGACGGTATACCGGCCGGGTACCGCTGAGGTCACGGGCCGTGGGCCTGCCGGCCAGTCGGTGCCCTTCCGACCTGCGGATTATTGCTCTTCGTCAGCGTCCGTATTTACCGTGTGGCGCATAGGCTGGGGTTTCCGCCGTTGCACGCGCAGAACGCGTTAATCATCCGTTAACGGCCGTCTCGTGGTGCGATCCGGCGATTAGGCTCGCCGGTGTGCTCACGATCTTCCCTCCGCGCAGCCCGCGGACGCAGGCCCGCCGAAGAGAGGTATCCGTGCCCCGTGTGACCGGTCTCGCGCACGTCAACCTGTCGGTGCGCGACCGCGACGCCAGCATCGAGTTCTACCGTGTGGTCCTGGGCTTCAAGGAGGTCCTGACCCGCGACGGCAAGCAGTGGCTGCACACCGAGTGCCGCCACCCCTCCGGCCTGGTCCTGGGCTTCACCCAGCACCGCGACCACTTCAAGGCCACCTTCGACCCGCGCCACATCGGCATGGACCACCTGTCGCTGCGGGTGGCCAGCGTGGGCGAGCTGGAGATCTGGGAAGAGCGGCTCACCGATCTAGACATCGACCACTCGCCGGTCGTGCACACGCAGCAGGGATCGACGCTGACGTTCGCCGACCCCGACGGCATCCAGCTCGAACTGTTCTGCCCCGCCGACCCCGACACCGGCGAGGACTGAGCGACCGGAGAGTCCCGTACCGCGTCCGGCGGGCCGTCCCTTCGGGACGGCCCGCTTCCGTTCACTCGGGCTACTCGGGCGCCACCAGCTGGAGTCGCACGTCGGCCTCGCGGATCTCGTCGATCGCCGACTGCGGCAGCCGGTCGTCGCTGATGATCAGGTCGAACTCCTCCAGCCGCGCCACGCGGAACGTCCCGAACTTGCCGTACTTGGTGCTGTCGACCGTCAGCACGCTCTTCGAGGCGATCCGCAGCAGCTGCTGCTTCGCCACGACCTTGGCCTCCGACGGCGTGGTCGAGCCCCGCTCGACGTCCCACGAGCTGCTGGCGATGAACGCCAGGTCGACGTTGACCCGGCTCAGGAAGTCGGCGGTGAACTGGCCGACCGAGGAGTGGTCGGCGTGGGAGACGACGCCGCCGGTGTGGATCAGCTCGATGTTGGGGTACTCCATGAGGTGCCCGACCACGTTGAAGTCGTTGGTCACGACCGTGAGCCCGACCTTGTCGGTGAGCATGGGCACCATTTGCAGCGAGGTCGTGCCGGCGTCGAGGAAGATGGTGAAGTTCTCGCGCACCAGCTCCGCCGCGGCGCGCGTGATCGCCCGCTTGGCCGGCACCTCGAGCTGGGCCTTGGCCAGGTAGGACGGCTCGCTCTTCAGCCGCGCCGCGAGCCGCACGCCGCCGGTGACGGACAGGACCTTGCCATCGTTCTCCAGCGCCTGGATGTCCCGCCGCACCGTCATGTGCGAGACGGACAGCATCGACGTGAGCTCGTTGATACTCAGCACGTGCCGTTCCTGCAAGAGCTTGAGGATGTGCTCGCGACGCTGGTCGGGGATCATCATCCGCCTTCGGGAGTCGATGCGATGTGCGTGTTCACCACTGTTACAGACGCACGGCCTACCTTAGAAGTTTCCCAGGTCGCCGACATGTACCGTGGTGTGCGCCCGGGTGACGCCGCTCGCACCCGTGTGCGGGCGGGCCGCGTAGGGCGGGCCGATTCCGCCGTATTTTGCCGTAGTCCCCTACGGGCGGGAGCGCTCTTTGGCACTCTTGTCTCCTAGCAGCCACGGCAGGATCGTCGAATCCGCGGTGTAACGGAGACAGCCTCATGACGCTGGCGATCGCCCTGCGCGGCGAGACCACCCGGTACCGGGAGAACACGCTCCCCGCCATCCGCTCCGCCTATTCGGCGGGGGCCGACATGGTGGCGGTGGACCTGAAGACGACCGCCGACGGCCACGTCGTCCTGCTGCGCGACGACACCCTGGAGAGGCTATGGGGCTCGCCCCGGGCGGTCGCCGACCTCCGCCTCGCCGACCTCGCGGTGCTGGGCGCCGAGGTCGAGCACCGCATCCCCACCCTCATGGAGGTCCTGGCCGAATCCGCCGGCCGCCGGTCCTCGCTCATGTTCAACGTCACCTCCGCCGAGACCGCCCTGGCCGCCGACACCCAGGCCGGTGAGCACAACATGGCCGACCGCGTCATGTTCACCGGCTCGATCGACGCGCTGCGGGCCCTGCACGCGCGGCGTCCGTCCGCGGCCATCGCGCTGACGTGGGACCAGCCCACCCTGCCGCCCGGCGAGCTGTGGAAGGCGCTGATGCCCCGCTACTACAGCACCGACTACCGCTCGATCACCCGCGAACTGCTCACCGAGGTCCAGCGCCACGGCTACAAGGTCGCGGCATGGACGGTGAATGATTTTCCGGAAATGGTGCGCCTTGTCGGTATGGGGGTCGATGCGATCCTCACGGACAACATCCGCGACCTCGCGAGCCTGGCCGGTGAGCCCCGTGTGTCCCCCGCGCCGCGGTTTTCCCCCCAGGCCATCGACGCCCCGGAACGGGGCTACGACCTGCGTAGAAGCAGGCACGGCGGGTGAAATAGAGCTGAATTCATTTCAGACTGTGGGTCACACGGTTCACATGCGCCCCGGAAATCGTTGCCTTTTCATATACGGCGAACAAGATCCGCGATTTTCCCCGAATCGTCCGCGGAGCGGCGCTATCCTCGGAACCGATTCGCAGCCGATCCGCCGATAGCCGGCGCCCGGTCGCGCCACCACCGCGGCCGGAGGACCCCCTCTGAGATGATCATGACGGCCGACCTCTCCCCACACGATGCGCGCTCGCCCGACCGCACGCTCGCCGCAGCGGCGGAGATCTTCGCCCGGCACGGGATGCACGGGCCGCCCATGGCCGTGCTCGCACGGGAGATCACCGGCCGCACCGGCGGCGACATCATCGCCTTCCGCCGCGCCTACCCCACCCGCCTCGACCTCGTCTACGCGGTGGCGCTGCATGCGACCCGGATCCTGGTGGCCGCCCAGACCGCCGACCCCGGCGGCGCCGATCCCGCAGCCGCCCGGCTGGGCCGGCTCATCCGGCGCCACGTCGCCCACTGCTGGGAGCACCGCACCGCCGAGGAGCTGCGGCGCACCCTGCAACCCACGCTGCGCGCGATCAACCCCGCCCGCCACCGCGAGCTGTCCACCCTGCGCCGCGACTACCGCGCGTTCATCCGCGACCTCATCGGCGACGGCGCCGCCGAGGGCGACTTCCGGGTGGCCGACCCCGCTGCGGCGTCCGGCGCCGTGCTCGACACCCTCGACTCCACCTTCACCTGGTACGACGGCGACGGCGGCATGTCCGTGACCGAGCTCGGCGACGTCTGCGTCGACCTGATCGTCCACCACCAGCTCGGCGCCGAACGCCGGTGACCCGGCCGGTGGTCCGGCCAGCACTGGTGACCCGCCGATCGCCTAGCCGGCGCCGGAGGATCCGGCCCCCGTGGCCGCGCCGAGCGCGCGGGTGCCTAGGTCGTGCAGGTAGGCGCGGAGCTCGGGCGGCTCGTGCACCGTGAAGTCGCAGCCGAGCCGGAGCAGCCGCCCCGCCAGCCACTCGACCGTGTCGGCGCGGCCGCGCAGCCGGCAGCTGTGCGCGTCGATGGGCTCGACCTCGCCCTCCGCGGCGCCCAGCCGGTGCGCCACCTGGTCGGCGGGCAGCCGCACGGTCGCCACGACCTCGTAGGTGGGCGCCATCGAGTTCAGCATGCCCGTGACGAAGGCGGCGGGGTCGCCTCCGGGGATCTCGCGCTGCACGAACCGCGCGCCGGTCGGGTGCGGGTCGGCGATCCGGTCGGCGCGGAACAGGCGCCAGTCGCCGCGGTCGTCGTCGTGGGCCAGCAGGTACCAGCGGTGCGCGGCCGCCACCAGCCGGTAGGGCTCGACCAGGCGGCGGGACGGCGTCGCATCGGCCCGCCGGTAGGCGAACCGCAGGCGCTCGCGGTTGACGACGGCGCCCGCGATCGCCGTCAGGTGGTGCGGGTCCACCCCCGGTGCGAAGCCGAGCGGCATCGTCGCCGTGGCCGCGGCGAGCACGCCGACGCGGCGGCGCAGCCGGGCGGGCAGCACCTGCTCCAACTTGGCCAGCGCCCGCACGGACGCCTCGTCGGCGCCCTCGACCGGGGACTGGGCCGCGGTGCGCAGGCCCACGGCGATCGCCACGGCCTCGTCGTCGTCCAGCAGCAGCGGGGGCATGGCCGCGCCCGCGACGAGCCGGTAGCCGCCGGCCGCCCCCTTCGTCGCCTCGACCGGATAGCCCAGCTCGCGCAGCCGGTCGATGTCGCGGCGGATCGTCCGGGGGGTGACCTCCAGGCGCTCGGCCAGCTCGCTGCCGGGCCAGTCACGCGGGGTCTGGAGCAGGGACAGGAGCGCGAACAGCCGCGCGGACGTGTCATGCATGCCCCTATGGTGCACCGGGATATGGGACGGATGCCGACCTAGATCGCTCCTACGGTTGCGTCATCGCCGGGAAGACCCGGCGCACCGACCACGGAGGAACGACGACGATGGCCACCGAGATCCGCCCATTCAGCATCGACATCGCCCAGGCGGCCCTGGACGACCTCGGCGACCGCCTGGCCCGCGCCGCCTGGCCCCGGCAGCTGCCCGGCGAGGGGTGGAGCCGCGGCGTCCCGGTCGCCTACCTCAAGGACCTGGCCGCCTACTGGCGCAGCGGGTACGACTGGCGCCGCCACGAGAAGCGGCTGAACACCTTCCCGCAGTTCCGGACCGAGATCGACGGCCAGGACATCCACTTCCTGCACGTGCGCTCGGCCGAGCCGGGCGCGCTGCCGCTGCTGCTCACCCACGGCTGGCCGAACTCCTTCGTGGAGTTCGCCGACGTCATCGGCCCGCTCACCGACCCCGCCGCGCACGGCGGCGACCCGTCGCAGGCGTTCCACGTGGTCGTGCCCTCGGTGCCCGGGTTCGGGTTCTCCGCGCCGCCGCTCGCGACCGGCTGGGACGCCGCCCGCGTGGCACGCGTCTGGGCGGAGCTGATGCGCCGCCTCGGCTACGACCGCTACGGCACCCACGGCGGGGACTTCGGCGCCTACGTCGCACCGGAGGTGGCGAACGCCGCGCCGGGCCGCGTGGCGGGCGTCCACATCACCGGCGGCATCGGCTTCCCGGCGGAGGAGGACCTTCCGTCGCTGACCGACGCCGAGCGCGCGGACTGGGCGAAGGTGATGGAGCTGGACTGGATGAACGGGGTCGACCACCACGCGCTGTTGCGGGCGGCGGCGCAGACCTTCGCCTACGGCTGGCAGGACTCCCCGGTCGCCGCCCTGGCCTGGATGGTGCAGAAGTTCAAGGAGTTCACCCCGATCGACGCCACACCGGAGCAGGTGATCGACCGCGACCTGTTCCTGACCAACCTCAGCGTGTACTGGTTCACCGGGACGTTCGGGTCCTCGTCCTGGCCCATGTACGACAGCACGGGCTTCGGCTGGCCGGCGGGGTCGGCGGCGGCGCCGACCGGCGTCTACAGCGGCCCGCCGGGGGTCCGGCGCCTGGCCGAGCGCCACACCACCGTCCTGCACTGGCCGGACACCACCCCCGGCGACCACCACTTCGTGGCCATGGCCCACCCCGGCGACCTCGCCCGCGACCTCCGCGCGTTCTTCGCGAAGGTCCGCTGACGGCGCCCGCGGACACGGCCGCCCCCGCACGCGCCGCCGCGCGCGGGCCGGGGCCTCCCGGACCCGGGTTTTGCGGGCCGCCGTAGGCTCCAGGGGAGACGGCGAGTGGAGGGTCGAGGAGCGGATGTCGGCGACGCGGTTGCTGGTGCTGGGCGTGGTGCGGACGCTGGGCCGGGCGCACGGCTATCAGGTGCGGCGGGAGCTGATCGCCTGGGGCGCGGAGGAGTGGGCCAACGTCAAGCCCGGGTCGATCTACCACGCTCTGCGCCAGCTCCTCAAGAGCGGCATGGTGCGCACCGCGGGGGTCGAGGAGAGCGCCGAGGGCCCCGAGCGCACCCTGTTCGAACTCACCGAGGACGGCACGACCGAGTTCGTCCGGCTGCTCAGCAAGGCGCTGTCGGTGGCCGACGTCAAGCCGGAGTTCTTCAGCGCGGGCGTCACGTTCATGACCGCGCTGCCGCGCGACATGGTGATCACCCTGCTGCGGCGGCGCCTGGCGCACCAGGAGGGGACCCAGCACCTGCTGAAGTCGGCGTATGACGGCGTCATCGCCGGCAAGCCGCCGCACGTGTGGGAGCTGCTGGAGTGGTGGAACGTCCAGCAGGATGCGACGGTGGCGTTCACCCGCGGCATGATCCGGCGCCTGGAGGAGGGCGCCTACGAGATGTCGGGCGAGATCGAGACGCCCTTCGGGCTGGGACCCCGGCCGGTCGCCCTGCCGGCACTGGACCAGGACTGACCGGCGCCGGGCCGCCCCCCGGCGCCCCTGAGCGGGCAGCACTGGTCGGCACCGGGCGGCCAGGTCCGGTGGCGCCGGCGCACCGTCCCGCCCTGGCCACGGCCGGTTCTCCTGGATCGCCCCTCTAGGTAATCAATTTTGACTAGTGTCCAGTGCTGATGCATTCTTGCCGGGTAATCAAACTTGACTACTGGGGTTGATGTGATCCACACCCGAGAACTCACCCGCCACTTCCGCGTCAAAGGGGCGACCGTCGAGGCGGTCCGCGGCATCGACCTCGACGTCGCAAAGGGCGAGCTGGTCGCCTTCCTCGGGCCCAATGGGGCCGGCAAGTCCACGAGCCTGCGCATGCTCACCACGTTGCTGCTGCCCACATCGGGCAGCGCGACGGTCGCCGGATGCGACATCGTGGCCGACCCCGCGGGGGTACGCCGGCGGATCGGCTTCGTCGGCCAGGGCAACGGCGCCGGCTTCGATCAGCGCGTCCGCGACGAGCTGGTCGGGCAAGGCCGCTGCTACGGGCTCACCAGGGCCGAGGCGCGCTCCCGCGCCGACGAGCTCATCGAGATCCTGGAACTGGGCGGGGCGGCCGACCGCGAGACCCGCCGGCTCTCCGGCGGGCAGAAGCGCCGCCTGGACATCGCAATGGGCCTGATCCACCGCCCCGAACTGCTCTTCCTGGACGAGCCCTCCACCGGGCTGGACCCGCACAGCCGCGCCAACCTCTGGGAGCACGTGCTGCGGCTGCGCGAGGAGCACGGCACCACGATCGTCCTGACCACCCACTACCTGGACGAGGCCGACTCCACGGCCGAGCGCGTGGTCGTGATCGACGACGGGACCATCATCGCCGACGGCACGCCCGACGAGCTGAAGGGCAAGGTGTCCGGCGACCTGGTCGCCTTCACCGCCGCGACCCCCGAGGCCGCGCGCCTGGGCGCGCAGGCGGCCGGGCGCATCGCCGCCTCCGGGTCGGTCGAGGTCGACGGCTCCGGCGTGCGGCTGCGGGTGCGCCACGGCGACGCCGTCCTGCCCGAGCTGCTGCGCGCCCTGGACACCGCCGGCGTCGACCTGCTCACCGTCCAGGTCCAGCGGCCCACCCTCGACGACGTCTTCCTCACCCTCACCGGCCGCAGCCTGCGCGAGAGCGCGCAGTGACCGAAGAGACGGCTCCGGCGCGCCCCCGCACCCCCATGGAAGGACCGATGAACACCCTCCGCGACACCTGGATCATCTACGTCCGGCAGATGCGCCCCACCATGTACAACCCAACCGTCGTCCTGTTCGGCATGCTCCAGCCCGTGCTGTACCTGGCGCTGTTCGCCCCGCTGCTGTCGGGGATGCCCGGCGCCATGGGGGAGTCCCCCTGGGAGTGGTTCGTGCCGGGCGTGCTCGCCATGCTCGGCATCTTCACCACCGCCTTCGCCGGGTTCGGGCTGCTGCCCGAGATCCGGTCGGGGTCCTATGAGCGGCTGCTCGCCACCCCTGTCAGCCGCACCGCGCTGCTGGCTGGCCGCGTTCTGCGCGACATCACCGTGCTGCTGGGGCAGGCGCTGATCATCATGGTGGTCATGGTGCCGTTGGGCCTGCGCCCCTCGCCCGTGGGGCTCGTCCTGGGCCTGGTGCTGCTGGCCGTCCTGGGCCTGGGCCTGGGCACCCTGTCCTACCTGGGCGCCATGGCGCTGAAGCTGGAGTACGCCTTCGCGACCCTCGTGCAGACCATCACCATGCCGCTCATCCTGCTCTCGGGTGTGATGCTGCCCATGGACCTGGCGCCCACCTGGCTCTACGCCCTCTCCCGGGCCAACCCGGTCAGCCACGTCGTCGACGCCGAGCGGGCGCTGTTCGCCGGCGACTTCACCGACCCCTCGGTCGCCATCGGCGCCGCGGTGGCGGTGGTCCTCGCCGCGGTGGCGCTGGCCCTGGGCATCCGCGCCATGCGCCGCCTCAGCGTCTGAAACCGGCCGCGCGCCCGGGCGCCCGTGCCCGCGGGGTCAGCGGGCACGGGCGCGGTGTGCGGCGACGTTCACGCGGTTCGCGCAGGTCACCGAGCAGAAGCGGCGCCGCCCGTTGCGCGAGGTGTCGATGTAGGCCAGGCCGCAGCCCTCGCGGTCGCATCTGCCCAGCCGCCCGCCGCCGGCGCCGCAGATCGCCACCGCCAGCCCGCCGGCCGTGGTCCCGCGCAGGCGCTCTGCGGTGGCGAGGGCCTGGCTGACGTAGTGCAGGTGGGGCGCCGAGCCGCCGTGCGTGGAGATCTGCACCTGGGTGGCGGCGTCGGCGAGGAGCCGGTTGACCGTCTCCATCTGGGTGGCCAGGTCGGCGCCGAAGACCGGGCGCAGCCGCTCGATCCACGGGCTCAGCCGCCGCGCCTGAGCGTCGTCGATGTCGGGATCGGTGATCTCGTGCGCGCGCAGGATCGGGGCGAGGGTCTCCGGGCGGTGGTCGGGGGCGTTGACGAGGGCCGCGGAGACGAACGCGCCGGTCCCGCCGTAAGTGTTGAAGTGCACAAGGCCATTACACCAAGGTGGGGTCATGGCTGTCAGCAACTGCGCTTCCTGCGGCGGTCCCAGGGACGCGATGCAGGTCGAGTCGTCGCACTACACCTCCGAGGGCATCGTGCGCTATCTGCTCTGCCCCTGCGGGGAGCGCCGGGTGGAGACGGCCCGGTTCGGCGCCGTGGTGGGCGTGGACGGAACTCCGTGGAGCACCGCCAACTGACGGGATGGATTCCCGGTGAGCGCAAGGGTGCCGTGGTGTGATGCATGCCCCACTTTGACCGGACCCTTGCATCGGGATCGCCTTGCACACAGGTGGTCCGGGATGCACGCGGGGTGATGGTGTCCGCCCTGGCCTGCGGCTTTACCGTTTAACCTCTCCCATTTTACTTTTGCGTGGGTTAGGTTCTCCCTTGATCGGTTCGTGATCCCGCGGTAAACCGCTGGTCAACGCCGATGCCGAGCCCCGGGCGCCACGCCATGGGGAGATCAAGGCCCCCACATGAATGCGGGGCCGGGCCGCGCTCAGCGCCTGCCCATCTGCGGCCACCGTCCCCATCGATGGCCATCCGCACGTCTGGCGATCCAGCCACACGGCGATCCCCAACGGCACATCCGGCTCTTCCGGCCGCCCTGAACCGCCATGCCCGGACTTCACGCAGCCATGTCGCCGGTCCGCTCGGCCCCGTTCCCGACCTGGGTATCCAATTCATGTCTTCTTCTGACACCCCGATCCAGTACGGCCACGTCAAGTCCTCCTACTTCTGGGACGACGGCTCCGGCATCAACGGTGACACCGGCGCTCCCGCAAGCGGCGAGCCCATGCAGAAGGGCCTGTTCGCCAGCCCCAGCTGGCCGCTGGGCACCGAGGGCTACGTCGAGTACAACGGCCAGCGCGCCGACTTCTTCATCGGCGACCGCGGGCCCGGCGACCCCGCCGAGGGCTGCAACGTCCTGCTCGACCTCGACGGCCAGACCTTCGCCGAGCTCACCGGCCAGAGCTGGGACGACACCTCGCTCACGGTCTCCGGTGGCGAGGGCCACATCGACCTCGAGTACTACATCACCAAGTGGGGCGACGGCCCCGGTACCCCGGGCGCCCCGCAGCCGATGAGCGGCAGCCAGGAGTGCACCGACGCGGTCTCTCCGCTGCCCGAGGACACCTCCGCCGACGAGCAGACGGCCGCCGACACCCAGGCCGCCGACGCGCAGGCCGAGGAGGAGCAGGCCGCCGCGGAGGAGAAGTCCGCCGAGGAGTCGCAGCAGGCCGAGGACGAGGCCGCCGAAGCCGAAGAGGAGCAGGCCGCCGAGGACTCCGAGCAGGAGGACGACGAGGCGACCGCCGCTGCCGCCCCGCAGGGCGACGACGGCTCCCAGACGGGCGTCGAGGCCGAGACCGCGGCCAACGACCTGTCCGGTCTCTCGCTGGCCGGCGCCGAGCTGCCCATCGCGGCAGGCGCGCTGACCCTGGCCGTCCTGCCGGCGCTGGCCGTGGCGCTGTTCTTCGCCAAGGTCCGCCCCGCGCTGGACTACGCCAAGGGCTCCGACGAGGACGGCCGGCACCGCGCCGCGTCCGTGTTCACCGCCGAGGGCATCCGCCGCGTGGCCGGAAGCGTGCGTGAGCGCGTGACCCGCCTGCGCGACGAGTACATGCGCTAAGGCACCCCCGGAGGCGGTCCCCGCACCGCCCCGCCCGGCGCCGGAGGGCGCGTCCGTTGATCGGACGGTCCTCCGGCGCCGCCCTTTTCCCGTTCCCGGCCGGGCCGTTGCCGCCAGGGCCGGCCGCGGCGCGCCGCAGCGGCGCGCCCCGGCGGACCCGTCAGGTCCGTCAGAGGTCGCCCAGCGCGATGCCCGGCCGCTCCACGCAGTCGGCGACGAACCGCAGGAAGCCGCCCGCCTCCTCGCCGTCGCACACCCGGTGGTCGAACGCCAGCGTCAGCTCCACGACCGGGCGCACCGCGACCCGGTCCTCGACCACCCACGGCCGCTTCACGATCCGGCCGATCCCCACGATCGCGGCCTCGGGGTGGTTGATGATCGCCGCCGAGCCGTCGACCCCGAACACCCCGTAGTTGTTCACCGTGAAGGTGCCGCCGGTGAGATCGCGGGGCGACAGCGCGCCCCCGCGTGCCCGCTCGGCGGCCCCATCCAGCTCCGCGGACAGCTCGCGGGTCGTCAGCGCGTGCGCCCCGTGCAGCACCGGCACCACCAGCCCCTGCGGTGTCTGCGCCGCGAACCCCAGGTTCACGTGCGAGAACCGCACCAGCTCGGCCCGCTCAGGGTCGACCCGGGAGTTCAGCGACGGGTACCGCCGCAGACCCAGTAGGCAGAACCGGGCGACCAGCGCGAGAATTCCCACCGGACGGCCGGGATCGGCTGCGTTCAGCGTCGCGCGCAGGTCGAGCAGGCCCGAGGCGTCGGCGTCGACCCACACGGTGGCCTCGGGGATCTCCCGGCGCGACCGGGTCAGCCGCTCGGCCGCGGTGCGGCGCGCGCCGCGCAGCGGGATGCGCTCGCCGCCGTCGGGCATTCCACCGCCGTCCAGCGATTCCGCGGGCACCACGGCGGCCGGGGCCGGATCGCGGCCCGCCGCGAGCGCCGCCTCGACGTCGCGGCGCAGCACCAGCCCGCCCCCGCCGCTGCCCGCCAGCGCCGTGACGTCGACCCCGTGCTCGCGCGCCAGGCGGCGCACCAGCGGCGAGACCACCGGTGTCCGGAGTTCCTGCGCGGGCGGTGCGGACGGGGCCGCGGACGCCGTTGTCCGCGGCCCCTCCGCTGTGCGGGCGCGCCGCCGCCGGCCCTGACGGCCGTGCGCGTCCCGGCCGGTGCCGTATCCGACGAGGACGGCACCGGAGCCCTGGAGATCCCCCTGCGAAGCGGAGCCGCCGCGGTCCGCCCCGGCCCCCTCGGCCCCGGGGGCGGGGCGGGCGGCGGGCACCACCGTCCCGGGTTCGGCGGAACCGGCCGCGGATTCGGCGGGGGAGGTGTCGATGCTGATCAGGGGAGCCCCCACGGCCACGCTGTCGCCCGGCGCGCCGTGCAGGGCGGCGACCGTCCCGGCGAACGGGCAGGGCACCTCCACCGCCGCCTTCGCGGTCTCGACCTCGGCCACGGGCTGGTCGACCGCCACGGTGTCGCCCACGGCCACCAGCCAGGTCAGGATCTCGGCCTCGGTGAGCCCTTCGCCCAGGTCGGGTAGGAGGAAGCCGCGCACCGCGCCGCCGCCGCTCATGCCCGCGCCCCGGAGCCGCGCGCGGGGGCGGCGACCCCCGGCGGGACGGTGTCGGGCACCCAGCCCGCCTCCCACTGGAGCCGGTCGACCGCGCCGAGGATGCGGTCGACCCCCGGCAGGTGGTGGTGCTCCAGCTTGGGCGGCGGATAGGGGATGTCCAGGCCGCCCACGCGCAGCACCGGGGCCTCCAGGTAGTGGAAGCACTGCTCGGTGACGCGCGCCGCGACCTCCGCGCCGTACCCGCCGAACGTGGCGGCCTCGTGCACCACGACCGCCCGCCCGGTGCGGCGCACAGACGCGCACACCGTGGCGTCGTCGAACGGCGACAGCGACCGCAGGTCCACCACCTCCAGCGACCGGCCCTCCTCGTGTGCGGCGCCGGCGGCCTCCAGCGCGGTCTCGACCATGGGGCCGTAGGCGATGAGGGTCGCATCGGAGCCCTCGCGCCGCACCACCGCGCGGTCCATGGGCGCGGTCCGGGCGGGCAGGTCCAGTTCGGCCCGGCTCCAGTAGCGGCGCTTGGGCTCCAGGAACACCACCGGGTCGGGCGAGGCGATCGCCTCGCGCAGCATCGAGTAGGCGTCGGCCGGCGTGCCCGGGGTGACCACGGTCAGCCCGGGGGTGTGGGTGTAGTACGCCTCGGAGGAGTCGCCGTGGTGCTCGACCGCCCCGATGCCGCCGCCGTAGGGGATGCGGATGACCAGCGGCAGGCCGACCCGGCCCCGGGTGCGGTTGCGCATCTTCGCCACGTGCGAGACGACCTGCTCGAACGCCGGCAGGGCGAAGGCGTCGAACTGGAGCTCCACCACCGGGCGCAGCCCGTTCATCGCCATGCCCACGGCCGTGCCCACGATCCCCGATTCCGCGAGCGGGGAGTCGAAGCACCGGTCCTCGCCGAACTCCGCGGTGAGGCCGTCGGTGACCCGGAAGACCCCGCCCAGCGGGCCCACGTCCTCGCCGTAGACCACGACGGCGGGGTCCTCGGCGAGCGCGTCGCGCAGGGCCCGGTTGAGCGCCTGCGCCGTGGAGACCTCGGCCATGTCACCCCTCCCGGATCTCGTCGATCAGTGTGCGGCGTTCCTGCTTGAGCAGTTCGGTGGGTTCGGCGTAGACGTGCGCGAACAGCTCCGCGGGGTCGAGCCGGTCGTCCCCGGCCAGGCCGTCGCGTACCGCCGCGGCCAGGCGCTCGGCGTCGGCGCCGACGGCCGCCATCGCGGGGTCGTCCACGACGCCCTCGGCGCGCAGCAGCGCTTCGAGCCGGGCGATGGGGTCGCGCCGCCGCCAGGCGGCCACCTCGGCGTCGTCGCGGTAGCGCTGCGGGGCGTCGGAGTTGGTGTGCGGGTCCAGCCGGTAGGTCTGCGCCTCGATGATCGCCGGCCCGCCGCCCGCGCGGGCCTCGGCGAGGGCGTGGGCGACCACGGCGTGGACGGCGGCGGCGTCGTTGCCGTCGACGTGGTGGCCGCGCATCCCGTACCCGACCGCCTTGTGCGCCAAGGTCGGGGCGGCGCTCTGCCGGTGGACCGGCACGCTGATGGCCCACTGGTTGTTCTGGATGAGGAAGACCACGGGCGCGTTCCACACGGCGGCGAAGTTGTAGGCCTCGTGCGCGTCGCCCTCGCTGGTGGCGCCGTCGCCCATCAGCACCAGCGCGGCGGTGTCCTCGCCCCGGCGCCGTGCCGCGTAGGTGAGGCCGACGGCGTGGGAGGCGTTGGTCGCCAGCGGGGTGCACTGCGGCGCGCACCGGTGGCGGTGGGGGTCGTAGCCGTGGTGCCAGCTGCCGCGCAGGAGGGTGAGGACGCCCAGCGGGTCGACGCCGCGCGTGACCAGCGCGACGCAGTCGCGGTAGGTGGGGAAGAGCCAGTCGCCCTCGGAAAGGGCGAGGACGCCGCCGACCTGGCACGCCTCCTGGCCGTGGGAGGAGGGGTAGACCGCGAGGCGCCCTTGGCGGGCCAGCGCGCTCGCCTGGCGGTCGAAGCGCCGCCCGATGACCATCGCCCGCAGCAGCGCCAGGAGGGTGTCGTGGCCCGGCGGGGTGTGGCCGGGGTCGGGCACGCGGGCGCCGCCGGGGTCGACGAGGCGGATGGGTTCCAGGGTGGGAAGTGCGGGAACCGGTCGGGGCCGGCCATCACTGCGCTTCATGTCTTGAATATGAGGTGGATCACCCCATAGTGTCCATAAGATCCGCGGGACCGTGGACGAATGGCCGGCATCCGCGGTCCGGGCGGCCGAATGCCCGACCGGCCCAGTGTCCGTCCGGTGTGAGGTGAGACACGTGGCCGTTGATCTCGATGACGTGGACCGGCGCATCATCGAGCTGCTGCGCGCCGACGGCCGGATGTCGATCCGCGCGGTCGCCGAGCGGGCGCACGTCTCGCGCGCCAACGCCTATGCGCGGCTGGACCGGCTGCGCTCGCAGGGGGTGATCCGCGGGTTCACCGCGGTCATCGACCCCGAGAAGTTCGGCACCGGCCTGGCCGCCTACGTGTCGGTGCGCATCCTCCAGCACTCCTGGGAGAGGTTCCGCGACCACCTGCGCGACATCCCCGAGATCGACCACGCGGCCCTGGTCTCCGGCGACGTCGACCTGCTCCTGCTGGTGCGCGTTGCCGACGCCGCCGACCTGCGTACCTTCGTCCTCGAACGCCTCCAGCGCATCCCCGAGGTCCGTAGCACCCAGACCATGTTCATCCTGGACGAGCCCCGCCTGGGCCGGGGCGACTGACCCCGGCCCAGGCGC
Organism: Nocardiopsis sediminis; assembly: GCF_042650565.1. Taxonomy (NCBI): domain Bacteria; kingdom Bacillati; phylum Actinomycetota; class Actinomycetes; order Streptosporangiales; family Nocardiopsidaceae; genus Nocardiopsis; species Nocardiopsis sediminis. The sequence goes on from NZ_JBHSBH010000004.1 coordinate 696,431, forward strand.
GCCGTCAGGACACCCCATCGTGCTCGCGGGCGGGCTCCGGCGACGGCTCGGGACGGCCGCGCAGCGCCCGCAGCGCGATCCGGGCCACCGGCCAGAGCAGGAACAGCGCGACGGCGGTGTAGATCGCGATGCTCAGCGGTGAGGTGACCAGCCCGGCGAGGTCGCCGTTGCTGAGCTGGAGGGCACGGCGCAGCTGGAGCTCGGCCATCGGCCCCAGGATCACCCCGATGATCAGCGGGATGATCGGCAGGCCGAACCTGCGGGTCGCGAACCCCAGCAGGCCCAGGATCAGCAGCAGCACCAGGTCCAGCGCCGAGGAGCCGACCGCGTACATGCCGATGCTGGCGAAGAACAGGATCCCGGCGTAGAGGTAGGGGCGCGGGATGCGCAGCAGCCGCGCCCACACCCCCGCCAGCGGCAGGTTCAGCGCCAGCAGCATCGCGTTGCCGATGAACAGGCTCGCGATCAGCCCCCACACGAGGTCGGGCTCGCGCTCGAACAGCAGCGGGCCGGGTTGCAGGCCGTACTGCTGGAAGGCGGAGAGCATGACCGCCGACACCGCCGTGGTGGGCAGGCCGAGCGTGAGCATCGGCACGAGCACCCCGGCCGCCGAGGAGTTGTTGGTCGCCTCGGGGCCGGCGACGCCCTCGATGGCCCCCTTGCCGAACTCGGCCCGGTTCTTCGACAGCCGCCGCTCCAGCATGTAGGAGAGGAACGTGGGCAGCTCCGACCCGCCGGCGGGCAGCGCGCCGAACGGGAACCCGAGGAAGCTGCCGCGCAGCCACGGCTTCCACGAGCGCTTCCAGTCGTCGCGGCCCATCCAGACCCGGCCGATCGGGATCACCTCGGGCGGCGTGCGGCGCAGGCGCGAAGCCACCCACAGCGCCTCGCCGACCGCGAAGATGCCCACCGCGACGACGACCACGTCGATGCCGTCGGCCAGCTGCGGGATGCCGAAACCCAGCCGCGACTGCCCCGTGGTGGGGTCCATACCGATCAGCCCGATGCTCAGCCCGATGCCGAGGGAGGCGAACCCGCGCACGCGCGAGGCCCCCATGACCGAGCAGGCGGCGACGAACGCCAGCAGCATCACCGCGAAGTAGTCGTCGGCGCCGAAGGTCAGCGCAAGGGAGACCATCACGGGCGCGAAGAACACGAGCATCAGCGTGCCGATGGTCCCGGCGATGAAGGAGCCGATCGCCGCCGTGGCCAGGGCCTGCGCCGCGCGGCCCTTCTTGGCCATGCGGTTGCCCTCGACCGCGGTGATCACCGACGCGGCCTCGCCGGGCGTGTTGATCAGGATCGACGTCGTCGATCCGCCGTACATGCCGCCGTAGTAGATGCCGGCGAACATGATGAAGGCGCCGATCGGGTCCAGCTCGAAGGTGAGCGGCAGCAGGAGCGCCACCGCCATCGCCGGGCCGATGCCGGGCAGGACCCCGATGGCCGTGCCCAGCGCCACCCCGATCAGGGCGTACAGCAGGTTGATGGGGGTGAGCGCGGTGCCGAACCCATCGAGGAGGCTGGTGATGGTGTCCACTGGCTAGAGCACCCCCGTGAACGGCCCGGCGGGCAGCCACACGCCCAGCGCGCTGAACAGCAGGAAGCTGCCCACGGACATGGCCACGGCGATGAGCGGGTCGCGGACCCAGTGGCGGCTGCCCAGCGCGAACGCCGACCCCCAGAACAGCACCGCGCCGGAGATGATCCAGCCGGCGGTGTCGATGAGGGCGGCGTTGGCCAGGAACGCGCCGATCAGCAGGGCGACGGTGCGCCAGTCGGTGCGCGCCGACGGGTCGACGTCCTCGCCGGTGTCGGCGCTCCCGCGGCCCCCGCGCAGCACGTCGACGGTGAGCAGCGTGGCGACGACCAGCAGCAGGACGCCCACCGCGATCGGCACCGCCGCCGGGCCGACGGGCCCGCGCTGGGCGGGCCCGGCGTCCAGGCCGGCGGCGTCGACGAGGACGAGCGCCGCCAGCGCGTACAGGAAGGCGCACACGCCCAGCTCGGCCTTGCCCCGATGCCAGGGGGCGGCGGGCTCCGCCTGAGCGGGGGCGCCGGGCGCGGTCTCCGCGCTCACGTGAGGCCCAGTTCGGTCAGGATGCCGTCGACCCGGTCGGTCTCCTCGGAGAGGAAGGAGCCGAAGTCGTCGCCGGTGATGTAGGCGTCGGTCCAGCCGTTGGTGGTCAGGACGTCCTGCCACTCCTCGCTGCCGTGCAGCTCGTCGACGAGGTCGCGCAGCGCCTGCTCGTCGTCGGGGTTGAGGCCGGGCGGTGCGACCAGGCCGCGCCAGTTCGTGAAGTCGACCTCCAGCCCCTCCTCCTGGAGGGTGGGCGCGTCCAGCCCCTCCACCGGGTCGGCGCTGGTGACGGCGAGGACCCGCAGGTCGCCGGCCTCGATCTGGTCGGCGTACTCGGCCGCGCCGGAGACCCCGAAGTCGATCTGGCCGCCCAGGACGGCCGCCAGCAGCTCGCCGCCGCCGTCGTAGGCGACGTAGTTGACGTCGGAGGGGGTGATGCCGGCGGCCTCGGCCGTGAGCATCGGCGCGAGGTGGTCGGGGCCGCCGGGCGAGGAGCCGCCGCCGACCGTGACGCCCCCCGGGTCGTCCTTCCACGCCGCGAGGAGGTCGCCGAAGTCCTCGTACTCGGAGTCGGCGGAGACCACGATGACGTCGGGCTCCTCGGTGAGCCGCGCGATGGGGGTGGCGTCGCCGAGGGTCACGTCGGTCTCGTTGGTGAAGGAGGCGCCGACCACGCCCAGCCCCATGCTCATCAGCAGCTCGCCGTTGCCCTCCTCGCTGACGAGCCGGGCCAGGCCGACCGTCCCGCCCGCGCCGGGGAGGTTGAACACCTCGACGTTGCGAGCGGCGCCGGCGTCCTCCATGGCCGCTGCGGCGGTGCGGGCGGTGACGTCGTAGCCGCCGCCGGGCGCGTTGGGGACCATGATGCGCAGGCCGGAGAAGGGGGCGTCGCCGCCGCCGGCCTGGGCGCCGCACGCCGTGACCGAGGCCAGGGCCAGTGCGGTGACGATCGCGGGCAGTGTCGCCGGGGAAAACCTCTTCGCCATGGTGATTCGTCCTGACTGTGCTCCGTGCCGATGGCACGGGATCCGGTGGGCCGACGGTGCCCCCTCCCCGTTGGGGAGGGAGGTGGGAGGGGGCACACCCCGGGCCGGAAGGGATGGATCCGGTCCCCGGGCGGCGGCCCACCGGACGAGGTGGGATACGGAGCCGATACTGAAGATCACTGTGGTCCATGTCACTATTGCGAAGTTAAAAATGATTTCGGTCGTTGTGTACATAACGAGATGGTTGACAATCGGGGGAGAACGCTCGTCATGGACGCGCCCGTGTGTGATGGTTCGTGGCAAACCCCCGCGCACGTTTCCGGGTGAGGTGTCATGGCAGGTCAGAGGCGGCGGTGGTCGCTCGCGGGTCAGTTCCTGGTGTTCCAGCTCGGCATCATGGTCTGCGTGCTGGCCGCGGTGGCCGCCATCCCGGTCGCCCAGAGCCACGGCCGCTTCGAGGAGGTCGAAGGCCGCCGGTTCCAGGCCATCGCCGAGCAGGTCGGCGCGCTGCCCACGGTCCGCCTCGGACTCGCGCAGATGCTCGCCTCACCCCTGGCCGGCACCGTGCAGACCACCCGCGACATCACGGGCCTGAGCGACATCGCCATCACCGACGAGCACGGCGTCATCCTCGCCTCGGCCGACTCCGGCGACATCGGCCGGCGCCTCGACATGGGCGAGAGCACCGCGCTCACCGGCCGGTCCTGGATCGGGGCCCCGCCCCCGCATCCGTGGGAGCCCAACGGCGAATCCACCCTGGTGGCGCACGCACCGGTCTTCGACGACAGCGGGCACCAGGTCGGCGTGGTCTCCGTGGGCGACGGGCGCCCCGGCTGGTGGGAGCTGGTCAACAGCGCGGCGCCCTACCTGCTGATCTACCTGGGCGTCGCCGGCGGGCTGGGCGCGCTCGGGTCGCTGATCCTCGCCGCCCGGATCAAGCGCCAGACGCTGGGAATGGAGCCGCGCCAGATCGCGGCGACGGTGGAGCAGCGCGAGGCCATGCTCCACGGCGTCAAGGAGGGCGTGCTCGGCCTCGACCTGGACGACCGCATCACCCTCGCCAACGACCAGGCCGTCGCCCTGCTCGGGCTGCCGCCGGACTGCGTGGGCCGCCCGCTCGCCGGCCTCGGCCTGGACGCCGACCTCCACGGCGTCCTCGCCGGGGGCGGCGAGGGCGCGGAGCAGGTCGTCCTGCTCGCCGACCGCGTCCTCACGCTGAACCGGATGCCCATGACGTCCCGCGGCGAGCGCATCGGCTCGGTCACCACGCTGCGCGACCGCACCGAGCTGGTCGAGCTGCGGCGCGAGCTCGACGTCACCCGGCACACCACCGACGCCCTCCGCGCCCAGGCGCACGAGTTCTCCAACCGCATGCACACGATCGCCGGGCTCGTCGTGCTGGGGCACTACGATGAGGTCGAGCAGTTCGTCAACCGCACGGCGCGCGCACACGAGCGGCTGACGACCGACATCACCGAGCACGTGCGCGACCCGTCGCTGGCCGCCCTGCTGATCGCCAAGGCGTCCATGGCGTCGGAACGCGGGGTGCGGCTGGAGATCGCGCCCACCAGCGACCTCCCCGAGGTCGACCCCGACCTCTCCGCCGACCTCGTCACCGTGACCGGCAACCTCATCGACAACGCGTTCGACGCACTGCGCCCCGAGGGCGGCGGCACCGTCCGCGTCGAGGTGAACCGCGAGGGCGGCGGCGCGCGGGTCACCGTGGGCGACACCGGCCCCGGCGTCGCCGACGGACTCGGCGACGCCATCTTCCGCCAAGGGGTCACGACCAAGGACGCGGCCGACGGCGACCCGCGCGGCCTGGGACTGGCGATCATCCGGCTGATCTGCCGGCGGCGCGGCGGGTCGGTCTCGGTCCGCAGCGACGGAGGGGCGCTGTTCACCGCCCGGCTGCCGTCGGCGGTGGCAGGGACCGCGGCGGCGGGCACGGCGGCCGCGAGGGAGGGGTGACGGGGATGGGTGACATCCGGGTGCTGGTCGTCGACGACGACTTCATGGTGGCCAGGATCAACCGCGAACTGGTCGAGCGGTTCGCCGACTTCGCCGTGGTCGGCGAGGCCCACAACGGCGCGAGCGCCGTGCGCATGGCCGAGGAGCTGCGGCCCGATCTGGTGCTCCTCGACATCTACCTGCCCGACATCAGCGGGCTGGAGGTGCTGCGGCGGCTGCGCGCGCTGCCCGGCCCGCCGGTCGACGCCATCGTGGTCAGCGCCGCCCGCGACGTCGGCACGATCCGCACCGCCATGCGCGGCGGGGTCGTCGACTACCTGATCAAACCCTTCACCCACGAGGCGCTGTGGGAGCGCCTGGACCGCTACCGCCAGCTCGACCGGCGGCTGTCCGCCACCCCCGAGATCGGGCAGGCGGAGCTCGACCGCGTGTTCATCGGCGCCCCGGGCGGGCACACGCCCCCGCCGGCCATGCCCAAGGGGCTCACCGCCGCCACCCGCGACATCGTGCGCGGCGCGCTGCGCGACGCGCGCGGCGAGCTGTCCGCCGCCGAGTGCGGGCGGCTGGTGGGGCTGTCGCGCGTGAGCGCGCGCCGCTACCTGGAGCACCTGGTCGACGCCGGCGAGGCCGAGGTGCGGTCGCGCTACGGCGTGGCCGGCCGGCCGGAGCGGCGCTACCGGTGGGCGGGGCCCGGTTCGGCGGGGCCGCCCGTTCAGGCGGGCTCCGTGTCACGGGACCGGCACCACTAGGCGCCGACCCGCCGCCGCGCACGCGCGGGCCGGGCGTCGCCGAACGGGGCCTCAGGGCTTGCGGCCGACCGCGGCGACGATGAGGTCGCTGCCGGACGGCACCTGGTCCCGCGACTCGCCGGGGTACCAGGCGGCAGCGGGCACCAGGCCCGGCGGCAGGATCTCGAAACCGTCGAGGAAGCGCAGGATCTCGTCGCGGGACCGGTCGCTGACCGGGGAGGTCGCGCTCGCGTAGACCTCGCGGGAGCCCTTGGTGGCCTCGGGGCGGTCGGGGTCGGACAGGCCGTGGGAGAAGATCAGCCGGCTGCCGGGCGCCATGGCGTCGCGCAGCTGCGCGACGAGCGCGTGCGGGTCCTCGGAGTCGGGCACGAAGTGCAGGATCGCGGCGAGCAGCACGGCCACCGGCTCGTCGAGGTCGATGAGGGCGCCCACCACCGGGTGGTCCAGGATCTCCCGCGGCCGGCGCAGGTCGGCCTCGATGATGCGGACGGACGGCGTGGTGGCCAGCAGCGCCTCACCGTGGGCGACCACCACGGGGTCGTAGTCGACATAGACCACGCGGGAGCCGGGCGCCGCCTCCAGCGCGACCTCGTGCACGTTGTCGCGCGTGGGCAGGCCGGTGCCCAGGTCGATGAACTGCCGGATCCCGGCCTCGGCGGCGTCGCGCACCGCCCGGCCCAGGAAGTCGCGGTTGCCGCGCACCGTGGCGGGCAGCTCGGGGACCATCGCGACGACCTTGCGCGCCGCCTCGCGGTCGACGGCGAAGTTGTCCTTGCCGCCGAGGTAGTAGTCGTACATGCGCGCGACGTTGGGGATGGAGGTGTCGACGCCCTCCGGCGCGGGGCCCTGGCCGTCCACGGTGCCGTCTCCTTCTGCGATCCGGTGCGCCGCACGGTGGTCGGTGCCGCTGCCGGGTCACATGGAATCAGCTTCCGGGCACCGTGTGCAATTCGCCAAGAGGGTGGGCGCCCGGCCGAAACGATGCGCGCCCGGCCCGGCTCACCAGCCGGTGGCGGCGCGCACCTGCGCGTTGAGCAGCGGGGCCAGAGTGCGGGAGAACGTGGCGGTGAGGTGGTTGTCGTCCGACATCACCAGCACGTTGCCGACCACGACCGGACAGCGGCCGCCGGGGCACAGGTACCCGGTCATGTCGACGAAGCCGACGTTGCCGGGCACGCCCTCCAGGGACCGCACCGGCGACTCGGGCGCCATCGAGTAGGACGCCCGCTCCACGCATTCGTCGGGCCCGTGGCGATCCACGCATTCGGGCGCATCGAAGCTCAGCCGCGGGGTGTCGCGTATCGCCACGACGTCGATCCCCATGCCGTCGAGCTCGCGCCAGCGCTCCACCGAGCCGTCCGGCACCTCCTCGGGGACGCCGGCGCCGGTGGTGGTGGAGGTGGTGAAGACCGCATCGGGGCGCCGTTCGGCCAGTTCCGCCATGACGTTGTCGTTCCACACCTCGCAGCCGGTGTAGGGGGCGCCGGCCAGGTACTGCACCGCCGCGCCGAACCGGCAGCTGTTCTTGGTCATGACGATGAGCCGCCACCCGTTGGTCTCGGCGATGGCCTGCATCGCCGGGAACCACTGGCCGACGTGGGAGTTGCCCACCAGCGCGATGCTGTGCTCGGCCGAGGCGGGGCCGAAGGCGCACACGGTGACGCCGCTGCCCTCGATCTCGCTGTTGCAGCCGTTCACGTGGGTCAGCCACATGTCCCGCGGATCGGACAGGGCGGGGTAGACGGGGAGGTCGGGCAGGGTATCGGCCAGCCGGGGGTCGGTGACCACCTGCGCCCCGGGGTACAGGCGGGCGTCCGAGGCCACCCGGTCGCCGGCCTCCTGCCGGTGGTCGAGGCCGCTCAGCCAGCACCCCGCGGCCACGAGGGCCGGGGTCAGGAACACCGCCCCGACCGCGAGCGCGGCCGCGGGGGTAGGGCGCGCGGGGGCCAGCCGCAGCGCCCCGCCCTCGGCCAGGCGCGCGGTCGCCCACGCCAGGACGGCGGCCGCGCCGAGGACCCCCAGCCCGCCGAGGGGGCTCGCCGAGGCGGTCCGCTCGGTCATCTCCAGGTGGAAGATGAGCAGCGGCCAGTGCCACAGGTAGAGCGGGTAGGCGAGGTCGCCCACGCGGCCCAGCGGGCGCCACGACAGCAGGCGGTCGGGCCCCCACGGCAGGCCGGTCGTCCCCGCGAGGATCACCAGGACGGCCGCGCCCGTCGGCCACAGCGCCACATAGCCGGGGAACGCGGCGGAACCGCCGACCAGCACCCCGCAGCCCGCCAGCGCCGCGAGCCCCGCCCAGCCCATCGCCGCGCGCACGCCGGCGGGCAGGAACGGGCGGCGCGGCAGGAGCGCGACGAGGCCGCCCAGCGCCGGCTCCCACACGCGGGCGCCGCTGTCGAAGTACGCCCACTCCGGCTCGGCCGCCGTCAGGGACACCGAGTACCACAGCGACCCGGCGAACACCGCGGCCAGGACGCCCGCCAGCACCGGGCGCAGGGGGACCCCGCTGCGCCGCGCCGCCCACGCGGCTGCGCCCACCAGCAGCGGCCACACCAGGTAGAACTGGCCCTGCACCGCCAGCGACCAGAAGTGCTGGACGGCGCTCGCACCGTCCCGGGCCAGGTAGTCCACGGAGTGCGCGGCCAGCCGCCAGTTCTGGTAGTAGAGCGCCGAGGCGACGATCTCGGCGATCGTGCCGCGCCACTCGGGCCGCGGCAGCACCAGCCACGACCCGGCCAGCACCGCCGCCAGCACCGCGCCGGCGGCGGGGGAGAGGCGGCGGATCATCCGCGTCACGAACGCGACCGGGCGGAGCCGCCCGTCGCGTTCGACCGACCGGAGCAGCGACCCGGTGATCAGGAAGCCGGTGAGGAGCAGGAAGACGTCGACTCCGCCCGAGACCCGGCCGAACCAGATGTGGTAGGCGGCCACGAGCAGCACGGCGACGGCCCGCAACCCCTGGATTTCGGGCCGGTGGTGGGGGGACGGGACGGCGGGGGCCGCG
>NZ_JBHSBH010000004.1:705245-727787 GCF_042650565.1 Nocardiopsis sediminis
CCGCGGCGTCCGCCGACAGGGCGGAGCCGCCGGTGTTCTGGGGAAGGACCGACAACGGTGAGCCTGGAAGGGTGGGGGGCGGGGCCGACCGGGGGGCGGGGACGGGGCCGCCGGTCGTCTCGCAGGGTACGGCACCCCGGGGCCGGACGTCCCCGGCAAAGGCGGACTATTCGGGCGGCGGCCCGCCGCGGACCGGCGATGTGCGCGGTCACAGCGGAGACGGTGCACCGGGTGCGGCGCATGTGGGTGCACCGAGATTCGGTAGTCCGATTCCCCGGATCGCAATGCGACCGGAATCCGGCCGGGCTGGAGGGAGACGCGCAGGACGCGCAGCCGCGGGGAGCCGGCGCCCTCACGGTGGGCGCGGGCACACCGCGCCCGGCCGGCGCGCCCCGTGGGCGGGCGTTCAGGGGGACGGGCTCAGCGGGCGGTGCGGCGGTGGCGGCCGCAGGGTTCGCCGAAGCCGGTGCGCTCGCGGAGGTGGGACGGTGGGGTGGTCGTCGGTCGCCGCTCTCGGTCGCGGCCTTTCGGAGTAGCGGCGTCAGCGGGCGGTGCGGTAGTGGTAGGTGCAGATCTCGCCGAAGCCCGTGCGCTCGTAGAGGCGGACGGCCGGGCAGTTGTCGCGTTCCACCTGGAGATACATCCGGTCGGCGTCCTGCGTGCCGGCCCAGTCCGCCAGTGCGGCGAGGACGTCGCGGCCCGCGCCCTTGCCGCGGGCGCCGGGGGCCGTGGCCATGCCGAACACGCCTACCCAGCCCGAGTCGGCGACGGCACGGCCGACCGCGACGACCTCGCCATCGACGAGCGCGCTGGCGTACACGCACAGCCGCTCCACCCGGTCGAGCATGTGCCAGGCGGCACAGGGGTCGCCGCCGTGCAGGGCGTGCGCGGTCTCGAACCACGTGCGCACCGGGCGGTCGTCGAGCCGGACCCGTGTCGCGCCCGCGGCCGCCTGTCCCGCAACGTGTGGGGCAGATGCCACCTGCAACGACACCGTATTCTCCCGGAGGTAGCCGCGATCGGCCAGGACCGTGTCGAGTCCTTCGGGGCACGCCGGCGGAGTGATCTGGAACCGCGCCTTCGCGCCGCGGCCGGCGTAGAACTCCTCGGCCCGGGCGACGCGGCGCGTCAGTTCGCCCGGTCCGGCGTCGCCGTGCGGCAGCACCGCCCCCACCCACCACGAGCAGCCGGGGGCGTGGCGCAGCCACCATCCGCCGACGTCCTCGACCTGCGCGGCCGGAAGAGCGCGGGCGGCCCTCTCCTGGAGGCCCCGCACCACTTCCGAGTCGTTGATGGCCGATGGCACCGAAATGCACTCTCCCTCTGCGACCGGACGGCGTTGGACGTCCATCGACGATCTATGAGTATTGACGCTAGGGCAAGGGAAGCGTGCCTCAAACCTGCCGAACGTCCCAAGCAGGACATGGGCCGCCGATGCGGCACGCCACGGGAACGCGGAAAGGGCCGCCCCCCCGGGGGATAAGGGGCGGCCCGGCCTATGCGGGCGGCGCGTCGGCGACGGCCGCCGCGGCCGGCCGGGGCGGTGGCGCCCCGGCCGCGCGGGGTCAGGCGATCGCGTCGCGGACGCCGTCGATCACACCGCCGTTGGACATCATCGAGATGTGCTCCAGGCAGCCCGTCTGGTTGTTGGTGGCGCCGTCGAGGACCGTGCTGCTCACCGGCTGGATGACGATGTCGCAGGGCGACCGGAAGGTCGTGTAGGCGACGCCGCCCGGGGTGGGGTCGCCGGCGTTGAGCTCCGACAGGAAAGAGGAGCCCTGCTCCATCTCCTGGCAGGACGGCAGCGCGATCGAGCACAGGCCCGCGACCCGGGTGCCGTTGTTGGGGCCGCCGATGGAGACCCAGTCGTCCACGGTGTCGGTGCCGCCGAGGAACTTGACGTACCAGCGGGACGGCAGCCCGCCCATGGAGTGGGTGACGATGTCGACCTTCGCGGCCCCGGTGGTGGACCGGACCTCCGCGACGAAGGCCGCGAGGTCGTCCGCGGTGGTGACGTTGGACTGCGCGGAGTTGTAGGTGAACACGTGCAGCCGGTCGGCGGGGTAGCCGTTGGCCTGGAAGTCGTCCCGCATGGCGGACCACTGCGAGCCCTTCCCGGCGAAACCGTGCACGAACACGACCGGATCGGGGGTGGCAGCCGCCACCTGGGCCGCCGCCGCGGGCGTCAGGGACAGCGCGGTCGCGGCGGCGGCCAGGCCGCACAGCAGGGAGGCGATGCGACGCATGTCAGCTCCTCGAACGGGGGGATTCGGGAGCAGTCTCAGCCGGTCGGCCGCCGCACCGCATCGGCGAAATCGCCAGTCGGGTTTACGGCTACTTTACGGACGGGTAACTTACCCATGTGCCTGATGTGTCCCCGCTCACATCCCCCGTGCGCTTCCGCGGCCGCGCCCACGAGCGCGGCGCCGCCGAAGCCCTCCTCGACGCCGCACGCGACGGACACGGCGGCGCGCTGCTGGTCATGGGGGAGCCCGGCATCGGCCGGACCGCGCTCCTGGACCACCTCCGCGCAACGGCGGGCGACGACCTCCGCACCCTGGCCATCCGCGGCGTCCCCACCGAGACCGACCTGCCCTTCGCCGGGCTCCACCGGCTGCTGCGCCCCCTCGGCGGCCTGCTCCCCGCACTGCCCGCCCCGCAGCGCGACGCCCTCACCGGCGCCCTGGACTCCGGGACCGCCGGGGCCCACGGGGTCTACCTCCTCTCGGTCGCCGTTCTCGGGTTGCTCGCCGAGGCCGCCCGGGAGACGCCGCTGCTCGTCTGCGTCGACGACGCCCACCACCTCGACGCCCCCTCCCTGGACGCCCTGGCCTTCGCCGCCCGCCGCATCGACACCGAGCCCGCCGCGCTCGTCTTCACCGCGCGCGACGGCCGCGACGGCGACGACCTCCCGGTGGTCGGCGTGCCACTGCTGCGCCTGGACCGCCTCGGCGACGACGACATCCGCGCCCTGCTCGCCGAGTCCACCGCCGCACCCACGGTGAGCGAGCCCGTCCTGCGCCGCCTGGCAGGAGTGGCCGGCGGCAACCCGCAGGCCGCCGTCGAACTCGCCGCGTCCCTCACCCCCGCACAGCTCGCCGGGCAGGCGCCGCTGCCCCGGCCCCTCCGGCCCCGCGGCCGGCTGTGGCGCACCCACGCCGACGCCATCGCCCGGCTGCCCGGCGAGACCCGCCGGCTCCTGCTGCTCATGGCGGCGGCAGAGGAGGACACGGAGATCGAGCCCGCGTTCCTGGTGCTGGCCGCGCAGCGCACCGGGATCGACATCGGGGCGCTGGAGCCCGCCGAGGACGCCGGGCTCGTCCACGTGCGCGACGACGCGGTGGTCTTCCGCCACCCCCTCGTCCGTTCCGCCGCATACGACGGCGCCGGCCTCGCCGGCCGCCGCGCGGCCCACGTCCTGCTCGCCGAGGTCTTCGACGCCCACGGCCGCCCCGTCCGCGCCGCCTGGCACCGCGCCGCCACCGCCCTGCACCCCGACGAGGACAGCGCCGCCGAGCTGGAGCAGGTGGCGGTGCGCGAGCGCGGCCGCAGCGGCTACGCGGTCTCCTCCCGCTTCCTCGAACGCGCCGGCGAGCTCAGCCCCGCCCCCGCGGCGCGCGCCGCCCGACTCACCGAGGCGGCCCGCGACGCCTGGCTGTCGGGCGGCCCCCGCCGCGCCCGCGTCCTCCTCGACCGTGTACGCGCGCTCAGCCCGGACGACGATGTCGCTGATGCAGCCGACGCGGCCGAGGCAGCCGGGGCAACTGTCGGGGCGGAGGTGGCCGTGGCGGCAGACGGTGCAGAGGTGGCCGGCGGCGGCCCGCAGGTCCAGACCGGCGCGGCCGGTGGGGCTGGGGGAGCCGGCGCAGCCGATGGAGCAGACGGCGCAGACGCGGCCCACGACGGCCCGCAGGGCCGGGCCGGCGGGCCCGAGGCGCTGCGGAGCCACGCCGAACTGCTGCGGGGCCATGCCGAACTGCTGCGCGGCGACATCGAACTGCGCGCCGGTATCGCCGTCGACGCCCACGAGGCGCTGAGCGCGGCCGCCGAACGTCTGCTTCCGCGCCGCCGCGACCTGGCCGTGCGCGCCCTGCTTCAGGCGGGCGAGGCCAGCTGCCTGGCGGGGGACCACCGCCGCTACTTCGCGACCGCCGAACGCCTGGCGGCGCTGCGGCGGCCCGGCGACACCGGCGGCGCCGCCGACGCCGAAACGGACATCATGTTCGACTTCGTGGCAGGGAAGTCGGCCATGCTCCGCGGGCACCACCACGAGGCGATCGCCCCTCTGCGGCGCGCCATCGCCGCCGCCGAGCGGCTCGGCGAGCCCGCCGCACTCGTGTGGGGCGGTGTCAGCGGTCTGCTCTTGGGCGACCCCGTGCGCGCCCACACGCTGACCGCGCGCGCCGTTGCGGCGGCCCGGCGCGTGGGCGCGCTCTCCGTCGTCCCGCAGGCGCTGGAGTACCAGTGCTACGCCGAACTGTGGATGGGGCGGCTGGCCCAGGTGCGGGAGGCCGCGGGGGAGGGGCTGCGGCTGGCCGAGGAGACCGGGCAGCACAACTGCGCGGGCCACCACCGCGCCGTGCTGGCGATGGTCGCGGCGATGACCGGCGATACCGAAGGGTGCCGCGCGCACGCGGCGGCGGCGCTCGACCTCGCCGGGGCCCACGACCTCGGGCTTCCTGCGGCCCTGGCGACGTGGGCGCTGGCCCGCCTGGACCTCGCGGGAGGCCGGAACGCCGAGGCCGCGATCCGCCTGCGCACCCTGGCCTCGGCCGGCCCGGGCCGCGGCCACATCGCCGTGCGCCTCCTCAGCACCCCGGACTTCATCGAGGCCGCCGTCCGCACCGGCGACCCGTCACGCGCCCGGGCGTCACTGCGCTCCTTCCAGGCCTGGGCCGAAGCAACAGGCAGCGAGGGCACCCGCGCGGTGGCAGCACGCTGCCTCGGCCTCTTGGCCGAGGCGACCCCCGGCGACCCGGCCGACGGGGAGAGAGGGGAGGGCAGAGGCGCGGACGCGCGGCCCGAGGCGGGCGCGGCGGACGCCGTCGGCGCCGCGGACGACGAGCGAGGCACGGAGACGCCCGGAGAGCACGAAAACGGCGCCAGCGCGAGGACTCGAGACCGTGGGAAGCGCGGCAGTGAGGGAACTGGAAGCCGAGGGAACAGCGGCGGTGCGAGGCCGGGAGACCGCGGGAACGGTCGCGGCCAAGGGACGGCGGACCGCGGGAATGACGGCGGCAAAGGGACGGCAGACGGCAGGACCGGCGAGGGAGTCGAGGCCGCGGTGGTGCACTTCGGCGCGGCCATGGGCCTGCACCGGCGCGGCTACTGGGACGTGGAACGGGCCCGCACCGAGCTACTCCTCGGCAACGCCTTGCGCCGTGCCCGCCGGCCCCGTGAATCCCGCGACCACCTGCACGCCGCCCTGGAGACCTTCGAGCGAGTCGGCGCCGGGCCATGGGCCCGGCAGGCCCGCGCCGAACTGCGCGCGACTGGAGAGCCCGCCCGATCCGACGGCAACACCGCCCACGAGGCGCTGAGCCCTCAGCAGCTCCAGATCGCCAATCTCGTGGCAGAGGGCGCCACCAACCGGGAGGCAGCAGCCCGCCTCTACCTCAGCCCCCGCACCGTCGACCATCACCTACGCAACATCTTCACCAAGCTGGGCATCCGCTCCCGGGTGGAGCTGGCCCACGTAATGGCCCGCCGCGAGGCGTGACACCCCAGAACTATCAGACCGAACCGTGAACGTATCCCCGCACTTGCGGGGCGGACCCGCCCCCGGGCTGAAGTGCGGCGGCGTTGACCGGATCATCCCCGCGGGTGCGGGGCGGACTACCCGCGCGGGCCGAACAGGTCGCCGGGCGGCGGATCATCCCCGCGGGTGCGGGGCGGACACTGTGTGAACTGGGGTTTTGTGGCGGCCGAATACCGTTCGGGTCCCCGGGGGCTGAGACCCCGGTCCCCTGCCGACTTCTCTAGAGCGGTGCGGAATCGATGCGCCATTGCCTGGGTTCCGAGGGTGGATTCCCCGGATCCGGGGGCGCCCAGTCTCGCAGACGGATGGTCCTCCGCACCACTGCGCAGCTACCGGGCCTGCGCCCCGCGGGCGCCCGCGCGGCACGCGATCGCGGCCCCCGGCGCGGGGCCGTGGCCGGACCCGGCCGACTCTCGCCGGGACGGGCGGGTTCTGCGACGATCGCGCCATGACGACCGCGCTGCTGCTCATCAATGTGCAACGCAACCTGCTCGACGGGGAGTCTCCCATCCCCGGAGCCGACTCCGTCGCCCCCGCCCTGAGATCGCTCCTGGACCACGCGCGCGCCGCGGGGGCGCCGACCGTGCATGTCCACGACGACGACCCGGCCGGTCAACCCGATGCGCCGCACCCCCACCGCTGGGAACCGGCCTTCCGCGTGCTCCCGTGGGAGCCGGTGGTCCGCACCTGTGAACCCGACGCCTTCTCCGGAACCCGGCTCGCCGCGATCCTCCAGGAGCTCGGCGTCCACCGCGTGGTGGTGGCGGGCCTGCGCAGCGAGGACCGGATCGCCCCGACCGGGCACGGGGCGCTGCGCCGCGGCCTCGACGTCGTCGTCGCCTCCGGCGCCCACGCCGCCCGCGACCGCACCGGCGGCGACGCCGCCGCGATCGAGGGCCGCACCGAGGACGACCTCAGCG
Source organism: Nocardiopsis sediminis (assembly GCF_042650565.1). Classification (NCBI taxonomy): domain Bacteria; kingdom Bacillati; phylum Actinomycetota; class Actinomycetes; order Streptosporangiales; family Nocardiopsidaceae; genus Nocardiopsis; species Nocardiopsis sediminis. Next base: position 711,924 of record NZ_JBHSBH010000004.1, read on the forward strand.
CCGCCGGCGCCAAGATCATCGACGCCGGCACCATCCACTTCGACTGCTCGCCCTGACGGGAACGCGGGGCGCGCGGCACCGCACCCGCTCGCCCCCTCGTCCTCCGAACCGCCCCCGCTCGTCCCCCCTCATCCGCACCGCCCCCGAAGCGACCGGGCTCCCGCTGCTCAGCCCCGGGGCCCGAATACGCCCTCGCACTCGCCTGCGGACCCATATGGGCCGTAGTACCCCCACTCCATGGGCCGGGCCTCGTCGGCGTGTGCGGATGTGACGCTGAGGACGAGCGCGGTGAGCCCGTGACCTGCGAAAACGTGCCCGGACATCGCCGCGATGAGCTGGACCTGCCCCGGCCTCTGGTGCAGCCTCGAAGCATGAATGATCACACGTCACTGCACGGTATCCACGTCCCATTGATCACACCGTTCGACGCCGATGGCGGGGTCGCGCTCGATGCGCTGGAATCGCTCGCGCACCGTGTGCTCGACGACCGCGCCGCGGGCATCGTGGCGCTGGGCACGACCGCCGAATCCGGCATGCTCGAACCCGACGAGAAGACCGCTGTGCTGGACGTGTGCGAGCGGGTCTGCGCCGAACGGGGCAGAGTGCTGATCGTCGGTGCCGGCGGCGCCGATACCCGCAAGACCGTGGCCGAGGTGTGGGCCCTCCGCAAGCGGCCCGAGGTCACCGCCGCCCTGGTCCCCGTGCCGCAGTACGTCCGCCCGGGCGAGGCCGGGGTGCTCGCCCACTTCGAGCAGGTGGCCGCGCACAGCCCCGTGCCGCTGATCGTGTACAACATCCCCTACCGCACGGGACAGCACGTCGGCACGGCGTCCATGCTCCGGCTCGCCGCCATGGACCGGATCATCGGCGTCAAGCACGCGGTCGGCGGCATCGACAAGGACACCGTCGAGCTGCTCGGCCGCCCCACCGAGGACTTCGCGGTGCTGGGGGGAGACGACCTCTACATCTCGCCGCTGCTGGCCATGGGCGCCGCAGGCGGCATCCTCGCCTCGGCGCACCTGCACACCACCGGCTTCGCCGACCTCGCCGATGCCTGGCACAAGGGCGACGCGGCGGGCGCGCGCGGCCTGGGCCACCGCCTGGCGACCGTCTCCCGGAGCCTGTTCCGCGAGCCCAGCCCCACCATCCTCAAGGCCGTGCTGCACGCAAAGGGCCGCATCCCCTCGCCGGCGGTGCGCCTGCCGCTGGTGCAGCCGACCGAGGAGGCGGTCTCCGCCGCCCTGGAAGCGCTGGAGGCCCTGGACGCCGCCGAGGGGGTGGTGGCGGCGGCCGTTCCGCGGCAAGGGGCACTGTGACGGCCGCGCGCGTGCGTCGGGTACCGGCGCCGGGTGCAGGGGTGGCGGCGGCGGGGCCGCCGCGCGGCCGCGAAGAGGGGGATCGGAGTGGGGGATGGGGCGGGGTGCGGGAGCCCGGGGTCCGGGGGCGGCCCGCATTCCCGGCGGGGCCGGCCTGAGGAGCCGCGGGCGTCGAGAGGGGTCGGCGTGCGCGCTGCGGGCCGTGCCGTGCCGCTGATGTGAGGTGGGGCCGTGCGCCGCGCGGTCGAGGGGGAACCGCGGTCAGGCCGGCCGGGTCAGTTCCGGGCCTGTCTCGCCCACCGTTCGGCGATCAGGCCGTCGACCAGGTCGCAGGGGGTCGCATCGTAGTCGAGGCTGCGGTTGTAGTCTCCGGCGCACGCGCCGAGCGCGAACGGGGCGACCTCCGTGTCCTTCAACGGGATCTCGTAACCGGTGACCGTGGTGATGTGGTGCACGCGCCCGGCCTCGGTCTCCTCGCTGCTGTGGTACTCGATGATCCTCGCCTCGGCCAGGCCCGTCAGGATCTTGCGTTCCATGTCCTTGGGCGGCCACTCCATGAGCGCTCTCCCTTCCTCGTCTCTCGCCGCACCAGCTTGCCAGGCCCGGCCCGGCCACAGGCGGTCTTTCCACCAGCCCGCGGCGCGCCCGAGGGGCCTGCGGCGGGCCGTGACCGCCCGCTCGCGCACGGCTTCCGCGGCCCGGCCCCGGTGTGATTGCGGTGCCGTCAGCGGGTTCCCGCGGAACCACCGTCACCACCGGGCCGCACCCGTCATGGGTGGGCGCAGTTCGTCCTTTCCGTCCCACCGGCGTGCGCCCTAACACGCCGGAGCCGGTGCGTCCACCGTTCCCTGCGGCCACATCCGGCACATGAGCGGGGCGGCCCGGCCGGTGCGAACGATGCCCGGTTTGCGCATACTGCTGTGCGGAGTGAGATCCCCCTACAACTCAGCGTTAGGTGCGGCAGCGTGTTCTTGACGAGCCACCCCCCGGTACCCGCCCCGAAGAGCCGACCCTCCCCGCCCTCCGGCCGCCCCCCGCGCGCACGCGTGCGCCCCGTGCGCACCGCGTTCGCGGGGCTCATGGCCGGAGTCCTCGTCGCGCTGGCGCCCGCTGCGCCGGCGCTGGCCGACGACCGCCACAGCTTCGACCTCGGAGCCATCAGCAACCCCGACTGGATGGCCGGGATCAGCGACGACACCAGCCTCGCCGCGCTCTCGATCCCCGGCACCCACGACACCATGGCGCGCGACGTCACCGCGCTCGCCGAAACCCAGGAGAGCCCCCTCCCCGAGCAGCTCGACGCGGGCGTGCGCGCGCTCGACATCCGGACGCGGCACTTCCAGGACGCGTTCACGATCCACCACGGCTCGGTCTACCTGAACGCGAACTTCACCGACGTGCTCCGGCAGACCACCGACTTCCTGCGCGCCCACCCCACCGAGACCGTCCTCATGCGCATCAAGCCCGAGCACACCGCCGAGCAGAACACGCGCACCTACGAGGAGACGCTCGACTGGTACCTCACCGAGAACCCCGACACCGCCGGGCTGGCGCGCGATCACATCTGGACGCCGCCGAGCGGCGAGTACGCCACCCGCATCCCCGACCTGGGCGAGGTGCGCGGCCGGATCGTCATCCTCCAGAACTTCGACGGCGCGGGCACCGTCTACGGCCCCACGTGGGCGGGGGAGGGCATGGCCATCCAGGACGACTACGAGGTGCCCACCCTCTTCGACATCGAGGGCAAGTGGGAGAAGGCCCGCGACCACTTCGACGCGACCCAGGACGGCCCCGCCGACGTCCTGCACGTCAACCACTTCAGCGGAACCGGCCTCGGCGCGTTCCCCCGCGACGTCGCGGCGGGCGCACTCGGGTTCCGGGGCGTCAACGACTACGGCCTCTCCCACCTCCGCGACACCGACCTGGAGCGCACGGGCGTGGTCATGGCGGACTACCCCGGCCCGGGCCTGGTCGAGGAGATCCTCGCCGAGAACCCGTAGCCGCAGGGGCCGTCCCCGCCCGCACGGCGCAGGCCACGCGGGCGGGGACGGCCCCGAGCACCTCGCACCGCCGAGGGCGCTACCGGTCGCGGCCGCCGTCAGGCGGTCTCCTGCCAGCCGGTGTAGGGGGAGTACCGGTAGGTGCGCCCCCGCAGGTGGGCGTCGTCGGACTTGGGGTCGAGGAAGAGCACCGGCAGCCCCGAGCACCACGGCGCCCTGCGCCAGCCGTCAGGGGACGCCAGGGCCGCGGCGTCGACCCGGTCGGCGGGCAGCCGGACGGCCTGGCCGAGGACCGCCTCCTTCTGCTCGTCGTCGGGCATGCCGGCGAGCGGGACGGTGAGGGGCCGCCCGCCCTCGGCCGGGAGCGAGACGGTCTCGGCGGTGGACGCGCCGGTGCGGCGCAGCAGCAGGACCTCGATGCCCGGGGCGCCGGGGTGCACGGCCGGCCCGCCGACGCTCCCCTCGCCGGCGCCGCCTCCGTGCCCGCCGCCGTTGCGCTGGACGTGGCCGAGGCGGACCACCCCCTGCTCCCCGTCGTCGGGGCGCGCGATGAGCACGGATCCGGCGAGCGCCGACAGCCGAGCGCGCTCCTGATCGGCGGCCGATGCGGCGGCCGCCATGGCGCCGTGCCATGCCTCGGGGCCGAGAGGGTCGTCGCCGTAGACCGAGGCGAGGAGGCCCGGGACGCCGGCGGGCACCGCGACGTCGACCGGCCCGGCCCCGTCGCCCGGGAGCAGCCGGGCAAGCGTCCGCAGGAGCAGGTGGTCCGGGTAGGGGTGACCGCCGGGGAACCGGGGCGGTTCGGCGGCTGTTCCGCCGCTGAACCCGGTGATGATCACCCGCGGCCGTTCGAGCCCGGCGGGCCGGGGACCCGGACGGTCGTGGCGGTGGCAGAGCCCGGCGCACCGGAGGAGCACGTCGATCGGCGCGAGGTCGGTGACGAGCACGTCGACGTCGATGTCGAGCGGCTGCACAGTGGACGGCGTGGCCACCACGATGTGCCGCTGCGGCCGGTGCGGGTTCTCCCGTGCCGCGCGGGTGCCGGGCGAGCGCTCCGGAGGGCCGAAGCGCCGCGCCAGGCCGGCGTCGAGCCGGGCGCGGTCGGCGGCCGTGAACGCCTCGTGGACGAGTGTGCACTCGCCGGGGAACCGGGCGCTGAGCGCGCCGTACGCGGCCTGGGCGCGCTCGACGGTGGCGCGCAGCACCAGGACGCAGCCCCGCCCGGTGGCGGCGGCGGTGGGGTCGGCCGGGTCGCTCCCGGCGGCCACCAGACCCGATACCAGGTCGGCGACGTGCTGGGCGTCGTCGCCGGCCTCGGGCGCGAGCTCGACGGCCGGCCCGCTGCCGCGTGCGGGCCGTGCCGGGTGCGACCGCAGCGGCGGCAGCCGGTCCGCGTGGCCGGTGTCGCCGGGCGGGGCGCCGGCCTCCTCGCCCGCACCGGCGCCGGGCGCAGGGACCCAGGTGATCCGCGGGTACCCGGTGCCGTCGGCGACGGCCCGGCGGGCGCCGGAGTAGGCGCTGAGCAGCCCGGCGCGCTGCCCGTCGCTCAGGGCGGCCGCGAGCACGACCACCGGCGTGCCGTGCCGGCCCAGCCAGTGCAGGACCCGGTGCAGGAGGGCGGTGGCGGCGGTGTCGTAGGCGGGTACCCCGTCGACGACCACGACCTTGCCGGCCAGGACGGTGTGGCGGATCATGACGTGCGCGGCCGAGACCCCCGCGCGCAGCAGCCGGTCGAGGGTGCCGACCACCACGGGGGCCAGGAGCGCGCGGTCGGCGCCGCGCAGCCAGGCGGCCGCGGCCTCGGTGTCGGCCGCCGATTCGCCGATGCCCGACAGCGGGGTGTCCCAGCGCGCGCCGCGCCGGGCCCGGCCGTCGGCCAGGCCGACGGTGGGGCGCGGATCCTGGGCGTCCAGCCAGCCGGCCAGGCGGGCGGCCGCCTGCTCGACCGTGGCCCGGCCGGGTAACGCGTAGAACAGCCCGTTGCAGCCCAGCCGTGCGGCGAGGACCTCGGCGGCGGCCAGGGCCGCCGTGGTCTTGCCTTCGGAAGCGGGGGCCTCGACGACCATGAGGCCCGGCCCGGTGGCTCGTTTGGCGAGGTCGAACGCCAGGAGCTGGGTGGCGCTGGGCGACCCGAAGCCGAACCGCGAGGCGTACAGCTCCCGGGCTCCGGCGGGCGGGCGTGGGCGCCACACCGTGCCCAGCTCCGCGGCGGGCCGGAACCGCGCGGCGATGCGCGCGGAGTCGGCGGGGTAGTCCGAGGGCCAGCCGTTGGAGTGGCCGAACAGCTCGTCGTCGCCGGCCAGCCAGTCGGCCAGGGCCAGGGCGCCCGCGATCGCCATCTGCCCGCCGATGCCCGGCGCGTTCACCGCGAGCGACGCGAGGTCCACCCCGGAGCACCGCGTGGCCGTGGCGAAGAGCTCGCGCTGCACCTCGCGCCAGTTGCCGCCGCCGAGCCGGGCCCGGGTGCGGGGCGAGCGGGCGAGGCCGGGTGGCGGAAAGGTCCCGTGGTGGCCGCCGACGACATCGGCCACCCAGTCGATCGCCGCGGGCGCCCACGATTCCTCTTCCAGGAACATCCGCACCAGTTGTGCCGACGACAGCTCGTGGCGGAACGGCTCGTGGTGCACGGAAAGGGGGAGCAGCCGCAGCACGGGCGGAAAGTGGTGTGCGCTGAGGGACTGGAACCCCGGGGTGGCCTTGCCGATGTCGTGCAGTGCCGCGAGCCACCGGAAGGCCGCGCGCCCGGCGCGGTCGCCGGAGGGGGTGCCGGTGCCGGTGAGCCCGGCGGAGAAGCGTTCGCGCAGAGACGGCGCTAAGTAGTGCTCCCAGAGGCGATCGGCGACGTGCATGGTGTCGAGCATGTGCGCGAGCAGGGGATGCCAGTCGGTCGCTGCGTACGTTGTGCTGTGTAATCCGGTTTTGCCCCAAATGGTGCTGGCGGCCGGAGAAGGGAACAGCGCGTCCGTGTCCATGTCGAAACGTATAGCGCCCGCCGGTGAGTCGGAAAGCCGCCCAGCCGGTATCGGCCATTTCACCGTTACCGCGGAAATACATCTTCGAGAGAGGTAGCATTCGCCCTCAACACGCCCGCCACCCGTTCTCCCGGCGGGCGCACCGCCCCCGGTTCCCGGGCGCCGGACACGGAGTGTGATACGCCACCTTGTGGACGGACGGACCCGCGGTCCGGCGCGGACGCATACCATCCGATCCCAGGGTGGCCGAGGTATCGGGCCACGTGGACCACCAGCCATCGAAAGGGAGCGTCTCGTCATGCCCGGAGGCATCGGCGGCCAGGAACGCCGTTACGGGGGCCGTCCCGACGGCCGCGGCCGCCCGGCGGGGGCCGGCCGCGGCGACCGCTCGGCCCCGGCCATCCGCGGGACCCGCGACCTCGCCCGGCTCACCGAGGAGCTGCGGCGCATGGAGGGCGCCTCCTACGGGCGCTACAAGTCGCTCGCCGGTGACTGGGACTTCGGCCACTTCACCCTGGCCATCGAACGCGTCCAGTCCGACCCCTTCGCGCCGCCCTCGCGGATCGCGGTCCGCATCCCCGGCCCCGTTGCCGGCCTGCCCGTGCACGCGCTGCACCCGGCCGCGCGCCGCAGGGCCACCGCCGACCACCTCGTCCGCCTGGCCCACCGCAGCCTCAAGGGCGCCCGGCTGCGCATCGACGCGGGCGGGCAGGAGGTCATCGAGCGCTCCGCGGGCCGCATCGACGACAGCGGAGCGGTCGTCCTGCGCCTGGGCATCGAGCTCCCCGGGCGGGGACGGCGCATCGACGCCCGCACCGCCGAACGCGAGCTGTGCGACCGCCTGCCCGCGATGGTCGAGGCGGTGCGCTGGAGTGAACTCGACCCCGGCACCGCCGAGGCCTTCGCCGACACCGTCGAGGACACCGTGGCCTTGCGCGACCGCCTGGCCGGGCTGGGCCTGGTCGCCTTCGTCGCCGACGGAGCCGTTCTGCCCCGCCGCAGCGGCGTCAGCGACCTGCCCATGGACGGCGCCGCCGTCGCGTTCCGGGCGCCCGACTCCCTGCGGGTCGCCGTCGACCTCCCGCACGCCGGCCGGGTCACCGGCCTGGGCATCCCCGAGGGCATCACGCTCATCGTGGGCGGCGGCTTCCACGGCAAGTCCACCCTGCTGCACGCCCTCGAACGCGGTGTCTACGACCACATCCCCGGCGACGGCCGCGAACTCGTCGCCACCCGCCCCGACTCCGTGAAGATCCGCGCCGAGGAGGGCCGCCGGGTCCAGCGCACCGACGTCAGCGCGTTCGTCCGCAATCTGCCCACCGGCGCCGACACCGCCGACTTCTCCACCGAGAACGCCTCCGGCTCCACGTCGCAGGCGGCCAACATCGCCGAGGCCCTCGAAGCCGGGGCGCGCACCCTCCTGGTCGACGAGGACACCACCGCCACCAACCTGATGATCCGCGACTCCCGCATGCAGGAGCTGGTGCACGGCGACCGCGAACCCCTCACCCCGTTCGTCGACCTCGTCCGCCCGCTCCACCGCCGCCACGGGGTCTCCACCGTCCTGGTCATGGGCGGCAGCGGCGACTACTTCGACGTCGCCGACCACGTCGTCATGCTCGACGGCTACCGCCCCTACGACGTCACCGCCCGCGCGCGCGAGCTCGCCGCCGAGCGCCGCGACGCCGCGTTCGCCCCGCCCGCCCAGCGCATCGTCGACCCCGCCTCGGTCGACCCCACCGCGCGCGGGCGCGCCCGGCTCAAGCGCCGCGACATGGACGTCCTCACCTTCGGCGAGACCGACATCGACGTCCGCGCCCTGGCCCAGCTCGTCGACCCTGGCCAGATCATCGGGGTGGGGCTGGCCATGCGGCTGCTCGCCGAGGACGGCCTCCTCGACGACCGCCCGCTGAGCGAGGCCCTGGACCTGCTCGACCGCCGGCTGGCCGACGGCGGCGCGCCCGCCCTGGGCCGCGGCTACACCGGCGACTACGCACTGCCCCGGCGCTACGAGGTCGCCGCCGCGCTGAACCGCCTGCGGACCCTGCGCGTCCTCGGAACCGGATGAGGCGGCACTGGACGGGCGCATCGCCCCAGGTCGGTATCCTGGACCACGAATCCGGCACCGTGCCGCGCCCCCCTTTCCGCAGGCGCGCTCCGGCGTCCGATCCACCCCGTGTGCGAATGGAGACAGTTCCAGGTGCGTGATCCCGCAGACCTCTATGAGCTCCGCCCCGGCATCGACGTCACCGCGACGGTCATGCTGGTCGTACTCGACGGGTTCGTGGACGCCGGGTCGGTCGGCCGCCAGACCGCCGACGCCCTGTTCTCGGAGTTCACCGCCGAGGAGGTGGCGGCCTTCGACATCGACCGGCTGCTCGACTACCGCTCCCGCCGGCCCGTGATGACCTTCGTCGAGAACGCCTACACCGACTACGAGCCCCCGAAGCTCGGCCTCTACCAGATGCGCGACTCCGAGGACACCCCGTTCCTCCTCCTGCACGGGCTGGAGCCCGACCGCGAATGGGAGGGCTTCGCCGAGGCCGTCCGCCACCTCATCGAGCGGTTCTCGGTCTCCCTGACCATCGGCGTCCACGGCATCCCCATGGCGGTGCCGCATACCCGCCCCGCCACCGTCACCGCCCACGGCACCCGCCCGGAGCTGGTATCGGACCACACCGCCTGGGTCGGCCGGGTCAACGTCCCCGCCAGCGCGGCCTCACTGCTGGAGTACCGGCTCGGCCAGGCCGGGCACGACGTCGTCGGCTACGCCGTGCACGTGCCCAGCTACCTGTCCCAGTCGGAGTACCCCCGCGCCGCCATCGCGGCCCTCGACCACCTCGGCGGGGCCACCGGCCTGGCGCTGCCCGCCGAGGCGCTGCGCGTCTCGGCACAGGAGACCGACACCGAGATCGAACAGCAGGTCGCCGCGTCCGAGGAAGTGCAGAGGGTCGTCGGTAACCTGGAACGGCAGTACGACGATTTCATGTCGGCGCGCGGGGACTCCGGCGCCGACACCGCTGCATCGCTGTTCACCGGCGACGAATCCGCCCTGCCCACGGCCGAGGAACTCGGCGAGGAACTCGAACGCTACCTCGCCGACCGCGAGCGCGGCACAGAAGGTTGATGAGGTCACCGTGCTCTACCGGTTGCTGTTCCACGCCGTCCTGCGGCACACCGACGCCGAGTCCATCCACCGGCTGAGCTTCGGCGCCCTGCGCCGGCTCGGCGCGGTGCCAGGCGCCTCCGGGGCCGTTGCCCGTGTCCTGGGGCCCCGCGACCCCGTTCTGTCGGTCACCGCGTTCGGCCGCGAGTTCCCCGGGCCCCTCGGGCTCGCGGCGGGGTTCGACAAGAACGCCGAGGGCCCCGACCCCCTCAGCGCGCTGGGCTTCGGCTTCATCGAGATCGGCACCGTCACCGCGCACCCCCAGCCGGGCAACCCGCGCCCGCGCCTGTTCCGGCTGCCCGCCGACCGGGCCATCGTCAACCGCATGGGGTTCAACAACGACGGCTCGATCGCCGTCGCCGAACGCCTGCACCGCCGCCGCGCCCGGTGGGACGCCCGCGCCGGCGTGGGGCGCCCCCGCCCGCTCGTCGGCGTCAACATCGGCAAGACCAAGGCCGTGCCCGAGGACGGCGCCGTCGCCGACTACGCCGCCAGCGCCCGGCGGCTCGCGGAGTTCGCCGACTACATGGTGGTCAACGTCAGCTCGCCCAACACCCCCGGGCTGCGCGACCTCCAGGCCGTCGAGCGGCTGCGCCCGCTGCTGTCCGCCGTGCGCGCCGCCCTCGACGACGCCGGGCACGAGGGCGTGGCGCTGCTGGTCAAGATCGCGCCCGACCTCGCCGACCCCGACATCGACGCCGTGGCCGACCTCGCCCTCGACCTGGGTCTCGACGGCATCATCGCCACCAACACCACCATCTCCCGCGACGGCCTGGCCAGCGGCGCCGCAGAGGTCGAGAACGCCGGCACCGGGGGGCTGTCGGGGGCGCCGCTCAAGGAGCGCGCGCTCGGTGTCCTGCGGCGGCTGCGCGCCCGGGTCGGCGACCGGCTCGTGCTCGTCGCGGTCGGCGGCATCGAGACCCCTGAGGACGCCTGGGACCGCATCCGCGCGGGCGCCACCCTGGTGCAGGGCTACACGGGGCTGATCTACGGCGGCCCGCTGTGGCCGCGGCGCATCAACGCCGGACTGGCGCGCCTCGTCCGCGCCGCCGGATACCGCTCCATCGCCGACGCCGTGGGCACCGACACGGCCGTCTCAGGCGCGCACACGGGCCGCACGGCGGGCTGACCGCGGCGCGCGGTCGCGAGCGGGGCCGGTCGCGAGCGGCCGGCCCTGATCACACGTCAGAGCCGGGTATGTGCTCCGCCCGCGGCGAGGGACACAGGGGCGTCGAGCTCGGCGCCCAGCAGCGGCCCCGCCAGGTGCGAGGAGCGGATCCGCGCGCCCGTCACCCGCTCGGCCAGGGCCAGTGCGGCGGCGCCCGGGTCGGGCGCGGGGGCGTCCTCGGACAGCCCCACAGAGCGCATCTGGTCGTCGAGCGCATCGGGCCGGGTGCCCCGGCGCAGGCCGGGGGTGCGGGCGTCGAAGAACGTCTGGAGGACGCCGTCGACCACCCAGCGGAACTCGTAGCGGTGCTCCATCAGCACGCGGACCGACACCAGCTCGGTCTCGGCGGACAGCGCGCGGTAGGACTCCGGCCGGGTCGCGCGGCAGCCCGTGGGCTCGACGATGACGGCCCAGCCGTTCACCGACATGGCGTGCACCGTGAGCGGCGGCCGGCCCTCGCAGCACAGCCCGGCCTCGACGGCCTCGGCGATCGGCAGGCAGCGGAGGCGGCGCTCGTCGACGCCGAGGCGCCCCAGGGCCTCGGCCTTGCTGAGGCCCCGGACATAGGACAGACAGTACGCTTCGGCGAAATCCGGCTGAGTCTCCCGCAACCATGCGTAGTCACGGGCGAACGCGACGGCCATCGGCCCTTCCCCTCCGACTTCCTGGGTCATGCAGTACTGGGCGGGTATTACCCAGGGGAACGTGCCCGTTGGGACGACGGGTTCCCGTGAAATTCCCTGACAGACGGGCCACTTCAGGACACCGCCGGAGGGTTGGGGCGCCTCGTTCCGGGTACCGTCGCGCGGCCCGGCACCAAGGCGCGCCGGGCGCGCCCACCGGGACCCGCGGCAGCGGGGTCAGGGGATCGGAACCGAGGCGTCGTACCCACGGCGACCCACATTACGCGCGTACCAGGGGTGGACCTGCACCAGGGCGGGGTCATCTGTGCCACACCCCTCGTCAGTTCGCGTCCTCGCCGCCGTCCTCGGGGTCGGGAGCGCCGTCGCGGTAGACGTTCCCGGGCTCGGTCTCGCCGAGGAGCTGCGACACGGTGACCATGGTGTAGCCCTGCTCGTCGAGCCGCTGCACGATCTCGGGCACGGCGTCGACGGTCGAATCGTGGATGTCGTGCATCAGGATGATCGCGCCCGGCTCGGCGCCGGAGACCGCCCGGTCGGCGACCTTCTCGGAGTCGCGGTCCTTCCAGTCCCGGGTGTCGACGCTCCACAGGATCTGCGCCTGGCCCAGGTCGCGGGTGACCTCCTCGACCGTGGGGCCGGTGGAGCCGTAGGGCGGGCGCATCAGGTCCATGGTGAGGCCGGTCTCGCGGTACACCAGGTCGTTGACGGGGTTCAGCTGGGTGCGGATCCCGCCGGCGCCCAGGGTGGCGAGGTCGGGGTGGTCCACGGTGTGGTTGCCGAGCTGGTGGCCTTCGGCGAACGTCCGCCGGACGAATTCGGGGTGCTCACGGATCGGGCCGCCGGTGACGAAGAAGGTCGCCTTGGCGTCGTGCTCGGCCAGGGCGTCGAGGACCTCGCCGGTACGGGCGCCGGGCCCGTCGTCGAAGGTGAGCGCCACGCACTTGGAGTCGGCCGCGGCGCAGTCCACGTCCTCCTCACCGGCGCCGGGGGACGTTCCCGGAGCCGGGGGGTGGTCCTCGCCGTCGGTGGGCGGGGCCGAGACCTCGAAGTCGGGGGTGACGACGACGGCGGCCTCCTGGGCGCGCTCACCGTACGCCGACAGCAGCGGGGCGGCGTCGTCCTCGGGCACGACGGCCCGGATGCGCCCGGAGTCCGCCGGGGCGACCTGCCCCTCGTCGAACTCCACGACGAGGTCGCCGTCGGGGTTGAAGCCCATGGAGTCGTAGAGCCGGGCGACCGGCCGGATCGCGGAGGTGTCGACGTCGCCGGAGTCCTCCAGGGCGGTGCGCACCAGGGTGTCGAGCTCCGCCAGCTCCGCGTTGCCCGCCAGCAGCTCGGTGGAGGCGCCGGTGTGGCCGTCGGAGGTGTCGTACCAGTAGGTGGCGTAGCCGGCGCGCTCGCCTTCGGAGTCGGTCTCGGCCTGGGTGAGCCGCACCGCGATCACACCGTCGCCCGCGGCGCTGATCTGCCAGTCGATGGAGAAGTCCGCGGCGTCGGGGACGGCGCCGACGAATGCGTCCGCCTCGCGCTCGGCGATCTCCGACAGCCGCTCGGCCAGCGGGTCGGCGTTGGGGATGACCGGGTAGGAGTACGCCACGGGCACGCCGTCGTCCTCGGTCGTGGACTCCTCCTCGAGGCCGGGGATGGTGTCCGGATCGACCGTGGTCAGCTCGTCGGCGGGGCCTTCCGCAGGGGTGCCGTCGTGGCCGGTGTCGGAGCTCGACGCCGCGTCGGTGATCGAGCAGGCGGCGGCCAGTGCCAGGACGGCGGCCACGCCGCCGCCCGCGGAGATCAGCGCCGCGCGCGGCCGCCGGGGGGAGCCGGTGCCATTGGCGCCGGTGGGTGGGGTCGAGGGGGGCGATGCAGGGGGGTATTCAGGGGTATTCGTCACGAAGGGGCGTCTTTCACATCTTTGTGAGGCAAGGGACCGTTTGCTCGGTCTGTCGGTCCTAAGGGGGGTCCGGGTTCGGCGGATCCGGTCTCGGTTTCGTCTCGGTCCGCCGGGCACCTCGAATAACCGCAGGAAGGGGCGGATGCCTGCGAGCGTAATCAACCGGGCAATGCCCTCTGAATCGCGATGCGCCGGACGCCTCCGCCGGCCCGCGGGGGGCGCCCGGGAGAAGCCGAAGGGGGGCGCGGGCTGTGCCCGCACCCCCCTTGTCGCCTGTCCGGGGTGTCAGCCCCCGAGCGGGGTCAGCGCCTCGGCGCCGAGGTCGTTCATCATGCCTTCGACGTCGGAGAACTCCAGCGGGGCGGGGGTGTCCTCGTCCGCGCTCAGGCCGGGGGCCAGCGAGTAGCGGATCTCGACGTTGATGTTCTCCTTGCGGATGATCATCGTGGAGACGGAGTCGTTGGTGTTGAGGATGACCTCGGTCGCGAACACCAGGTGGGCCTCGTCGCCGAGGGCGACCTCGACGTCCTCGTGCACCTCGCGCTCGGTGTAGTCACCGCTCTCGTCGGTGGCGTAGTCGAGGTTGTACTGGAAGTCGTCCTGCGCGCCCTCGACGGAGTCGGCGCCGCCGTAGGGGGTGGCGTACTCCAGGGTCACCGAGCCGTAGGCGTCGCCCTCGCCCTCGACGTACCAGTTGCAGCTGGAGGCGTTGTCGGTGAGGCTCTTGCTGCCGTCGGTGAGGCCGTACTCCTCGAGCTTGGCCTCGGAGATCGTGACGCAGGCGTCGTCCGGAAGCGCGTAGGGCGGGCCGCTCTGGCCTTCGGCCGGGGCCTCCTCTTCCTGGGCCGGCTGCTCCTCGGCGGGGGCCTCCTCGGCGGGCGCCGACTGCTCGGCCTGAGGCGCAGGGGTGTCGCCCGGGGACCGCACCAGGACGACCACCACCGCGATCACCAGGACCACGATGACGGCGGCGCCGCCGATCAGGATCCACAGGCCCGCGCTGCTCTTCTTGGGCGGGGGGTAGCCTCCGCCGGGCGGGACGCCCGGCCCGGGGCCGTAGGGCGGCTGGCCGCCACCGGAGAACATCTGCTGGTCCTGCGGCTGCTGGAACTGCGGGGCGCCGGGCCCCGGCTGCTGGCCGGGCCCGTACCCCGGCGGGTAGCCCGGCTGGCCGCCGGTGTTGGGGTCACCGCCGTAAGGCGCCTGGTAGGGGCCACTCTGGTACTGGCCGGCGCCCCCGTACGGCGGCTGCCCTCCGGAATTGTCGCCATCCGGATACTGCGGTGGCTGCGTGTACGGTCCGTTGTCGCTCATGACTCCCCTGGCGCCAGCTGTGTGCGTATCGATCGTGAGACGCGCAGTGGCGCGTTTCTGGTTCCAACTGAATGGCCCCTTGCTGCGGACCGTTATCCGCATGGCCTCGCGCAGCGGGCCCGGGATGCCGGGGCGACCGCGGTGATGCCGCGGGCGGACGGCCATGGCCTGCGCTGCGCCCCCGTGTAGGCCACGTCGCCGATGGCGCGACGCCGCAACCCCAGGGACCGGGGGTCGGGGATTGAATCTTAACTTCCGAGTGTGTCCCCCCTGCCGCCTGTTCGGGGAGAAACGGCGGGGATCGTCACCATTTCGTGGTGTGAATGTTCCGGCCCCGCCACTGCCACCAGGGACCCGGTCGCGCGACCGCCGGACGAGTGGCCACAGGCGGCCGCGCGCACGCAGAGCCACGCGCACCGGGTACAGGGCCGATCGTTGCGCTATCGAGATGGGATGGAGCCGGGCCGGGCCCCGAGGTCAGAGCATCGAGATGTGCACGTGGTCGTAGTGGTTCTCGGTGATGCTGCCGCGGTCGGACATCTCGCTCCAGCCGTCGCCGTCGATGTTGTAGATGCGCTGGCGCCAGATGATGTAGTAGATCCCCAGCCGCTCACCGTTCTCGATGGCCCATTCGGCGATCGCGTCGCCGCGCTCCTGCTGTTCGGCGGTGGGCATCTGCCCGTTGCCGTTGACCATGAAGTCGCAGGCCCGGCCCTTGGGGTGCTCGCCGACGACGAACCCGCCGTCGGGGCGGTAGCAGCCGACCCCGCCGTTCTCCCGGTCCTCGCCGAACTGCTCGATGACGAGCTCGCGCATCTGCTCGGTGCGCGGGGTGATGTTGTACTCCCCGCCCATCTCCTGGGCCGGGAAGTCGGCGATCAGGGCCTGGACGTCCGCGCGCCGGGATTCGAGCTCCTCCAGGTCCTCCCTGACGACCTCGACCTTCTCGTCGGCGTTCTCCTGGGCCTTCTCGTCGCGGGAGATGGCCTGTTCGAGCTGGTCGACCTTGTCCTGGTTGGTGCTCGACAGGTGCTCGACCAGCTGCGCCTGGTCGATGACGTCCTGCGGGTCGTCCTCGACGAACAGGGTGAGGGAGGGGTCGACCCCGCCGTCGGTGTAGGAGGCGATCGCCAGCCGGCGCACCTGGTCCTCGGCGTCGTCGACCTCCTCGCGGGTGCTGTCGGCCCGGTCGGCGGCGTTCTGGGCGTCCTCGATCACGCCCTCCATGTCGAACAGCTCGCGCTGGTACTCGTCGCTCAGCCCCTCGGACTGCTCCAGGAGGGTGTCGAGGCTCTCCTCGGGTTCGAGCGGGGCCGGAGCGGCGGGGGCGGGGGCGGCGGCCCACCCGGTGGAGGCGGGCACGAACGCCGTGGCGGCCGCCAGGACGACGGCG
>NZ_JBHSBH010000004.1:727792-780180 GCF_042650565.1 Nocardiopsis sediminis
GCCGCCGCCGTCGTGCGGCCCGCGGCCGGGCCGATGGCCGGCCACTCGCGCGGGCACGGCGGGTCGGCCGCCCAGAAGTCGGCGAAATCGGTCTCACCGGTCGGTCGTTGGGGCTCCACCAGGTCGTCGCTCCTCGGCTGGCGCGAGGGGGCTCCGCGGTGGCGGGGCGCACCTTCGCGACACGTTGTCTGGATGCTCGGCGGCCGGGGCGCGTGCAAGGGCACGGCCGGGCTCACGGACGGCGCCGGCCTGTGTTCAGGGGCAGGCCGGGCGGCGCGGAAGATCGCGGTGGTCCCGTTCGCCGGTCACCATGCGATGTGCAATCCGGTGTCCGTCCTAGGTCGCCGTGTCGAGTTTAGGGGGACACGGGGCACAGGGGTGGATCGGTTCATATCCGACCCCGGAGGGTGACGGCGGGATCGCCCGCCCCGCGGACGTGCCGGGCGGCGCCGCGCGGGAGAATGTGGTGAACGTTACCCGCTGTTCGTGCATATCAGCGCTATTTCCATCATTTCGGTATGGTTAGGTGGCTTTGTGGACTCTCGTGATCACGGCACCGTCACCGCCGCCCGCTCCGCCATGTGCGGCGGGTCACGGCGCTGTCCCCAGGGGGACGGCGCGGCCGGCGGTTGTACCGCGCGCCGCTGATCCGCCTCCCGTCTCCCCGGGGGCCCGCCCGGCCCTTCCGCCGCCAGCGCGTCGCCCCCCGCACCGGAACCTTCCGCTCCGTACGCTCTGCCATGGGCGCCTGCGGCCCGGACCGTTCCCACCCCCGCGCAGTCCCGGGCCTCCGGCGTGTGCGGATCCACTCTGAGCCGAGCATTGAGGAAGCCAGTGATAGACGCTGTGGGCCTGCGCAAGGTCTACCGGGTGAAACGCCGCGAGGTCCTCGCCCTCGACGGTGTCGACCTCCATGTCCGCCAAGGCGAGATCTTCGGTGTCGTGGGGCAGAGCGGTGCCGGCAAGAGCACCCTGCTGCGCTGCGTGAACCTGCTGGAGCGCCCAACGGCCGGCACCGTGGCCGTCGGCGGCGAGGAGCTGACCGGCCTGGGCGGCGCGCGGCTGCGCGCCGCACGGCGCGGGATCGGCATGGTGCACCAGCACTTCGCGCTGCTGTCGTCGCGCACCGTCGCGGCCAACGTGGCGTTCCCGCTGGAGATCGCCGGGGTGGCGCGGGCCGAGCGCCGGCGCCGGGTCGGTGAGCTGCTGGAACTGGTCGGCCTGGCCGACAAGGCCGGCGCCTACCCCGCCCAGCTCTCCGGCGGGCAGAAGCAGCGCGTGGGCATCGCCCGCGCCCTGGCGTCGCGGCCCAAGGTCCTGCTCAGCGACGAGGCCACCTCGGCGCTGGACCCGGCGACCACCGCCTCGATCCTGGAGCTGCTGCGCGACCTCAACCGCGAGCTGGGCCTGACCATCCTGCTGATCACCCACGAGATGGACGTGATCAAGCGGATCTGCGACTCCGCCGCGATCATGGAGTCCGGCGCCTTCACCGAGTCGGGCCGGGTGCTCGACCTGCTCGCCACCCCCGGGTCGCTGCTGGCGCGCTCGCTGTTCCCGCTGCCCGGCTCCGGGCTGCCGGAGGACACCGTCGCCCTCACCTACACCCGGGCCTACGACGAACCGCTGATGTCGGAGCTGACCCGCCGCTTCGACGTCGACGTCAACGTCCTCGGCGGGGCCGTGGAAGCAGTCTCCGGGGTGTCCGTGGGCCGGCTCAACGTGCAGATCAGCGGCGCCAACCGGGACGCCGCGCTGGACTATCTCAGCGGCAAGGGGCTGCTGGTGGAGGTGGCGGGCCGATGAGCTGGCTGACCGAACTCATCGAGCGGTGGCCCGACATGGGGCCCGTGCTGTGGATCGGCACCCTCGACACCCTCTACATGGTGCTGTGGTCGACGGTGATCAGCTCCCTGGTGGGCCTGCCCCTGGGCGTGCTGCTGGTCACGACCGACCGCGGCGGCCTCACGCCCGCCCCGGCGGTCAAGGCGGTGCTCGGCGCGATCGTCAACGTCGGACGCTCCCTGCCGTTCATCGTGCTCATGGTGGCCGTCCTGTCGCTGACCCGGCTGCTGATCGGCACCACACTGGGCCCCACGGCGGCCATCGTGCCGCTGAGCATCGGCGCCATCCCCTTCTTCGCCCGCCTGGTGGAGACCGCGCTGCGCGAAGTCGACCGCGGCGTCATCGAGGCCGCCCACGCCATGGGCGCGCGCAAGACCACCATCGTGGGCAAGGTGCTGCTCCCCGAGGCGCTGCCCGGCCTGATCGCGGGGCTGGTCATGACGGTCGTCGCGCTCATCTCCTACTCCGCCATGGCCGGGGCCATCGGCGGCGGCGGGCTCGGCGACATCGCCATCCGCGAGGGCTACCAGCGCTTCGACGAGTACTACCTGTGGGCGACGGTCGTCCTCCTCGTCATCGTCGTCCAAGCCGCGCAGAGCATCGGCGACCTGCTGATCAGGCGGCTGTCCCACCGCTGACCCCGGGCGGTGCCGTCCGGTCCGCCGCCCTCCGCGGGCCCGGCCGCCACAAGCGCGCCGGACCCGGAACCGACCACCCCGACCACCCGGCCGGCGGAGGCCACACCGAAACGAAGGAGCACACACGTGCGCAAGATCTGGGCCATCATCGGAGCCGCGACGCTCACCACGGCCGTCGCCGCGTGCGGCAGCCCGAGCGAGCAGGCGCAGGACGACGGGGGCGGCGGCGACCGCACCACCCTGCGCGTGGGGGCCTCGCCCGTGCCCCACGCCGAGATCCTCCAGTTCGTCCAGGACGAGCTGGCGGCCGACGCCGGGCTGAACATCGAGATCGTCGAGTTCACCGACTACAACCAGCCCAACGCCGCACTCACCGAAGGCGAGATCGACGCCAACTACTTCCAGAACGTCCCGTTCCTGGACGAGTACCTGGCGGCCAACCCCGACGCCGACCTGAGCTGGGTCGCCAACGTCCACCTGGAGGCCTTCGGCCTGTACTCGGAGGACATCGAGGACATCGCCGACCTGCCCGACGGAGCGCAGGTGGGCATCCCCAACGACCCCGCCAACCTCGACCGCGCGCTCAAGCTGCTGGAGTCCCAGGAGCTCATCACGCTCGACCCCGAGGCCGGCGACACCGCCACCGAGAACGACGTCCAGGACAACCCGCAGGACCTGGAGCTGGTCCCGGTCGAGGCCGCGCAGCTGCCGCGCTCGCTGGCCGACGTCGACGCCGCGGTGGTCAACGGCAACTACGCCCTCGAGGCGGACCTGCCCGAGGCCGCCAACGCGCTGGCCTGGGAGGACACCGAGGACAACCCCTACGGCAACGGGCTGGTCGTGTCCGCCGCCGACGCCGACAACGAGGACATCGCGACCCTCAACGAGCTGCTGCACAGCGACGAGGTCCGCACGTTCATCGAGGAGCAGTGGCAGGGCGTCGTCATCCCGCTCGACGCCGACGCCTGACGCCCGGCGGTGCCGCGCGGCCCCTGGGGCTGAGCGCGGCCCGTGTGCCCAGGTGTGAAACGGGGCGCCCGTACTTCGGTGCGGGCGCCCCGTCGCGTTTCGTGACACTGCGTGGCGGTGGGCCCGGCGGGTAACGGTTGAGTCTCGGCGGCGCCTGGGGATTGACTGCGTGTCTGTGAGCCAGTTCTCTTATGGGAGCGCTCCCATGCAGGGGTACCGGGACGCGATCGAGATGCACTTCTCCGATTCGTTAGGGGTCGCATGATGACTAAGCGTGTGCGCGGTGCCCGGGTGGTCGCCGCGATGCTGGGCGGCGGGGCACTGCTCGTGAGCACCGCCTGCGGAGGTGGAGACGGGGCCGGGGGTGACGTCGAGCTGGTGATCGACACCTTCGGTGTAATGGGCTACGACGAGCTGATCAGCCAGTTCGAGGAGGAGAACCCCGGCGTCACCGTCGAGGAACGCAACATCACCGACCTCGCCGACTACACGCCGCAACTCCAGCAGAACATCGCCGCCGACGGCGGGGCCGGCGACGTGGTCGCCATCGAAGAGGCCAACATCGCCCAGTTCCTCGCCCAGGCAGACCGCTTCGTGGACCTCAACGAGCACGGCGGCGCCGACCTGGAGGGCGACTTCCTGGAGTGGAAGTGGGAGCAGGGGCACAGCTTCGACGGCCGCCTCATCGGGCTCGGCACCGACATCGGCAGCATGGGCGTCTGCTACAACGTCTCGCTGTTCGAGGACGCCGGCCTGCCCACCGACCGCGAGGAGGTCGGCGAGCTCTGGCCCACCTGGGAGGACTTCATCGCCACCGGTGAGGACTTCGCGGCGGCGGACACCGGCGCGAGCTTCGTCTCCACCATCCAGCCCTACTTCCGCGCGGTCACCGCGCAGGCCGGCGGTGCCCCCTTCCAGAACCCCGAAGGCGACCTGGTGGTCGAGGACAACGCCGACACCCGCGCCGCCTACGACACCGTCACCGCCATGGCCGACGCCGGGCTCTCGGCCAACCTGCCGATCTGGTCGGAGGAGTGGAACGCGGGCATCCAGAACAACGCCTTCGCGACCCTGCCCTGCCCGGCCTGGATGCTCGGCCACATCGAGAGCACCGCGGGCGACGCCGGCGAGAACCAGTGGGACGTCGCCGCGGTCCCCGGCGGCAGCGGCAACTGGGGCGGCTCCTTCCTCGCCGTGCCCGCGCAGAGCGAGCACCCCGAGGAGGCGGCCGAACTGGCCAAGTTCCTGACCAGCGCCGAGGGCCAGCTCGGCGCCTGGAACGAGGCCAACGTCCTGCCCTCCTCGCCCGAAGCGCTGGAGAGCGCCGACGTCACCGACTTCACCCGGCCCTACTTCAACGACGCCCCCGTGGGTGAGATCTACGGCGCCTCGGCCTCGCAGCTGTCCCCCGTCTACTACGGCCCCGACAACCAGGCCATCGACGACGCCTTCCGCGCGGCCCTGGAATCGGTCGAACAGGGCCAGGCGACGGCCGACGAGGGCTGGGACACCGCCGTGGCCGACTCCGAGCGCGCCCTCGGCGAAGGCTGACCCCGACCGACCCGGCGGCCCGGACCTTCCCTCCGGCGGCGGCGTCCACGCCGCGCCCGGCACCGGGCCGCCACTCCGGGGCGGGCCCGGGAGCGGCCGCGCGGGCGCGGACCCGCGGCGGCCGCCCGGAGCCGCCCCCCAGCCCACCGACGGAAAGGAGCGCGACGTGGCCTCGACCCGGCACGGCGCCCCACCGCCCGCGCCGCCGAGCGCGGGCACCCCCGAGGGACGGCGCCCCTCGGCCTCCGGCACCCCGCGCCGCGGCGCGGGCAGCGGCCGGTTGCTCTCCCGCCTCGACCTCAAAGGGTCCCCCTACCTGTTCATCGCCCCGTTCTTCCTGCTCTTCGGGGTGTTCGGGCTGTTCCCGCTGCTCTACACGGTCTGGGTGTCCTTCCACGAGTGGAGCCTGATCGGCGGCAACGAGGGCTTCATCGGGCTGGACAACTACGTCCGCCTGGCCGGTGACGCCAAGTTCTGGATGGCGCTGTACAACACGATCGGCATCTTCATCGTCGCCGTCGTCCCCCAGCTCCTGCTGGCGCTGGCCCTCGCCGACGTCCTCAACCGGCGCATCAAGGGCCAGTCCATGTTCCGCATGGTGCTGATCCTGCCCTACATCACCTCCATCGCGGCACTGGCGATCGTCTTCAGCCAGCTGTTCGGATCGGAGTACGGCATCATCAACCAGGCGCTCGGCTACCTCGGGATCGACGCGGTCAACTGGCGCGGCGACAAGTACTTCTCCTGGGTCGCCATCGCGGTGATGATCGACTGGCGCTGGACCGGCTACAACGCCCTCATCTACCTGGCGGCCATGCAGGCCGTGCCCAAGGACGTCTACGAGGCGGCCGCGCTCGACGGGGCCTCGCGGATCCGCCAGTTCTTCCAGATCACCATCCCGATGCTGCGGCCGACCATCATCTTCACCGTCATCATCTCCACGATCGGCCAGATGCAGCTGTTCACCGAGCCCGCGATCTTCGACACCGGCGGCGCCATGCAGGGCGGCACCCAGGGCCAGTTCCAGACGGTGATGATGCTCGTCTTCCAGGAGGCGTTCCGCTACGGCAACTACGGCTACGGGTCGGCCATCGCGTGGGTGCTGTTCCTGCTGGTCGTCGTCCTCGGGCTGATCAACGTCGCACTGACGAGCCGGATCAGGGGGGCATGATGACCACCGCGACGATCTCCCCGCCCGCGGGCGGCCGCGCACCGCGCACCCCGCGCCGCTCCGGGCGCATGCGCCGGATGCGCGAAGCCACCCAGCTCACCTACCTCGCGCTGCTGCTCACCGTCCTGACCTCGGTGTTCCCGCTGTGGTGGATGTTCGTCATCGCCACCCGCGACAGCGCCTCGGCGTCGCAGTTCCCGCCCGCGCTCGTGCCCGGCGGCCAGTTCCTCGCCAACATGGAGCGGCTGTTCGCCAACACCACCGCCAACTTCACCACCGGCCTGGCGAACTCGCTGATCGCCGCGACCACGGTGTCGGTGTCGGTGGTCTTCTTCTGCTCGCTGGCCGGCTTCGCCCTGGCCAAGCTGAAGTTCGCCGGCCGCACCTTCTTCACCGTCGCGGTGGTCGTCACCATGGCGGTGCCGGTTCAGGTCGGGGTCATCCCGCTGCTGATCATGATGGACTGGCTGGGCTGGCGGGGCGACCTCCAGGCCGTCATCGTCCCGTTCCTGGTCAGCGGGTTCGGCGTGTTCATGATGCGCCAGTACGTCCAGCAGACCGTGCCCGACGAACTGATCGAGGCGGCGCGCATCGACGGCTGCTCCACGTTCCGCATCTACTGGAGCGTCGTGCTGCCCGCCCTGCGCCCCGCCATGGTCGTGCTGGGGCTGCTCACCTTCATGCAGGTCTGGAACGAGTTCATCTGGGCGCTGGCCGTCCTCAACCCGGACAACCCCACCGTCCAGTTCTCCATCAACCAGCTCAACGAGTCGGCCTACTCCCGCGACTTCGCCCTGATGTTCACCGGTGCGACGTTCGCCACCCTGCCACTGCTGATCATTTTCGTCGTGCTCGGCCGGCAGCTCGTCGGCCGCATCATGGAAGGAGCGATCAAAGCGTGACTCGACTCCCGACGTCCCCTGTCGCCCAGCAGGCCCCGGCCCCCGGAGCCGCCCCCGCGGTGCGCTTCCCCGCCGGCTTCGTCTGGGGCGCCTCCACCTCGGCCTTCCAGGTCGAGGGCAACACCACCGCCGACGGCCGCGGGCGCAGCATCTGGGACACCTTCTCCGAGACCCCGGGCAACGTCGTCGACGGCGACACCGGCGAACCCGGCGGCGACCACTACAACCGCTATCCCGAGGACATCGCGATCATGCGCGAACTCGGGCTCGGCGCCTACCGGTTCTCCATCGCCTGGCCCCGCGTCCTGCCCGAGGGCGGCGGCCGGGTCAACCAGGCCGGGCTGGACTTCTACGACCGGCTGGTCGACGCCCTGCTCGACGCCGGCATCGACCCCTGGCCCACCCTCTACCACTGGGACCTGCCCCAGGCGCTGGAGGACGCTGGGGGCTGGCCGGCCCGCGACACCGCCTACCGCTTCGCCGACTTCGCCGAGGTCATGCGCGACGCCCTGGGCGACCGGGTCGGCACCTGGACCACCGTGAACGAGCCGTGGTGCGCGGCGTTCTTGGGCTATGCCGACGGCGCACACGCCCCGGGCCGCCGCGAACCCGCCGCGGCGCTGGCAGCGGCCCACCACCTGATGCTCGGCCACGGCCTGGCGGCGGCGGCGCTGCGCGAAGGCCAGGGCGGGACCGGCCAGGCGCGCCGGGTCGGCCTCGTGCTCAACCCCACGACGCTGCGGCCCAACTCCACCGACCCCGCCGACATCACCGCCGTGCGGCGGGCCGACGGCGTGCGCAACCGGATCTTCCACGGCCCGCTGTTCCAGGGCGCCTACCCCCACGACGTCCTGGACGACCTGGCGCCGGTGAGCGACTTCGCCTTCGTCAAGGACGGCGACCTGCCCATCATCGCCGCCCCGCTGGACCTGGTCGGGGTCAACTTCTACACCCCCCACTGGGTCGCGGCCTCCGACCGCGGCATCGACCCGGCCGACATCGCAAGCGGAGGCGACAGCGGCGCCTACGTGGGGTGCGAGGACGTCACCTTCGTGTGGCACGGGCTGCCGCGCACCGGGATCGGCTGGGAGGTCGACCCCTCCGGCCTCTACGACGTGCTCACCCGGCTGGCGGGCGACGCACCGGGGGTGCCGATCTACATCATCGAGAACGGCGCCGCCTACCCCGACCAGGTCGGCGACGACGACGCCGTCCACGACCCCGACCGCGTGGCCTACCTGGACGGCCACCTGCGCGCCGTGCGCGAGGCCATGAAGGCCGGGGCGCCGCTGGCGGGGTATTTCGCCTGGTCACTGCTGGACAACTTCGAGTGGGCCTGGGGCTACAGCCAGCGTTTCGGGCTGGTCCACGTCGACTACGCGACCCAGCGCCGCCGCATCAAGGACAGCGGCCGCTGGTATGCGCAGGTCGCGCGGGCCGGAGAGCTGCCCGGATAGCGGTGTAATGGTGGGAGGGGCGCGCCAGGGGAGCGCGCCCGACCGTGGCACGGGGGACCGGGAGGGTGCGTCATGAACGGTGGCCGACGGCCGACGCTGGAGATGGTGGCCGCGCGCGCGGGGGTCGGGCGCGGCACCGTCTCACGCGTCATCAACGGGTCCGAGCAGGTCAGCCCGGCGACGCGCGAGGCGGTGCGGGCCGCGATCGCCGAGCTGGGCTACGTGCCCAACCACGCCGCCCGGACCCTGGTCACCCGGCGCACCGACACCGTCGCCCTCGTCGTCTCCGAACCCGACGAGCGGCTCTTCGCCCAGCCCTTCTTCGCCGATGTGGTCCGCGGGGTCAGCGCGGTGCTCAACGAGCGTGAGCTTCAACTCATGCTCACCACCGCGCGCTCCGCGGACGAGCACGACCGGCTGGGCGACTACCTGACCGGCCACCACGTCGACGGCGTGCTCCTGGTGTCGATGCACCGCCACGACCCGCTGCCCGACCGGCTGGCCGAAGCGGGGGTGCCCTGTGTGATCGGCGGCCGGCCGCAGTGGCAGACCCGCCACCCCATCCACTACGTCGACATCGACAACGTCGGCGGCGCTCGGATGGCCACCGAGCGGCTGATCACCACCGGGCGCGAGCGCATCGCCACCGTCGCCGGGCCGCAGGACATGGGCGCGGGGGAGGACAGGCTCACCGGGTACCGGGCGGCGCTGGAGGACGCCGGACGCTCCGCGCCCGACGAGCTGGCCGCCTTCGGCGACTTCAGCTTCGAGAGCGGCGAGGCGGCCATGCGCCGGCTGCTGGAGACCGCGCCCGATGTCGACGGCGTGTTCGCCGCGTCGGACCCGATGGCCCTGGGCGCCATGCGCGTGCTGCGCGCATCGGGCCGCCGCATCCCCGACGACGTGGCCGTCATCGGCTACGACGACTCCACCTTCGCCCTCCACAGCGACCCTCCGCTGACCACCGTGCACCAGCCCACCACGCGCATGGGCGGGGAGATGGCGCGGCTGCTGGCCGACAGCGTCATCCCCGGCGCCACCTCCTCCAACCGGCTCATCCTCGACCCCCACCTGGTGGTGCGCGAGACCGCCTGATGCGGCGCTCCCGGAGCCGGGCCGCGAACCCTGGACGGCCGGTGACCGACTGTGCGACGCTGTGCACGCTTCTGCGGTGCGATGAGAGGGCACCCCGGTGCCGGCAGGGCGGGTCGGGACCCTTGCGGTCCGGGAGCGGTGGGAGAGGATCGGGGGACGGGATGGATGCCCGAACGCGCCAGTGCTGTGCGCTCACCGACTGCCCGTGGTGCAGCCGCGGTGATCTGCTGTGCCACTACTGCGCGGGATCCGGGCTGTGGCGCCCCGAGATGCCGGTCCAGGACGGCGACGGCATGATCTCGTGGAAGCGCGTCGAGGAGGAGTGCCGGATGTGCACCGGTACGGGGAAGGAGCACCTCCACGTCGCAGCGGGGTGATCCCGGAACGGGAAACCAGCCCCGGAGCCGCCCGGCACCTCAGGCCGGATCCGACGCCAGCGGGCAGCGGATGTCCTCCCAGGCGTTGGGGGAGCAGCAGACGGTCGCGATGAACGCGCGCTCACCGTCGTCGAGCAGGTAGCCCCACGCCACGTCGCGGCCGTCGGACAGGTCCCTGATCGCCGCCTCACGGCGTCGCTCGTCCGGTTTCCAGAAGGGCTCGGGATCCCTCAGCACATCGGAGATGTCGGCGTACTGGCCGGCCATCCAGCCGACCGCGCCGTCGGCGTCGTCCCACGTGCCGCGGACCGCGTGCGCGGGGCGACGCAGCCACCAGCAGGTCTTGATCGGCGGGATGTCCGACGACCGGAAGCCGGGGCCGTCGATGTGGCTCGCGGCTCTGTGCCGCGCGCGCTGCTCTTCGGGCCCCCGCCACATGAAACCGTGGTAGTGCATGGTCCAACCATGCCATGCTCCCCGCCGGCCGGGCGGGCCATCGCGGTATCGGACGGTGCCGCCGCCCATCACCCGCACGGCCCGGACCGGCACCGGTCCCGGTACGTGGAGGTCCCCGGGCCGGGATACCGTGCAGGAGGGAGCCGGCGGCCGGATGCGGCCGCTCGCAGGGGGAGGGGATACGTCATGCGCTGGGTCACCTATCTGTCGCCGAGCGGGGGCAACGAGCGGCCGGGGGTCATCGACGACGGCTGCGTGTTCGGCTACCCCGGCGGGCAGAGCCTCCCCGAGCTGCTGGCCGAGAACGGCGGGGCGCTCGGCGGTGCCTTCCAGCGCGCGCTGGCCGCGCCGGTGGAGATCATCGTGGAGTTCGAGACCCGGCTGTGCGCCCCGGTCCGCCCCGCGGGGCCCGTTCCCGCCCTCATCGGCGGGGCGTGGACCACTCTTGACCCCGCGCTGGTCCGCGGGACCGACGACGGTGCCGGCCTGCCGCCCGGCGCGCAGGCGGCGTCGGCCGCCGTGGGCGCGGCCGCGCTCTTCGGTGCCGGAGGCCGCCACGCGGGCTACGCGCCCGCCTGCCTGTGGCGTACCCCCGGCCAAGGGCCGGTGGCGCTGACCCTGGGCCCGGCGGTCGTCACCGGCGACGAGTTCGACGGCACGGACCTGCGCGTGACCGCCTCGGTGGACGACACCGAGCTGGCCCGCGCCGAGATCGACGGCGGCCTGGGCTGGGTGCCCGCCGAGCACAGAGGCGGCGGCGTGGTGGCGAGCCTGCCGGCCGAGACCCGCCTCCTGGAGCCCGGCGAGGAGCTGTTCGTCGACGGCGGCCCCCTGGGCGGCTTCGAGATCCGGGTGGGCTCCGGGGTCTAGGTCCTGTTTTTTGGATGCTTTCGGAATAGCGAGCGGCCGTCCAGGCGTCGCGTCGCAAGCCGATTCGCGAAGGTCAGCCTGGTTGGCTGTCCGAGCGCAATCGGCGCAGCGAGGCGGCGTCTGGTGGTCGCGAGCCCGGAATGATCCGAAAAACAGGGCCTAGTCCCCGCCCGCACCTCCCGCTCAGCCCGTGTACTCCCAGTGCCAGGGCTCGAATCCGTTTTGCGCCCATGCGGGGTTGTGCCAGTCGTAGCGCGGGGCGTGGTCCATCATCCACGTGTACTCCGCGGAGCCGTGGACGTTCACGCCGCCGCACAGGTCCACGGCGATGCCCAGGCCGTGGGTGCTCGTGCCGGGGCTGGCCGCCATCCCGGCCGCCATCTCCCGGAACAGGCGCACCTGCTCGTGCAGCGGCCGGTAGGAGTCGGCCACGCACATGGGGCGGCCGAAGCGCTTGCGGAAGGCGCCGTCGAGCTCGATGAAGGCCGCGGCGGCATCGGCGCGCAGCCGCTCCCCGGTCTGCGGGAGAGGGCACAGCGCCGACTCCGGGATGCGGCCGTTGGCGTAGCCGGCGGTGCGCACCGACACGCAGCCAGCGGGCGCGGCGGCCTCCGTTGCGGCCGGGGGAGTGTCGTCCCCGGAATCGTCCCGGGCCGCCGCCTTGGCGCGGTCGAGCGCCTGCTCCCTCTCGCGCTCCAGGGCATCGGTGCGGTCGCGCGCCTCCGCGAGGGAGAGCTCCAGTTCCGTCTGGTCGGCGAGGATGCCCTCGACCGCCCCCTCCTGCTCGGTGACGGCCTCCAGGGCCTCCTCCTTGGCCGTCTCGGCGTCGTCGGCCGCCGTCCGGCTCTCCTCGGCGGCCTGCGCGGCGCGGTCCGCCAGCGTCCCTGTGGCGGCGCCTGCGGCGTCGGCGCGGTCGAGCACCTGGCCGCGGTGGCCGCTGAGCAGATCGAGGTAGGAGCCGCGGTCCACGACCTCCTGGGGGCCGCGGGCCGCGGTCCAGGCGACGATGGGGCCGAGGTCGGCCCCTGTGTAGGCGGCGACGGCGTAGGCGGCGGCATCGCTGCGAGCACCGTCGCCGGCCTCCTCGGCGGCGTCGGCGGCGCGACGGGCCGAGTGCGCCCGGCGCTCGGCGTCGTCGCGGCGCTCGACGGCGTCGCCGTAGGCGAGGATCGCGCGGTCGGCCTCCTCGTAGAGGCCGTCGAGCTCGGCCCGGACCCCGGCGAGCCGGGCGGTCAGCTCGCCCACGGCGTCGGCGCGCTCCTGTTCGGTGGCGCGGGCGCGGTCGATGTCGTCGTCGCCGGGGGGATCGGCGAAGGCGACGGGGGGCGGCCCGCTGGCGGCGACCGCCCCGGCGGCCAGGGCGGCGGTGAGGGCGGCGCGGAGCGCGGCCCTGCCGCGGCCGGGCCGGAAGCCGGGGCCGGACCGGAGGAGGGCACCGCCTCGGCTGCGCGTCACCGGTGACCCCTCTCGTGCCCGTGAGCGATGTCCGTCGTCACGTGTCACGTTGGCACAGAGTCTCCGTTACATCACCTATCGTCACCGGTGTGTTCAAAAAGTTATCTATGTGATGGGTGAGGCCGATGGGGTCGGCCCGATACCGCCCTGATCAACGCATCATGGGCGGAAACGTGTGGTGGCGGAGGTCCCGGTTGCGAAGATCTTCCGGATTGGGTGCCGTCGGAGTCTCGGATACCTCTGTGCTAATTGGTACGCTATCCACCTCACGTGCACCATTCATGGTTTATGGTGCTCGACGCCTCTCCCCCTCTTGAGGCGCGTCCGGCGCGGACGATCCCCACCCCATCCGTCGCCGATCGCCGTGCACGGCCACGCCGACCGGCCGGCCCCGGAGTCACCACGGTTCCGCCGGGCGCCCGCGGCAACTCTTGGGGGGCCAAACGTCCATCACCCGAGGCGGTGACACGAAAGGTTGCGAGGGTCCGTGTCGACACGAGCGACAGAAGATGGTGCAGACTCCCGTCATGAGGAGCCGCCGGCCGGGCGATCCGGAGCCTCGAAGCGCAAAGTGCGCTGGTGGGCGCCGCGCGACTGGCGCGTGCGCTCCCGTCTCGTCGCTCTCATCGTCATCCCGACGGTCGTGGCCCTGGTCCTCGCCGGGCTGAGGGTCTACGAGGGCGTCGTCAACACGCTCACCCACGAGCGCATCGAGAACACGGCCGTCCTGCACGAGGCGGTCGTGGAGCTGGCCAACCAGCTCGGCCGCGAGCGCCTCGCCAGCGCCGCCTACATCGCCGACAACCCGAACTACCAGCTGCGCTCGGACGAGCTGCGGGGCGCGCTGGAGGACGAGGTCGAGCTGAGCCTCCAGGCCCAGCAGAGGGTCGACCAGGCGGTGCTCGCACTGGGCGACCCCGGCACCGAGCTCGCCTCCGACCGGCTGTCGTCCATGGTGACCGCCATCGAGGGCCTCGACTCCATCCGCGAGGAGGTCCAGAGCACCCGCGTCACCGTCCTGCCGACCGTCGCCAAGTACCGGCAGGTCATCACCGCGATGAGCGACTTCAGCCAGACCATCGCGGAATCCACCGAGGACACCGAGCTGCGCGAGAGCGTCCGCACCACGACCGCCCTGGGCCGGGCGCGCGAGCAGCTGTCCTACGAGGCCGCGCTGATGCTGCACTCCCTGGTGCGCGGCACGATGTCGGGCGGCGTGCAGGAGGCCGTCGACGGCGCCCGCGCGCGCTACGACAACGAGATCCAGAACTTCAGCAACAGCGCCACCCCCGAGCAGCGCCAGGTCTTCGACACCACGTTCACCGGCGTCGAGGTGAGCCAGATGGCCACCACCCGGCTGCGGGTGATGATGCGCGCCGAGACCGACCAGCGGCTCACCGGGATCAGCGACGACGACAACGCGCAGTCCTACCTGGGGGTGGCCACCACCTCCCTGGAGCGCATGGAGCAGGTCGAGGACTCCCTGGCGGGCTCCGTCGAGAGCCAGGCGTCCGACCTCCAGTCGGCCGCACTCATGCGGGCCGTGCTCGACTCCCTGGTCGTGCTCTGCGTGATCATCGCGGTCGGCATCATCACCTCCCTGGTGGTGCGGTCGCTCGTGCGCCCCCTGCGCGCGCTGCGCGAGGGCGCCATGCGCATCGCAGAGGACGACCTGCCCGGCTCCATCAGCCGGATGCAGGAGATGAACACGGCACCCGGCGAGGTCGAGGTCGAACCCATCGGGGTGTCCTCCCACGACGAGATCGGCGAGGTCGCCCGGTCCTTCGACGAAGTCCACCGGGTGGCGCTGCGCCTGGCCTCCGACGAAGCCGCCCTGCGCAGCAACGTCAACGCGATGTTCGTCAACCTCTCCCGCCGCAGCCAGACCCTGGTCGAGCGCCAGCTCCGGCTGATCGACGGCCTGGAGCAGAGCGAGCAGGACTCCGACCGGCTGTCGGACCTGTTCTCGCTCGACCACTTGGCCACCCGCATGCGCCGCAACAACGAGAACCTCCTGGTCCTGTCGGGCCAGGACAACACCCGCAAGTGGGCCCAGCCCGTCCCGCTGGTCGACGTGCTGCGCGGCGCGATCTCCGAGGTCGAGCAGTACGACCGCGTCAACGTCCGGGCCCCCTCGCACATCTCGGTGCTGGGCCGCCCCGTCAACGACGTCATCCACCTGGTCGCCGAGCTGGTCGAGAACGCCACCTCGTTCTCCTCGCAGGACACCCAGGTCTCGGTGTCCGCGCAGGTGCTCGACGGCGGCGGCGTCCTGGTCGAGGTCACCGACAGCGGCATCGGCATGGCCCCCGACGAGATCGTCGCCACCAACATGCGCCTGTCCGAGCCGCCCGTCATCGACGTCGGCGTCTCGCGGCGCATGGGCCTGTTCGTGGTCAGCCGCCTGGCCGCCCGCCACGGCATCCAGGTGCGGCTGTCGGAGGCCCACAACGGCGGCATCACCGCCTCCGCGGTCTTCCCGCCCGACCTGCTGATCACGCCGGTCGAGCAGCCCGCGCCGCCGTCCCCGGGCTCCGCACCCGGAACCCCCGACACCTTCGCCGACGCCACCGCGGCCTTCGCCGCCAGCCCGGCGCCGCCGGAGCCCGACGACATGTGGTCGTCCCCGCGCAGCGGCGCCGGCGACCTCCCCAAGCGCAGCCCCGGCGTCTCGCCGCGGCCCGGCGACGACTCCGGGCCGGCCGGCAACGGCCGCCGCGGCGAGGACCGGCGCGCCGACGAGCACCCGCCCAGCGGTGAGGACCTGTGGCGCACCGGCTGGAACGCACCCACTCCGGCCGCCGCCCCCGAACCGCCGCCCGCACCCGAGCCCCTGCGCAGCGAACCGCCCGTCCCTGAGGTGCCGCGTGCCCAGGAGCCCCGGGTCGAGCCCTACTCCTCCTACGGGGCCGACACCGCCCGCGGGCGCGACGCCCTGGACCGCTCCGAGAGCGGGGAGCGGCAGCAGGAGCGCCGCCCCGTCGAGGAGACCCGCGCCTGGCACGCCGAGCCGGAGCCCTCGGGCGGGGTCTGGGCGGCCGCGCGCGACCGTTCGGGCACCGACCGCCCCGGCCCCCGGCCGGGCGACCCCGAGACCCGCGAGGGCTACGGCTCCACCGCCTACCTGTCCCGGCGCTACGGCGGGGGCGCGGCGGGCCGCGACACGGTCGTGCCGCCCTCCCCGGAGCACGCCGCCGAGGCGCTGCCGATCTTCGACGCCATAGAGTCCAACTGGTTCCGCCGGCGCACCGGCGGGCCCGTGTCCGAACCCGAGACCGGCCCCATCCCGCACGTCAACGGCGCCGGCTCCAACGGCGACGCCCAGGGCGGCCGGAGCGCCGCCGCGGCCACCGCCGACAGCGGGACCGACACCCCGCCGGCCGGCAGGGTGACCCCCCGCGACCGGGCCGCGGGCGTCTACCGCAGGCCCCGCCCGCACTCGCGGCCCGTGCCCGCCACTCCGCCGGCGGCGGCCCCCGCGGCGGGCGCGGAACAGGCGCCGGCGGCGCGTACCGGTGGCCCTGATCAGGCGCGGACCGAGGACGAGTGGCACTCCGAGGCCGACCGCGGCTGGAAGGCCGCGCGCAGCGCTTCGGAGCCCATTGCGGGCGGTCTGACGAGTACGGGGTTGCCAAAACGCGTTCCTAAGGCAAACCTTGTCCCCGGTACGGCTCCCCAGCCGGAGAACGTCAAGCAGATTCCGGCGCGTTCCGCGGACCGCGTGCGCAACCGCTTCTCCGGCTTCCAGAAGGGGATCCGTGAAGGACGCAACCGAACCGGCGAGCAGCAGTCCGAGGAGAACTAGTGTTCAGCGCGGGTAGGTCCGGGTATGGCCCGGCGACCCGCGGCACGGCCCGAGGGCCCTGTCGCGGGGGCAGCCGGAGATCACGGATGAGGCATGAATTAGCATCATCTGCACTTCTCGCGACATTCAACCCCATAAGGTCACTACAGAAGCACACTCGGCTGGCGGCCTCCTGCGTGGACGGCCGACGTGAAAGCTGGGACGGACAGGAGCGCAGATGAATCAACCGGTGAATGAGCTCAACTGGCTGATCACTGACTTCGCGAATCGCGTACCGGATGTCGCGCACGCGATCGTCGTATCGTCGGACGGCCTGCCGCTGGCGGCCTCCGCCGGTTTCCCAGCCGACCGGGCCGACCAGTTGGCGGCCATCGCCTCGGGTCTGTCCAGCCTCACCCAGGGCGCATCACGCGTCTTCGAGGGCGGAGCGGTCGCGCAGACCGTCGTGGAGATGGAGCGT
Source organism: Nocardiopsis sediminis (assembly GCF_042650565.1). Lineage (NCBI taxonomy): Bacteria > Bacillati > Actinomycetota > Actinomycetes > Streptosporangiales > Nocardiopsidaceae > Nocardiopsis > Nocardiopsis sediminis. The sequence continues at coordinate 744,844 of NZ_JBHSBH010000004.1, forward strand.
GGGCTGCTGCTCATCATGTCCATCGGCGACGGTTCCTGCCTGGCCGTCCTCGCCGCCGCGGAATGCGACCTGGGGCTCGTCGCGTATGAGATGACCCTGCTCGTCGAGCGGGCCGGGAGGGCGCTGACTCCGGCGGCGCGCACCTCGGGAATCCACTGACCCCCACCCCACAGGAGGAAGTGGTGGCACCTCACAGCAGAGATGCCGGGAACGCGTCGTGGTTCGGACAGGCGCCGGGTACCCCCAGGACCCTTGCCGACGGTCCGGGCGCGGACGTTCAACGACCCACCCAGCAACCAGTCGACCAACAACCCAGGCCGGCGGCCAACAACGCCCCCAGCTCGCTGGTGCGGCCCTACGCTGTCACAAGGGGCCGGACCAAGCCGAAGTCCCAGCTCCCGCTGGAGGCGCTGATCTCCTCGACGACGACCGCACGTGGCGAGACCGGATCGCTCACCCCGGAGTGCCAGGCCATCAGCGACCTGTGCCGTGAATGGCGCTCCGTGGCCGAGGTCTCCGCGCTGCTGCGGATCCCGCTCGGCGTCGCGAGAGTGCTCGTGGCGGACATGTCGGAGCAGGGCCTGATCCAGATCAGGTCCTCGCTCAACACCGAGAGCCGGCCCAATGCCAACCTTCTTGAAAGGGTGCTCAGTGGACTTCGCAAGCTCTAGCGCGGCCGACGAAGGCGGTGCTGTGGCGAGTGCGATGACGTCGGTCAAGATCGTCGTCGCCGGAGGCTTCGGTGTCGGTAAAACGACGTTCGTGGGCTCCGTTTCCGAGATCGTGCCCCTCACGACCGAAGCGGTCATGACCAGCGCGAGCGTCGGGGTCGACGACCTCGCCAAGACGCCGGACAAGCAGACCACCACGGTGGCGATGGACTTCGGCCGGGTGTCCCTGGACTCCGACCTCATCCTCTACCTGTTCGGCACGCCCGGCCAGCACCGCTTCTGGTTCATGTGGGACGACCTCGTCAAGGGTGCCATCGGTGCCGTCGTCCTGGTCGACACCCGCCGCCTCGCCGACTGCTTCCCGGCGATCGACTACTTCGAAGAGGCGCGGCTGCCCTTCGTCGTGGGGATCAACGGGTTCGACGGGTACTACCCGCACGCCGCCGCCGAGGTACGCGACGCCCTCACGCTCAGCCCCGACATCCCGATCGTGCAGGTCGACGCGCGCGACCGCGCCTCCACCAAGTCGACCCTGATCACGCTGGTGGAGCACGCCATCACGGTGGGCGACCCCGGAGGCGCGGCCGGCCAGCCGACCTCCACCGGGAGCCAGAGCACCTGGCGCTAGGTCGTGCTTCGGAGACCGTGGCCCGTGCGCCGCGGCACCGGGGCACGACCTGCGCCGCCCGTCAGCGGGCGCTCAGCCGTCGGCCGACCAGCGCATCGCGACCGCCCGCACCGGGGCGCCGTCGCCGCTGTCCAGCCGCAGGGGAAACGCCGAGAACCACGGGTCGGGGAAGTCCAGCAGCTCCAGGCCGCACAGGTTCTCGATGATCGTGCCGCCCGCGCCGAGCACGGCGAGGTGGGTGTCCCACCCGCTGCCGGGGTGCGCCCCGAAGGGCGTTTCGTCGGGGCTGGGGGCGTCGATCCCGATCGTGCGCACGCCCGCGTCCACCAGCATCCGCGCGGCGTCCCCGGCGAGGTAGGGGTGGTCGAAATAGCGGTCCGTCCCGTAGTGCGCCGACCAGCCCGTGTGCAGCAGCACCACCGCGCCCGGCACGAAGCGCCCCCGCCAGGGCCCGAGGTCGGCGGCGGCGATGGGGGAGCGGTCGCCGCGGCCGCGGACGTCGGCCACCACCGCGCGTCCGGTGAACAGCTCCAGCGGTAGCTCGTCCACCCGGGCGCCATCGGCGAGGAAGTGGAACGGCGCATCGGCGTGCGTCCCGTTGTGCGTGCTCATGTGCAGTTCGGTGGAGTTGTACCCCTCCTCCGCCAGCGTCGCCGACCGCGTGAGCTCCGGGGCCCGGTCGCCGGGGAACGCCTGGGTGCCGGGCCCGATGGGGCGGCTCAGATCGACGATTCGCGTCACGCGCACGGCGGCTCCCTGCCTGGGGTGGGTATGCGGAATCAGGCCTGGGGGCCTGCGTACCACACGGCCGCCGCACGCACCAGCGGGTGCGGGGAGTGCGCGTCATGGCGCGACAGGGCAAGATGGCAGGCGATGACTGCGAATCCACCGCAGGGCGGGCCCGACGGCGGGTCCGACCCGGGCGCCAACGCCATGACCGACCGGTTCCACGACGCCGGGACCCGCATCCTCGACGCCCTCCTCGAAGCCTCCCCGGAGTGGGCGAGTGAACTCGGCGACCAGCGGTTCTCCGACCGCCTGTCCGACCACTCCGCCGAGGCCGACGCGCGCAAGGCGGCGATGCTCACCGACGCCCTCGGGGCGCTCGACGAGATCGACGACCTCCTGCTGCCCGCCGCCGACCGGGTCGACCTGGAGATGCTGCGCAACCGCGTCTCAGCGGACCTGTGGCGCCTCACCGAGCTGCGCCCGCACACGTGGGACCCGCTCGTCCACCTCCCGGGCGACGCCCTCTACGCGCTCATCGAGCGCGGCACCCAGCCCCCCGAGGACCGGCTGCGGGCGCTCGCGGCACGCTGCCGGGCCGTGCCCGGCCACCTCGCCACCGCGCGCGAGCGCCTCGGCGACGGCCCCGGAATGCCGCGGGTGCACGTCGAGACCGCCATCGCCCAGGCGCGCGGCGCGGCCGCGCTGCTCGGCGCCGGGGTCGACACCCTGCTGGAGCAGGCGCCCGCCCTGCGCGGCGAGGTGGAGCCCGCCCGCGACGCCGCGGCCGACGCGGTGCACGCCTTCGCCGGCTGGCTGGAGCAGGAGGCGGAGCGCGCCACCGCCGACCCCCGCCTGGGTGGGCGCTTCTACGCCGCCCAGCTCTGGTACACGCTCGACTCGGAGCTGACCGAGGACGCGCTGCTGACCCGCGCCGAAAGCGACCTGCTGGCCACCGAGGAGGAGATCGCCGAGGTCGCCGCCGCCTACGACGGCCGGCCCCCCTTCCCCGGCCAGGTGCGCGAGGTCCTCGACCGGCTCGCCGCCGACCACGCCTCCACCGCCGACACCATCCGCCCCGCCTGCCAGGAGGCGTTCGACCACCTCATCGAGCGCATCGGCGACGTCGGCTTCGCGACCGTCCCCGACCACCCCGTCCGCATCATCGACATGCCCGAGGCGCGCCGCGGCGTGGCCGTCGCCTACTGCGACCCGCCCGGACCCCTCGCCCCCGCCAACGGCGAGCCCACCCTCATCGCCGTCGCCCCGCCGCCCGACGACTGGACCGAGGAGCGCCGCGCCTCCTTCTACCGCGAGTACAACAGCGTCATGCTGCGCAACCTCATGGTCCACGAGGGGGTACCCGGCCACGCGCTCCAGCTCGCCCACGCCGCCGGGTACCAGGGCGGCACCCGCATCCGCCGGGCACTGTGGAGCGGCACCTTCATCGAGGGCTGGGCCGTCTACACCGAAGAGGTCCTGGCCGGCCTGGGCTGGAGCGCCTCCGGCGGGGACGGCGACGACCTCCGGCTGCGCCTCGTGCAGCTCAAGATGCGGCTGCGGATGATCATCAATGCCATCCTCGACGTGCGCACGCACGCCCGCGGGATGACCGAGGCCGAGGCCATGACGCTGCTCATCGAGCGCGGCCACCAGGAAGAGGGCGAGGCCGCGGGCAAATGGCGGCGCGCCCAGCTCACCAGCGCGCAGCTGTCCACCTACTACGTCGGCTACCGCGAGGTCGCCGACCTCGCCCGCGACCTCGCCGAGGCGCGGCCCGGGGCCGCGCGCCGCGAGATCCACGACGCTCTGCTGGCCCACGGCTCGCCGTCACCGCGCCATTTGCGCACCCTGCTGGGGCTCGGTACCGGCTGAAACTCCGGTCCGCACCCCCGTGGCCGGGGTGCGGACCAGGGAGCGGAAGCGCACCGGATCCGGCCGGATCCGGCCTCAAGGGAACCCCGGACGCCCCGGGAACGTCGGACAGCCGCAGGTGCCGGACACCGGTGACGCCCCCCGCCCCGGGGCGGCAGCCCATACCCGCCGGGCGCGCTCCGCGCCCCGGGCCCGGTGTGCGGTCTTTACACCTGGCTTACGCAGGTATCCCTAGATTCCTGGGCTCGCGCCCCGAACCCACCCCGGAGTACGCACCCCCATGGCCACGGACCTCATCGTCGGATTCCTCACGCTCACAGCGCTGGAGATCGTGCTCGGGATCGACAACCTCGTCTTCATCTCGATCCTCGCCGGAAAACTCCCCGAGCACCAGCGCGACCGGGCCCGCAAGCTCGGCATCGCCCTCGCCCTCATCTCCCGGCTGCTGCTGCTCGCCTCCATCACCTGGATCATGCGGCTGACCACGCCGCTGTTCACCCTCTTCGGCCATGACTTCAGCGGCCAGTCGCTCATCCTGCTCATCGGCGGCCTCTTCCTCATCGGCAAGGCCACCTACGAGATCCACGAGAGCCTGGAGGGGGAGGAGGACCACGCCGGATCCAAGGTGCGGGCCGCCTTCGGCGCGGTCGTCCTCCAGATCGTCGCGCTCGACGTGGTGTTCTCCCTCGACTCCGTGATCACCGCGGTCGGCATGATCGGCGACCAGCCCAACGGCATCTGGGTCATGGTCGCGGCGGTGGTCATCGCGGTCGTCGTCATGCTCGTGTCCGCCACCCCGCTCAGCAACTTCGTCAACGCCCACCCGACGGTCAAGATGCTGGCGCTGGCGTTCCTGCTGCTCATCGGCATGACCCTGGTCGCCGACGGGCTCGGCTTCCACGTGCCGAAGGGCTACATCTACACCGCCATGGGCTTCTCGCTGTTCGTCGAGATCCTCCAGCTGCTCCGGCGCCGCGCCAAGAAGTCCCCGCCGGTCCAGCTCAGCAGCCGCTACTCCGAGCGCACAGAGGGGACGGAGGGCACGGAGGCCGCCGCCTCCTGAGCTTGAGCTGTTCCGGTCGACATGCTGTTGGGGTTTGTCGGCCACGCCGCGTCGCTCCGTGTCACTCGGGGCGGCGCGGACTTCTATGCTGGGAACCGCGGAGTCGGAAGGGGCTGGCATGACGGACCGAGACGAGCACGACCACGCGGCCGGTGTCGGCGGTGGAGCGGCCCTCTCGCCCGATGCCGACCCCGACGGCTACGAACGGCTGTGGACCCCGCACCGCATGGCCTACATCAAGGGCGAGAACAAGCCCGCGGGCGCCGGCCCCGGCGACGGCTGCCCCTTCTGCCGCGCCCCTCGGCTCCCCGACGACGACGCCCTCATCGTGGCGCGGGGCAAGGCCGCCTTCGCGGTCCTCAACCTCTACCCGTACAACAGCGGGCACCTGCTCATCTGCCCCTACCGGCACGTCGCCGACTACACCGACCTCGACGACGCCGAGACCGCCGAGCTGGCCGCGCTCACCCAGGCCGGGATCACCGCACTGCGCCGGGCATCGGCGCCCCAGGGGTTCAACGTCGGGATGAACCTCGGCGCCCCCGCGGGCGCCGGCATCGCCGCCCACCTGCACCAGCACATCGTGCCCCGCTGGGGCGGCGACACCAACTTCATGCCCGTCATCGGGAGGACCAAGGTCCTTCCCGAACTGCTCCGCCAGACCCGCGAGGCGCTCGCCGCGTCGTGGCCGGAACCCTGAACCGGCCGATGGACGTGAGCGGAGAAGCCATGACCACCACCGAGCCACGCGGCCCCGTCCTCATTTTCGACGGCGACTGCGCCTTTTGCAGCAGCAGCGCCGAGTTCCTGCAACGGCACGTCGCCCCCGGGATCACTGTGGTGCCCTGGCAGTTCAGCGACCTCGCCCCGGCCGAACGCGACCGCGCCCAGCGCGAGGTCCTGCTGCTGCACCCCGACGGCCGCCGGGTCTGGGGCGGGGCCGACGCGATCGCCGCGCTGCTCCTGCACAGCCCCCTGTGGGCGCCCGCTGGCTGGGCGCTGCGCCGCGCGCCCGGCCGCGCCGCCGGCGCCGCCGTCTACCGGTGGGTGGCGCGCCACCGGCACCGCATGCCGGGCGGGACCCCTGCCTGCCGGATCGGCGCACCCATGTGAGACCCCGCTCCGCCCCTCTCCCGCGGCGGAGTGCCGCACCGCCGCCGCGGGCCGCCGACCCTACGATCTGAAGAAGCCATGCTGAGAAAACTTCGCCCCCTGATCGCCCGGGTGATGCTGCCCATCGGCCGGCTGCTCGCCCGCGCCGGCATCACCCCCACCATGGTCACGCTCACGGGCGCCATCGGCGTGCTCGCCAGTGCGCTGTTCTTCTACCCGCGGGGTGACCTTTACGTCGGCTCGGCCGTCGTCACCGTTTTCGTGCTGTTCGACATGCTCGACGGCGCCGTCGCCCGCGCCTCGGACTCCGCCAGCCCGTGGGGGGCGTTCCTGGACTCCACCCTGGACCGGCTCTCCGACGCCGCCGTCTTCAGCGGCCTGCTGTTGTGGTTCACCACCGGGGGAGACGACCCGGTCCTCGCCGGCGTGGTCCTGTTCTGCCTGGTCGGCGGGTTCGGCGTCTCCTACATCAAGGCCCGGGCCGAAGGGCTGGGCGTCAACTGCGATGTCGGGATCGCCGAGCGCTCCGAGCGGCTGGTGATCGTCCTGGTCTCGGTGGGCCTGGGCGGCCTGGGCGTCCCCTACGTCATGGAAGCCGGGCTGTGGATCCTCGCCCTGCTGTGCGCGCTGACCATCGCCCAGCGGCTGGTCGAGACCCGGGCCCGGCTGAGCGAGCCGAGCCGCCGTGTCGGCGACGCGGAGGCGCCGTGACCGGGCGCGGGGGAGGGGAAGGCGGTGCGGGCGCCGACGTCGGCCTGGGCGACCGGTCGGCGGCGGCGCTGTACGCGGTGGCCTGGCGGGCCCTCGGCGCCGTCCCCGAACGCACCGGCCGGCGCGTCTTCGACCGCATCGCCGACCACGCGTGGCGCTCGCGCACCGACGGCCTGCGCCGGCTGGAGGCCAACCTGCGCCGTGTCGCCGGGCCCGGTGCCACACAGGCGCAGCTGCGCGCGCTCTCCCGCGCCGGGATGCGCTCCTACCTCCGCTACTTCCACGAGATGTTCCGCCTGGCCCACACCCCGCGCGAGGTGATCCTCGGGCGCACCGACGCGACCGGCGTCGACGTGCTCGAAGACCACATCCGGGCCGGCCGCGGGGTCGTCGCCGCCCTCCCGCACATGGGCAACTGGGACCACGCCGGAGCCTGGATCGCGCTGCGGGGCATCCCGCTGACCACCGTCGCCGAACGCCTGCGCCCCGAGAGCGTCTACGAGCGCTTCACCGCCTTCCGCGAAGGCCTGGGCATGGAGGTGCTGCCGCTGACCGGCGACGGCGCAGGGACCGCGGGACGGCTGGCCCGGCGGCTGCGCGCAGGCCGGCTCGTGTGCCTGCTCGCCGACCGCGACCTCACCGACCACGGGGTGGAGGTCGAGCTCTTCGGAGAGCCCGCGCGGTTCCCGGCCGGCCCCGCGGCCCTCGCGCTGGGGACCGGCGCGGCCCTGATGCCGGTGTCGCTGTGGTACGAGGGCGACCGCTGGTGCATCCGGGTGCACGAGGAGATCCCCCCGCCGGCCGCGGGCGACCGCGCCGCGCGGGTGCGGGAGATGACCCAGGGGCTCGCGGCGGTGTTCGAGGGCGCCATCGCCGAGCACCCCGAGGACTGGCACATGCTCCAGCGCGTGTTCAGCGCCGACCTCGGCCCCGGCACCGCCACGGCCGCCGCCGGGCCCTCCCCGGCGCCCGGGCCCGCGCCCGCCGCCCCGGAGAACCGGTGACGATGCGCATCGGCCTGGTCTGCCCCTACACCTGGGAGGTCCCCGGCGGCGTGCAGCAGCACGTCGGCGACCTCGCCGAGGCGCTGCTGGACCTGGGCCACGAGGTGTCGGTGCTGACACCCTGCGACGCCGAAACCGAGCTTCCGGAGCACATCGTCCCCGCCGGGCGCGCCGTGCCGGTGCCCTACAACGGGTCGGTGGCCCGGCTGGCGTTCGGCTTCCGCGCCGCCGCGCGGGTGCGCCGCTGGATCCGCGAAGGCGCCTTCGACCTCCTGCACGTCCACGAGCCGGCCGCCCCCAGCCTGTCGCTGCTCGCCTGCTGGGTGGCCGAGGGCCCCATCGTCGCCACCTTCCACACCGCCAACCCCCGCTCGCGCGCCATGGCGGTCTCGGCCGCCGCCCTGCGCACCGCCCTGGAGAAGATCAACGGGCGCATCGCGGTCTCCGAGGCCGCCCGCACCACCCTGGTCGAGCACCTCGGCGGCGACGCCGTCCTGATCCCCAACGGGGTCGCGGTCCGGCGCTTCACCGGCGGCGCGCCGCTGCCCGGCTGGCCCGGCGACGGCGGCGCCATCGGCTTCCTGGGGCGGCTGGACGAGCCCCGCAAGGGCCTGCCCGTGCTGCTGGAGGGGTTCTCCCGGCTCGCGGCCGAACGCCCCGGCCTGCGGCTGCTCATCGCGGGGCCCGGGGAGACCGGCGACCTGAGCGAGCGGATGCCCGCCGGGATCCGCGACCGGGTCGTCGCGCTCGGCCGGGTCGACGACGCCGACAAGGTCCGGGCCTACCACTCGGTGGACGTCTTCTGCGCGCCCAACCTCGGGGGAGAGAGCTTCGGGATCGTCCTCGCCGAGGCGATGTCGGCCGGGGCGGCGATCCTGGCCAGCGACATCCCCGCTTTCCGGCGGGTGCTCGACAACGGCGGCGCGGGGGAGCTGTTCGCCACCGGCGACCCCGCCGACCTGGCGCGCGGCGCCGCGCTGCTGCTCGACGACCCCGAGCGCCGCCGGAAGCTCTCGGAGGCGGCGCGCGCGGCGGTGCGCGCCTACGACTGGCCCACCGTCGCGGCCGACGTCGTGCGCGTCTACGAGACCGTCCTGCCGGCGGGCCCCGCCGCCGGGCCGGTCACCGCCGGCCGCCGCGACCCTTGGGCGCCGCCGTGACCGCGCCGGCCGACGGCGGGTGGGTCGACGCCGTGACCGGGCCGGCCGGCGCCGGGCAGGCCTGGCTCGCCGCCGCCGTCATCGTCCTGACCGTGCTGCTCAGCGGCTACATCCAGTGGCGGGCCTCCCGCCTGGACCGGCTGCACGTGCGGGTGGAGACCGCGACCGCCGCGCTCGACGCCGCTCTGGCCCGGCGCGCCGCGGCCGTGCTGGAGCTCGCCGCCGCACCCGGGCTGGAACCCGCCTCGGCGGTGCTGCTCGCCGACGCCGCGGTCCGCCCGCGGCTGGCCGGGGACCCAGGCGAACGCGAGCTGGCGGAGAGCACGGTCTCCCGGGCGCTGCGCGCCGTCATGGAGCAGCCCGGCTTCGGCGCCGGGCTGGCGGCCGGCGGCGACCCCGGTGGCGAGCTGCCCGCTGCGGCGGAGGCCGCGGCCAAGCGCGTGTACCTCGCCCGGCGCTTCTACAACGACGCCGTCGCCGCCACCCGCGCCGCCCGGGCCGACCGCCTCGTGCGGGCCCTGCGCCTGGCCGGCAGCGCGCCCCTGCCGGAGTTCTTCGAGATGGACGACGAGCCGCCGCGACCGCGCGACTGAGGAACGGGGGCGGGCACCACCGCGGCCGCGTGCGCCCTCATCGGAAGAATCGGCCCCCGCCCGGTGTTCTCAGAAGTGGCCGGGGCGAAGGGCCTTCTCCTCAGGCGTGCCAGTGGGTCGCGACAGACTGTAAGGATGTGGCCGCGGCGTACGCCGATATGTCCTGAAAAGGGCGCGAGGGGGTGTTCTACCATTGGATCGCAGAGGCGACCGGCGGCCGCACGCCGCAGCCCCGCCCCCGACGAAACGTCCTCCGCGCATCGAGGTGCCACCTCATGTCCGCCCAGAACTTGGAGTCCGCCACCGTGACCAACACCGCTGACACCCCGACCGCGAGCACGGTCGGCACCACCCGCGTCAAGCGAGGCATGGCAGAACAGCTCAAGAACGGCGTGATCATGGATGTGGTCACCCCGGAGCAGGCCAAGATCGCCGAGGACGCCGGAGCCGTCGCGGTCATGGCGCTGGAGCGGGTGCCCGCCGACATCCGCAAGGACGGCGGCGTCGCGCGCATGTCCGACCCCGACATGATCGACGGCATCGTCGAAGCCGTCTCCATCCCGGTCATGGCCAAGGTGCGCATCGGGCACTTCGTCGAGGCGCAGGTCCTGGAGTCCCTCGGCGTCGACTTCATCGACGAGTCGGAGGTCCTCACCCCCGCCGACGAGGCCTACCACATCGACAAGTGGGCCTTCACCGTCCCGTTCGTGTGCGGGGCCACCAACATCGGCGAGGCGCTGCGCCGCATCGGCGAGGGCGCGGCCATGATCCGCTCCAAGGGCGAGGCCGGCACCGGCAACGTCGTCGAGGCCACCCGGCACATGCGGTCCATCCGCTCCGAGATCAAGCGCCTCGGCACCCTCGACGAGGCCGAGCTGTTCGGCGCCGCCAAGGAGTTCCGCGCCCCCTATGACGTCGTCAAGGAGGTCGCGCGCCTGGGCAAGCTGCCTGTGCCGCTGTTCTCCGCCGGCGGCGTCGCCACGCCCGCCGACGCCGCGCTGATGCGCCAGCTCGGCGCCGAGAGCGTATTCGTCGGCTCGGGCATCTTCAAGTCCGGCGACCCCGCCAAGCGCGCCGACGCCATCGTCCAGGCGACCCTGCACTACAACGACCCCGAGGTCATCGCCAAGGTGTCCCGCGGGCTCGGCGAGGCCATGGTCGGGATCAACCTCGACGACCTCTCCGACGGCCAGCGCTACGCCGGACGCGGCTGGTAGCCGGCGCACCCGGCACCCGCGCCCGTGCGGGCCGCGCCGCGGCCCGCACCACCGGCGCGTGCCCGTCCGTCCCCACGATCCCGAGCGAGGTTGTTCTCCGTTGACCGCCACACCCACCATCGGGGTGCTCGCCCTCCAGGGCGACACCGCAGAGCACCTGCGCGTCCTCGACGGGCTCGGTGTCACGGCCGTGCCGGTGCTGCGGGCCGCCGAACTCGACGGGGTCGACGGCATCGTCATCCCGGGCGGCGAGTCGACCACCATGTCCAAGCTCGCGGTCCGCTACGAGCTGATGGAGCCGCTGCGCAAGCACATCCGCGAAGGCCTGCCCGCCTTCGGGACCTGCGCGGGGATGATCCTGCTGGCCGACCGCATCATCGACGGCACCGCCGACCAGCAGACCATCGGCGGGATCGACATGACCGTGCGCCGCAACGCGTTCGGCCGCCAGACCGAGTCCTTCGAGGGCCGGGTCGCCGTCGACGGCGTTGAGGGGCCCGATGTCGACGCCGTGTTCATCCGCGCCCCCTGGGTCGAGGAGGTCGGCTCCGGCGTGCGCGTCCTCGGACAGCTCACCGACGGGGACCGGGCCGGTAGGATCGTCGCGGTACGACAGGGGGGGCTGCTGGCCACCTCATTCCATCCCGAACTCACCGGGGACCCGCGTATCCACCGGCTCTTCGTCGACATGGTGAAAGGAACGGTATGAGCGGCCACTCAAAGTGGGCCACCACCAAGCACAAGAAGGCGGTCATCGACGCCAAGCGCGGCAAGCTCTTCGCCAAGCTGATCAAGAACGTCGAGGTCGCAGCGCGTACGGGCGGCGGGGACCCTGACGGCAACCCCACCCTGTACGACGCCATCCAGAAGGCCCGCAAGAACTCCGTGCCGCTGGACAACATCGAGCGCGCCCGCAAGCGCGGCTCCGGCGAAGAGGCCGGCGGCGCCGAGTGGCAGACCATCATGTACGAGGGCTACGCCCCCGGCGGGGTGGCGCTGCTGGTCGAGTGCCTGACCGACAACCGCAACCGCGCCGCCTCCGAGGTGCGCGTGGCCGTCACCCGCAACGGCGGGTCCATGGCCGACGCCGGCTCGGTGTCCTACCTGTTCAACCGCAAGGGCGTCGTGATCGTGCCCAAGGAGGGCACCAGCGAGGACGACGTCACGCTCGCGGTCCTCGACGCAGGGGCCGAGGACGTCAACGACCTCGGCGAGGCCTTCGAGGTGGTGTGCGAGGCCACCGACCTCGTCGCCGTGCGCTCCGCGCTCCAAGAGGCCGGGATCGACTACGAGTCCGCCGAGAGCTCCTTCCTGCCGAGCATGGAGGTCCCCCTGGGCGAGGACGACGCCAAGAAGGTCATGCGCGTCGTCGACGCCCTGGAGGACTCCGACGACGTCCAGAACGTCTTCACCAACGCCGACATCCCCGAGGACGTCCTCGAGAAGATCGGCTGACCGGCCGCCGACCGCGGCCACGCACGTTCGCCTCGGGCCCCGCTCTCTCGAGCGGGGCCCGAGGCGTTCACCCGGGCTCGATAGGGTGTCCATCGGCCGCCTCCGCGCGGCCCCGGCCCCGTCGCCCGGGCCCCTCCGGGTCCGACGGCCCCCGTTCGCGACCCCGGGCCGGGCATCCCGCCCGCAGTCTCCCCCTTGGAGCAGTCCGCTATGACCACCCCCGGCGACAACCCCTACGAGCAGTACGGCCAGCAGCCCGGGTACCAGCAGCAGCCCTACCAGCAGCAGCCGCAGGGCGGCGGCGCCCCCTACCAGGGCGGCACATCGGGCCCCGCGACCCCGCCCCCCGGCACGGCGCAGCCGCAGGGCCAGGGGTTCTTCGGGGCCCTGTTCGACCTGAACTTCACCCGGTTCGTCACCGTGCAGTTCGCCAGGACCCTGTTCCTGATCTGGCTCGTCCTCGTCGGCGTCGTCACCTTCACCGGCGTGGTCGGCGCCTTCGCCTCGATCGTGGTCACCCCCGTGTCCTCGCTGCTGTCCGTGCTCGGCGCGCTGGCCGCGGGCGGTATCTCGGTCCTGCTGGGCCGGGTCGGGCTGGAACTGGCCATCGCGGTCGCCCGCACCTCCGACGACATCGCCGCCCTGCGCCGCAACAGCGGAGCCTGACAGCAGGGCGCGATGCGGCGCCCGCCCGCGCATGTCGCCCGTCCGCCCGTCCCCGCACACCGGTAGGCTCGGGGACTGCGAACGGGCGTTCGAGCCCGGCGGACCCGGTGCGACGGAGGAGACGCGTGCGAGTTCTGGGGATCGACCCCGGCCTGACCCGCTGCGGCGTGGGGGTGGTCGACGGCGCGATCGGCCGGCCGCTGGCATTCGTCGCCGCCGGTGTCGTGCGCACCCCGCCCGACGGCGACCTCGCCGCGCGCCTGCTCGGCATCGAACGCGGCATCGAGGGCTGGCTCGACTCCCATGCCCCCGAAGCCGTCGCGGTCGAACGCGTCTTCGCCCAGCACAACGTCAGCACCGTCATGGGCACCGCCCAGGCCAGCGCCATCGCCATCACCTGCGCGGCCCGGCGCGGGCTGCCCGTCGCCCTGCACACCCCCAGCGAGGTCAAGGCCGCCGTCACCGGCAGCGGCCGAGCCGAGAAGGCGCAGGTGCAGACCATGGTCGCCCGGCTGCTGCACCTGGACGCCGCCCCCAAGCCGGCCGACGCCGCCGACGCCGTCGCCCTGGCCATCTGCCACATCTGGCGCGGCGGGGCGCAGGCCCGCGTCGCGGCGGCGCAGCAGGAGTTCGCCCGCAAGGTCGAACTCGCCCGCCGGGCCCGCGCCACCGCCACCACCGACCCCGGGAAGAGGTGACCGAAGCGTGATCGCGTTCCTCAGCGGCCGGGTGGCCGCCCGAGGCGGCGGCACCGCCGTGATCGAGGTGGGCGGTGTCGGCATGACCGTGCAGTGCACCCCCGCCACCCTCGCCGGGCTGCGCGTCGGCGACACCGCCACCGTCGCCACCTCCCTGGTCGTGCGCGAGGAGTCGCTGACCCTGTTCGGCTTCGCCGACGACGACGAGCGCGACGTCTTCGAGCGCCTCCAGACCGCCGGCGGGGTCGGCCCGCGCCTGGCGCTGGCGATGCTCGCGGTGCACACCCCCGACGCACTGCGCGCCGCGGTCGCCGCCGAGGACACCGCCGCGCTCACCCGCGTGCCCGGCATCGGCCCCAAGGGCGCCCGGCGCATCGTGCTGGAACTGCGTGACAAGCTCGGCCACCCGCAGACGGGCGCCCCGGAGGTCACCGATGCCGCGCCCGCAACCGCGGCGGCGGCCCCCTGGCGGCCTCAGGTGGTATCCGGCCTGATCAACCTGGGCTGGTCGGCCAAGGACGCCGAATCCGCCGCCGACGCCGTCGCCCCCGAGGCGGCCGCGGCGGGGGAGCGGCCCGACGTCGCCACGCTGCTCCGCAGCGCCCTGCGCAAGCTGAGCCGTGCCTGAGAGGAGCCGGACCCCCGCCATGGCCGAACACGAACGCGACGTCGTCTCTCCCGACGCCGACCTCGACGAACGCGCCCTCGAGGGTGCCCTGCGCCCCAAGCGGCTGGAGGACTTCGTCGGCCAGGAGCGCGTGCGCGAACAGCTCTCGCTGGTGCTGCGCGGCGCCCAGCGGCGCGGCCGCGCCCCCGACCACGTGCTGATGTCGGGCGGGCCGGGCCTGGGCAAGACCACCCTGGCCATGATCATCGCCGCCGAGCTTGGCGCCCCGCTGCGCATCACCTCCGGCCCCGCGATCGAGCGCTCCGGCGACCTCGCCGCCGTCCTGTCCACCCTCCAAGAGGGCGAGGTCCTCTTCCTCGACGAGATCCACCGCATGGCCCGGCCCGCCGAGGAGATGCTCTACGTCGCCATGGAGGACTTCCGGGTGGACGTCGTGGTGGGCAAGGGGCCCGGGGCCACCGCGATCCCCCTCGACATCGCCCCCTTCACCCTGGTCGGCGCCACGACCCGGGCCGGCCTGCTGCCCGCCCCGCTGCGCGACCGGTTCGGCTTCACCGCGCACATGGACTTCTACCGCGCCGACGAGCTGGAGCTCATCCTGCGCCGCTCCGCCGGCCTGCTCGCCGCCGACCTCGACGACGACGCCGCCGCGGAGATCGCGGGGCGGTCGCGGGGCACGCCGCGCATCGCCAACCGGCTGCTGCGCCGCGTCCGCGACTACGCCGACGTGCGCGGCGACGGCCGGCTGACCCTCGACATCGCGCGCTCCGCCCTCAGCCTCTACGAGGTCGACGTCCAGGGGCTCGACCGGCTCGACCGCGCCGTCCTCGACGCCCTGCTGCGGCGCTTCCGCGGCGGACCGGTCGGGCTGTCCACGCTGGCGGTGTCGGTGGGCGAGGAGCCCGAGACCGTCGAGGTGGTGGCCGAGCCCTTCCTCGTGCGGTCCGGTTTCATCGCCCGCACGCCGCGCGGCCGGGTCGCGACCCCCGAGGCGTGGGCCCACATGGGCCTCACGGCGCCGCCCGACGCCGCGTTCGGCGCCGGGGCGCCCGCCGACGGCGCCGCCGCACCCGCCGCCGGGCCGTGATGACCGCGTGACCGACACCGGCGTCCACGGCGCGTAAGGTGGGGCCTGGGGCCGCTCCGGCCACATCGGCGCCGGTAGGGAACTCGCGGACCGGTCCCGCTCGTTGAACCGGAAAGCGCCGGCATCAGGGCCTGCTTTTCGGATGCTTTCGGATGCCCCTACCGCCAGGGTCACACAGCGGGGGCCCAGCCCCGAAATGATCCGAAGAGCAGGGCCGGGCGCCGCGCAGCAGTGGCAGCGGCCACGAGACGAACGTCAGGAAGGAACAGCCCCGTGCAGGGCCAATACATACTCGCAGGGGCCGCCGAGCAGACCGGCGGCGCATCCCTCGTCCAGCCGGTCATGATGATCCTGCTGATCGGCGTGGTCTTCTGGCTGCTGATCCTGCGTCCGCAGAAGAAGATGCGCGAGCGCGAGGCCCAGACCCAGCAGCGCCTCCAGCCCGGGGTCGAGGTGCTCACCAAGGCCGGGTTCTACGGGACCGTGGTCGACGTCCGCGACAACGACGTCGAACTGGAGATCTCGCCCGGCACGCGGATCCGGCTGCTGAAGGCCGGTGTCGGCGAGGTGATCACCCCCGTCGACCCGATCGACGACACCCCGGTCGAGGACCGGCCCGACTTCGGCAACGACAACAAGGACGACGGCCCGAAGTAGGTCCGAGCCCGACCTGAGACGGTACCGGTCCCGCCCGGCGGGGCCGGTACCGTCGTGTGCACCCCCTTCTCCCTCGTCCCCGCCCCCTCCCGGCCCCGTGCGCCGCCGCAACCGTGAAGGTGAGCCTCCGTGCCCCAGGACCTTGACCGGCTGATCGCCAAGAGCGTCCGCGACATCCCCGATTTCCCCCAGCCCGGCGTGGTGTTCAAGGACATCACCACGCTGCTGGCCGATCCCGAGGTCTTCGGCGCCGTGGTCGCGGCCATCGCCGACCGCCACCGCGGGGCGACCGTCGACCACGTGGTCGGCCTGGAGGCCCGCGGCTTCATTCTCGCGGCCCCCATCGCGCTGGCGCTGGGCGCCGCGTTCGTCCCGGTGCGCAAATCGGGGAAACTGCCCTCGGATACACTGAGCGCGACCTATGATCTGGAATACGGCACGGCGACGGTCGAGATGCACACCGACGCCATCGCCCCGGGTGGCCGCGTCCTCATCGTCGACGACGTCCTGGCCACCGGCGGCACCGGACGGGCCGCGGTGGATCTGGTCCGCAGAGCGGGTGGTACCGTCGTGGGATTCTCGGTCCTCATGGAACTCGCGTTCCTCCAGGGGCGCGAGAAACTGGCCGACGTGGAGTTGCACGCCCTCTCCGTGGTCTGAGTCCGCCCCCGCGCCGCCCGCTGGGCCGACCAGCCATACGCTCTGACGTGCGGTGATGTCCCCAAGAGCTACACTTGCGGGCATACCCGAACCCCATGGCGCGTTGGTACAGGTGAGCCGATCGAACGCGACGGATGTGACCAGGCGGGCCTCGCCGGGACGACCCCCGGCGCGCTGCCGGGTGAACCGCGGGAGGGGATGTCCATGCCAGGCGAAGCGGTTTCCACCGAGGCGGTCTCAGCGCTGCACGACCATCCGGCGCGCGCCGGGACCAACGGTGAGTGTCGGACGGGCGCCGCGGATTCCGCGGCGCCCGTCCGGCCATCGGGCGCCCATGCGCCCCCGCCTCCCGCCGACCAGGGCACTGACGCCCCCACAGCACCCCCAGGGGATGATGCCCATGACCGGCCCGCCTCCGCCGCTCCGCCCGGCCCGTCCTCTACCGTGCGAGTACGCCGCAGACTCGCCCGCCTCGGCGCCCAGCGGGGGGTGACCATGAACCCGGTTCTCGAACCACTGATCAAGACCGTCCGTGCGACCCATCCCAAGGTCGACGTGCGGCTGATCGAGCGCGCCTACGACGTCGCCGCCCACCACCACCGCCACCAGAAGCGCAAGAGCGGCGACCCCTACATCACCCACCCCCTCGCGGTCGCCACCATCCTCGCCGAGCTGGGCATGCAGGAGCCCACGCTGGCTGCCGCGCTGCTGCACGACACCGTCGAGGACACCAGCTACACCCTGGACCAGCTGCGCGCCGACTTCGGCGACGAGATCGCCGAGCTGGTCGACGGCGTCACCAAGCTCGACAAGGTCAAATACGGCGAGGCCACCCAGGCCGAGACCGTCCGCAAGATGGTCGTGGCGATGTCGCGCGACATCAAGGTCCTGGTCATCAAGTTGTGCGACCGGCTGCACAACATGCGCACCCTGCGCTACCTCCCCCAGGCCAAGCGCGAGAAGAAGGCCCGCGAGACCCTGGAGATCTTCGCGCCCCTCGCCCACCGCCTGGGCATGAACACCATCAAATGGGAGCTGGAGGACCTCGCGTTCGCCACGCTCTACCCCAAGCGCTTCGACGAGATCGCGCGGCTGGTCTCCGAGCGCGCGCCCCGCCGCGACGTCTACCTCCAGGACGTGATCGAGGCGGTCTCCGCCGACCTGCGCGAGGCCAAGATCAAGGCCACGGTGCGCGGTCGGCCCAAGCACTACTACTCGATCTACCAGAAGATGATCGCCCGCAACTGCGGCTTCGACGAGATCTACGACCTCGTCGCCGTGCGGGTGCTCGTCGACAGCGTCCGCGACTGCTACGCCGCGCTGGGGACCATCCACGCGCGGTGGAACCCGGTGCCGGGGCGGTTCAAGGACTACATCGCCATGCCGAAGTTCAACATGTACCAGTCGCTGCACACGACCGTCATCGGCCCCGCCGGCAACCCGGTCGAGTTGCAGATCCGCACCCGCGCCATGCACCGCCGCGCCGAGTACGGCATCGCCGCACACTGGAAGTACAAGGAGGACCGGGCCAGCGGCAAGGAGAACCGCGCCGACACCCGGTCCAAGGGCGCCGGCGACATGGCCTGGCTGCGCCAGCTCATCGACTGGCAGCAGGAGACCAAGGACCCCGGCGAGTTCCTGGAGTCCCTGCGCTTCGACCTGTCGGTGCAGGAGGTGTTCGTCTTCACCCCGCAGGGCGACGTCATCTCCCTGCCGCAGGGCGCCACCGCGGTCGACTTCGGCTACGCCGTGCACACCGAGGTCGGCCACCGCACCGTGGGCGCCCGGGTCAACGGCCGGCTGGTGTCGCTGGAGAGCGAGCTGCACAACGGCGAGACCGTCGAGATCCTCACCTCCAAGGCGCCCGACGCCGGCCCCAGCCGCGACTGGCTGAACTTCGTCAAGAGCGCACGGGCGCGCAACAAGATCCGCCAGTGGTTCACCAAGGAGCGCCGCGACGCCGCGATCGAGCAGGGCAAGGACGCGATCGCCCGGGTCATGCGCAAGCAGGAGCTGCCCATCAAGCGGCTCTTCAGCGGCGAGGCGCTGGTGGCGCTCGCCCGCGACCTGCGCTACGGCGACGTCGACTCGCTCTACGCCGCGGTCGGCGAGGGGCACATGGGCCCCCAGAACGTCGTGCAGAAGCTCGTCGACTCCCTGGGCGGCATCGAGAGCGCCGAAGAGGACATCGCCGAATCCGCCCTGCCCACCCGCGCCCGGCCCCGCCCCGCGGGCAACCCGGGCGTCGTCGTCGAGGGCGACCCCGACGTGTGGGTCCGGCTGTCCAAGTGCTGCACCCCGGTCCCCGGCGACCCCATCGTCGGCTTCGTGACCCGCGGCAACGGCGTCTCCGTCCACCGGGGCGACTGCGTCAACACCAGCGTCCTCGACCCCGAACGCATGGTCGACGTCGAATGGCAGCCCACCGAGGACTCGATGTTCCTGGTCGCGCTCCAGGTCGAGGCGCTGGACCGCTCCCGGCTGCTCTCCGACATCACCCGGGTGCTCTCCGACCAGCACGTCAACATCCTGTCGGCCACCGTGCAGACCAGCCGCGACCGCGTGGCGCTGAGCCGGTTCACCTTCGAGATGGCCGACCCCACCCACCTGGGCCACGTGCTCAAGGCGGTGCGCGGGGTCGACGGGGTCTACGACGTCTACCGCATGAAGAACTGACCCCGCGGCGGCGTTGCGGCCCGGCGTGCCCGCCGCGGCCCCGCGACACTGCGGGTATGAACAAGTTCTCCTTGGACACGCTGGTGCGCCGGCATCTGGAGGCGGCGGCAGCGGCGCCCTCCGGGCGCAGCGCCGAGACCTTCCACGGCGGGCACGAGCGGGTCCTGCGCCAGACCCTGATCGCGCTCAACCGCGGCAACGAGCTGTCGGAGCACCCCAGCCCCGGCGAGTCCACCCTGCTCGTGCTGCACGGGCGCGTCCGGCTCTCCTCGGGCGGCGACCACTGGGACGGCCGCATCCACGACCTCATCATCGTGCCCCGGGCGCCGCACACCGTGACCGCGCTGGAGGACGCCGCGATCGTCCTGACCGTCGCCATGCCCTAGGGAAGGGCACAGGCCGCGAGGGCGCGAGACGCCCCGGCCGTGGCACCTGCGGCGGCGGGCCCCGGTGCGCGCCGCGTCCCCGTACGGGGACCCGGCGCGCCCGGCGGTCAGCTCATCTCGTCGAGCGCCTTGACGGCCTCGTCCAGCCAGGAGCGCCGCGCGGTGAGGGCCTCCTCGGCGTCGCGGACCTTGCGGTCGTCGCCGCGCGAGCGCGCCTTCTCCAGGTCGCCCTCGAGCTGGGCGATGGAGTCGCGCAGCCGGGCGATGGTGGCCTCGGCGCGGGCCCGCGCCTCGGGGTTGGTGCGCTGCCACTCGTGGTCCTCGGCCTTGCGCACCCCCTCCTCGACCTTGCGGAACGCGCTTTCGAGCCGTTCCCGGGAGTCGCGGGGCAGCGCACCGGCGTCCTCCCACGCCTCCTGGTAGTCGCGCAGCCGGGCGCGGGCCTCACGCGGGTCCTTGATGCCCGGCAGCTCGCGGCGGGCGTCCTCGAGGATCTTCTCCTTGGCGTCGGCGTTGACCCGCAGCTCGGCGTCGCGCTCGGCGAAGAGGGCGTTGCGGGCCTGGAAGAAGCGGTCCTGGGCGCCCTTGAAACGCGCCCACAGCCGGTCCTCGCTGGCGCGGTCGGCCCGCCCGCTGGCCTTCCACTGCTGCATGAGGTCGCGGTAGCGGCCCGCCGTGGGCCCCCAGTCGGTGGAGTCGGCCAGCTCCTCGGCCTCGGCGACGATCCGCTCCTTGTCGTCGCGGACCTGCTCGCGCTGCTGGTCGAGCCCGGCGAAGTAGGACTTGCGGCGCTTGGAGAAGGCGTTGCGCGCCGCCGACATCCGCTTCCACAGCGCCTGCTCGGTGGGGCGGTCGGCGCGCGGGGCGGCCTTCCACTCCTCGATCAGCTGGCGCATCCGCTCGCCGCCGGACTTCCAGTGCGTGGTCTCCTCGGCGACGCGCTCGGCCTCGGCGACGATCCGCTCCTTGACGTCGCGCGCCTCGTGCCGGGCCTGCTCCTGGGCGTGCTTCTGCTCGACCTTGCGCTCCTCGGCGCGCTCGGTCAGCGCGTCCAGCCGGTGCGCGAGGCCGTCGAGGTCGCCCACGGCGTGCGCCTCGCGGACGGCGGTGCGCAGCTTCTCGACGCTGGACAGCGCCTGCGCAGCGGACAGGTCGGTGGTCGCCAGGCGCTTCTCCAGCAGCTCCACCTCGGTCACCAGCGAGTCGTACTTGCGGCGGAAGAACGCGAGGGCCTCCTCGGGCGCTCCGGCCTGCCACGATCCGACGACCCGCTCGCCCTCGCTCGTGCGTACGTAGACCGTGCCGTCGTCGTCTACGCGGCCCCAGGGGTCCGTGGTCACCGTGTCCTCCAGAGGTAATGAGCCTGGCGCATGTGGCCAGGTCCGGTGGTCCAGACAGTCTTTCCCGGGCACACGGTGTGTGGGAACTGCCGTGACTTGCACGATATCCGCAGCTCCGGCGGATATCGCCGTGTACTTTCTACTGTTACCGCATCTCAGGGCGCCTGGCCGCGGGAGCCGGCCGGTGGACGGGGCCCCGTGCGACGTGGACCAATATGGCACTGTCGGGCCGATTGGCAAAGAGCCGTCCGCTGCGCGGTGATCGAATGGTGATGAAGAGGCGGACCCCCCCGGGCCGGCCCGCGCGCCGCCCGCCGCGCGGACAACCCGTTCGCCCCGCCGCGCCCGCCTCGGTAGGCTCGGGTGGACAGCGGGACAGGGCAGGACCGCGCCCGTCCGCGCCGCCGCCCCGACTCACGAACGAGGTCGACTCCCACGTGCTCATCGCCGCTTTCGCCGCCGGGCCGCTCGCCGCGAACTGCTATGTCGCCGCGCCCGGCCCCGGCGCCGAGTGCGTCGTCGTCGACCCGGGCCAGGACGCCGCCGCCGGCCTGGCCGGGGTGCTGGCCGAACACGGCCTCACCCCCGCCGCGGTACTCCTCACCCACGGCCACTTCGACCACGTGTGGTCGGCCGCCGAGGTCTGCGCCGCCCACGACATCCCCGCCTACATCCACCCCGCCGACCGCGCCCTGCTCACCGACCCCGCCAAAGGCGTCGATCCCACCCTCGCCGCGCAGCTCGCCGGGATCGTCGGCGACGCCCCGCCCGCGGAGCCCGGCCGCATCGCCGAGCCCGGCGACGGCGCCGTGCTCCGCCATGCCGGGCTGGAGGTGACCGTCGCGTACGCGCCCGGCCACACCCCAGGATCGGTCGTCTACTCCCTGGCCGCGGGGGAGGACCACCCCGAGGTGCTGTTCACCGGCGACCTGCTGTTCGCCGGGTCGATCGGCCGCACCGACTTCCCCGGTGGCGACCACGCCGAGATCCTGAGCAGCCTCGACCGCGTCTGCCTGAGCCGCCCCGATGACACCGCGGTGCTGCCCGGCCACGGGCCCGCCACCACCATCGGCCGCGAGCGCACGGGCAACCCCTTCCTGCGCGATACCGGCGGCCGCTAGCCCGCGCTCCGTCCCACCGCGCCGGGCCCGGCCGTCTCACCCCATGCCCGCCCGGCCCGTCCGCGCAGCGCACCGGCGCCCGCGCCCCGGTAGACCTGGAAGCCTGGAACCACCCATGGACACCACGACCGCCCGACACAGCGCGCCCTCCTTCGCCCGCCGAGATAGCGGCACCGGCCCCCGGGAGCGGGGTCCGGACCTGCGCGCACGTCAGGCAAGATGAGTAGCTACAGAAACGTTGAAGGAGAACCCCGTTGATCCGCACGCATGACGCCGGCGCGCTCCGCGCCGAGCATGCCGACGAGACCGTCGTCCTCGCAGGTTGGGTCGGCCGCCGCCGCGACCACGGCGGCGTCGTCTTCCTCGACCTGCGCGAAGCCTCCGGTGTGGTCCAGGTCGTCGTCCGCGAGGACGAGCTCGCCCACGACCTGCGTGCCGAGTACTGCATCAAGGTCACCGGCACGGTCCGCGTCCGCCCCGAGGGCAACGCCAACCCGGAGATCCCCACCGGCGACATCGAGGTCGTCGCGGACCACATCGAGGTCCTGAGCGAGTCCGCGCCGCTGCCGTTCCCGCTCGACGGCTCGCAGGACATCTCCGAGGAGGCGCGGCTGCGCTACCGCTACCTCGACATCCGCCGGCCCGAGCGCGGCGCGGCGCTGCGGGCGCGCTCCGAGGCGAGCTACATCGTGCACGACGTCATGCGCCGGCACGACTTCGTCAACATCGAGACCCCCTACCTCACCCGCTCCACACCCGAGGGCGCCCGCGACTTCCTCGTGCCGGTCCGCCTCCAGCCCGGCCACTGGTACGCGCTGCCCCAGTCGCCGCAGCTGTTCAAGCAGCTGCTCATGGTCGGCGGCATGGAGCGCTACTACCAGATCGCCCGCTGCTTCCGCGACGAGGACTTCCGCGCCGACCGGCAGCCGGAGTTCACCCAGATCGACATCGAGATGAGCTTCGTCGACCAGGAGGACGTCATCCGGGTCGGCGAGGAACTGGTCGCCGAGCTGTGGAGCGGGATCCTGGGCCACGAGATCCCGCTGCCGCTGCCGCGGATGCCGTTCCTGGAGGCCATGGACCGCTTCGGCTCCGACAAGCCCGACCTCCGGTTCGGCCTGGAGCTGCGGGAGCTCACCGGCTACTTCTCCGCCACCCCGTTCCGGGTCTTCCAGGCGCCCTACGTGGGCGCGGTGGTCATGCCCGGCGGTGCGTCGCAGACCCGCAAGGAGCTCGACGCCTGGCAGGACTGGGCCAAGGCGCGCGGCGCCAAGGGCCTGGCCTACGTGCTCGTGCAGCAGGACGGCACGCTGGGCGGGCCCGTCGCCAAGAACCTGTCCGAGCAGGAGCGGGCCGGTCTCGTCGAGGCCGTCGGCGCCGCGCCCGGCGACGCCGTGTTCTTCGCCGCCGGCGCCCGCCGCGCGTCGCAGGAGCTGCTGGGGGCTGCCCGGCTGGAGATCGGCACCCGCCAGGGGCTCATCGACGAGTCGCAGTGGTCGTTCCTGTGGATCGTGGACGCCCCCATGTTCGAGGAGGACGGCGAGGGCGGCTGGACCCCGGTGCACCACCCCTTCACCGGGCCCAAGCCCGAATGGGCCGACACCTTCGACAAGGACCCGGGCAACGCCCTGGCCTACGCCTACGACATGGTGTGCAACGGGATGGAGATCGGCGGCGGATCCATCCGTATCCACCGGGTCGACGTCCAGGAGCGGGTCTTCGAGACCCTCGGCATCGGCCGGGCCGAGGCCGAGTCGAAGTTCGGGTTCCTGCTGGACGCGTTCAAGTTCGGCCCGCCGCCGCACGGCGGCATCGCGTTCGGGTGGGACCGGATCGTCGCGCTGCTGACCGGCGGTGACTCCATCCGGGACGTCATCGCCTTCCCGAAGACCGCCTCGGGCGGCGACCCCCTGACCGGGGCGCCCACCCCGATCACCGTCCCCCAGCGCCGCGAGGCGGGCGTGGACGCCGACCCCGAGGCCGGCAAGGCCTCCTGACCGCGGGCACCGGCCGGCGGGTGTGCGGGGGCGGGGCATCGCCGCGTCCCCGCACACCGGCGCCGTTCGGCCGGGGCGGGCCCCGGCCCCCCGGCGGCCGGCCGGCATCGCCGCCCTAGCGCGGCGGGCGCCGACCGAGGGGAAGCGTCCGCCCGGCCCCCTGCGGCCCCGCCGCACCCGTGGTGCCCGGCAGGGCCGGCCGGCGGCGGCCGATGGCGGTCACCGCGCATTCGGCGCGTCGTGCCGCATCGGGCCCTCTGGGGGAAATATCGTTCCTGCGACGCGTTTTGCGAGCGCGGTCGCTGCCGTGGCTACTTTTTCACGGCACCGCACCGCTGGCAGCAGATGGTCTCGTTATCGGGATTGCTGTGGCTACAGAGTCGGCAGGTCCAGTTGCGGTCGATGTGCCGACCCCCGAACCGGCGGACGGCGCGAGCCATTGATTCTCTCATGCACGAATTTTAGGGCGTGCTTTCCGGCGCGGCCATGACAGCGGAAGGGCCTCGGGGCGCATGCGACGTGAGTGAGCGGCGAGGACGGTGTGACATACGCTGAGGGCTGCTTCCGCCTTGTTGCGACGGAATGACGTCATACCGGGCGGCGTTCTCATCGGCGGGGACCGGTGCGGCGTGCCATGACGTGTGGTTTCCTGCTGCATGACCGTTTGTTGTATTGCACGTATGAAATGTCCGGTGGGAACGGGGGTGGAATGGCGGCGGGGGAGGTTGTGAACAAGCCCCCCTTCACCAGCCCGAACAAGGAATCCTGTCGCTAAACTAAGCCGAACCGGATGTTCCAGGGGAGAAGCGCGTGAGCGCGAGCGGACATCCGGGACGACACAGGGATGATCTATTACGTGAACGGCTCAACCGGCTCAACCGATGGCATCGCCGGTTCCTCGGCGGTGCCCGAAGGTCGCCTACGCGACCCCATCGACATGGCGTTCCGCCATGCACCCTCCGCCATGATCGTCGCCGATCGTGAGGGCGCCATCGCGCTGGCCAACCACGCCTTCTCCGAATTCACCGGGCACGCGCCCGACTCCGCCGCCGGCCGTCCCTGGCCCGAGCTGCTGTCGCACGGCGACCCCGCGCGGGCATGGGCCCTGCACCGTTCCGCACTCGAAGGCCGGCCCCGCAGACAGAGCGGGCTCAGCGTGACCGGGGCCGACGGCGCCTCCCGCAGGGTCTCCGTCGAATCGCGCGCACTGCCCGCCGACGGCGACGGTCGCCCCGCCGGTGTGGTCGTGGTCCTCCGCGAACCGATGCGCGACGAAGCGACCCTGCGGGTCGTCACCGAGCTGCGCACCGAGAACTCCGACACCGTCCTGTGGACCCTCGACCTGCGCACCGGCCGCCTCGACGAGCTGTTCGGCCCCTCACCGCTGGGGCGGCTGCTCGCCGGCGACGCCCGCGACCTCGAAGAGTGCCTGGCGCGCGTGCACCGCGACGACATCGCCCGGGTCCGCGACGCCATGGAGGCGTCCCACCAGGGCCGCGACTACGAACAGCGCTTCCGGATGTTCGACCGCAACGGCGACGAGCGCTCGCTGCACGCCCGCGCCCGCTTCATCAACGGCGACCGCCCCCGCCTCATCGGGATCATCGACGACGTCACCGAGCACGTCCAGCTCATCCGGCGGCTGGCCGACCGCCGCCGCATCGAGGCCGCCCAGGGCCGCCAGGTCACCGACCTCGCCGCCAAGCTCGTCTCGGCCACGACGGTCGAGGAGGTCACGGGGCTGCTCACCGAGGAGTTCGTGCCCATCTTCGGCGGTACCACCGCCGGCGTCATGCTCGTCGAGGACGGCAAGCTGCGCAGCTCGCCCGCCGCGGCCGAGGCCTCCGCCACGGTCCCGATGATCGACGGCCGCGACGCCGCCGACACCACCTACCCCATGGGCGCCGTCGTCCAGGACCGGCAGCCGCGGTTCTTCGAGAACCGCGCCGAGATCCTGGAGCGCTTCCCCGCCGTCGCGAGCATCCTGCCCTACACCAGCGCCCAGGCGTGGGCCACGGTCCCGGTGTTCGGCGACCGGCGCGTGGCCCTGGGCGTCTGGCAGGTCGCCTGGGACCAGCCCCACCACGCCACCCCCGACGAACGCGCCCTCATGCTCACCCTCGCCGGCCTGGCCGGGCAGGCGCTGCAACGCGTCCACCGCCAGAAGGCCGAGCTCGAACTCGCCGACGCCATGCAGAAGCGCATGCTGCCGCCGAAGCTCCCCGACTTCGCCGAGCTCGACATCTCCGTGCGCTACCTGCCCGCGCGCGCCGGCTGGCGGGTATGCGGCGACTTCTACGACGTCATCCGGCTGCCCGACCGCCGCGTCGGCCTGGTGGTGGGCGACGTCCAGGGCCACGGCGTCGAAGCGGCGGCGGCCATGGGGCAGATCCGCATCGCCTTCCGCGCCTACGCCACCAACCAGGGAGACCCCGGGGTGGTGCTCGCCGAGACCAACCGGCTGCTCACCGAGACCGGCGAGATCGTCTTCGCCACCTGCGGCTACCTCGTGCTCGACCTCGACACCGGGGAGATGCAGGCGGCCTGGGCCGGCCAGCCGCCCGCCATCATCGCCACCCCCGAGGGCTACGACGTCTGGGAGCCCGAGACCGGCCCGCCCGTCGGCGTCGACGCCGACAGCAAGTACCCGGTGACCACCCGGCGCCTGCGGCCCGGCGACACCCTGCTCATGTGCTCCGACGGCCTGGTCGAGAGCGCCGACGTCGCCATGGACGACGGCCTGGACACGGTCGGCGCCGCCCTGCGCCAGCAGAGCGACGACGTCGAGGGCGCGGCCACCGCACTGGCCGCCCTCGCCCCGGCCGGCCGCAGCGACGACATCGCGATCCTGATCGCCCGCCTGAACAACTGAACACCAACACCCCACCGCACCCGGCGCCCCACACAGCCACCGCCACAGGGGGCGCCGGGCGGGCCACCGCTCCACGCACCCGGCGCAGTGGACGTGAGCGTCTAGGCTGGATGCGTGTCCGAAACACTGTTCGACGATGCGGGCGCCGAAGCCCAGCGGGCCCACGAGCCGCTGGCCGTGCGGATGCGCCCCCGCACGCTCGACGAGGTCGCCGGCCAGCGCCACCTCCTCGGTGACGGCAGCCCGCTGCGCCGCCTCGTCGAGGACGATGCCCCTATGTCCCTGTTCCTGTGGGGGCCGCCGGGTACCGGCAAGACCACCCTGGCGACCGTGGTCAGCCGGGCCACCCACCGCCGGTTCGTCGAGCTGTCCGCCGTCAACGCCGGCGTCAAGGACGTCCGCGCGGTCATCGACGACGCCCGCCGCCAGATGGGCATGCGCGGCACCCGCACGCTGCTGTTCGTGGACGAGGTGCACCGCTTCAACAAGACCCAGCAGGACGCCCTGCTGCCCGCGGTCGAGAACCGGTGGGTCAGCTTCATCGGGGCCACCACCGAGAACCCCTTCTTCTCCGTGGTCTCCCCGTTGCTGTCGCGGTCCCTGCTGCTCACCCTGGAGTCGCTCTCCGACGACGACGTCCGCGCCCTGCTCGACCGGGCGCTCACCGACGAGCGCGGCCTCGCGGGCAGCCACACCCTCGCCGACGACGCCGCCGAGCACCTGGTGCGCCTGGCGGGGGGCGACGCCCGCCGGTCGCTGACCTACCTCGAAGCCGGCGCCCTGGTCGCGGGAGGGCGCGGGGAGATCACCGTCGACGACGTCGAGCGCGCCGTCGACCGGCACGCGGTGCGCTACGACCGCTCCGGCGACCAGCACTACGACGTCATCAGCGCGTTCATCAAGTCGATGCGCGGCAGTGACCCCGACGCCGCGCTGCACTACCTGGCGCGGATGATCGAGGCCGGCGAGGACCCGCGGTTCATCGCGCGCCGGATCGTCGTGCACGCCAGCGAGGACGTCGGCATGGCCGATCCCACCGCCCTCCAGGTGGCGGTCGCCGCCGCCCAGGCGGTGGAGTTGATCGGCCTGCCCGAGGCCCGCATCAACCTGGCGCAGGCCGTGATCCACATCGCCCTGGCGCCCAAGTCCAACGCCGTCGTGTCGGCGATCGACTCCGCGATGTCCGACGTCCGCGCCGGCCGCGGCGGCCCGGTGCCCGCGCACCTGCGCGACGCCCACTACAAGGGGGCCAAGGAGCTCGGCCACGGGCAGGGCTACGCCTACGCCCACGACCACCCCGGCGGCGTCGCGTCCCAGCAGTACGCCCCCGACTCCCTCGACGGCCGCGAGTACTACACGCCCACCACACACGGCGCCGAGCGCCGGTTCGGCGAGGTTCTGGCACGGATCCGCGGCGTCCTGCGGGACCGCTAACGGCTGCGGGACCGCTGACGTGACCGGCGGTTACTGAGGGGGAGCGGGGAACAGCTCGGTGACCCCGACGATCTCTCGGGGTCCCTCACCCGCTGTGTCGGCGAACTCCACCTCGGCGATCACGACGTTGCCCCAACTCAAATAGTCGATGAAATCCTGGCCGCGCACCGGGTAGGTGCCGCGGCCCTCCTCGATGTGGCCCGGCCCGGGGACGCAGAACTGGGCGCACAGCACCTCGGCGTCGGGTGCGATCACCGCCTGCTGCGGGTCGCCCGCTTCGCTCCACTGGGCGCTCCAGGTATCGGGGGTGACGGTGCCCCCGGCGGCCGCCCCGCCGTCCGCGGCGGCCTCGGCGTTCTCGGCCTGCTCGACCGGGGTGAACTCCCACGGGCCGTCGATCGGGTTCTGCTGCTCCGCAGGGACGAACCGGACCACGGCCGTGGAGTCGTCGACCGTGTCGGCGGAGGGTGACGGGGAGGCCGCCGCCTCGTCGCCGCCCGAGCCGCCGTCCAGGGCCGTCAGCACCCCCCAGGCGGCGCCGCCCACGAGGGCCAGGGCGAGCACGCCGCCGCCGGCGGCGAGCAGCGGGAGCCGTGAACGGCCTGCCCCGCCCTTGGCGCCCGCAGCGCCCGTCCCGCCCGTCCGGGGCCGTGTGCCGTTGTCGAGCCGGATGACCTTGGGCAGCCGGGACTGCTCGGCCACCCCCTTCCACTCCCGCGACAGCACCCGCGTGACCGCGGTGCCCTTGACCGCATCGGCGGTCGTGCTGGTGTTCGCCTCCCACGCCGCGATCGCCGACCCCAGGAGTTCGCGGACCGTGGGACGGTCGTCGGGGTCCTTCGCCAGCGCCCGGCGGATCAGCGGCAGCAGCTCCTCGGGGGCCCCGACGAGATCGGGGTCGGCCTGGGAGACACGCCGCGCGAGCACGTGCGGCTCGCCCATGCCGAACGGCAGCCGCCCGGTCGAGGCGAAGGCCATGACCGCGCCCCAGGCGAAGACATCGGCGGCCGGAGTGGGCGGCTCCCCGGTGTGGCGCTCCGGGCTCAGCCAGGCCGCTGCGGAGCGCCGCAGGTGCTCGTCGTCGCCCGGCAGGGCGCAGTCGAGGATCCGCGGCCCGGCCCCGCCCAGCAGCACATTGGCGGGCTTGAGGTCGCCGTGGGCGACGCTCTTCACGTGCAGGGCCGACAGGCCCTCGGCCAGCCCCGCCGCCAGCGCGATCAGCCGGCCCGACCCCAGCGCCCCGTGCCGGCGCGCGAACTGCGCCAGCGGCACGCCGGACACGTACTCCATGGCCAGCCACGGCGGGGCCGACGCGGTGTCGAACGCCACTGGCGGCACGTAGATGCGGCCGTCGACCGCCCCGAGCGCCGTGAGCCGCCGGTTCAGGACCGCCCGGGCGGCCGGGTCCTCCAGCAGGGGCGAGCTGAGGACCTTGACCGCCACCAGGGGGTCACCCTGCGTGGTCGGATTCACCGCGGCGTAGGCGGTCCCGGTGCCACCGGAACCGATCCGGCCGATCACCTGATACGGGCCAACGTGACGAGGATCGTCCGAGGTGGCCGGGATCAGGTTCGGCGGAACCAGAACGGAGATCTCGCGATGGGGGCGTCGGCTCATGGGGGTCCTGTTCGCTGGTCGTACCTGGGGCGGCGCCTACGCCGCGCAATCGTAGCCAAGGGCGACGTCCATGTCCGATTCTCCGCCATCCGTCCCGGTCCGTCGACGTCCCGGGTGTCCTGTCCTGGTCACGCTCGCCTCCTCGCTCCCCTCCTCGCTCCGCTCCACCGGCCCCGCGGAAGGGGCTGCCGGCCGGGGAGGCGCCGCCTCCGCACCCCGCCAGGGACGCGCGGGCGGCACAGCGGGTCGGGGTGCTGCCGGACGCGATAGGGTCGCCTCTGTTCGATATTCGGTTCTTTCCTCATTCCGCAGGGCCCGGTCGGCACCGGGAAGGGCCACCGCAGGCCCCGCCGCGGAACGACGCCCCTGGGCGGCCCCGAAGCCCATGCCCCCGACATCGAACGACCCCAACAGCCGACCGCCAACGGAGCCCGAATGCTGACCGGAGGAGAGGTGGCCGCCCTCATCGCAGCGGTGGTCTGGACGGTGTTGGTCGCGTTCCTGTGCGTGGCCCTCGTCAAGCTCACCCGACTGCTCTCCGAGACCACCAAGGTGGTCGCGGAGCTGGGCGAGCGCACGCGCCCGATGCTCGACGACATGGCGGCCACGGTCGAGCGCACCGGCGCATCGCTCGACCGGGTCGAGGAGATCACCGCCAACCTGGCCACCACCACCGAGGACGTGTCCACGATGACCGCGCTGACCCGGTCGGTCGTCACCGGCCCGCTGGTCAAGGTCGCGTCGTTCTCCTACGGGGTGCGCCGCGTCATGGGCCAGCGCCGCGCCCTGGCGCTGATGCGCGGCCGCCGCCGCAAGGAGCGCCGATGATGGGGCGCATCGTCTATCTAGTCGCAGGTGCGGCGCTCGGCGGGTATGTTGTCCACAGGCTCAACCGCACCACTCGTGCGTGGAGTCCGGCGGGAATCGCCGGCCGCGTCGAGGATCACGTCGCCGGCTACCGCGATGCCCTCCGCGAGTTCAACGACGACGTCCACGACGCCATGGACCGGCGGGAAGCCGAACTCCTCCGCCGCTACGGCGGTGAGCCGCGCCGCCCCGGTGGTGGCCACGCGCTCCCCGCCGGCTCGGCAACCGAACCCCTTGGCGCCCAAGGCGCCCACGACGTGAAGGACGGCCGCTGATGGAGACGGCAGAGATCGCCCGCCGGTTCCTGACATTCTTCGAGCAGAACGACCACACGGTGGTGCCATCGGCAAGCCTCGTCGCCGACGACCCCACTCTGCTGTTCGTCCCCGCCGGGATGGTGCCGTTCAAGCCGTACTTCCTGGGCCAGCGGACCCCGCCCTTCGACCGCGCCACCAGCGTGCAGAAGTGCATCCGCACCATCGACATCGAGGAGGTCGGCAAGACCTCCCGGCACGCCACCTTCTTCCAGATGCTCGGCAACTTCTCCTTCGGCGACTACTTCAAGGAGCAGGCCATCCCGCTGGCCTGGAAGCTGCTGACCTCCCCCGTGGCCGAGGGCGGCTTCGGCATCGACCCCGAGAAGCTGTGGGTCACCGTCTACCTCGACGACGACGAAGCCGCCGGCATCTGGCGCGACACCGTGGGCGTGCCCCCCGAGCGCATCCAGCGCAGGGGCGTCGAGGACAACTACTGGTCCATGGGCGTGCCCGGCCCCTGCGGCCCCTGCTCGGAGATCTTCTACGACCGCGGCCCCGAGCACGGAGTCGAGGGCGGCCCGATCGCCGACGAGGACCGCTACGTCGAGGTGTGGAACCTCGTCTTCATGCAGTACGAGCGGGGCGAGGGCGGCGTCAAGAAGGACTACCCCATCCTCGGTGACCTGCCCAAGCAGA
Source organism: Nocardiopsis sediminis (assembly GCF_042650565.1). Taxonomy (NCBI): domain Bacteria; kingdom Bacillati; phylum Actinomycetota; class Actinomycetes; order Streptosporangiales; family Nocardiopsidaceae; genus Nocardiopsis; species Nocardiopsis sediminis. The sequence goes on from NZ_JBHSBH010000004.1 coordinate 776,719, forward strand.
ACATCGACACCGGCCTGGGCCTGGAGCGCCTCGCCTCGCTCCTCCAGGGCGTCGACAACATCTACGAGACCGACACCCTCGGCCGCATCCTCCAGGACGCCGCGCAGCGCACCGGCACCCGCTACGGCGCCGCCGAGCGCTCCGACGTCATGCTCCGGGTCGTCGCCGACCACGTGCGCAGCGCGGTCATGCTCGTCTCCGACGGCGTCCGCCCCGGCAACGAGAAGGGCGGCTACGTCCTGCGCCGCATCCTGCGGCGCTCTATCCGCAACCTCCGGCTGCTCTCCGGGAGCGACACCGCGCACCTGCACGGCCTCACCGAGACCGCCATCAGCGCGATGGAGGGCATCTACCCCGAGCTGCGCACCGATTCCGAGCGCATCCACGAGGTCATCGACACCGAGGAGAAGAACTTCTCCGACACCCTGCGATCGGGCACCGCGCTGTTCAACCGCGCGGCCGAGCGCACCAAGGCCACCGGGTCCGGGCTGATCTCCGGCGCCGACGCCTTCCAGCTCCACGACACCTACGGCTTCCCCATCGACCTCACCCTGGAGATGGCGGGGGAGCAGGGGCTCGACGTCGACGAAGCCGAGTTCCGCACGCTCATGCAGAGCCAGCGCGACACCGCCAAGGCCGACGCCAAGGCCAAGAAGCTCGGCAACGCCGACATCAGCGTCTACGCCCGGCTGCTCGAGGGCTCCGGCCCCACCGAGTTCCTCGGCTACACCGACCACGAGGGCGAAGCCCGCGTGCTCGGCATCATCGCCGCGGGCGCGTCGGCCCCCGCCGCGCGCGAGGGCGAGACCGTCGAGATCGTCCTCGACCGCACCCCGTTCTACGGCGAGAGCGGCGGCCAGCTCGCCGACAAGGGCACTCTCACCGTCGAGGGCCGCGGCTCGGTCCGCATCGACGACGTGCAGAAGCCCCTGCCCGGCCTGTTCGTCCACCGCGGCACCGTCGCCTCCGGCGAGATCGTCGTCGACGACACCGTGCACGCCGCCATCGACGGCGACCGCCGCGCCGCCGTCTCCCGCGCCCACTCGGCCACCCACCTCATCCACTCGGCGCTGCGCAACGCGCTCGGCCCCTCCACCGGCCAGGCCGGGTCGGAGAACGGCCCCGGGCGGCTGCGGTTCGACTTCACCGCCGCCACCGCGCTGACCACCGGTGAACTCGCCGAGGTCGAAGAGGAGGTCAACACCGTCCTCGCCGGCGACATCGAGGTGCGCGACTTCCAGACCACGCTCGACGAGGCCCTGTCCATGGGCGCGCTGGCGATGTTCGGCGAGAAGTACGGCGACCGGGTGCGCGTCGTGGAGATGAGCGACTACTCCCGCGAGCTGTGCGGCGGCACCCACGTCGGCGCCACCGCCCAGCTGGGCATCGTCAAGCTGCTCGGCGAGTCCTCGGTGGGCTCGGGCGTGCGCCGGGTCGAGGCCGCCGTCGGCATCGACGCCTTCCGCCGCCTGTCCAAGGAGTCGCTGCTCGTCGGCCAGCTCTCCGAACAGCTCAAGACGCCCCGCGAAGAGCTGCCCCAGCGCATCGACTCCATGGTGTCGCGCCTGCGCACCGCCGAGAAGGAGATCGAGAAGCTGCGCGCCGCCCAGGTGCTCCAGGCCGCGGCCGGGCTCGCCAGGGACGCCGCCGAGATCGGCGGCGCGCTCGTGGTGTCCCACCGCGCCCCCGACGGCACCACCGGCGACGACCTCCGCCGCCTCGCCCTCGACGTGCGCGGCCGCCTCGGCGAGGACCGCCCCGCCGTCGTCGCGGTCACCGGGGTGCCCAAGGACCGCCCCGTCGTGGTCATCGCGGTCAACAAGGCCGGGCAGGGCAAGGGGCTCAAGGCCGGTGAACTCGTCGGCATCGCCGCCCGTGCACTGGGTGGGGGCGGCGGTGGCAAACCCGACGTGGCTCAGGGCGGCGGTACCGACACCACCGCCGTCGACGCCGCTCTGCGCGCGGTGGAGCAGCGTGTCGCGGCCACGCCGTGACCGAGCGACCGGAGAGAAAGGACCCCTCCACGTGACCTCTCACCTCCCCCATTCCGTGCCCCCGGTGGGGGAGTCCAGCCGTTGAGGCACGGAGTACGACTCGCGGTCGACCCCGGCGACGCCCGGATCGGGGTCGCCGCGAGTGATCCCAGCGGCATCCTGGCCACCCCGGTGGAGACGGTGCGGCGTGGGGACGGCGACCTGGACCGGATCGCGCACCTGGTGCTGGAGCACGAGGCGCGCGAGGTCATCGTCGGCTACCCCGCTTCCCTGTCCGGTGAAGAGGGACCCGCCGCGCGCGGGGCCCGCGCCTTCGCCACCGCACTGGCCCGTGCCCTCGCCCCCATCCCCGTCCGGCTGGTCGACGAGCGGCTGACCACCGTCACCGCCCAAAGCCAGCTCAGGTCCGGCGCCGCCTTCGGAAAGCGCGGAGCACGCGGCGGAAAGGCGCGCCGGTCGGTCATCGACCAGGCCGCCGCGACCGTCCTGTTGCAGAACGCGCTCGACACCGAACGCCGCACCGGCCTGCCCCCGGGGGAAGCCGTCGGAGAGAACCCCTCATGAGCGACAACGATCCCTATGACGATCGGCGCGGCCGCCGGCGCCGGGAGCGCGAACGCGGCCCCGACCCCCTGAGCGACCCGTGGCCGCGCACGACCCGCGCCGATCCGTCCGCCCCCGACCCGTGGACCGCGACCGCCGACCCCGCCCCCGTGACCGGCGGGTGGGAACAGCCCCGTCCCAGAGCCGAGGACGTCTGGCGGGCCGAACGCGCCCGAGCGGGCACGGCCCGCAGCGAGGCCCCCTCCGCCGAACGACCCGCACCCCATCCCCTCGACCCCGACCCCGACCGCCCCCGCGGACGCCGCCACCGCGCGGACGAACCCGCAGCTCCCGGCCGCGGATCCGCTACCGTTACCGGAACCGACCCCTTCGCCGCCGCAGGCGCCCCCGACCGTGGCCGGGGACGCCGCGGAACCGGACCGATCGAGACCGGCCCCGACGACCTCGACGAACGGCCCCACGAACCGGGCCGGCGCCGCCGTGCCGCCGAAACCGCGACCGGGCCGGCCCCCTCCGACGACGCCGCCCCCCGCGGGCGCCGCCACCGCCGCGCCGAGCGCGACGCCGCCGAGGCCGCCCCCTGGGCCGAGCGAGACGACGACCCGGACGCGGACTTCGAACCCGTGCAGCCGCGGGTGCTCGACTTCGACTCCGTCCCCGTGCGCCGCAAGCGCTCCCAGGACCGCGACGACGACCCCGCTCCGCGCCGGCGCCGACGCCGGCCCGACCCCGAGGAGGGGCCCGACACCCCCTCAGGGGGGATCGGGGACCTCGACCCCGACGACGCACCGGAGCCCCCGCGCAGCAGGCGCCGCCGGGCCGCGGCCGAGCCCGACGACGCGGACATCGCGGACCGCCCCACCGACGACCACCGGCGCGGGAGACGCCGCCGCGCCGCCGACGA
>NZ_JBHSBH010000004.1:780227-782943 GCF_042650565.1 Nocardiopsis sediminis
AGGCCGAGGTCGAGGCCGACGGATGGCACGATGACGAGGCCGACCCCGAGGAGCCGCCGCGCCCGCGACGTGGGCGCGGCCGCGGGGCGCGCGAGGAGGACGAGCGCGGGCCGCGTGCCGAGGGCGGGCGCCGATCGCGTCGGGCCGCCCCCGTGCCGGCGGACGACGAGGACGCCGCCGAGGAGCCCGACGACACCGAGTCCGCCGCCGAGTCCGGGGCGCCGCGCTCGCGCCGCGGCCGGGGCCAACGCGGCCACGGGACGCGCGGGACGGACCCCCGGCGCCGCGGCCGCGCCGCCGACAAGCGCGGCAAGAAGGGGAACCAGAAGGGGAAGAAGAGCAAGAAGGGCATCGCCATCGTGGTCGCGGTCGCCGTGGTGGCGGTCGCGGGCGGGGGCTACGTCACCCGCCAGTACCTGTTCCCGCCCGACTTCGACGGGGAGGGCTCCGGCGAGGTCGAGGTGACCGTGGACGAGGGCGCGTCGGGGGCGGCCGTCGCGTCGACCCTGGAGGAGCAGGGGGTCGTGGCGAGCTCTCGGGCCTTCCTCAACGCGCTGGACGGCCAGGGAGCGGGCGTCACACCGGGCACCTACACCCTCCGCGAGGGGATGAGCGGGGCCGCCGCGGTGGCGCTGCTCCTCGACCCCTCGTCGCGGGTGGGCGTACAGGTCACGATCCGTGAGGGGCTGCGCTCCACGGAGATCCTCGCGGCGTTCGCGGAGAACACCGACCTGTCGATCGAGGAGCTGGAGGCGGCCTACGCCGACACCCAGGCGCTGGGGCTGCCCGAGTACGCCGAAGAAGGCCCGGAAGGCTACCTCTTCCCCGACACCTACGCCGTGGCCCCGGGCGACGAGGCGCCCGAGGTCCTCCAGCGCATGGTGGCCAGGTTCGACCAGGCGGCCCAGTCCACGAACCTGGAGTCGGCGGCGGCCGAGCGCGACCTGACCCCCAACGAGGTCATGGCGATCGCGGCGATCGTGCAGGCGGAGTCGGGCACGGCCGAGGACATGCCCAAGATCGCGCGGGTCGTCTACAACCGGCTCGAGCAGGGCATGGAGCTGGGCATGGACAGCACGTGCTTCTATGTGATCGAGGAGTTCGGGATCGCGCTGACCAACACCCAGCTCGCCGCCTGCAAGGAGGCCGAGAGCGGCTACGCCACCTACGGGCGTACCGGCCTGCCGGTCGGGCCGATCGTCAGCCCGGGCGAGGAGGCCATCCAGGCCGCGCTGTCCCCGGCCGACGGCGCATGGCTGTATTTCGTGGCCACCGACCCGGAGAACGGGGTCACCGAGTACGCCGAGACCTATGAGGAGTTCGAGGTGCTCAAGGCGGAGTTCGAGGCGAACCGGGGCGATCTGTGAGGCGCGCCGCGGTCCTGGGCTCGCCCATCGCCCACTCGCTGTCGCCCGTCCTGCACCGGGCGGCCTACGCCGAGCTCGGGCTCGCCGATGAGTGGAGCTATGAGCGGATCGAATGCGACGAGGCGGGCCTCGCCGGGTTCCTCAAGACCCGCGACGACTCCTGGGCGGGGCTGTCGCTGACCATGCCGCTCAAGCGGGCGGCGATGGACCTCGCCCACGACGCCGACTCCACCTCGCGCGAGGTGGGGGTCGCCAACACCCTGCTGTTCGATTCGGGGCGGCTCCTGGCCCGCAACACCGACGTCGCCGGGGTCACCGGCGCCCTGCGCGAGGCGGGCATCACCCGCGTGCGCACGGCGGCGGTCCTCGGCGGGGGCGCCACCGCCGCATCGGCGGTGGCCGCCCTGGGCCGACTGGGCGCGGTGGAGCCCGGGGCGATCACCGTGCTCGCCCGCGACCCGGCGCGCGCCGAGGGCGTAGTCCGGGCGGCCGAGCGCATGTCGCTGCACATCGCAACGGCCCCGCTGTCGGAGACCGCCGGCCGGGTCGGCGTCGACCTGGTGGTGTCCACGCTGCCCGCGGGCGCGGCCGACCTGCTCGCCGAGGCGGTCGCCGCGGGGCCGGCGGCCCTGTTCGACGTCGTCTACAGCCCGTGGCCCACCGTGCTTGCGGGCGCGGTGGCCGCCGCCGGGCGGCCGGTCGTCGGCGGCTTCCCGATGCTGCTGCACCAGGCCGCGATCCAGGTGGAGCTGATGACCGGCGCCGGGCAGGCCCCGATCGAGGCGATGCGCCGCGCGGGAGAGGCCGAGCTGCTGCGGCGCGCGGCCGCCGGGGAATAGGCCGTGCCGCCACGGGCGTGGTCGCGCATCGGGTGATGCCTCGGCTCAGGCCCACACCGGCGGTGGATTTCGTCAGCTTTCCGGACAGAAGCCCGAGCTTGCGGGTAGGTTCCCCACCGGCTGTGAGGTCGCCTCCCGCGTCTTGGCCGTCAGATGCTCTGTCTGTTGGCCGGGACGCGTGACTCACGCCCCGCGTTCCACACGTCCTCGCCACGTCGGGCGATGTTGTGGGAAGCGTTCCGGTCCGCGTGCGCAACGACGCCACAGCCCCGGCAGATGAAAAGCCCTTGGTCCACACGGTTCTTCTTGTGTGTGTGGCCACACTCGCAGCACATCTGCGACGTGTACGCAGGGTCGACGAAGACGAGCGGGACACCTGCCCGCTTGGCCTTGTAGACGATGAACTCCGCCAGTTGGGCGAAGGCCCAGGAGTGGAGCGCGACCCGTTGGGGCTTATGGAGTCGGGTAGCCGGGATGCATTGCTGCATCCCGGCCCCCTCAGAACCGTGC
>NZ_JBHSBH010000005.1:0-17827 GCF_042650565.1 Nocardiopsis sediminis
TCCTCGGCTTCATCGGCGTCAAACTCATCCTCCACGCCATCCACGAGACCACCGCCCTGCCCGTCCCCGAAATCCCCACCACCCTCAGCCTCGTCGTCATCGTCGCCACCCTCGCCATCACCACCATCGCCAGCCTCTACAAAACCCGCCATGTGCAGGCCAAGAGCGTGACCGACGAGGCCGTGACCGACGAGGCGGTTCAGGCCTCCGGGAAGGACAGCGACGGCGCGAGCACCTGACCGCGCGCACCACGCGCCGGACGGGACGAACAGCACCACCTGAGCCCGAGCGGGCCCCGGCCGGGGGCCGCGCACACGGGCGGACGAGGAGGCGGGCGGCGATGCCGCCCGCCTCCTCGTCTTGTGCGGACCCTCCGGCCGGTCAGCCGACCCGTTCGGCGGCCAGGAGGGCGAGCGCGCTCTCGGCCGCGCCGTCGGCGGGGAGGTAGACGGTCAGGCGCTGCTCGGCGGGGCCGGGGAGATCGAGGGTCTCGTAGGCCAGTGACACCTCGCCCGCCCGGGGATGGGCCCACCGCTCCACGCCCGTGCGCCCGGGCAACGCGGCGGCCGACGCGTAGCGCCCGCTGAAGCAGGGCCCGGCCACCACGGCGAGCTCGTCGGCGAGCATCGCGGCGTGCCCGTCGCCGAGGGAGGCCGCGGCCCGGAGGTCGGCGGCCCGCTCGTCGGCGATGCGCTCCCAGTCGGGGAAGGCCGCCCGCGCCCGGTCGTCGGTGAAGACGAACCGCGTGAGGCTCGGTGGCCGGTCGTCGAGGAGTCCGAGCGGCCCGGCGAGCCGCTCGTAGCCGCCCGTGAACGCCAGCACCTCGCCCAAAGGGTTGACGACCAGCGCCGGGGCGGGTTCGAGCCGGTCCAGCAGAGCGCGCACGGTGGGGCGCACCGTGCGGTCCGGGGGCTGGGCCGACTGGCAGGCCGAGCCGCCGCCCACCTTCGACAGGCGGTGCAGGTGGACCCGCTCCTCGGCGGCGAGGCCGAGCGCGTCGGCGAGGGCGCCGATGATCTCGGGCGACGGCCGGCGGTCGCGCCCCTGTTCCAGGCGGGTGAGGTACTCGACGCTGATCCCGGCGGCCGTGGCCAGTTCGGCGCGGCGCAGCCCGGGCGTGCGGCGGCGCGGCCCGGCGCGCAGCCCGACGTCGGCGGGGGCGACCGCCTCCCGCCGCGCACGCAGGAAGGCACCGAGGTCGTTGTCTGCCATGCGGCGAGTCTAGGCTCCGCCGCCCGCCCGTCGGCGAGGGTGGCCCTGAGAGGGATGGTCTCTCCGCGGCCTCCCTCGGCGGTGCACCGGCGGGCAGACTCGTCTCCCGCACGCGTTCACCGACGACGAGAACGGCCCGCAGGGGCCGGAGAAGGGACGGGACCTCTGTGCGCTACCGACCGCTGGGCCGCTCCGGGCTGCGGGTGTCGCAGCTGTTCCTGGGCGCCATGGGCTTCTACGAGAGCGGCGGGGCCGACGGCATGCGGGGCCACCGCGCCGTGCTGGACGCCTACGCCGACGCCGGGGGCAACGTCGTCGACACCGCCTCGGCCTACGGCGAGAGCGAAAGCGTCCTCGGCGAGCTCCTCACGGGGCGCAGGGACCGCTTCGTCGTGTCCACGAAGTACACGATCTCCCGCGACCAGGCCGACCCCAATGCCGGCGGCAACCACCGCAAGAACCTCATCCTGTCGCTGGAGCGCAGCCTGCGGCGGCTGCGCACCGACTACATCGACCTCTACTGGGTGCACGTGTGGGACCGCCACACCCCCGTCGAGGAGACGGTGCGGGCCCTCGACGACGCCGTGCGCGCCGGCAAGGTCCTCTACGTGGGGTTCTCCGACACCCCGGCGTGGGTCGTGAGCCGCGCCGATGCACTGGCGCAGTGGCGGGACCGGACACCGGTCTCGGCCGTGCAGGTGCCCTACAGCCTGCTCAAGCGCGACGCGGAGCGGGAGCTGCTGCCGATGGCCGAGGCGTCCGGCATGACCGTGGCCGCCTGGGCCCCGCTGGCAGGAGGCGTCCTGTCGGGGAAGTTCACCGGGCCCGGTGCGGTGACCTCCGACTCCCGGGTCGCCCCCGCCTCCCTCACCCCCCGCGACCACGCGGTGGCGGGAGCTGTGCGGGAGGTAGCGGCGGAGCTGGGGGCCACGCCGGCGCAGGTCGCGCTGGCCTGGCTGCTCGCGCGGTCCCCGGCCGTGCACCCGATCGTCGGCGCGCGCGACGCCGGACAGGTCACCGAGAACATGGGGGCGGTCGACGTCGCCCTGCCGGAGGAGGCGGCGCGGCGGCTGGAGTCGGCGGCGGCGTTCGAGGCCGGCTTCCCCGGCGACTTCATCGCCGAATGCGAGGCCGACCCCTGGGTGTTCGGCACGGCCTCCGTCGATCCCGGCGCTCGGCCCTGATCCGGGCGGCCCGGGGCGGGGCGCGGCGGATCCGGGGGAGGACGGCCCCCGGATCCGCCCACTGCGGAGGCCGTGACCGGTCGCCGTCGCGGCCGTGACCGGTCCGTCCGCCGGCCGATCGCAGGACCGGCCGGGATCGGCCGGTCCCGTGTGCGGCCCCGCGCGGCCGGGAAGGAAGAAGAACACGTTCTTCCTTCATCCCCCCTCCGCGTGAAGGTGTGAGAGCCGTGGCCCCTCGGATCGACGTCTACGACCCCTCCGTCTACGAGCGCAGCGGCATCCCATTCGCCCAGCTCACCTGGTTGCGCGAGAACTCACCCGTGCACTGGCACCCCGACCCCGAGGGCCCTGGTTTCTGGGCGGTGACCCGCTACGCCGACGTGGTGGCGGTGTCGCGCGCCCCGGAGGTGTTCTCCTCGCAGCGGCGCAGCGCGCTGCTGCACGAGCTGACACCGGAGGGCCTGGCCACCAACCAGATGATCATGCTGAGCCAGGACCCGCCGCTGCACACCCGCACCCGGTCCCTGGTCAGCCGGGGGTTCACGCCGCGGATGATCGCCCGGCTGGAAGACCGCATCCGGGCGATCTGCCACGAGATGGTCGACCGCGTCATCGAGCAGGGCAGCGCCGACTTCGTCGGCGACCTCGCCGCCCCGCTGCCGCTGCACGTGATCTGCGAGCTGATGGGCGCCCCGGCGGCGGACCGCGACGCCATCTTCACCTGGTCCAACCAGGCCATAGGCGCGGACGACCCCGAGTACGAGGGGGCCGACGGCACGATGGCGCTGTTCGGCTACGCGATGGAGCTGGGCGCACGGCACCGCACCGAGCCCCTGGACGGGATCATGGGGGCGCTGCTGGAGGAGACCGCGGAGGGCCGGGCGCTCACCGAGGAGGAGTTCGGCATGTTCGTCGTGCTGCTCGCCGTGGCCGGGAACGAGACCACGCGCAACGCGGCATCGGGCGGCATGCTCGCCTTCTCCCGCCACCCGGCCCAGTGGCGCCGGCTCCAGGCCGACCGCAGCCTGCTGGAGACCGCACCCGATGAGATCGTCCGCTGGGTGACCCCCGTGAACGCCTTCCGCCGCACCGCGACCCGCGACACCGAGATCGGCGGCCACCCGATCGCCGAGAACGACAAGGTCATCGTCTTCTATGCGGCCGCCAACCGCGACCCGGAGGCCTTCGACGAGCCCGACGTCTTCGACATCGGCCGCCCGCCCGGCACCCACGTCGGCTTCGGCGGCGGAGGCCCCCATTTCTGCCTCGGCTCCCACCTGGCCCGCCTGGAACTGCGCGTCCTCTTCGAAACCCTGCTCGACCGCACCCCCGACATCGCACTGTCGGCCGAGCCCCGCCGCCTGCGCTCCAGCTTCGTCAACGGCATCAAGGAAATGCCGGTCACCTTCACCCCGGGAGAGAGACGGGGTTAGTGCCGTGTCGGTACTCTCGCGAGATGCGACCCCTTCGGTACTCCATCAACATCACATTGGACGGCTGCTGCGATCATCGTGCGGTCTCCGCGGACGAAGAGCTGCACCGTCACCACGCCGGGAACCTCGAGCGGGCCGATGCCCTGCTCTTGGGCCGGGTGACCTACGAAATGATGGAGGCGGCATGGCGGCAGCCGGCGGGAACGAGCCCCGATGACCCCTTCGCCCGGACGATCGACGCGGCGAAGAAGTACGTCGTGTCGAGCACCCTGGAGCGGGTCGATTGGAACGCGGAACTCGTGCGCGGGGATCTGGCCGATGCCGTTCGGCGGCTCAAGCGGGAGCCGGGCAACGGACTGTTCGTCGGAGGCGTGCGGCTCCCACTCGCGTTGGCGGAGCTGGGGCTGATCGATGAGTACGAGTTCGTGGTGCACCCCAGGATCGTGGGCCACGGGCCGACACTGTTCGCGGGGCTGTCGAAGCACGTCGATTTGAAGCCGGTGAGCCGGCTGGAACTCGGCTCCGGGGCGGTGGCGATGCGGTACGAGCCGAGAGGGTAGCCATCGGGCCGTCGGCGGGCCGGGCACGCGCCTACCTGACAGCATGTGTCAGCCGGACGCGGCAGACTGGGGGTATGCGCGCCGGACGACTGCTCTCCCTGCTCCTGCTGTTGCAGAACCGCGGGCGGATGACCGCTGCGCGGCTCGCCGAGGAGCTGGAGGTGTCGGAGCGGACCATCTACCGCGACGTCGAAGCGCTCAGCGCGGCGGGGATCCCCGTCTACGCCGATCGCGGCAGCGGGGGCGGGTACCGGCTGCTCGACGGGTACCGCACCCGGCTGACCGGGCTGACCGGGGGCGAGGCCGAATCGCTGTTCCTGGTCCCCGGCGCGGCGGGCGACCTCGGCCTGGGCGCGGAGATGGCGGTCGCCCAGCTCAAGCTGCTCGCCGCCCTGCCCGAGGAGCTGCGCGAGCGCGCCGAGCGGGTCCGGTCGCGGTTCCACCTCGATGCGACCGCCTGGTGGCGCGAACCCGACGACACCCCGCACCTGGCGGACCTGGCCGCCGCGGTCTGGGAGCAGCGAACTGTGGACGTCGCCTACCGCCGGTTCGACGGGACGGACGTGCGCCGGACGCTCGACCCGCTGGGCATCGTCCTCAAGGCCGGCGCCTGGTACGTCCTCGCCCGGCCGCATACCCGCTCCGGGCACCACGCCGATGTGCGCACCTTCCGCGTCTCCCGGATCCGGGAGATCGCCGCCGCGGGCGGGGGGTTCGAGCATCCGGAGGGCTTCGACCTGGCCGCGCAGTGGCGGGCGTGGTCGCGCGAGTTCGAGGAGAGCCGGCACACCCTGCCGGCCCGGGTGCGGCTGACGCGGCGCGGCCTGGACCTCGTGCGGAACCTGTCCTCGCCGCTGACCGCCGCGGGCACCGAAGGGGCCGAGCCCGGCGCCGACGGGTGGTGCGAATGCGAGGTGCTGGTGGAGTCGGTCGAGTTCGCCCTGACGGAGTTCGCCACCTACGGCCCCGACATTGAGGTCCTCTCCCCCGCCGAGCTGCGCTCGGCCCTCGCCGGCTACGCCCGCGCCACCGCCCGCCTCTACGCCGCGGACGGCGGGTGACGGGCACGTCCGGGGCCGGGGCCGGAGCCCGACCGGCGCGGCGCGAATCCGCCGCTTGACCCTCCAGTGAGGGGAGACCCCACGATGGTGCCCATGGACGCGCAACACGGCCTCTCCACCATCGGTGAGCTGGCACGACGCACCGGTCTGCCGGTGAAGACCATCCGGTTCTACGCCGATCAGGGCATCGTGCCGCCGACGGCACGCAGCGGGTCGGGCTACCGGCTCTTCGACGCCGCCGCCGTGGCCCGGCTCGACCTGGTGCGCACGCTCCGCGACCTCGGGATCGACCTGGCCACCATCCGGGCGGTCCTCGATCGCGACGCCGACCTGGGAGAGGTGGCCGCCGCCCACGCCGACGCGCTCGACGCGCAGATCCGCGTGCTGCGGCTGCGCCGTGCCGTGCTGCGCACCGTGGCCCACCGGACCCCCACAGAACGGGAGATCACGCTCATGAACAGGCTCGCCCGGCTCTCCGCCGAGGAGCGGCAGAGCATCATCGACGAGTACCACGACCACGTCTTCACCGGCCTGGAGCTGGACGAGCGGTTCGTCCAGGGCATGCGCTCGGTCACCGTGGACCTGCCCGACGACCCGACCGCCGAGCAGGTCGACGCCTGGGTGGAGCTGGCCGAGCTGGTCCGCGACCCCGCCTACCGGCAGCGGGTCCGGGAGATGACGGAGGCGCAGGCGCGGTCGATCGCCGAGGGCACGTTCGAAGGGCCCAGCGCGGCGGCGCAGGAGATCGCGGAGAAGGTGACGGCGGCGGCCGGGCCGGAGGTCGCGGCGGGGACGGATCCGGCGTCGGCGCGGGCGCGCGCCGTTGTCGACGGGGTCGTGGAGTCCCTTGCGGAGGTCTATGGCGAGGAGGACACCCCTGAGGGCCGGCTCCGGCTCGCCGACCGGTTCGCCATGGGAACCGATGCCCGCGTGGAGCGGTACTGGCTGTTGGTGGGCGTCGTCAACGGCCGGCCGCCGTTCGAGCCGCAGGTCCCGACCTGGGAGTGGTTCATCGCCGCCCTGCGCGCGAGCGCCCGCGGGTAGGCGCCGCCCGCTCCGCGCGCCGGGCGGGGACGGACGCCCGGCGCGGGGCGGGCGGGAAATGGGCGGGCGGGACCGCTCGTCGTGGCGGCCCCGCCCGCCCGTGCGGCTACTTTCCGCCGACGGGTGCGGCCTCGGGCTGCGGACCGGGCTCGGGACCGTCGTCCGCCGAGGCCGCCGAGGCCTCCGTTTCGGCGGCGTCCTCGGCCTGCGGCTCCAGTGGCGCGACGTCGCGGAAGGCAGGCAACGGACGCGGCGCGGCCGGAACACCGGGGGAGTCGGCGCACGCACGGTGGTCAGCCCGTTGCGGCGTGCGGCGCCCTCGGCATGGCGGCGCTCGCACCCGCCCCGCCCCTGGCAGAGTGAATGGCGTGGCGGCCCGATCCCCTGGCGCAAACCCGGTCCTTCAGGGCTGGGACAGCCAGAACGCTCCGCAGAAGAAAACAGGAAAGCCGAGAATTGGTCACCAAGGCGGAGTAGAGTCCATGCATGCTGATCGCGACCGGTCCGGGGAGGTGAGCCGTGAAACTGCGCTACAACGAGCGGATCTACCCGACACCTTCGCAGCGGCGGGATCTGGCGCGCTTCTTCGGATGCGCGCGCGTGGTCTACAACGACGGGCTACGCGAACGCCGGACGGCCTGGCACGACGGCGAAGCGTACATCTCCGACGGCACTCTCCAGAAAACGGTCATCACCGCGGCGAAGAATACCCCCGAGCGGGAATGGCTGCGGGAAGCCCCATCCGTGGCACTGGTCCAGTCTCTCAGGGATCTGCACACCGCCTACCGGAACTTCTTCGCCTCCAAGCGAGGCATACGGCGGGGGCCCAGGATCGGCCCGCCGAAGATGAAGAAGAAGTCGGGACGGCAGTCCATCCGGCTCACCCGCAACGGCTTCAAGCTGCAGGACAACGGCCGCCTGTCCGTCGCCAAGCTCGGGGATGTGCCGGTGCGGTGGTCGCGTCCGCTGCCCTCGGAGCCGTCGTCGGTCACGATCGTCAAGGATGCTGCGGGCCGCTACTTCGCGTCGTTCGTGGTCGAAACCCAGGACACGCCTCTTCCGGAACTCGATCTGGAGGAAACCGAGACTGGGATCGACCTGGGCCTGTCCACCTACGCAGTACTGCGGGGCCGGAAAATCAGCTCCCCGAAGTTCTTCCGCCGCCAGGAGAAGAAGCTCCGCCGTGCCCAGCGCAGGCTGTCCCGCGCCGAGACTGGATCGTCCAACCGCAGGAAGGCCAAGCTTGCCGTCTCGAAGATCCACGCCCGGATCGCGGACAAGCGCCGCGACTTCATCGAGCAGAAGACCACCCGCATCGTCCGCGACAGCCAAGCGGTCTATGTGGAGGACCTGAACGTGAAGGGCATGGGATCGAGGAAGGGCCGGCGCGCCAAGTCCGTCCACGACCAGTCGCTGGGCATGTTCGCCCGCACCCTGGAGGCCAAGTGCGCCCGCTACGGGCGCGGCTTCGCCAAGGTGGACCGCTGGTTCGCGAGTACGCAGATGTGCTCCGCGTGCGGCAGCATCGAAGGCCCCAAGGGTGTCGAGGGCTTGCGTATCCGGTCATGGACCTGTTCCTGCGGGGCCGCTCACGACCGGGACGAGAACGCCGAAGCAAACATCCGCGCCGAAGGGCGCAGGATCTTCGCGGCCGGGCTGGCCGAGAAGTAAAACGCCTGCGGAGCGCGCGTAAGACCCTGCCGAGCCAGGGCGGTGCGCGATGAAACAGGAACCCACCAGGGCCCGCACCACGCGGGCGGATGGAGCCCCGGCCCTTCAGAGCCGGGAGGAGGTCAGCCTGATGCTCTGCGGCGACGTCATGACCGGCCGCGGCATCGACCAGATCCTCCCCCACCCCCTCGACCCCCTTCTGCGGGAGCCGGGTTCCGACGACGCGCGCGGCTATGTGGCGCTGGCCGAGGCGGCGCACGGCCCGGTCCCCCGCCCGGCCGGCTTCGACTGGCCGTGGGGCGACGTCCTAGCCGCGGCCGAGCGCTTCGCCCCCGATGTCCGGCTCATCAACCTGGAGACAAGCGTGACCCGCAGCAGCGGGTTCGCATCGGGCAAGGCCGTGCACTACCGGATGAGCCCCGAGAACCTGCCGGCGCTCGGCGCCCTGCGACCCGACGCGTGCGCGCTGGCCAACAACCACGTGCTGGACTTCGGCCGCCAAGGGCTGCTGGACACCCTGGACGCACTCGCCGCCGCAGGACTGCGCGGCGTGGGCGCCGGACGCGACGCCGAGGAGGCGCGGCGCCCCGCGGTCATCACCACCGCCGGTGGGCGCGTGGCGGTGTTCTCCTGCGGGATGGCCTCGAGCGGCATCCCACCCGACTGGGCCGCCACCGCCGATCGGCCGGGTGTCCAGGTCCTACGGGACCGGGCCGGGACGGACGCCGACGCCGACAACGACGACGGCCTGGCCGACCGGATACGCGAGCAGAAGCGGGCCGGAGCGGTCGTGGTCGTCTCCGTCCACTGGGGGTCGAACTGGGGCTATGACATCGATCCGGACCTGGTGGAGACCGCCCACGCGCTGGTCGACGCCGGGGCCGACCTCGTGCACGGGCACTCCTCCCACCACCCCCGCCCGATCGAGGTGTACCGGGACCGGCTGATCCTCTACGGCTGCGGTGACACCGTCAACGACTACGAGGGCATCCCCGGATACGCGCGCTTCCGCGACGACCTCCGCCTGGTCTACCTCGCCTCGGTCGACGCACAGCGCGGCAACCTGGTGTCGCTGCGCATGATCCCCCTGCGCGCCCGCAGGCTCCGCCTCGAATCCGCCCTGGCAACCGACGCCGACTGGCTCAGGGCGACCCTCGACCGCGTCAGCCACCCCTTCGGCGTCACCGTCGACCGCGCCCCCGACGGAATGCTCACCGTGTCGGCCACCAACCCGCCCTGAGCGTGACGCAGCGGACCCGACGACGAGCAGTCATCGAGAACTGGGCGATATCAGTTCCAGCGAGAGTGAGCTGCCAGAGATTCATGGGATTTCTTCTATTATTGATCCTCGGACTAATTCACGGTTTCTCACATCCTGCCCAGCGCGAATACGGATTCTCACACCCCTGCGCCTGGCGAGGGGAGCGAGGTCGAGTCCGGGCCGCGCATCAGTGAGAACCAGAGTGTCCAGCTTCCCGAGAGAAGCCAAGGGAGCCAGGTCCGTGAGGTTCCGACATCTCCCCAGATTGACCTGCTCCAGCTGGAGCAGGCCAGACAGCGGCGTGAGGTCCTCCACTCCGGAATCAATCAGAATGAGAACGGCGAGCTGGTGCTGCGTCGCAAGGGGGCCGATATCGTCAACCCGACCACCGATAACCAACGATTTAAGCCGCAAACGAGACAACGGTTCAATATCGGATATCCACGGACAGTCGGCGATATTCAGCCGCTCGATCCGTGGCGCTTGAGCCACGATATCCGCCAGTCCACAGGATAATCGGGAACCATATATCCCCAGCTCTCTCATCTGATCACCAAGGGGAAGGAGGGTTACATCAACCAGATGATTGCAATCCATAAGCCAAAGACAGACGAGATTCTGCCGTCTGGAAATCGGAGAGAAATCGCGGACACCATCCAATCCGCGAATGGTCAATTCTTCCAACTGCGGCAAATCGTCCACAAAATTAATATCCCGCAGTCCGTCAAACCCGACATTTAGAGAACGGAGCATCGGAAGCTCGGCGAATATCCTGGATGCGGTTTCCTGGAACAGCGCACCGGAGATATCATGGAGCGTTTCTGCGTGATGAAGCAGCGGCGAGATATCAGGCGCCGGAACCTCGTAAAATCCAATGCTCTCCAAACCCTGCACATCATCAAGGAAAGACAGGTCGTCAAGGGGAGCGACTTCCACGAACAATTTCCGAATATTCGCCAAATGTCGCAAGAAGGGGAGTTGCGCAGTGGTGGCGACGCGAACGATCGTGTCGGTCAATGGCGCGTCGACCAAGACACGTCGTGCGTATTCGTCAGGGTCGAAGTAGGTCCACGCCCGTTGCAGTTCTCTCTGGACTCCGGGTCGGGGGTCGTGGCGGTAGCCGACGAGTCTCCTCAGCGCTCGCGGGCCGTTGATGAGGGCGGCGGCGTGCACGGTTGCCGCCGCTTGAGCGGCGGTGAGCCCGTCGAGGGTTGCTGGAAGCCGATCCAGCACGACGTCGCCGGCGGTGGAGAGGGAGCGGGCGGTGTTCTTTTCCCGGGGAGGTACGAGGTCGTCGACGCACGCGTGGACCTGCTGGCGGAGTTCCACCGGTACAGTCGGGGCGGTCTCCAGGCAGGCGGCGGCGAGGAGCTTCATGTAGCGGGCGCGGCGCGAGCCGTCGGTGGTTCGCGCGAGGATGCCGGTCAGAAGCTCCGTCAGTTGGGGTCCGTTGGCGTGTCCGGCGGCCATGATGATGGTCTCGCGCCATCCGGGCTGGTGGGCGCGGTCGATGAGGTATTCAATGTCGTGGTCGTAGACGGCCTGTTGGGCCGTCAGGTATTCCTGGACGGTCCGGTGGACGAAGTCGATGCGGCCGTCGACGGGTTCGCGCAGCACGCCGCTGCGCTGGAGCAGGTGGTCGGCGACGGCCTCGGGGGTTCCCTCCACCTGCGGCATGGCGGCGAGTTTCTCCTCGATCCCGCGCAGGACCACGGGTTTGGGCAGCTCGCTGCGGTGGGAGGTGGACAGGCGCCAGGCGAGGTCCTGGAGGATGCGCAGCTTCTGGGTGTAGTCGAGGTCCACGTCCTGGAAGGAGGGGATGTCGCGTTCGCCGTCGCGCCGGTCCAGCAGCATCTCCAGGGTGGCCGCATACAGCCCCATGCGGTCGCGGGGCAAGCGGGTGGCGTGGTCCAGATTGAGTGCGCACAGCATTGCGGCCAGCAGCGGGGTAGCGGCCAGCGCCCGCAGGTGCGGAGCACTCTCCAGCCGCGCCAGCAGCGCCCCCTCGTAGCCGGGCAGCTCCTCGACCGCGCACGGCAGGTGCTCGGTGTCACCGATCGCCTGGTGCCACTGCCGGATCAGCGCCCGCAGGTCGCCCGGGGCCATGGGCTCCAGGTGAGCGGTGGCGAACCCCTCCCCGGCCAGCCAGCGGGCGCTGGCGGCGGCTGGGCGGCTGGTGACCACCACGCGCACCCCGGGAAAGGCGGACAGCAGGTCGCGCAGCCACCCCGGCACCTTCCGACGCTGTGAACCGGGGAGCTCGTCGACTCCGTCCACGAGCAGCAGCGCCTTCCCGGACTTAAGCCGCCGGTGCACCCACCCCCGCGGCATCAGTCCGGTCAGCGCATCCGCCGTCCCGTTCAAGAAGTCCTCGGGGCGGGGCAGATCGCCATCAGCGTGGCTGCGCAGCTTGACCAGGAAGGGCATGCATCCGTTCCAGCCGGCCAGATCCGCATCGAAGCCCTCGCGCACGGCGGTGATCGCCAGCCACCGCAGCAGGGTGCTCTTGCCCGACCCGGCCTCGCCCCGGATCAGCGTACGGTGCTTGTCGCCTAACGCCGTCTCCACGCGCACCGTGGCGTTGCTGCCGTGCTCGGCCTCATCCCACCGCTCACCGGCCAAGGACAGATGCCCCGCCAACCGGTCCATGCCCGGCGTGGAGGTTCGGCGGAGTCCGTCGCCGGACACGCTCAAGCTGATGTAGGCCACACTCAGCGAGGTCTGGGGACGGTAGCGCCGCACCCGCACCCCGAACAGCTCCACATGGTCCAGGACCCGGCTGATGTGCTCGGCATAGCGGCGCCCGAACTCCTCGTCATCGTCGGCGCCCTCAGGCGCGTCCAGGGAACGCGGGGGCATCCGCGCGAGAACCATCGCGACCTGATCGGACAGCCCGGACAGGCGCGTGAGCGTTTCCGCCGTGGCGCGCGGCCCGAACTGGGGAAGCTCCATCACGATCCGCACCAGGCAATCGCAGCACTCCATGAGGAGGACGTCGAACAGCCGTGCCCCGGCTTCGCCCAGCTCGAAGCTCAGGTCTCTGCGTGGTATGCGCGCACGCACATCGCGTGCGAGCTTGACCGCGTCGGCGTCGGCACCCAGTACGACCGCGTCGGAGAGGTCCGCCTCGCGCAGAGCCTCGGTGACCTCGGCGATGACAGACGCCTTGTCCTCCTCTTGGAGGCCGCGCAGCTCGCCTTCGCACAGCGGTTGCAGCCGTTCCATGACGGCGAGTGCGATCCCGTCGATCTGGTGCTCGACTTTCCGGCGCGATATGCCGTCCCGGAAGTTGACGCGGATCAGCTCGGTCAGGTCCTTGTAGCGGTCGTCCTCGGCCGACCGGTGCGCCAGCCACAGACGACCGGCCTGCGTGCCGACGGTCTTGGCCATGGCCAGGACCGTTGCCTCCACGGTCATACACGCCTCTCCGGGGGGTCGTCTTCCACGTGCGCGTGATCGTGCGATTCGGCGTCGCGATCCCATACCGCATCGCCGTCGCCACCGATCGTAAGCGTGCCATCGTTTCGGCGATCCACGCGCGTTTCGGGCGAAATTGCCGCACCCGGCCAACCACGGGGCCGTTCGGATGATCCGGCCCCCGGCGGCCACCCCTTCGGCGTCACCGTCGACCGCACGCCCGACGGCACTCTCACCGCGGCGCCCGCTCCGCGGTAGCGGAAGCCGCGAGTGCCACGGACACGGTTGCCAATTAGGCCGAAAAATGCCACCTTACGGTCATGGACCGAGAATTCACGACCGTTCCGCGTACCGCATCATTTCCATATATCGGCTCTGGACCCTATTGCTATTCCAACTCCATCGCCATGCTGATGGGCGACCACGCCCCGAACACTGACCTGCTGGAGACGGTTACGGGCAGCCCTTTCGGAATGCAGACCGTCGACGGAATACCGTTTTTCGACACCCCCGGATGGGACCCCGAAATCGGAATCGATGAGGCGCTCGATGCTCTCGGTTGGACGGCGTTCAAGGTCCAATGCGGCGGCGAGGAAAATGCGCTCGGCACGCTGCGTTCGGCGCTGCGGAGCGGGCCGGTGATGGTCGGCCCGGTCGAGATGGGCCACCTGCGCCACCAGCCCGGCATGTCCGGGCCGATCGGCGCCGATCACTACCTGGTCGTCCTCGACTTCGACCGCGACGGCGTGACCGCCCACGATCCGCAGGGCTACCCCTACGCGCGCATCGCCATCGCCGATCTGCTCGCCGCATGGCGCGCGCCCCTGTCCTACGGCGCGCCCTTCACCATGCGGTCCTCCTTGCGGCGGGTGCGGGCCGTCGCCGACGGCGACGCCCTGGCGGTCGCCCTCGCCCGGGCGAAGGCGAGACTGGACGCCGGGGGCCGCTCCAGTGAGCGGGCGGCGGCCGGGCTCGCCTCGACCGTGGCCGCCGGCTGCCCTTCCGACCTGCGGGGGCACCTCATCCACTTCGCCGTGCGCGTGGGAGCCCGCCGGCGCGCCGATGCCGCCGCCTGCCTCCAGCGGGCGGGCCGTCCCGGACCCGCGGAGGTCCTGACCGAGCAGGCCCGGCTGATCGGCTCCCTGCAACGCCCGCTGGTCACCGGGGAGGACGAGACCGCCGCCACGGCGCTGCGCGAGCTGGCCGAGACCTTCGCACGGCTCCGCGACACCCTCACGTGAGCGTCCGCGCGTCACGGGCGACCGGGCGACCGGGCGCCCGGTCGCCCGCGGAGGCTCCCCTGAGATGCGACGATGCTTCCGATTCCATGGATCCGACCCCCGAGTCCGCCGGAGATCGGCGACGATGACCGCGACCGCCTCCGATCCGTGCCGCGGCCGCACCACCGCGCGGCCGGTGCGGTGGTCCTGAACGGAACCGACCGGGCTGACCTGCGTTGTCGGGTGAATGCGCAGATGGGATAGTTCTGTCGCACGCGGGGAACCCCTCCCCCGGCTGGACCGACGGAACGACGACCATGACACCCCCCACCCCAGGTACCCCCGGCCCCGGCGGCCACCCCCTTCCCACGGGATTCTCCCCGCTCGTCCCCGGCGATCCGCTCGCCATAGGACCGTTCCAGCTGGTCGGCCGGGTCGGCGAGGGCGGCATGGGCGCCGTCTACGGCGCGCTCGACGCCGCCGGACGCCAGATCGCGGTGAAGGTCATCCACCCGCGCCACGCCGCCGACCCCGCCTACCGCGCCCAGTTCGCGCGCGAGGTCGACCTGCTCAGCCGTGTCGACGCCGAATGCGCGCCCGCGTTCCTCGGGGCCGCACCGGGCGCCGAGCGCCCCTGGCTGGCCACCGAGTTCGTCACCGGCCGCACCCTCAGCGAGCACGTCCGCGGCAGCGGCGTCCTCACCGGCGACGCCCTGCGATCCTTCGCCGCCGGTACCGCCGAGGCGCTGGCCGCGGTCCACGCGGCAGGGGTCGTGCACCGCGACGTCAAGCCCGCCAACATCATGCTGTCCCCCACCGGCCCGCGGGTCCTCGACTTCGGTATCGCGCGGGGCACCGGCGACCGCGACGCCGAGGCGGGCGTGTACGGCACGCCCGGCTGGATCGCCCCCGAGCGGCTGTCCGGGGCGGCGGCCACGCCGCGCGCCGACGTGTTCGCCTGGGGCGGGCTGGTCGTCTACGCCGCGACCGGGCACGGCCCGTTCGGGTCCGGCGACACCGCGACCCTGATCGCCCGTACCCGCGCGGCCGCCCTTGACCTGGACGGCGTCCCCGAGAACCTGCTGCCGCTGGTGACGCGCGCCCTTGCGGCCACCCCGGAGGAGCGGCCCGACGCCGGCGAGGCGTTCCGCGAGGTCCTGGCACTCTCCGGCGACGACGCCCCCGAGGACTCCGGCGCCGCGCGCACGCAGCTGCGCTCGATGCTGTCGGGGGCGTGGACCGGCTTCGACGTCGGCCGCGGGTTCGGGCCGTGGGTGGCCGCCGCCGGATCGGTGGCGCTGCTGTCGGGCTCGGCCGCGGTGGTCAGCGGCATGACGACCGGAGCGGCGGCCGCGGGCGCGGCCGGGGCGACGGGGATGGCCGGGACCGCCGCCGCGGGCGCAGGCGCGGCAGGCGCCGGTGCCGCGGGCGCGGGCGCGGCCGGTGCGGGAGCGGGTGCCGCCGCAGCGGGGGCGGGCACCGTCGCCGGGATGAGCAAGGCCACCGCGCTGATCGTCGCCGGCGTCACCGCCACGACCGTCGTCACCGGGGGCTGGATCGGCGGCCGACTCTACACCGGGGAGCCGATCCTGCCCCTCGGCGCCGAGGAGCCCGCCGCCTCCCCCTCCCCCGAGCGCGAGGGCCAGGAGGTCTCCTTCCGCGGCATGTCCGTCTGGATCCCCGACGACTGGACCGCCGAGACCGTCATGAGCCAGTTCGGCGGGCCGCGCGAGCAGGGGAACGGCCCCACCGAGGAGTGGATGGTCCTCTACCCCGGCGGCCAGGAGGGCTGCGACGGCGTCGAATGGGAAGCGACCTGGGCCGCCCACGCCCCGCCGGAGGGGTGTGAGTTCATCAAGGTCCTCGGCCCGGCCGGCATCGAGTACGGCGGGGTCGGCTACGGGCGCGTCGACGACACCGCCGGCGGCACCGAGGGCATGTACTACCCCGCCAGCGAGGTTCCCGGCTGCCCCGAGGGCCAGGAGACGTACACCCAAGACGACGACCGTTACCGCGGCGACGGCGACTGGGAGCACGCGCAACGGCCCGTGGGAGACGCCGAAGCCTCCTATTCGACCGGCTCGCTGGCCTGCATGTACTCCCCCGACTTCAGCGACACCAGCATCCCCCTGGAGACCCGCTATCTCGATCAGCGCACCTGGCTGCTGGCCGAGCAGGAGATCCTCGTCGTCGACAACTACGGCATCGACGCGATGGACGACATCCTCGCCGGCGCCGAATGGGGCGAGGCCGAGGACAACGGCCCCCAGACCGTCGAGTTCCGCGCCCTGACCCTGGAGCTGCCCGGGTCCTGGGAGGTGACCCGGGAGACCACCGAGTTCGACGGCGCCGGGGCGGCCTCCCCGGTGGAGGACGAGTGGCTCCTGGTGGGCACCGACCCCGATACCCCGTGCGGGAGGCCCGACTGGTGGGGCGGGCACTACGAGTGCCCGCACCTCAAGATCCTCGGCCCCGGCGGCATCGGCACCGGCTTCGGGGCCGGACGGCTCACCGAGAACGACCCGTTCGCCCCGTGGGCCGAGCCCTACACCTGCGACCCCTCGGTCGAGACGGCGGAGTCGGAGCCGGCCGACGAGGTGCAGACGCTGGCCGCCATCGGCGAGCGCAACGCCTTCTACCGCGTCTGGAACGTGCCGTGCACCGATGCCGAAGGCGACGGCGTCAGCACCGACGGCCCCACGCGCTACTACGAGCAGCGCTACTGGCTGCTGCCCGAATCGGAGATCCTGATCGTCGACGACTACCGGACCGACGGCCTGACCGGGCTCCTGGAAAGCGCCGACCTGCCCGAATAACGGGACGGGCCGACGATCCCCGCCTCCCGGGGACGGCCGGTCCCCGAGAACGACGGTGCCCGGCCGGGAAGCCCCGGCCGGGCACGTTCACGTCATCGCCCCGCCGCCCGCTGTGTCATGGGCGGCGGGGCCGGGCTCAGCCGAAGAACCCGTTGTAGTACAGCGCCCCGTTGGTGGCGGCGACCACGGCCCCGGCCAGCAGGATGCCGGTGACGAACCCGGTGCGCAGCGAGCGGATCAGGTACTCCAGCGCCACAAAGTTGTTCAGCAGGAAGTAGCCCAGGAACAGCGCCTGGAAGAAGCCGTCGGCCGACAGGATCGTGGTGTAGTAGAACGGCTGCCCGGTCCACACCCCCGACTCGGTCGTGAACCACATCCAGGCGTAGGAGGCGCCCCAGCCCAGCGGGATCTGGATGATCGGGATGATCAGCAGCGGGATGAGCTTCACGAAGCTCCACAGGCTCGGCTGGTCGGCGCGGCGCGACTGCGCCTGGGCCCGCCGGGTGGCCTGCTCCTCAGCGCGCAGGCGCTCGCGGTGGGCCCGCTCGGCCTCCTGGCGGCGCCGCTGTTCCTCGCGCTCCTCCCGGCGGCGTTGCTCCTCCTGGCGGCGGCGCAGCTCGTCGGCCTCCTGGCGGCGCCGCTCGGCATCGGCTCCGCGGCGGGTCTGGTCCGCGCCGTGCCGCGAGCCGCCGTACAGATCGGCGTAGGCGTCGCCCCCCTGTCCCGGCATGGCGGCGGTGGGCGGAGATGCGGCCGCGGCGTCCTGGCCGTAGACGGCGGTCTTGGGGTGCGCTCCGGGGTCGCCGTAGCCGCCGGTGGGCTGCTGGGGGTACTGGGCGGTGCGGTCGGCCTGGGCGCCCATGGCGGCGGTGGAGTCGGCGCCGGCCTGGGTGGCGGCGCGGGTGGCCTGGTCGTTGCCGAGCAGGTGGGCGGCCGCGGCACCGCCGG
>NZ_JBHSBH010000005.1:17835-32555 GCF_042650565.1 Nocardiopsis sediminis
GGCCGCCGCCGCGCCCAGGACCGAGGTGGCGCCGCCCCCGGCTTCGGTCGCCCCGGCGCTGGTGGGGGCGCCGCTGAGGGCGGCGTTGACCTTGGCGACCTGGGCGCGCACGCCGCTCATGACGTGCGGGGGCAGCCAGGAGTCGCTGATGGGGACGTCGCCCAGGGCGTCGAGCACGTCGCCGGGGCCGGGGCGCCGCCGGGCGTCCTTGGTCAGGCAGGCCGCGACGATGCGCTGGAGCGAGGGCGGGACGGCCGACAGGTCGGGCTCGTGCTGGATGATGCGCATGACCATGGTGGGCATGGCGCCCTGGCCGAAGGGGCCCACGCCGCCGGCGGCGAAGACGAGCACGGCGCCGAAGGCGAACATGTCGCTGACCGGGGTCAGGTGCTCGCCCTGGATCTGCTCGGGCGACATGAACCCGGGGGTACCGATGATGGACTGGGTGGCCGCGGTACCTTCGGCGGCGCGGGCGATGCCGAAGTCGATGACGCGGGGGCCGTCCTCGGCCAGCAGGACGTTGCCGGGCTTGAGGTCGCGGTGGATGAGGCCGACCCGGTGGATCTCGGTGAGGGCTTCGGCCAGGCCCGCCGCCAGGACGCGCAGGGTGGGCTCGGGCAGGCCGCCGTGGTCGCGCACGGCGTCGTCGAGGGGCAGCGACGGCACGTAGGAGGTGACCAGCCAGGGGACGTCGCCGTCGGGGTCGGCGTCGATGACCGGGGCGGTGAAGGCCCCGCTCACCTGGCGGGCGGCGGTGACCTCGCGGGAGAAGCGCTCCCGGAAGGAGGAGTCGGTGGCCAGGTGCGGGTGGATCCGCTTGACGGCGACGGCGCGCCCGCCGGCGGAGCGGCCGAAGTACACCTGACCCATGCCTCCGGCGCCCAGCCGCCCGATCAGCCGGTACCGGCCGATCCTGTCCGGGTCGCCGTGCTCCAGTGGGCCCACGTCTGAACCTCCGCATTCGCCGCCGTGTCGTGGAATCCCTGCGATCGTAGCCACATCCGGGCGTACCGGGCGCAGCGTGGGCGTCTCCGGGATCGTCTGCCAGGGAGACGCCCAGTCTAGGTGGTGGGATGACACGAATCGTGCCGGTCGGGTGCGGTCCCTGGTCTCCCGCGCCAGGGTTTCGTCGCCGTCGGCCGGCCGGGCGGCCGGATCAGGGGCGGGCGGGCGGCACGCCGGGGGGACACCCGGGCGTCGCCGTTGCCGCCGCCGCCTCATACGCTGCCCCTATGCCGCAACAGTTCCTCCCTCCCGAGCAGTGGTTCGCGTCGCTGCCCACCGCCTACCTGGCCGCCTTCGGGCTGATCACCGACGAGTCCGGCCGGGTGCTGCTGGTCGACCCCAACTACCGCGAGCACTGGACGCTGCCCGGCGGGATCGTGGAGGAGGGCGAGGCCCCGCACCTGGCCTGCCGGCGGGAGGTCGCCGAGGAGGTCGGGCTGGAGCGGACCCCGGGCGCGCTGCTGGCGTTGCAGTGGAGCGCGCCGCGGGGGCAGCGGCCCAAGCCGTTCTGCTCGTTCGTGTTCGACTGCGGGAGCGTCCACTCCGGCGTCGCGATCACCTTGCAGGAGGAGGAGCTCGACGGCTACGCCTTCGTCGAGCCCGACGCGGCGGTGGGGATGCTCCACCCGGCGCTGTCGCCGCGGCTGTCGGGGGCCCTGCGCGCCCGCGAGGAGGGCGGGACGGTCTACGTGGCCTGAGCCGGCGCCCCGGGAGACGTTGGTGCCGCCTGAGGCCGGAGCCGGCGGTGGTCAGCGTGCGCGCAGCGCCTCGACTGCGGTGTGGGCGGCCCGGCCCATGGCGAGGTCGACGTCGATGCGCCGGGTCTCCAGCGACCGGGTGGCGGCGAAGACCGCGATCGCGTACCGGCCGCCGTCGGGGAACTCGGCGACGCCGGCCTCCATGTGCAGCCCCGGCAGCGTGCCGGTCTTGGCCGCGATGCGCACCCCGGGCGGAAAGCCGGAGGCCAGCCGGGTCCAGAGGATCTGGCTGGCCATATGGGCGCGCACAGTGGCGCAGGCCGCGGCCGGGCCCGCCTCGTCGCGCCAGACCATGGCGAGCAGGCGGGTGATGTCGCGGGGGGTGGCGGAGGTGGCGGCCTCGGGGTCGAGCACGCGCAGGGAGCGGACCCGGTCCTCGCCCAGGGTGGGGTAGATCCGGGCGAAGTCGGCGTCGTCGCGGGCGCCGACATCGGCGAGCATGGACTCCAGCTGCTCCCGCGGCCCGCCGACCACGCGGGTGTCCTTCAGCCCGAGCTCGGTGGCGAGCGACCGCACGGCGTCGAGACCGACCCGGCGCAGCAGCAGGTCGGCGGCCGTGGTGTCGCTGACCGACATGGCGGAGTGGGCGAGGTCGCGCAGCGACATCTCGACGTCGTCGGCGAAGCCCGCGGTCTCCCATCCGTCCAGCCGGTCGGCGGCGCCGACCACGACGCGCTCGGTGGGGTCGATCCGCCCGGCCTCGGCCCGGCGGCAGAACTCCAGGACCGTCAGGATCTGCGCGATCGACGCGATGACCACGCGCTCGTCGGCCCTCCAGGCGATCTCGCCGTCGCCGGGGTCCTTGCGGTCCAGGTCGGCCACGTGGAGCCAGGCGTCCATGCCCACTCGGGCGAAGTCATCGGCGATGCGTTCCTCGGTGGTCACCGGCACACGGTACTCGGTCGGCCGCCGGCCGGAGCATGTGCGGTCGCCTCCCCGTCGCGGCCGTGCGCCCGTCACGGGCCCCTCCCGAGGGCGGAGGCCCCTCCCCACCGGCGCCGGGCCCGTCGCGGGCGGATCGGGCGCCTGCGGGCGGGTTGCGCGCGGTGGGGGACCAACGTCCCGATTCCGCGATGCCACCGAAGGTCGCGGTGGCGTGGCGGAGCGTGCGCGTGCGCATCGGCCCTGCGGCTCCTGCCCGCCCGGAACGGCCGGGGCCGGTCCGATGGCCGCGGGGCGCGGGGGCCGGAGGGGCGGACCGGTGGACGCAGGGGGACACGGACCGCCAGAAACAAGGACCAAAGACCCGAACGTGTACCGGTGTGACACACGGTCCATTCCAGGCCGCGGAATCCCCCGCGCGGCATCCCGTCGCGGGTTTCGGACACGACGGCGAATCGGGTCCCATCACGCGCTACGCGGTGCGGCCGCGGGCCGCCACCCCGCGCCCCCTGATCTCTCACCACGCCGGTGACGTGCGGTGACCCGCCGGACGGCGCGGCCGCCGGCCGCCGGGCGCGGGCCCCGCGCCGCCCCGGCCGGGCGGCCGGGCCGGCGCCGCGCACCGGCTCCGCGGGGCCGCCACGGCGCCCGGAACGCCGTCGGGGAAGGTGCTTCCCGGACCTTTGACCGCACGGAACCGGCGTCGTATGGTCATCGCTCGAACCGGCGATCATCCACCGCGTTCGCTCCGCGCTCCCCCCACGCCCCACACGAGGAGTCCGTCCATGGCGAACCCTGCGTCGACCATCTACGACCGCATCGGCGGCCACGAGGCCATCGAGGCCGTTGTCGACGACTTCTACGTCCGCGTCCTGGCCGACGAGCACCTGGCGGGCTTCTTCACCGGCACGAACATGTCGCGCCTCAAGGGCCGCCAGGCCGAGTTCTTCTCCGCGGCCCTGGGCGGGCCGGTCACCTACACCGGCCGCGGCATGAAGGAGGTCCACGCGGGGCTGAACATCGGTCGGGAGCACTTCGAGCTCGTCGCCGCCCATCTCACCGACGCCCTCCTGAAGGCCGGGGTGCCCGAAGACACCACGGGCGAGATCATCGCCGCCATCGCGCCGCTGGCCGGGGACATCGTCACCCGTCCCGGCGGCCCCGCGAACTGAGCCGACCGCGCCGCGCTCCCATCCGGAGGCCGGCGGTTCCGGCCCCGGGCCACCGCGCGGGGCCTTCGGGCCGCCTGCGCCTCCCAGGGCCTCCGGGCGCCGCGCACCCGTTGTGACAGGTCCGATTCCACCGCAGACGCGCCACCGTTCCGGGACGCCGCGGGCGATCGCGGTCGCCACCGGCCCCGGCGGGGCGATGAGGACACGAGCATGCGCTTGAAGACCGCGCCGTACCGCCGCCGGGAAGGATCCCGAGCGTGGACGTGACGCGCCTGAAAACCAGCTGGCAGCAGGTCGCCCAGTACGGGGACGAAGTCCCGCTGTTCTTCTACTCGTCGCTGTTCCTGACCCACCCCGAAGTGCGCTCACTGTTCCCGGTGAGCATGGCCCACCAGCGCGACCGCCTGGTCGGCGCCCTCGGCCGCATCGTCTCCGAGGTCGACCGGGTCGACGAGCTGGTCCCCTTCCTCCAGCACCTCGGGCGCGACCACCGCAAGTTCGCGGTCCTCGCCGAGCACTACCCGGCGGTCGGCGAGGCCCTGCTGCACACGCTGTCCCACTTCCTCGGGACGCGCTGGACCCCCGACCTCGCCGACGACTGGACCGACGCCTACGGCCTGGTCGCCAAGGTGATGACCGAGGCCGCCGACACCGCGGCCAAGGACACCCCGCCCTGGTGGGACGCGACCATCGTCTCGCACGACCGGCGGGCGCCCGACCTGGCGGTCATGACCATCGAGCCGCACCAGCGCCTGGGCTTCCGCCCCGGCCAGAGCCTGGCGGTCGAGACCCCGCTGCGCCCCAACCTGTGGCGCTACTACACGCCCGCCAACGCACCGCGCGTCAACGACACCATCGACCTGCACGTGCGGGTGGTGGGCGGCGGCCCGGTGAGCACCACCCTGGTCCAGGGGGTGCGGGTGGGCGACCCCCTGCGGCTGGGCCCGCCGGTGGGCGAGCGCCTCACCCTCAACGGGCACGACGACGCCGTGCTGATCGCGGGGGGCACCGGGCTCGCCCCCTTCAAGGCCATCATCGACCAGGTCCGGACCGAGGGAGGGGACCGCCGCGTGTACCTGTTCGCCGGCGGCCCCACGGTGCGCTCCCTCTACGACCTGCGCGCCCTGCGTGCACTGTCCGAGGCGCACCCGTGGCTGCGGGTCATCCCCTGCGTCTCGCGCGAGGCCGCCTCGGACGGCATCGAAGGCGGCGACGCCGTCGACGTGGCCCTGCGCCACGGGCCCTGGCGCAGCGAGTCCGTCTACGTCTGCGGCTCCCCGGACATGGTGGCCGGATCCGTGCACCGCCTCGCCGAGCACGGCCTGCCGCGCGAGCGCGTCCACGTCGAGGAGTTCACCACGAGCACCACATCAACCGGAGGCATCTCGTGACTGCACGCGAGGACACGGGGGCGCTGCGGCGCTCCCAGCCACGGCTCAGTCCCGAACGCGTGCGCAACCAGGATTTCTCGCGTGCGTCGCTGGGCAGGCGCGGCTACGACGAGCAGGAAGTGCGGATGTTCATCGGGCGCGTGGCCGAGGACATCGCGGCCGGCGACGCCGAGCGGATGAGCCTGCGGTCGGAGATCGAACGGCTGCGCCAGCGCTTCCGCGAACAGCAGTCCGCGCCCCCCGAGCCGCGGCCGAGCGGGCCGCCGGCCGACGCCGTCAACCTGCTGTCGGCCGCCCAGCAGCAGGCCGACGCCTATGTGGCCCAGGCACAGGAGTACTGCCGCCAGCTGACCGAGCACGCGCGGCGGCAGGCCGAGGACATCATGGCCGAGGCCCGTTCCCAGGCCGAGGCGGCCGCCGAGGCCGCGGTCAGAGAGTACCGCGCCGGAGCCGCCGGTGCGGGGGCGCGGCACAGCGCCGACCTGGAGGAGATCGAGCGCCGGGTGGCGTGGCTCCAGTCGTTCTCCCGCGCGGTGCAGATCCAGATGCAGGCCGCCAGCGACGCGTTCTCGCGCGAGATCATCCGGCTCGGCGACCTGTCCAACGGCGGCCTGGAGAACCTGCGCTCCGACCCGGCGGCCCCGCAAGCGGCCGATCCCTCGGCGAACGCGCCGCGGGTGACCGGGACCCCGCCCCCGGACGCCATCCGCCGCGCCGCCGAACGGCCCGGCCCCGAACGTCCCGAGCAGAGGGGCTGACGACCCGACGACTACCCTGCGTGGGGATTGGTGACGGTCCGTGGCGTATACCCGGGTCCGGGGCTGTTATGCGAAGGGGGGGCAAAAGCTCCCCCATCGCTTGGTTGCAGGGTTGGCGCAAGCGGGCACGTCCCGTAGTGTCGAAAACGTTGTGCAGCAGGTCCGACAGCGTGGCCTCAAACGCCATCACATGCGTCCCTGCGATCACCGCCGGATGCGTTGTTCATCCGCCGGCAGATCTCAAGCCCGGCCGCCCGGCACGACCGCGGGGGCCGGTCCGCACCAGGGCATGTGATCGGCGGTCCCACTCCGTAGAAGCAGGGAACGTCACGATGCGCTCATCGAGCACGCTCCGCAACCGGAAAGAGACCGCACCCCCGCTTCCGCGGCGTCCATCGCGAAGCGGCAGATCAGACGAGGCGTACTACGCCTCGACCCGCGAGCTCTTCGACGAGCTCGCCCGCACCGAGAAAGGCGACCCCCGGCACGAGGAGATCTACCGTGCCCTGGTCGACCTGCACTCTCCGGTGATCCGGCGCATCGCGCGCCGGTACCGCAACCGCGGGGAGCCCGAGGAGGACCTCCGTCAAGTCGTCACCGTCGGCCTGGTCCAGGCCATCCGGGACTTCGATCCCGACTACGGCAAGGAGTTCATCTCCTACGCCCTGCCGATGATGACCGGCGAGGTGAAGCGGCACTTCCGCGACCGCACGTGGGCCATCCGCGTACCGCGCAAGCACCAGGAGAAGCGGCCGGAGCTCAACCGGGTGACCTCGACGTTCGCCCAGGAGCACGGCCGGTCTCCGACGGTCGCCGAGATCGCGGAACTGCTGGAGATGACCGTCGACGAGACACTGGAGCTCATCGACGCCTCGGCCGCCTACAGCGCGCTCTCGCTCGACGTGCCCTTCGGGGCCGACGAGGAGGAGAAGACGCTCGGCGATACGCTCGGCGAGGAGGACCATGCGCTGGAGAGCGTCGCGGACCGCGCGTCGCTGCGCCCGGCACTGGCCACGCTCTCGCCGCGCGACCGCAAGATCGTCCTGCTCCGGTTCGCCGGGAACAAGACGCAGGCGCAGATCGCCGAGATCGTCGGGCTGTCGCAGATGCACGTCTCACGCACCCTGGCGGCATCGCTGGCGAAGCTGCGGGCGCAGCTCGTACCCGACATGTAGCCGGTACACCGGCACGGCACACCATGGGCCGGGGCAGGGGGGCAGGGCCGGAGGGCAGGGCCGGAGCGCGGGGCCGGGACGCGACCGTCGTCCCGGTCCGGGGTGCGCTACAGCAGGCTGCCCCAGTTGGCCCGGAAGGCGTGGGCGATCGCCACGATGACGGCGAGCGCCCACACGGTGAGGGCCACGGTGTGGTTGCGCGCCAGCGCGTCCAGCGGTCGGCGCAGCCCGGCCGGCACGCGGATGTGGCCGGCGCGCAGGTTGTGCAGGGTGACGTACCAGAACACCGGGACGGTCACCGCCCACACCGCCATGCAGTAGGGGCACAGCGCCCCGATCCGGTAGAGGCTCTGGTAGATGAGCCAGTGCACGAACCCGGCGCCGAAGACGGTCCCGGCCTGCAACCCGAGCCAGAACCAGCGCCGGAAGGCGCCTCCGGCCAGCAGCGCCGTGCCCACGGTGGCCACGATCGCGAAGCAGGCCACCCCGATCACGGGGTTGGGGATGCCGAACGCGGCCGCCTGAGGGGTGTCCATCACCGTGCCGCAGGAGAGCACGGGGTTGATGCTGCACGCGGGGACGTGGCCGGGGTTCTCCAGCACCCGGATCTTCTCGACGAGCAGGGCGCCGGCGGCGGCCAGGCCGATCGCGCCCCCGATGGTCAGCAGCCAGGGCAGCGCCCTGCTGATGACCGGCACACCGGCGCCGGGCGTCGTCGTGTCGGGTGTCGTCGCGTCGGGCGGGGGCGTGACGGCGGCGGGCGGGGTCACGACAGCTCCCGGTCGATCATCGACGACAGCGTCGCGTAGGAGGGCATCGGGTCGGTCTGGCGGCCGTTGACGAAGATGGTGGGGGTGCCCTGCACGCCCAGCGCCCGGCCGTCCTCGAAGTCGGCCCGGACCCGGTCGAGGGTCGCCGGGTCGGCCACGTCCTCGGCGAATTGCTCGGTGTCGAGGCCCAGGTCTTCGGCGAAGCCCGCGAACTCCGCGGCCTTGGACTCGTCGGACTCGCCCCACTCCTCCTGGGTCTCGTACATCTTGATGTACATCGCCTCCAGCTCGCCCTGCCGCGCGGCGGCCTCCACCGCGGTGGCGGCGGTCTCGGAGTTGGTGTGGCCGGGCATGGGGAAGTAGCGGATGACGAGGTTGATCCGCCCGTCGTAGTCCTCGCGGAGCCGCTCCATGACGGGGAACTGGGCGAGGCACGCCTCGCATTCGAAGTCGAGGAACTCCACCACGGTCACCTCCGCGTCGGGCGCTTCGGTGAGGTGGTGGCTGTCCTCGCGCACCAGCAGCTCCTCGGGGGCGGTGGAGGCGGGGGCCGCGCCGGCCCCGGCCGCGTCACCGGGCGGGGCGGACCGCCCGGCCAGCACGATGAAGGCGCCGAGGACGAGGGCCGAGGTCGCGATGAGCGCCAGGGTGATGGCGAGGTTCTTGGTCATGGTGCATCCAGATCAGACGGGCCGGGCGCGGAGGCCACGGCCGGAGGGGACTCGCGGCACACGAAGGGGGCGCCGCGCGGAAGGGGTGGACCGGATCGGAGCGCACGGCACATGGCGGGCGGCGCTCCCGCTCGGTGCGGCCTAGACCCTCTGGATGCAGAGCGAGGTGAGCAGCCGGGCCCCACTGGGCCGCGCCCCGGCATCGGCCACCGGCCGCCCGAAATGCAGCGGCGGGGCGTCCCAGGCCGTGACCGCAAGGACCGCAGGGGCCAATAGCAGTGGCGCCACCCCGTCCCCGGCCCGGGGCACGACAGCCGATCCCCCGACGTCACAGGCGGCCGCGGTGTCGCGATCCCCATGCCCGGATGCGTGCGGAGTCCCAGCCTGATCGAAATCCGCGGCAAAGGTGGCCGTGGCCGAGCGTCCGGAGTCCGCCGCGGACGCAGTCGGGATCGTGGTGTGGCAGATCGCGCAGAGGAGGTACGCCACGACCGCCACGCACAGCACGACCACGCGCGGAAGGCCGCGCGTGGTGGTGCTGATCGGTCGGCTCACCTCTACAGGCCGTCGACCTCGGTCAGGAAGGCGCGCCACTCCGACGCGGAGAACGACAGCGTCACATCGTCCCGGTAGAACGTGTCGCGGACGTCCGCGCCGCACTGCGCCTGACGGACTTCCACACAGTTGGAGCCATTGAGGCTGTAGCTGCTCGTATGCCAGGTGGTCATGAGAGGGTCCCTAGCGCTTCCAGTGAGTGCGTGACCGGCAGTGACTCCGCCATTGCGGACGTGTACAGCGCCGTGATCCGATCGTGCGTATCGGGTTGGTGCACAACGTTACCGTCAGCGTGATCGCTGACGACCGCGAGCTCCCCGGATCGCAGCGTGAAGATCATCAAGGGTGACGACGGAACCAAAAGGGTCGTCCCCTCCGGGACCAAGTGAAGGATCACGCGGTCGGTCGCGACCCAAGCTCGAAGATGCTCGACCTGCCTGGCGCGGACCTTGTCAGGGAGACCCGCCACCGCAGAGATAGGGAACACGGCGGTCACCTGCAATTCTTCAAGCTCCGTCAGGCGCTCGCATCGAAGCGCGACCAGCTTCTCCAGCTCCGCCGGAGGGACGAGCGGTTGTCCCGCACGGAACACGAGCCTTGCGTACTCCGGACACTGGAGATAGCCGGGAACCAGGGACGGAGTGACGATCGAGAGCTGCCACGCGGCTCGTTCGATGGAGTCAAAATCACGTGCCCACTCCCAAAGAACGGCACCCTTAGTGGATCGTCGCCACGCTGCCATGAGTTCCCCATGGGCCTCAAGAGCAGCGTCCAAGCGCTCCGCGTTATCCCGTTTCGGCAGCAGCCCACCCTTTTCCCACCTGTTCACGCTGGACGCCGCGGCACCGCTCCGGGATGCAAGTTGAAGCTGTGTCAGCCCCGCCAATTCTCGGAACCGAGTGAGGGCTTCAGAGAAGAGAGTCGAAGTCATTCCCGCATGCTAGTCGAGGAATTCCATGATCGTGCGTGAAATTCCAAAATTCGATCGATCACTGTGGATTCGCTGAGGTCGTCGCCACCCTGGCTGTGGGCGACCCGCCGAAATCGGCCCGGCGCCCCGAACACGCCGCCCCGGCGTCACCGACACGCACGGAGCGGCTGGAAGGGTGGACCGTCACGTGATCTCCAACGTCCAGCAGATCACCATGCCCGAACTCCGCGAGTGGGCGGCGGAACGCGGCGTCGAGATCGTCGAACTCGATTCCCCGGACCTCTGCGGCAACCGGATCTTCTCCGCCACCCACCAGCACGAGACGCGCATCGCGAAAGTGCCCGCGAATGAAGCACCGGCGGTGCGCGCCGCGTGGAATGAGCGCCTTTATCGGGAACTATCCGCGATGTCTGATATCGAACTACGCAGATACATCTTCCGCCGGTCCGTCTACCGATACCCCGGCCCGCAGACCTAGTCACCGCGTCATTCCCTCGTCAATGGGTTTGATCGCCGCTGCACGGATCATGGTGGCGGTGTGGGCGGTCCGCGCCCCCTCGACTATCGACGAGGAGTACCGCATGCCCCGCAGACGTCCTTCGGTGCAGGCACCCGGCTTTCCCGCGTGGGCGGCTCCCCGCATGGGTTCGCTGAGCGAGCTGGACGCGGTGGTGGCCACCTGCCGGGCGTGCCCGCGCCTGGTGGCGTGGCGGGAGGAGACGGCCCGGGTCAAACGCAGGGCGTTCCGGGACTGGGAGTACTGGGCGCGGCCGGTGCCCGGGTTCGGCCCGGCGGACGCGTCGCTGGCGGTCGTCGGGCTGGCGCCGGCCGCGCACGGCGGCAACCGCACGGGACGCGCCTTCACCGGCGACCCGGCCGGTGATGCCCTGTACGCCGCCCTGTTCGATGCCAGGCTGGCCTCCCAGCCACAGGCCACGCACCGCGACGACGGGATGGTGCTGTACGGGGTTCGGATCACCGCGCCGGTGCACTGCGCTCCCCCGGACAACCGGCCCACCACGGCCGAACGCGACACCTGCCGTCCGTGGCTCGCCCGCGAGCTGGAGCTGCTGGGCCCGACCCTGCGGGCGGTCATGGTCCTCGGCGCATTCGCCTGGCAGGCGCTGCTGCCCGTGCTGGCCGACGCCGGCTGGCGGCTGCCCAGGCCGCGCCCGGCCTTCGGGCACGGCGCCGAAGCGCTGGCCGCCGATCCGCAGGGCGAGCGCGACGTGTGCCTGATCGGCAGCTACCACCCCAGCCAGCGCAACATGTCCACGCACACCCTCACCCCCGCCATGCTCCGCGACGTGGTGCGCCGCGCCGCCGAGGTCGCGGAGCTGCCGGTCCGCCCCTGAGAGCGCCGCCGCCGATCCCCTCCTCGTCGCCTCTGCCCGGGGCAGATCTCCGCAGGGCAGAAACCGTGGCCCGCACCCCGCCGGCGGACGCAGGGTGGAGTCACCGGCCGCGGCGGACGGGCGTCCGCCGCCAGGGGGCCGGGCGAGGAGGAAGAGATGCTCTCGGAAGTTCGGGGAATGGCCGCGGAGACCGCCGCGGCCGCGTCCCTCGATGATCAGATCGCGTCGCGGCTGCTGCACGGCCGCACCGTCGTCTTGGGCACCCAGGTCGACGACGCCGTGGCCAACCGCATCAGCGGCCAGATGCTGCTGCTCGCCGAAGAGGACCCCAAGCGCGACATCCTGCTGCTCATCAACAGCCCGGGCGGGTCCATCACCGCCGGCATGGCGATCTACGACACCATGCGGTTCATCCCCAACGACGTGGCCACCCTGGTCATGGGGTCGGCGTACAGCATGGGCCAGTTCCTGCTGTGCGTGGGCACCCACGGCAAGCGCTACAGCCTGCCCAACGCCCGGATCATGATGCACCAGCCCTCCGGCGGGCTCCAGGGCACCGCCGCCGACATCGCGATCCAGGCGGAGAACCTCGACTACACCAAGAAGACGATGCAGCGCCTGATCGCCGAGCACACCGGGCAGAGCGTGCAGACGGTCGCCGAGGACCAGCGCCGCGACCGGTGGTTCACGGCGGAGCAGGCCAAGGAGTACGGGTTCGTCGACAAGGTGGTCCAGAGCGCCGCCGACATCGGCGGGGAGGCCGCCCGCCGGTTCGGGTTCGGCCGGCCCGACGGGGGCCTGGGGCTGCGCGGAGCAGGGAAGGGGACGGCGGAATGAGCGGGACCTACACGGTGCCGACCGTGGTCGAGCGGCGGCCGGACGGGGAGCGCGCCTTCGACGTGTTCAGCCGGCTGCTGTCGGAGCGGATCATCTTCATCGGCACGAGCATCGACGACGGCGTCGCCAACGTGGTCATGGCGCAGCTGCTGCACCTGGACCACGAGAGCTCCGACACCGACATCCAGCTCTACATCAACTCGCCGGGCGGCTCGACCACGGCGCTGACCGCCATCTACGACACCATGCAGTTCGTCAAGGCGGACGTGGCCACCGTGTGCATGGGCCAGGCCGCGTCGGCGGCGGCGGTCCTGCTGGCCGCGGGCGCGCCGGGCAAGCGGGCGATGCTCCCGCACGCGCGGGTGCTGCTGCACCAGCCCTACACGGAGGCCCGCGGCGAGACCGCGGACCTGGAGATCGAGGCGGCGGAGATCATGCGGGTCCGCGCCCAGATCGAGGAGATCCTGTCCCTGCACACCGGCCAGAGCACGGAGCGGCTGCGCGAGGACACCGACCGCGACAAGATCTTCACCGCCCAGCAGGCAAAGGAGTACGGCCTGGTCGACGGCTTCGTCACCTCCCGGCTGCCGGCCGCCCGGGCGTCCTGACCACCGATCCGGGCTCGTGGCGTGTGCGGGGCGGTCCGTCCATCGGGCCGCCCCGCACACGGGCCGACGGTCGTTGGCGCGCGGCCGCACGGGGCACCGCCCGCCGGACGGACACGGCCGGGACGTGCCGCTGGTCAGGCGGCGAGCATGAGGGCCTGCGGACCGCCGAAGGAGCGCGACGCGGCGGGCCCGGGCGCGGCCATGGGGGCCGGCGCAACGGGGGCCATCTCCAGGTGGAGGCAGTCGAGCAGGTCGATCAGGCGCAGGCCTAGGGCGCGGTGGATCGCCGCGAGCACCTCGGAGGAGGGCTCCTTGCGGCCGCGCTCGATCTCCGACAGGTAGGGCAGCGACACCTGGGCGGCGTCGGCGACGTCGCGCAGGGTCCGGCCCTGCTCCAGGCGGATCCGGCGCAGCGCGGCACCGACGAGGTCGCGCATCAGCGGGTCGCCGGCGGCGCCGTGGTCCGGCTGCGGCGCGCGGGGGACGGGGCGCAGGACGGGCTCGTCGGGGACGGCTCTCAGGACGGGCTCGTGCATGTCTTCCTCCGCTGCCGGTCGGCGGTGCCGATGGTCGTATCCACCTTCACCGTAATGCGGGACGGCCACCGCCACCATGCGCAGGCGGCGCATTCTGCGCCCGGCATAATGCCCGCCGATCACCGGTGTGCGGAGGTACCGGCCCTCTCCGGCAACGCCACCGCTTAGCGGCGCCGGCCCCTGCCACGGTGACGCCACCACCCCGTTCGGGGCCGACGGCGACCGGGTCACACCCCCTTGGCCGCGGTGGGCTCTTCCGCCGCCGTCGCCTCCTCCTGCTCCTGCTCTTGCTCCTGCTTCTCCTTCTCTTTCCGGTTCGCCGCCGCGCGGGTCTCGGGGCTGCGTCGGGGGGCAGGGGGGCCGTGGCGCTCCAGGAGGACGCGCTCGTAGCGCTCCTCGGTCTGGCGGGCGATGAGCGGCCAGGTGTAGCGGGCCATCGCGCGGTCGGCGGCGGCGATGCCGTAGCTCTCCTTGAGCACCGGGTCGGCCAGCAGGGTCCGCAGCCAGAACGCGAGCGCGCGCGGGTCGTCGGGCGGAACGAGGCGGCCGGTGACGTCCTGGATCATGGTGTCGCGGTGCCCGCCGACGTTGGAGGCGATGACCGGGACGCCGCAGGCCATGGCCTCCACGGTGGCCATGCCGAACGGCGTGTACCAGGGCACGTTGACGAGCAGGTCGGCCGAGCGCAGCAGCGCCGGGACCTCGGCGCGGGCGATCCTGCCGACGAACCGCACGCGGTCGGCCACGCCCGCCCGGTCGGCGACGCCGCGCAGCCGCGCCACGTCGGGGTCGCGGTCCAGGTCAGCGGCCGGCGGGCCGCCCGCGATGACGAGGTCGGTGTCGTAGACGATGGGCATCGCCCGGATGACGGTGTCGATGCCTCCACGCGGGCCCAGGCCGCCGAGGCAGAGGATGCGGGCCTGGTCGCCGCGGGCCGCGGCGGGGCCGTCGGGGCGGAACAGGCCGGTGTCGATGCCGAGGGGAACGACCTCGATCCGGTCGCCGGGCACCCCCCACGATCTCAGCTCACGGCGCTCCTCGACCGAGGTGGCGATCACGCGCGCGCAGGCGAGCGCGATGGTGCGCTCGGCCTCGGCGCGCTCCGCCGACGGTGCCTCGGCGCCGGTGTCGGGGCGGCGCCCGGCCGACGCCAGGGTGTGGAAGGTCTGCACGAACGGGATGCCGGTGTCGGCGGTGCCGCGCAGGGCCGCCATGCCGCTGGTCCAGGAGTGCGCGTGGACGATGTCGGGCCGTTCGCGGGCCAGGTCGTCGGCGAGCCACTCACCGAAGGCGGGCACGTGCTCGGCCAGCCCGTC
>NZ_JBHSBH010000005.1:32587-53018 GCF_042650565.1 Nocardiopsis sediminis
ACGCGGCGGACGCGTACGCCCGGGGCCGCCCCGGTCTCGGCGGCGTCCTTGGCGCGGGCGCGGCGGGTGTAGACGATGACGTCGTGCCCGCGTTCGCCCAGCGCGCGCGACAGCTCGGCGACGTGCAGGCTCAGCCCGCCGGTGTCCTTGCCCGCGAGAGCGGCGTGCGGGTCGGCGTGTCCGGAAACCATCGCGATCTTCAACCGCGCCACCTCCTGGCGTAAGCGGTCCCATCGGCCGTGGAACCGGGCGAGCACATACCTCTGTGGTCGGGCCCGTGCGGCCGGGCCGCGCGGCGGCGCCGGGCACCCGGTCCCGGGCCGGGACCGTCGCCGATCCGCCGGCCGGCCGGGCCGGCGCGGCCGGTGCCCGTGGCCCGGACCCGCCGGGTGGCGGCCGGGCGGACACACGGCCTCGGACGCCCCGTGCGCGAAGCCGCCGCCCGGCCTGCGGCCGCAACGGTCACAGCCACCGAAACCACAGGTCAGCGGCGTCGACCCCACTAGATCCGACTATAGTTACCCAGGGTGATGATTCCGGTATGCCCGATGGTGTTCCGCGGGTCGCGTCCGGCGCGGGGGCGCGCGGTTCGGTTGCGCACGACGGGGTAGCCGCCCGCGCATGAAAATCGGAGACGCCATCCGCCGTATCGAACGCTCCGCCAGGCTCGACCCCGTCGCGGCGTTCGCCCGTTCCCTGATCCGCCGTGTGCCGCCCGGGCGCGCGGCGGACACGTTGCACGGTGTGGACCTGGGCCACCCGATGCACCCGCTGCTGGTGCAGGTGCCCATCGGCGCCTGGATGTCGGCGACCGTGCTGGACCTGTTCCCCGGCACCCGCCGGCCCGCGCTCGGGCTGATCGACCTCGGGGTGGCCGCCGCGCTGCCGGCGATGGCGGCCGGGGCGCTGGACTTCGCCGAGCAGCATCCGCGCCAGCAGCGCGTGGGCATGGTGCACGCCGTCAGCGCCAAGTGCGGTGTCCTGCTCTATGCCGCCTCTGCGGTGGCCCGGCACCGCGGCCGCCAGGGCTGGGGCAAGGCCCTGGGGTTCGCGGGGATGGGCATGGTGGGCGTCGCCGGAATGCTGGGCGCCCACATCGCCTACAGCCTGAACGGCGGTGTCAGCCACACCGAGCAGGACCGCGACCTGCTGCCCGAGGGCTGGCACGACCTGGGGCCGCTGGACGACTTCGCCGAGGACACGCCCGTGCGCCGGGTGGTGGGCGGGGTGCCGGTCGTGGTCGTGCGCTCCGACCAGGACGTCCGGGTGCTCACCGAGGCCTGTAGCCACCTCGGCGGCCCGCTGTCCGACGGCACCGTCGCCGAGGGGTGCATCACCTGCCCCTGGCACGGCAGCACGTTCCGGATGGCGGACGGGTCGGTCGTGCACGGCCCCGCGACGTCGCCGCAGACGGTCCTGGAGACCCTGGTGGTCGACGGGGTGGTGAGCGTGCGCCGGCCCGACCACGGCTCCGCGCCGCACCACGGCACCGAGATCCCGCACCCGCGCGCCGCCGAGACCATGCCGACCGGACCGACCGGCCTGGCCTGACCGCCGATTCCTCCGGGCCGGCCATCGGTGTCCGCTAAACCGGCTGCCCGCCTTCTTCGCCGAGAGCCGTCAGAATCCGTTCGCGCAATGCTGCGGCTCGCTGGTCGGTGTAGTCCGCCAGGAGGTCCTTCGCCGTGGTCCAGTAGCGTTCGCTGTCGTCATGCTCCCCGGCTGCGCGCAAGGCGCCGGCGAGATCGTTGTAGGCGTTCGCTCGGCGCCAGTTCTGCATCGGGTGGTCGGACAGGGCCGCGGCCTGACGGTGGAAGTCGACGGCCTGCTCAGGTCGTCCGGTCGCCTCGTAG
Organism: Nocardiopsis sediminis; assembly: GCF_042650565.1. Classification (NCBI taxonomy): domain Bacteria; kingdom Bacillati; phylum Actinomycetota; class Actinomycetes; order Streptosporangiales; family Nocardiopsidaceae; genus Nocardiopsis; species Nocardiopsis sediminis. The sequence goes on from NZ_JBHSBH010000005.1 coordinate 34,441, forward strand.
AGTTCGCCGACTGCGCCGAGCACCATGGCTTCGCCGACGCGGTCGGGAAGGGTCCGGTAGAGTGTCGCCGCTCGCTGGAAAGCGCTCATCGCCTCTTCGAAGCGGTCCTCACACCGGCGCAGGCGTCCTTCCTCCAGGAGGGCCATGGCTTGGTGGGACGGGCCGGCGGCATCGGCGATCGACACGGCGGCCTGAATGTACTCGCCCGCTTCCGCAATGCGGTCCTGTTCGCGAGCGATGCGGGCCAGGTTCCACAGCCCGTCGAATTCCAGCCGTTCATCGCCTCCGGATTCGCGCCAGGCATGCAGAAAACGTCGTGCGTAGTCGGCCGAGGCGTGGAGATCACCTTCTTCCAGCTTCACGGTCGACAGGTTGCACAGGGCGATGTGCTGCCAATTCCCGTCGCCGATGCTGCGGCCCAGTACGGCGGTCTTCTCGAACTCGTCGGCCGCCTCGGTGAACCGCCGTGCGCGCAAGTGCACCCAGCCCAGTGCGTTAAGGCAGTTCAACTCGCCACGGGTGTCGCCGGTCTCTCCGTGGATTTCCAGGGCCTCGCTCAAATGGGGGGCGGCCTGGTCGATCCGGCCGGACTGGACGTAGGCAACTCCGAGCGTGGCCTGCATGAGCGCTTCGGCCTTCCTGTCGCCGAGCGTGCGGGCGCTTTCAAGCCCCCATTTCCCGTGCGCCAGCCAGTCGTCGAATGGATTGTGCAGGCTGTGGATCGGATCCAGGACCGCGGCCAGCTGCCAGACGACCTCGTCCAGGCCCAGCCCCGCGGCGGTCTGGGCGGCGGCCCGCAGATTGGCCCTCTCCGTCTGATACCAGGAGTCCGCTTCCTCTGCCGAGCCGAAAGAGTGCGGGCTGACGGCCGGAGCCACCGGTGCGAGGGGCGGAAGAGCGAAGAACGTCTGGACGGCACTGACGGCCGCGGCGGCAGTGTGCAGATACCAGGAGAACATCCGCTCGAATGCGGCCTCGATGCTCGCGGGCTCGTCATGCTGGACGTGGTCGGCGGCGTAAGCGCGGAGGAGGTCGTGGAATTGGTAGCGATCGGGGCCCGTCTGTTCGATCAGGTGAGCACCGGCCAGGTGGTCCATCAGCCGATGCGTCGCCCTTTCCGGCTCACCGCACAGAGCCGCGGCGGCGCCCACGCTCACGTCGAGGCCCTGATGCAGGCCGAGCAGCCGGAACAGGCGGGCGGCATCCGGCGGGAGCGTCCGGTAGGACCACGCGAAGACGCTGCGCACCGCGTCGGCCTCGTCGTCCGAAGAAAGCGCATCCCACAGCGAAGACTCCCCGCGCAGGTCGTCGATCAGCGCCGCCAGAGGCATCATCGGCCGAGCGGCCGCCCGCTCGGCGGCGATGCGCAGCGCCAAGGGGAGTCGCGCGCACAGCGCCGCAAGCTGGGCGACCTCCTCCTCGCTGTCGGCTCGGCGGTAGTCCTCAACGGTCGCACGCACGAGGTCGGCGGCGTGTGATTCGGTGAGCAGACCGACGGTCAGGCGGACCGCGCCATCTCGGGCGGCCAGGCCGGACAGCCGACTGCGGCTGGTGATCACGGTGAGCGTGCTGCTGGTACCCGGGAGCAGTGGTCTCACCTGCCGCACCGAGGCGGCGTTGTCGAGTATCACCAGCATGCGGCGCTCGGCGATCAGCGTACGGTACTGCTCGGCGCGCTCCTCGGGGTCCGAGGGGATCTCCGCTGCCGGAACCCCGAGCGCGTGCAGAAAACGTCCGAGCGCGTCAGCAGGCGTCACCGGGACATTCGGATCGTATCCCCGAAGATTCAGGTAAAGATGTCCGTCGGGAAAGCTCTCGTGTACCTGATGTGCCCAGCGCACCGCCAAAGACGTCTTGCCCACCCCGGCGGTTCCCGTGATCACTACGAGGGCGCGGGCTCTCGGGTTCTCGTCGTATTCCGCCAGGACGGCGTCCAGCCGTTCGATCGCACGGACCCGGTCGACGAATCCATGTACGTCTCTGGGTAGCTGTCGCGGAATCGGGGTGGCGATCGCCGCAGCAGGGTGGAAGTGCACACCGCCGGAGATATTCCCCGCCTGGACCACATCCCTGGCCGCCGCATCGGATACCGACGAATACGTCCCGCCGGATTCTCCGAACTGCGAACTGCTCATCCGATCGATCTTCCTACTTGCCGACGAATTCCGGTGGCATTACATGCGCGCGGTATCGCGGTACGGATGTATACCTTTTCTTCTGGAAGAAGAGTATCCCCGAGGCTTCCTCCTCCTGTCCAGCGACCCCCTCGCCTTATCGCCCGGACCCACCAGAGGACCGGCCCCGGCCGCGCACTCACATCGCACGTCATGGTGGCGGATACATCCGCGCGCCGGTTCTCCGGCCGGATGGCCGCCCACTCAGCGATCTATGGCGCAAAAAGGACATCCCATCTATGATTGGCGATCGCTACAGGACCAATAGGAGGTAGGCGATGGCCCGTCCGTGGGAGGCCGATCCCACTGCGTCGTTCGCCCTCAGACTCGGGAAAACAGCCAAGGAGGCCGGGATATCCCCTACGACCCATTGTCCTGACATCTGGGAGCTCGACAACGGTGATGTCGCAGTGATCGGCCGTGACATGACCGCCGTTTACTCGTCACGCCTTCCCCCGGACGTCACAATCGCGGTGGACGAGCGCCTGGTCGTCGTTCCCGGTTCCATGTTCCGCGCAGCGAAACAGGACGTTCCCCGCGTCGAGTGAGGTCCACGCGCACGGTCGCCGTCCACCCCCACCCGCACGGCCACCGTCGGGCCTCCCGTCGGCCGCCCCACTCACAGAAACCTGGCGAGGGCGCCCTGGGCGGCGAGCGTACGAGGGTGATCGGTGCCCAGCAGCCGGACGGCGTCCTCGGCCAGCGTCTCCAAGAGGCGTGCCGCCTCGGCGCGGTCGCCCGCTTCCCCGAGCTCGCACGCATGGTCGTGCCTGGACAGCAGGGTGTCGGGGTGATCGGGGCCCAGCACACGGGCCCGGTCCTCGGCGACGCGCTCCAGCAGGCGTGCCGCCCGCTCGCGCTCCCCCGCCTCCCCGAGATTGAAGGCGTGGTTGTGACGCGCGCTGAGGGTCTCGGGACGATCCGGTCCCAGGACACGGGCCCGGTCCTCGGCGACGCGCTCCAGCAGGCGTGCCGCCCGCTCGCGCTCCCCCGCCTCCCCGAGATTGAAGGCGTGGTGGTGGCGGGCGCTGAGGGTGTCGGGGTGATCGGGGCCCAGCACCCGGGCCCTGTCGAAGGCAAGCTGCTCTTGGGCGTGCGCCGCGGGAACATGGCGGCCCGCAGCGGCGAGGTTGTAAGCGTACACGTGCCGGACGAGGAGTGTCCTGTGGTGCTCCGGGCCCGGATCCCGCAGGTACTCCCGGAGGACGTGCTCCAGCACGTGCGCCGCGGCTCCGTGCTCGCCTCGTTCGACGAGGTCGTAGGCGCGTTCCTCCATGCGCCGGACCTCGTCCGGCGTGAGTCGGCGCGGCGGCTCCTGCAACTCGTGGTGGAGAGCGCGCAGGCGGTCGTGGACGGCGTGGGCGTGCGGGGGACGGTCCGCGGGATCTTTGGCCAGGAGCTCCAGGATGAGCTGTTCGAGAGCACGGGGTGTCCGGGGGTTGCGCACGCTCGGCGGTTCGGGAAGGGCGCCGGCGTGGGCCGACAGCAGTGCGGTGTCGTCGCCGGAGGAGAAGGGGGGCCGTCCGGTCAGCAACGCGTACAGCAGGCAGCCGAGTGAGTACAGGTCGCTGCGACCGTCCACGGAGGCGCCAGAGCGGGCCTGCTCCGGGGCCATGTAGGCGGGGGTGCCGATCAGCAGTCCGGAGCTGGTCACGGGGGATCCGTCGTCGGAGCGGGCAGCGACGTCGAAATCGGTGACCTTGACCTTGCCGAGGTCCGCGTACGGGTGGGTGAGCAGGACGTTGCCCGGTTTGATGTCGCGGTGGACGACGCCCTCCGCGTGAATGGCGGCCAGAGCGTCGCAGATCTGCGCCCCCCACTCCACCATCCGGGGCACGGGCAGCACGGGTTGTTCGGCGATCAGGTCGGCGAGTGCGGGACCGGTGAGGAACTCCATCACCGTGTAGGGGACGCTTTCTCCCCACGGGGTGAGATGGCGGCCGTGGTCGTGGACCGGGACGATGTGAGCATGGCCGGACAGCTGCGCGTTGATCACCGCCGCGCGCCCGAAACGGGCCTCGGACATCTTGCCGGATCCGGTGGAGCGGCGGAGCAGCTTGACGGCGACGGTTCGCGACAACCGCGTATCGTGGGCGCGCCAGACCCGCCCGGTCCCGCCCGATCCCAGCGGTGCGTCCAGCCGGTACCGCTCGGCCAACACCATCCCCTGCATGTGCCCTCCGCAGGCGTGTCCGCCGCCGGCTCGCGCCCCGGGCGCCGGGCTCGGCGCGCCCGGCCCCCTGCCTCACCACTGCGGGCCCCACTCTACGCCGACCGGCGGAGGAGAGGGCTCCGCCTCGGGCACAGGGGGCTCACTCGGCCGCCGGCCCCCGGCCGCCCAGGGCGGGGCCGCTTCCGGCGGGCTCCGGCGGGCGGTCGGGCTGCGGCTCCCCGGTCCCGCCCGGGCCGCCGCCCTCGGCGCGGGTCACGGTGAATTCCAGGCCGTCCTCGCCCGCGCTCGCGCGAACCCGGTCGCCGGGGCTGACCTCGCCGTTGAGCAGCATCGACGACAGCCGGTTGCCGACGTGGCGCTGGATGGTGCGGGCAAGCGGCCGGGCCCCGAACTCGGGCTGGTGGCCCTTCCCGGCGATCCAGCGCACGGCGTCGTCGGTGAAGGAGATCATGACGTCCTGGGCGCGCAGCCGCCGGCGGGTGGCGTCGAGCATCAGGCGGGTGATCCGGTTCAGCTCGTCCTCGCTGAGCTGGGAGAAGACGATGATCTCGTCGATCCGGTTGAGGAACTCGGGGCGGAACTCCTCGCGCAGCCGCCCCATGATGCGGTCGCGCTGGGCCTCCCCGCCGCCGCGCTCCCGCCCCCCGGTGAAGCCGATGGGCCCGCTGCCGGTGATGAACTCCGAACCGAGGTTGCTCGTCATGATCACCACGACGTTGCGGAAGTCGACGGTGCGGCCCTGGCCGTCGGTGAGCCGGCCGTCGTCGAGCAGCTGGAGCAGCAGGTTGAAGATGTCGGGGTGCGCCTTCTCGATCTCGTCGAGCAGGATGACGCAGTAGGGCTGGCGGCGCACCGCCTCGGTCAGTCGGCCCGCCTCCTCGTAGCCCACGTAGCCGGGCGGGGCGCCCACCAGGCGGCTGACGGTGTGGGGCTCCTGGAACTCGCTCATGTCGAACCGGACCATGCTGTCCTGGGAGCCGAACAGCGCCTCGGCGAGCGCGCGGGCCAGTTCGGTCTTGCCGACCCCGGTGGGGCCGAGGAACAGGAAGCTGCCGATGGGGCGGTCCGGCGGCGCCAGCCCCGCGCGGGAGCGGCGGATCGCCTCGGCGACCGCCGTCACCGCCTCGTGCTGGCCGATGACGCGGTGGTGCAGCCGCTCCTCCAGTTCGGTGAGGCGTTCGCGCTCCTCCTCGGTGAGCTGGGCGACGGGGATGCCGGTCGCGCGCGAGACGACCTCGGCGACGTCCTGCACCCCCACCTCGGGCACCTGGGCCGGCTCGGAGCTGCGGGCCTTGGCGATGTCCTCCTTGACGCGGTGGATCTCGTCGCGCGCCTCGGTGGCGCGCTCGAAGTCCTCGCTGCGGACGGCCTCCTCCTTGCCCGCCTCCAGGTCGCGCAGGCGCTGCTCCAGTTCACGCAGGTCGACGCTGGGCGTCTTGGTGCGCAGCCGCACACGCGCCCCGGCCTGGTCGACCAGGTCGATGGCCTTGTCGGGCAGGAAGCGGTCGGTGATGTAGCGGTCGGACAGCTCGGCGGCGGCCACCAGCCCCTCGTCGCTGAAGCGGACCTGGTGGTGGGCCTCGTAGCGGTCGCTGAGCCCGCGCAGGATCTCGATGGTGTCCTCGATGGTGGGCTCGGAGATGATCACCGGCTGGAAGCGCCGTTCGAGCGCGGCGTCCTTCTCGATGTTCTGCCGGTACTCGTCGATGGTGGTGGCGCCGATGACGTGCAGCTCGCCGCGGGCCAGTGCGGGCTTGAGGATGTTGCCCGCGCTCATGGCGCCCTCGGCGCCGCCGGCCCCGACCACCAGATGGAGTTCGTCGATGAAGATCAGCATCCGGTCGGCGTTGGCGCTGATCTCGTCGACCAGCTTCTTCACCCGCTCCTCGAAGTCGCCGCGGTAGCGGGTCCCGGCCACCACCCCGGCGAGGTCGAGCTGGATGAGGCGGCGCCCGCTGAGCGTCTCGGGGACCTCGTCGTCGGCGATGCGCTGGGCGATGCCCTCGACGATCGCGGTCTTGCCGACCCCGGGGTCGCCGATGAGGACGGGGTTGTTCTTGCGGCGGCGGGCCAGGACCTCGATCGTCTGCTCGACCTCCTCGTCGCGGCCGACCACGGGGTCGAGGCGGCCCTCGGCGGCCAGGGCGGTCATGTCGGTGCCGTGCTCGTCGAGGTTGGGGGTCTGGCTGGGGGCCTCGGCGCCCGGCGCGGCGGGCGCGCCGCCGTTGCCGCCGCGGCGGGCGGACCGGGCGGCGCCCTGGAGGGAGTCGGGGGTGACACCGGAGTCGCCGAGCATCCGGCCGGTGGGCGAGTCCGCGTTGAGTGCGAGGGCGAACAGCAGGTGCTCGGGCGCGATGTAGGGGCGGCCGAGGGCGCGGGCGATCTGGTGGGCGTCGAGCAGGGCGCGCTTGGCGGCGGGGGTGAGCATGGGCACGCCGGGGCCGGCTCCGGGGGCGTGCTCGGCCTCGCTGGACGCCTCGCGTTCGAGTTCGCCGGGGTCGGCGCCGGCGCGGACGACGAGTTCCCGGGCGGGCTCGTAGCGCAGGACGGCCCACAGCAGGTGGGCGGCGTCGAGGTCGGTGTGGTCGGCTTCGGTGGCGCGTGACAGCGCCTCGGAGACGACTTCGCGCGCCTGGCCGTCCATGAGCCGCGACAGGTCGACGCGCTGGGCGTTGCGGCGTGCTCCCCCGGGTCCGAAGAAGCGTGCCAGGAACTCGTCGAAGGACCGCGGATCATACCCGCCGACCCCGGAGTCGTGCGTCATCGGTGGCTCCTCTCGATGCGGACCCGACGGAAGGAGCGGTGCACCGCCGCGGCCGTACCGGAAGGCCGGTGGGTGTGCCCGTGCGGCGCCGGGCCATCGGTGGCCACGGCTACCCAGGCGGCATGGGGCGAAACGGGAGGTACCGGACCGCGCGGCGGGGGCGGCGGGGGTCTCCGGCGGCCCGGATGGGGCGGTGGCACGGGCGCGGATCCGCCCCCCGCCTGGTCAGGACGCGTGAGCCTAGGCTAACCTAAGCCCGACCGTCACGGCCGGGACCGGCGGCACCTCCCCCGGACCGGCCGCCGGTCGCCGCCCCGCGCGACGCACACGGGCCCCGGGAGCGTCCGCCCCCCGCGCAGCACCCCTCGGCGGCCCGGCTTCTCAGGCAGATGACAGGAGAACATCCGTTGAGCAGCACCACAGCGCGTCCGCGCCCCACTGGAGCGCGGCTCCCCCGCCGCACCGCCCGCCCCCTCGGCGCCGCCCGCGTCTCCCGCCGCAGCGTGCTGCTCGGGGCCGGCGGGATCGCGGCGCTGGCCGCCACCGGCTGCGGACCGCAGTCCGCTGACAGCGCGGGCGACGGCCCCTCCCGCTCGATCGAGCACAAGTACGGCACGACCGAGATCTCCGGCCGCCCCTCGCGCGTGGTCACGATCGGCCTGACCGAGCAGGACTACGTCCTCGCCCTGGGCGTGGCCCCGGTCGGCGTCCGCGAGTGGTTCGGGGGCCACGAGGGCGCGCTGTGGCCCTGGGCGCGCGACGTCCTCGGCGACGACCCGATGCCCGAGGTGCTGCCGGTCGACGAGCTCAACTTCGAGCAGATCGGCACCCTGGGCGCCGACCTCATCCTCGGCGTGAACTCCGGCCTGACCGAGCAGGAGTACACGCTGCTCTCCGAGATCGCCCCGACCGTAGCCCAGCCGGCCGACTACGCCGACTACGGCGCCCCGTGGCAGGAGATCACCCGGATCGTGGGCACCGCGCTGGGGCGCGAGGACGACGCCGAGGCGCTGGTGGCCGACATCGAGGAGCAGTTCGAGCGGGTCCGCGCCGACCACCCGGAGTTCGCCGAGGCCACCGGCCTGCTGGCGACCTCCATCGACGGCGACGCCTTCGCCTACGCCGAAGGGCCGGCCCCCGACTTCCTCGTCCAGCTCGGGCTGACCCTGCCCGAGGCCGCGGAGGGCCTGTTCACCGGCGAGAACCGGGAGCCCCAGCAGGTGAGCCTCGAACGGATCGAGGTGCTGGAGGCCGACGCGCTGCTGATGGGCCTGTACGGCTCGGAGGACGCCAGTGTGCTCGACGAGACCGTGTTCACCCGGCTCGACGTCGCGCGCGAGGGCAGGGTCCTGGCCATGCCCGAGATGAGCCGCCTCAACGGCGCACTGTCGTTCGGCTCGGTGCTCAGCCTGCCCTATGCGCTGGAGGAGCTGGCGCCGCGGCTGGCGGCCCTGCTCGACGGCGACCCCGGCACCGAGCCCGACGCGGTCTCCTGACCCTGGACCGCCCCTGGAGGGGCGGCCACCGGACAGGTATGGGGCCCGCCGCCCCTCCCCCACCGGCGCCGGGGCCGGTTCCACGGCTCCGGCGCCAGTGCGGCGCGCGCCCGGAAGAGCGCTCCGCAGTGCATGCGCCCCGCGCACCCAGGGCGGCGGCATCCGTTTTTCGGACGGCCGCCGCGTTTGGACGGCGCGCCGATCGGTAGCGGCTCCCACCCGGACGACCGTTCAGAGGGAGCAGCATGCCGATCATCCCCGAGGACCGCGAGGACATCCTCACCAAGCGCGCCTTCGCCAGCGTGGCCACACTGGGCCCCCGCGGCGAGCCCCAGGTCAACCCCGTCTGGATCGACTGGGACGGCGATCATCTGAAGTTCAGCCAGACCACAACGCGGCAGAAGTACCGCAACCTCAAGCGCGACGACCGGGTGGCGATATCGGTCCAGGACCCCGATGACCCCTACCGCTACGTCGAGGTGCGCGGCCGGGTGGAACAGTTCACCGACGACGAAGGCAACGCCTTCATCGACGCGATGGCGCAGAAGTACCTCGGCCAGGACACCTACCCGTGGGCGGCGCCGGGCGAGCAGCGGATCGTGGTGCACGTGCGGCCGGAGCACTCCACCAAGCAATAACGGACGCGGTCCATGCTGCCGCGCCGGGGATGCCCGGCGCGGCACGGACCGGTGCCGCGGCCGGCGCCCCCCGCCTCAGCCCAGCTCGCCGATCACCGGTTCCAGCTCGTCCCTGATCCAGCGCAGGCTGATGGGTGCCGGGGAGTTGATGGCGTTGGCGAAGGCGAGGTCGGCGTAGTAGACGGTCCCCGACTCCACCGCCGGGAGGTCCCGGAAGAGCGGGTCGGCGTCGAGTTCCGCCCGCTGCTCGTCGCTCTGGGCCCACACGGCGAGCAGGTCCGCGTCCAGCTCGGCGGTGTCCTCCCGCGACAGCGCGTCCCCGGTCTGGGTGTTGTCCTGGTTGCCGGCGGGCCGGAGGCCGAACAGCTCGAAGAGCGACCCGTTGCCGAAGCCGTAGCCGTCCGGGTCGGCCCGCACCCACTGGTAGGTCCTCTCGTCGATGCCGGGCACCGCCGCGCCGGCCTCGGCGAACTCCGCCGTGATGGTGTCGATGATCTCCTCGGCCTCCTCCGTGCGCCCCAGGGCCTGGGCGGTCGTGAGCAGGCGCTCGTCCCAGTCGGGGTTCACCGCGTCGGTGGCCGGGGCGATGGTCGGGGCGATCGCGTTGAGCCGGTCGAAGACCGCCTCGTCCTGGACCTGGTAGGCCTCGGCGACGATGAGGTCCGGCCCGGCCGATGCGATCGCCTCCAGGTTCGGCTCGCCGTCCAAGGGGACCAGGTCGGCGTCGGCGGTGCCGGCGATCCGGTCGGCCAGCCATGGGGCGTTGTCCTGGAGCGTGCCGGGATCGGCGGCCACGGCGACCGGTTCGACGCCAAGGGAGATCAGCTCGTCGGCGGCGGCGACCCCGAGCGCCACCACCCGTTCCGGCTGCTCCGGGACGGTGACGTCCCCGTGGAGGGTCTCCACGGTGAGCGGATGACCCCCCTCTGCCCCGGCGGCCTCCTCGCCTGACCCGTCCGGTACTCCGCATCCGGCGAGCGCGACGGCCAGCACCGCCCCGGCGGCCGCCGCCCGCCTGCCCTGTTCACGCGGCGAACCGATGCGCCCACGCCCTCGTGCCACCACACGCCCCCTTCTCCGTCCGACCGGATCGCACATCCGGCGACCCCAGAGAAAGGTAAGCCTAGCCTTATCGAATCGGCACCGCATCGCGCCCCCGTCCCGGATCGGCATCCGCCGTGCGGGCCGGAGTGCACCGCAGGGCGGCGAAGAAGACGGTCCGCGCCGCACCGGGTCTCCGGTGCGGCGCGGACCGTCGTTGCGGCCGGGGACCGCGCCCCCCGGCCGCCGTCCTCCAGAGCCGCACCGTCCCCCGTGGCGGGGCGGGCACACGTGCGCGGCGTGGCTCTCGGGTCAGGCCAGGCGGACCCGGCCGTTCTCGACGACGAGGCCGACCGCGGGCAGCGCCCGCTGGGCGGGCCCCCCGATGACCTCGCCGTCCTCGATCCGGAACTGGCTGCCGTGGCAGGGGCAGAAGATGTAGCCGTCGATGACCGCGTCCACCGGGCACCCCTCGTGGGTGCAGGTCGTGGAGTACCCGCGGTACTCGCCCTCGGTGGGCTGGCACACGACCACGCCCTGCTCGTCGAGGACGGTGCCGCCACCGAGCGGGACCTCGGCGGCGGCCATGAGGTCCTCGCCGCCCTCCCGGGGCCCGCGGACGCCGCCCGCGCAGCCGGCGGCCAGTGCCGTCAGCCCCGCCGCGCAGGTCCCGGCGACGACGGCCCGGCGGGTCGCCGCCGACCCGCGTCCCGGCGGCGCGAACCGTGGGCCCGTGGTCTCGATGTCGGGCATCTGCTCCCCTTCCGCGGCCCGCTCCGGGCTCCCCCCGGGCGGGCCATCGCCGTCCCCGCGCGGACCCCGGCCGTGCCCGCGCTGCGGGCCGGGCGCGGGTGCGCGGTCCCCCCTGACACGTGTGCGCGCCGCGATCGGTTCACCCCGCCGGGTGAAGGGGCAGCGGCGGCGATACGAACACGTGATACGCGGGGGAAATGCCGTAAACGATCTTGAAGGAACGGCATCGGAAAGAGGGAACGCCGCGAAGGCGCCCCTCCGCCACGGCGCGGGAATTGTGCTGGGAAAACACGCGAAAAGCGGGTCCTCTTCCGAGGTGAAAGGGTCTTCCGGCCCTGGACCCGACGGATCGGGTCCCGTCCGGCGATCCGGTCGCGCACCGCGAACCGGTGCGCCACCGACGATCTCGCGCCCCCGGCGGGGGCCGCGCTCCCGTTGCAGGAGCCGCGGCGGGCCCCGGCCGACGGTATGGTCTTGCCCACGGAGGCGGGGCGCCGAAAAAATCCCATCACCCGAGGAACGCGCACTACCTGCGAAAGCTCCCGTTCGGTCGATCCATTATGGATTGCACCAATGAATGGTTCATCGATTGGATTACCACTCGGAGTCCGGATATGGCAGCGTTACGGGATGATGTGGCACGGAACCGGTTTCACGAACGGTCTCCGCGATGACCGCTGAGAAGAGGAAGCGCGTGCCGGACCGCACATGGTGGTGCTCCTCCTGTGACACCTACAACAACGTCGGCGTGGCGAACTGCATGGTCTGCGGGACGCCCGACCGGAGCACTCGGGACGCCGACACCGACATCGATGACGAGCCCGTCCCGGAGGCCCCCGAGCCGCCGGGGCCGTTTCCGAGCGCTCCCGCCGCCGCCAAACGGCCGCCCGACGACCCCCCGGCGCAGACCGGAGACCCCCTCACGTCCACGGGCGGCATGCCCACGATCTGGCGCTGCCTGCTGTGCGACTCCGACAGCGGGTCGGGCGACGTCCTCATCTGCCCCACGTGCGACGCCGCAGGCGGGGAACCCCCGCCGCGCGTCCGGGACGACGCGCCGGCGGCCGACCCCCTCACCACGACGGGCGACCTGCTGATCGACCCGCCGCAGCCGACCCGCTGGGAGCCGCCGGAACCGCAGACGCCCGCCGAGCCGTGGACTCCCTCCCAGCCCTGGCCCGCCGCAACGGCCGGGCGGACGGGGGCGGACCGCGCGTTCCCCTGGGACCGGACAGAGGACGAGCCCGCGGAGGCCGGCGGCTGGGTGCCGCCCGGGCCCCGGGCGGCCCGCGAGCCGCTGACCCCGGCCGAGCCCTGGATGCCCGCCGGAGCCTGGGCCTCGGCGATGGACGACGGCCCCCGGGACCCCTTCGACCGGGCACAGGCCGCGGAGCGCACCGCCCGGGACGGTACCGCCGCGGACGACGGGGACTCCACGGGCGACTTCTGGTCGGACTCCGACCCCTGGGGCGACCAGGAGGACGAGCAGGCGGGCGCGCCGTGGGCGGCCGCCGACGACGGGCCGCGGGCCGACCGCCGCGGCCCCGGCACGCCCACCGGAGCCCGCCGCCCGGCGGCCGGGGCGCGGACCGGGGTAGGGACCGGAACAGGGGCCAGGGCAGGCGCTGGCGCAGGGCCCGGGGAAGGCGCTGGAGCAAAGGCCGCATCAGGCCGCGGGCGCACCGCCCGGCCCGCCCGTGGCCCCGGTGCGGCGACGGACTCGGGCCCGATCACGGCGCCGATCCTCACCCCGCCGCCGTGGCGCCCGCCGAGCGTCACCCGGGCGCGGGGCTCCGACCCCGCGGCCGTCGTGCGCCCCGCGGCGCCCCGGCCGGGCGCGCGCAACGACCCGCAGGAGGCCCTGAACCGCGCGAAGCCCGCTGTCCTTGCGGCGGCGCTGTTCCTCGGCGGCTCGTTCCTGCTCTACAGCTGCGTGGCCGCGGTCCGCGACGACACGCCCCCGCCGCCCAACAGCGTGCTGCCCCCCAACGGGGCGGGGAGCCTGCCCGGTCTGCCCGACGGCAGGTGCCCGCAACGGCTGGCGGAGCGCCTGCCCGAGCCGGAGGCGTCCCTGGTCGAGGCGTTCCAGACGACCGACAAGCAGATCACGATCTGCCAGACGGAGTCGGGGCTGCTGTACTACTTCGGCGAGTTCACCGACCGCGAGGACCCCGGCGTGATGGTCCCGGCCGAGCAGACCGCCGAGGGCTACGAGGCCTCCAACGAGGAGTACGTCTACGAGATCTCAGACAGCGAAGTGACGGTCAGCCGCAACGGCGACCCGATCGCCCGCGAGGACCTGCTCCCCCTGCCCAACCCGGCGTGACCCGCAACCGGGGGATGCCAAAGGACCGGGCGGGGCGGCCGATGCCGCCCCGCCGTCGCCCGGCCGGCGGTGCGCATCACGCCCCTTGGGGCGCGGGTACGTCCTCGGGGGACAGGGTGGTGAGGTCGTCGCGGGTGGCGTCGGGGTGGTGCACCAGCCGGCCGGCCTGGCGGGTCATCATCCGCTCCAGGGTCTGGCGGGCGTAGCGGGCGTTGCCGAAGGACGCCGTCCGCGGCACCGCGGCGAAGTGCTCGCGCAGCCGGTCCACGGTCGCGGACGCGATGGTGTAGCCGTTGGACTCGGCCATGCGCCGGATGATGGTGACCAGTTCGTCGTCGGAGTAGTCGGCGAACTCCACCCGGTGGCTGAACCGCGAGGCCAGGCCGGGGTTGGACGCCAGGAACCGGTTCATCTCCGCGGTGTAGCCGGCGACGATCACCACCACCTCGTCGCGATGGTCCTCCATCAGCTTCACCAGGGTGTCCACCGCCTCCTGGCCGAAGTCGCCGCCCGCCCCGCCCGATTTGGGCGTCAGGGTGTAGGCCTCGTCGATGAACAGCACCCCGCCCCGCGCCCGTTCGAACACCTCCGTGGTGAGCTGGGCGGTGTGGCCGATGTAGCGCCCCACGAGGTCGGCGCGGGCCGCCTCCACGATGTGGTCGGTGGGCAGCACCCCCAGGGCGTTCAGCAGCTCCCCGTAGAGGCGTGCCACGGTGGTCTTGCCCGTTCCGGGCGGGCCGGCGAAGACCAGGTGATGGCTCATGGTCGGCACCGGCAGGCCCATCTGGCGGCGCTGGCGGCCGGTCGCGATCAGGTTGACGAGGTCGGTGACCGTGGACTTGACCTGCCCCAGCCCCACCATGCCGGTCAGCTCCGCCCGCAGCCGGGCCAGCCGGTCGTCGGGGTCCGCATGACCGCCCGCCCCGCCCGGCTCCACCCCGAGATCCTCGGGCAGCAGCCGGGACAGCTCGCCGGGGTCGCCGGGCACCGACGAGCCGAGCCGGAACGCCTGCCGGTCGATCATCTCCTCGAACGTCTTGCGCGCCGTGCGCCCGTTGCCGAACGTGGCGCCCTTGGGCATCCGGTCGAAGTACGTGCGCAGCGCGGCCTCGGTCTCGGCCGGCAGCTCATAGTGGTTGTCCACGCACATCCGCTGGACGATGCTGACGAGGTTGTCCGTCGTGTAGTTGGGGAACTCGATGGTGCGGCTGAACCGCGACGCCATGCCGGGGTTGGCGGCCAGGAACCGCGCCATGTCGTCGGTGTAGCCCGCCGCGATGACGACCACGTCGTCGCGGTGGTCCTCCATGAGCTTGACCAGGGTGTCGATCGCCTCGCGGCCGAAGTCCGCGCCGGTGCCGCCGCCGTCCTGCTGGGAGGCGAGCGTGTAGGCCTCGTCGATGAACAGCACGCCGCCGCGCGCCTTGTCGAACACCTCGGTGGTCTTGATGGCGGTGCCGCCCACGTACTGCGACACCAGGTCGGCGCGGGCGACCTCGACCACGTGGCCGTAGCGCAGCACGCCGAGGTCGGCGAGGATGCGGCCGTAGAGGCGGGCGACGGTGGTCTTGCCCGTACCGGGCGGCCCGCCGAAGACCAGGTGGCGGCTCATGGTCGGCGACGGCAGGCCCATCTCCGCCCGCCGCTGGGCCATCTGGTTGCGGTTGATGAGGGTGGTGACCTCGTGCTTGACGTTCTCCAGCCCGACCAGCGCCTCCAGTTCGGAGAGCGGGCCGTCCACCTCCAGCAGGTCGTCGTCGCCGGGAGCGGGCGAATCGGCGGTCTCGGCGGGCAGCGGCGGCGGCGCCAGGGTGCCGGCGGCCTCGCCGTAGGCGTCGGGGCTGCCGTTGTCGGCGCTCATCAGCCCTTCGGCGCGCACGCGGTCGCTCTGCACCGTCTGGCGCAGGCCCGCCCGCTGGTTGTCGTGCACCGAGCAGGTGTCGAGCGTGACGTCCTCGGTGCTGTGCACGAGGACGCCGTCGCCGGCGTTGCCGAAGATCTCGCAGTGGCGCAGGTCGGCGCGGGCACCGGCGGCCACCATGGCACCGTTGCGGCGTCCGCCGTGCACGCGGGAGCGCAGCATGGAGATCCCGCCTCCGGGCTGGACGGAGATCCCGTCGCCCCCGCACTCGGCGACGTCGCAGTCGCGCAGGTCGGCCACTGCCTCCCCGGCGACGGTGACGCCGTTGTCGCGGGCGGCGCGCACCCGCACGTTGCTCATCAGCGGATGCGACCCGGGCCCGGCCTGGACACCGCTGCGGCCGACCCGCTCGACGGTGACGTCGTCGAGCCGCCCCTGGCCCTTGTCGGTGAAGTGCACGCCGTGCCCGCGGGCCTCGCTGATCGACACGCCGCGCAGGAACGGGGCCGCGGCCTCGACGGTGAAGGCCGACCCGGTGGTCTCGGCGACCCGGCCGCGGTCGAACTCGGCCGTGCTGCCCCCGCTCACCCGGACCCCGCCGCCGCCCTGCACGGTCAGCTCCACGAACGCGGTGGAGGAGCGGTCCTCGATGCGCACCGCGTCCTCCCCCGCCTCGCTCACCGTGCAGCCGGTCAGCATGCCGCGCGCCTTGCCCCAGGCGTGCACGCCCGCGGTGGCGGGGCGGGTGACGGTGACCCCGGAGATCTGGGGGTCGGCGTCGTTGTGCAGGGCGATGCCGCGCCCGCCGACGTCCTCGAACGTGCAGTCCTCGACGCGGGGGCGCCCGCTGCTGGACACCAGCAGCGCGTCCTGGGCCACGTCGTGCACGCGCACCCGGCTGATCGCGGTGGCGGAGTCGTCGTCCAGCGCGATGGCGGGCTTGGTGACACCGGTGATCACGCAGTCGGCGATGGAGCCGGCGGCGCGGTCGTTGGCGAAGACGCCGTTGCCGCGCGCGTCGCGGATGGTGCAGGCGCGCACAGTGGGGCGGCCCTTCCCGCCGATGACGACGCCGGTGCTCTCGACGTTCTCGATGATGCTGTCCTCGATGATGGTGGGCTGCTCGGTGGTGACCACCACACCGGCGCCCCCGGTGCTGGTGACCCGGCAGTCGCGCATGGCCAGCGCGCCGTCGTCGCGCACCACCACCGCGGCCCACGAGGAGCCGTCGATCTCGCAGTCGGCCAGCTCCAGCTGCCCGACGGGGATGTCGACGGCGGGACGGTCGCCGTCGCGTCCGCGCACGACCAGGCCGGTGATCTTGACGGCCTCGGCGATGGAGGCCACTGCGGTGCCGGAGTCGGCGATGATCTCGACGGTGCCGCGCCCCTGCTGCGCCGCGAGGGTGACGACCTTGGTGACCATCAGGCTCTCCTCGTAGCGCCCGGGCGCGATGGAGATGAGCGCGCCGCTGCGGGCCGCCTCCAGCGCCGCGCGGATGGTCGTGTGCGCGTCCTTGCCGTCCGGGGCGACCTTGAGGAGCTGTCGGGCCATCGCCGGGTCCTTTCGTCGGTGGCGGCCTCCGTGGCCGTCACCGTTGTCGTTCGAGGGGAGGGTGGGCCCCGGCCCTGTGGCCGGGGCCCACCCTCCAACGGGGGGTCAGTTGCAACGGGTCCGGACTGCCGATGACACCACATGGGCGTTGGTGTCCTGGCCGTTGACCTGATCGGCTCCATTGTTCTGGAGCTTCACACTGATGGTGTCACCCGGCGGGGAGTAGGAGCCCACGTGCACCCACGATCCCTTCTGGCCCACCTGGTCGATCGTGAAGGATGCGAACGGCTCGCTGGTCGCCGGGTCGGCGGATGGGTGGATCCGGTACTGCGCCGGGGCGCCGCCCACCCACCGCGGGCTCTCGGCGTTGGGGATGTGCACGTAGATGTCGCACTTCGCACCGGTGAAGCCGATGTTGAACGTCCAGAACGCGTACTGGTTGGTCCGCACGTTCGGGTCGCCCGAGACCGGGATGGCGTGCCAGCGGCCGTCGCAGTGCTCATCGGTGTACCCGCCGTCGAACCCGAAGGCCCAGCTGTCGGTGCCGTCCCCGGACCAGTGCTCGCCGGCGGTGCCGTAGGCGATGCGCTCGTTGGGGCCGCACCCGACACCCGCGACCTCGGCGTAGCGGAACTCCGGCGGAGGCGGGGGCTGCTCCTCCTGGGGCTGCGGCTGCTCCGCTGGAGGCTCCTCGGGCTGCGGCTGTTCCTGCTCCTGGGGCTGCTGGTCCTGGACCGGCTCCTGCGGCCGCTCTTCTTGGGGACGCTGCTCCTCGGCCGGCTGCTGGGGCTGCTGGTCCTGGGCCGGCTCCTGGGGCTGCTGCTCCTCAGCGGGCTGCCGGGGCTCCTGGGGCCGCTCTTCCTGGGGCTCCTGGTCCCGCAGGGCCTCCCCCCGTGTGTCCAGGGGATCGCCCGCGGGATCCTCGGTCACGGGCCGGTTGCCCTCCTGCGCGGGAGACTCCTCCTCGGGGGCGGAGTCCTCGTCGTCCTCGGAACCGCCCGCGGCCATCGGCACGGCGCCGTTGGTGTTGCTGTCCAGCAGGCCGCCGGAATTCCCGTCGCCGCCCGTGCCCTCGTCCTCCTCGTCGGACTCCGACCCCTGGGACGCCTGGGTGCCGGGCTCGTTGCTCCGGGAGTCCGCATCCCAACCGGCGGCTTCGTCGCCCCGGCCGCTGCCGGCGGACGAGGTGTCCTCGTCCTCCTCGTCGTCCCCGCCGAACAGGCCCCACCCCGAGAACAGGCCGTCGCCGGAGGAATCCCCGGCCGCCGACGACCCGGGGTCGTTTCCGGGAGACGAGCCGGAGTCCGGATCGCCGGGCGATCCGTTCGATCCTCCGTCGGGCGGGTCCCCGGCGGCCTGATTGGGCCGCTCCTGCGGCTGCACCTCGGGCACGTAGCCGCTGTCGGGGGCCGGCTCCTCCTCCAGTCCGGCCGTCGGCCCCGACGCCGAGGCGCCCGAGGGCGGGCGCTGCTCGGCCATCGTGGTGGCGTCGGCGCTCGCGTCGCCGCCCGGCCGCATGAAGTAGCCGAGCATGCCCTCCTGGTCGACGGGGTCGATCGTGGTGCCGGGCAGCCGCTGGGAGGTCTCGTTGACCGCGAACGGGGTCACCATGAGCACCATGCCCGCGATCGCCGCGAACGCCAGCACCGGACGCCCCGGCCGCCCCAGCTGATCCTGGGGAGCGGCCACGGCCTCGGTGGCGCCCGCCACGGCGGCGGCCGAAGCCGCGCCTTCCGCCGCGGTTTCATGCCCGGCGGCGGCCTCCGTACCGCCTTCGGCCGATGCGGCCTGGACACCG
>NZ_JBHSBH010000005.1:53081-95174 GCF_042650565.1 Nocardiopsis sediminis
GATCTCCGGCGCCGCAGCGGGGGCCGCGACCTGAGCGGCCGCGGGCGGCGCCGCGGCCGGGCCCGCCGCCACGTCCACCGCCCGGGCCGCGCCGGGCTGCTCGGCGGCCGGGGCGGCGTGCGGCTCCGGGCGCAGGCTCGCCGGGACCACCGGGATCGGCTGCGAGATCGGGTCGCTGTAGGCGGGGGACGGCTCCGGCGACGGCTCCGCTACCGGTGCCGCACCGGCGGCCGGCGATCCGAGGGCGGTGCCGTCCGACCGGCCCAGCGCCCCGTTGGTGAGGAGCGAGGGGGCGCGCTCACCGGGGGCGTCGGGCGCCGCGGCGCCGTCCGCTCCCGTGTTGTCGATTCCGTCCGCGGCGGCACCGGGGACTCCGCCGTCGGCGGGCACGGCCGAGCCGGGCTTGGGCTCACCGTTGTCCGCCGCGGCCTGCGGCGCCGCGTCGGCGCCACCGGCCGCGCCGTGCGCCGATGAGGGATCGGCGTCATCGCCACGCGCGTGCTGCGCCGGCGACGGTTCCCTTCCGGCAGCTTGCTCGGTCATGTGTCACTGGTCCTTTCGGTCTTTCCTGGGGGTGGTGGAAAGCGGGGGCGGGTGCCCCGGGGAGCCCTCCGCGTCCGGACGAGGACGCGAGGGAAGTTCGGAGGGAGGGCGCGCCGGCGGCGGCGCATCGGTGGACTCATCGGCGGTCGCGGGCGCCATCCCGGCGGCCGTGCCACCGCCGGCCGGCCGCGGACCCCCCGGTTCTTCGTAATAGCGGACGTAGGCGTTGGACTTCGTCGCGAAGTACTCGAATATGCGCCGGTTCGACCAGCCGCGTTTCTCGCGATAGCGCGGAATCGCCTTTGTCATGTGGGGGTCGTCGCTGGTCAGCGTTCCGTCGTCGTGGAGCGTCAGAAACGGCACCACGTCTTTCGTGCGGCGGTCCTGCGCGTACAGCACCCGGGACGTCATCGTCCACCGCCCAGCAGGTCGACGGTGCCCGAAGCGAAGCGTTGCAGCATGTAGAACCGCATCAGCATGCCGTCGTACCAGCCCTCCCGGTCGAGCCGGAGGAATTCGGGGCGCAATGCGTAGATCGCGTGTTCCAGCCATTGCGCGTCGCGCGCTGTCAGCGGGTTGGCGATCCATTGGTCGTTCTCGAAGTCGTAGAAGGTTTCCATGGTTTCGGTGTGAACAAAGCCGCCCAGGTCCGATGGGGCATAGGGCTCGTTGTCCTCGATCACCCAGCCGGAGCCGTGGTCGATGCCGACGACCGTCCCGTGGCCGGTGTACAGCACGTTTCCGGGATTGCGGTCGCTGTTGGCGATGAGGACGTCCAGCAGCCCCAGTCGGCGCCCGGACACCGTTTCGGTGAGTTCGGAGCGGGGATGGTCGGGCTGGGTGGACCCCGGACTGCCGTCCATGTAGTGCATGTACAACTCGCTGGAGCCGACCCGGTAGACGCCGGGGACCTCGGCGCCGATGGTGCGGCCGACCAGTGAGGCGAGTTGCTCGGCGTCGGCGCGCTGGCGGGCCGATTCCCGTTCGTTGGCGACGAACTCGGGGTCGATTTCGGGATCCGAGGTGAATTCGGTGTCCTCGGTGACCTTGTGGACCGCCAGCGTGCCATCGCCGAACCGCACGAGTTCGGTGAGTTCGCCCGATCCTCCTCCCTCGCTGAACGCCTGCCGTCCGGTGATACCGGTTTGCGCGGAGGCGATCAGGTCGTCGATCCCGTTGGAGGACCCGTGCCATCTGACGGGTTCCGCCTGGGTATGGCTCTCCGCTGTCTGCCGCCACTGCGCCGGCGCCGTGCCCGCGGGGCCCTGACCGGAGGGGCCGCCCTCCGCGCTGTGGCCGCCGGTGTCGTGGCCGTGGCGGTGGCTCCGGTGGTGGCCCGCCATGAAGACCTGGGTCTGCGCGTCTTCGGCGGAGTGGTGCCCGATGTCCTCCAGCCCGTACCTGTAGGTGAGATCGGCGACGACGTCCTCGACCGTCCGGGGCTGCTCCTTGGCCGACTTCGGGTCGGCCAGAGCGCTGAAGTCCGGTGTGACCGGGGGGTTGCCGCCCCACGGATCGCTCGGGTCGACGGGCGTGGCCGGTCCCGGCGACGGCTCCGGGGAGGAGGCGTACAGGTCGCCGGCGTCCGCATCGTCGTCCCGTGCGGTGCGCTCCCGCTCGTTCACCCCGTCCGTGCCGTGGGTGGTACCCGCCGGGCCGGCGGACCGGCCACCGCCATCGGTCCGCCCGCCACCGGATCGCGAGGTCTGCGTGGAGCCGGAGGACGCGGGCGCCTGGCCGCCCGTCCCAGGTGCCGGGGCGTCGTCATCGTCGTCATCGTCGCCGCGGCGGCCGAAGCGGCCGTGGACGTCGTCGCCGTCGTCGGGGTCGTTGTCGCTATCGCTGTCGCTGTCGTCGTCGCTGTCGCTCTCGTCGTGGTCGTCCCGCGGGTCATCGGCGGGGTGGGGGTGCCGGTGTGCCGGGGGCGCTGCGCGGTCGTGGCCCCCGTCGGACGCGGTTGCGGCATCGGTGACCTCAGCCGGACCCTCCGGCTCGGTGGCCGCGCCCTGCGACGTGGTGGCCGCGGGGTTGAGCGCACTGCTGAACAGTTCGGCGAAGCTCCCGCCGCGTTCGGGCTGCGGCGCCGGAAGCGGTCGCGGGAGGGCGTCGGCGGCTGTGGCGGATTCCGGCCGCAGAGGAGCCCGGGTAGGGGGCGGCTGCCGCACCGGCTCTGGGGACAGCGGCGCGTCGTCGCCGCTCTCGGCCAGGCGCACGCCGTCGTGCCCCTCCGGCGCCCTGTCGTCGCCGACGCTGCCGCCCGGGTCCAGGGAGAAGTCGTCGTCCGCGGGATCACGCTCCGGCGTGGACGCATCCGCGTACACGTGCCCGTGCGGGCTCACCGGCGGTGAATCGGGGGATCGCCGGTGCGTTTCCCCCGTGGCCGCCCAGGGGTCGCGCGACCACGACGGCCGGTCGAACCGCGGATCGCCGTCCGCCCCCGACCGCAGGTAGGCGTCCGGAATCGCGAAGTCGTCGTCTGCGGTATCGGGCGCCCGCGTGAACGCATCCTCAGGCGCCCGCCCGCGCAGGGCTCCACCGGCGGTGAGCCGAGAGACCGCCTGCGTTTCCCCCTCGATCTCCCCCGAGGGCGGCGGTCCGGCGTCGTCACCCCGGAACAGGTCCGCGCCGTTCAAACCGCCCGACATCATGAAGCGGTCGTCCCCGGACGGGGCCGGGGAGGCGTCGTCTCCGCGATCGGGCGTCGCCGATGCCGGCGTGCCCCCCGGAATCGGCGGGGGCGCGTGCTCGGGCACCGGAGGCAGCGGCGCAGTGGAGACGACCTGCGGGGCGGGCTGCGTCGTGGACCCGTCCGCCGGCTGGGTCTTGGAGTCGTCCTTCGCTTCGGGCTTGGTCCGGACCTTGTCCCAGGCGTCATAGGCCCGCTTGGACTCGGTGCGCAGGCGGTCCACCACCGCGCGCTGGGCGTCATAGGCCGCCTGCGCCTCCTGGGTCCGTCCCGTGTCCCGGCTCAGGCGGGCATCGCGCAGCGCCCGTTCCCGCGCCGACAGCTCCAGCGATTCCCGGGCGGTCTCCCGGGCCGCGTTCCAGACGTCGAAGCCCTGGCGGAACTCGGCGTGCAGGCCGTCCGCCTTCTTGCGCTGGGTGCTGTAGGCCGTCCGCGCGTCGCTCAGGCGCTTCGGGTCGCCGCTCTGGTGCGCTTCCTCGACGCTTCGCACGAGCTCCGGGAGCTTCTGGCGGGCGTCGAAGTAGGTCTTCTCCGTCTCGCCGAACTTCTCCTGGGCCGTGTACAGGGCGTCCCACAGCTCCTTGTGCGTCTCGACGCCGTCCACGAGCCCCAGTTGGCGCGCCTGGTCGTGGTCGACCCAGGCGACGACCTCGGCGTCGACCTCGGCCATGCCGAGCTGGTCGGTCGAGAACCCCATGTGGCGGATCTGGGCCACGGGAGATTCCGCGGCGACCAGCCACGTCGTGGGGATCGCGACCAGGTAGGCGCGCTTGCTCGATGTGGGCGGGCGGTCGGGGTGGTCCGTGCGGGTGCTCTTCGCGGTCGCGGCGGTGGACGAGACGGACGTGGACTGCCCGTCGTTCGCCGAGCCCACCGGCCAGTTCTGGTTGGGGGCGGACCCGATCACACGCCCGGTCACGCCGCCGGAGGTACTGGCGGAGTGCTCCACCGCCGTCTCCTCCTTGTGGCCGCCCTGCCGGGAGCCGCCGTGGCCGGAGTCGACCGACACGTCGATCAGCCGCGCCCCCCGGGTACGGGGGACCGCGTGCAGGCGCCACTTGAGGTCGGCGAAGGTGATCACCCGGTCCCGGTACAGGTTCGGCAGGCCCGTCCCGCTGTTGGACGCGGGCGCGAAGTTCGCCGTCAGCGCCAGACCGGTCAGGGCGGCCGGGATGTTCTCCGCCCGGGGCCCCATCGCGTCCACCAGGTACTCGCGCGCCCCGCGGACCAGTTCGGGGACTGACGCGTCCTGCGGGGGCTGCCACCCCGACGCCCGAGCCGCCGCGATGTAGCCCGCCGCGGTGACCGCGGCCCCGTCGCCCGCGACCGCGAGCGCCTCCAGCCACGGCATCGGCGCCGATTCGGTGGCGCGTCGGCGCGTCTTGGCCGTCCAGTCCTGGGCCGCCGGGTCGAGGCGCTGGTTCGGTGAGGGCAGCGCGCGTGGCTCGCCCGCCTTGGGCGCCCGCGCACCGGAGCCGCTCTCCTCCACGAGGTAGGGGGCGGGGTAGAGCTCACTCATCCGCCCCGCGGGGGCCTCGGCGATGATGGCGTCATCGCGACCCTCGACCTCCAGATACAGGCGCAGCGCCGCATCGGTGCCCATGACGGCGTAGGGGCCGGTGATCGTGGTGTCGGCCGACTCGGTGATCGAGTCCCCCGTGTTCTGGGTGGTCGAGACACCGCCCGTGCGCGAGACGTCGCCTCCGGCGGGGAGGGACACCGGCCGGCTGTTGGGAGCCTCCGACGCCGGGCGCGCGTCGCCGTCGTGGGGCAGTGCGCCGATCAGCGTGAACTCGCCGCCGACGGTGGTGTCCTTCTTCTTGCCCGCCGATTCGGTGACATCGGTGGTGCGGGAGCGCGAATCGGTGAAGTCGGCCTTGGCCCCCACCCGGTCCACCTCGCTGCGCTGCCGGATGACGTCGACCGTGATCCTCCCGGACCTCGACGCGTGGACGGTGTGCGCGGGGCGGACCTTGACGTCGATGGGCACCGCCCGTGCGGTGGCATCGTCCAACCCCCGGGTGAGGTGCTGGCCGACGCGCTGGAACAGCCCTTCACGGCTCGTCCCCGTCAGCTCCAGCCCTTCATCGGCCAACCGCTGCATGAGTGCGTCCACGACCGGCCCGGGGTCGGGGCCCTCGCGGCGGTGGCCCAGCCCGGAGAACCCGGACCGCGGCTGCCAGTCGGGCTGGAGCGCGTCGTGGCCCAGCAGCCGGGTGGGGACGGGGTTGCCGTCGGTGTCGGTCCCGATCGCGTCGTCGACCAGGCCGGCCGCATAGGCCTCGGATTCGGCGATGTAGCCGAACTCGCCGCCGGGGGCCTCGGTGTGCACGCCGTGGTGGGTGGCCGTGGAGGAGCGCCTCGGCACGGTCACGCCCAGCTTCCAGTCCTTCTTGGCCTCGGCCGCCTGGTCGAAGGACAGGTCGGCGGTGTAGGGGAAGGAGCCGCCCTGCGGGCCCACGGTGGTCGTCCGCGACACGGTGACCGAGTCGGATGTGCTCTTGGTGGTCGAGCGCGAATACGGCGTGAACGATACGCCGGGCATGGGGTTGGCGCGCTTCGCGGTGCCCACCGGGGGCTGCTCGGCCCCCGGGGGTGCCTCGTCGTTGGGGTTGTGCCGGAACCGGGCGGAGAAGGCAAGTGAGCGGGTGTGTCCGCCGTGGGTGCTCGTGGCGCCGATGCTCAGCTCGCCGCTGCTGGAGATCTCCACCGTGGTGGTGGGCATCGGGTCGTGCAGCCGGAAGGCGCCCCGGACAGCGCGGGTGACCAGGGTCGGCAGCCCGCGCCAGCGCCACGAGGTGTCCACCTGCATCAGGCCGCTGCGCAGCCCGAACCGCGACAGCAGCTGGGGCACGTTGCCGCTGAGCGTGGGCGACAGCAGCAGCTGGCGCAGGTAGTCGTGCGCCCCCCGGGACCGCCGCAGGAAGTCCTGGAACCCCGGGGTGGTGTCGGTGAGCAGCCGGTTGCCCAGCCGGTACAGGTCCGGTGCGGTCACCCTGTCGGGCGCGGTGGGCACCCCGTCCAGCGGATGGGGCGCCGGAGCCCGCCCGGTCCCCAGCACGAGCGCGCGGGCGTCGGCGGCCGACAGCCGGCGCGGCCCCGCGGGCGCGGCGGCGGTGTCCCCACCGGAGGCGGTCTTGGGAGCGGGACCGGTGGTCTCCCCGGTGGAGGCGGCGGGCGCCGAGGCCCGGCGCGTGCGGGGGGCGGGGGCCGGCGTGTTCTCCGTTGCGGGGGTCCGTGTCCCCGCGGTCCGGCCGGTGGTCCCGCCCGCTGTAGCGGCCCGGTCGGTGCCCGTGATGGGGGTGTCACGGGCGTCCGCGGGATCCACGTCCTTCCCGGCCGCGGACTCCACCTCCAGCCGCGCGTGGGGGCCCTGGATGGTGACGGCGTACCCGTCGTAGGTGCTCCCGTCCGGCCCGGTGGCGGCGGTGGTACCGCCGTCGTCGATCACCGTCAGGTCGTCGGCCTTGCGGAACTTGGCGATCTTGGCGGTGAGGTTCAGGTCCCAGCGCCACACGTCGGTGTCGCCCGTGGTGGTGACCGAGGTCTCGGTCGACCCCTTGACCCCGTGCTCCTGGGAACGCCCGCGCGGCTGGGACACCTCGGCCACCGCGTTGAACATCCCGATGTTCTTGCGCAGGCCCGTCGCATCGGCCGCGGGGTCCCGGCCCTGCGTCCCGACGACGAACTGCTCGGTCCAGGTCTTCGTGCGGTCGCGCCCATCGGTGTGCCCGGCCGACCCCGACACCCCGGACCCGGTGCCCACCGTCGAGGTGCCCCCGAAGGTGCGCCCGGTGGCATCGGCGTGCAGCCGCACCGTCACGAACGGCGGGCGGAAGAAGCCGCCCCGGCTGGCGAGAGTGGGGTCGATGCTCGTGGTCTCGATCAGATGCACGTCGACGCCCGGCCCCGTCCACTCGTCCAGGCGCTTCTCCAGGTGCTGTTCCAGGCCGGTGATCGCTTTCAGGATCTCGATGGTGTTGGCGACGGCCTGCTCGTAGTCGCGGCGCAGGAGCCAGCGCTCGCGCGGGGTGCGGCGGTCGTCGGGCCCGGCGCTGGGGCGGCGGGCATAGGTCGCCTTGGCCATGGTGTCGAGGTCGGGCACCACCAGGCCCGGGTGCTGGTCGGCGATCCCGGTCAGCACCGCCCGCGCGTACTCCTCGTACACGGTGCGGGGCCGCTGCGCGGGGCCACCGGTGACCGGCGCCGGAGCGGGCGCGGTCCGGTAGCGGCTGCCGTCCTGGTGGAGCACCTCGCGGGCGGTGGTGGCGCCCCAGTGGGCGGGGCGGTCCACGGTCAGGTGGTCGAAGCGGGGGGTGCGCCGTGCGGCGGCTTGAGGGGTGGGCTCGTCGAGGCCGGCCATGCGCCGGGCGTCGGACACCGCGATCTGCTCGATGGACCTCCCCGACGTCCGCATCAGCGTGCGGTCGCCCGAGAGCGTCGCGTAGAACACCCGGTCGACCTCGTAGGTCTCGACCTCGTCGGAGTGCGCCTTGGCCGTCCGGCCGCCCCCCGTATTGATCGCCCGGCTCGACGCGGCGTCGAGCTTGTCCGATACCTCGGCGTGGGGCATGTTGAAGCGGAGAACGCCCTTGAGCAGGGTCACCATCGCGCCCAGTCCGGCGCCGATCTTCAGGTTGGTCGAGCGCTTCGCCGCCAGGCCCGCTTCCTTGTCTCCCTTTCCACTGCGGCTGAAGGACGCCTTGTCCGGTGCGTCCTCGATCCGGGTCAGCTCCCGGGGGGCCGACCACATCGTGAGGACGCGGGTCTTGCCCTCCGCATCGGTGACCACGGCCACCGGAGCCGGCCCGCGGTCCAGCGACGGCAGGATCTCCCGGAGGGCATCGGAGGTCGTGATGTCGTCCAGGTCGGCGCTGGTGGGGTGGTCGCGGTCGATGCCGAGCTGCTGACGGATCTGCCGCGTCAGGCCGTCGATGGGGTCGACGGCCAGCGGGTGCCCGCTGCCCACCCGGGTCCCCTGCGTGTCCTGGGTGCCCCGCGTGCGCGGCCCGCTGTCGAAGGGGTCGGGCAGGACGATGCGCGCCGGGGCGTCCTTGGCCGGGTCGGCGGCGGTGCCGCGGTCCTTGAGGCCGCCGGGGACCGACATGCTCAGCCCGTTCGGCTCGACCACGGACACGACCACCGCGTTCTCGGTCAGCTCGACATCGGACGTGCGGTCACCGTCAGGGACGCGGTCCGCCGGCCCCTGGCGTCCTGCGCGCGACGGCCGCTGCGGAGTGGGCGGCGGATCGACGGTCAGCTCCACCCGCAGGGCGCTCATGAACTCCTCGGGCGTGCCCTTAAGCGCCACCTCGCTCTTGCTGGAGACGGTGTCACTGACGGAATAGCTGGTGGAGCGCTGGTTGTGGGTCCCGCTGAAGGAGAAGGTGAAAACGGGACCGGCGACGGGCGCATCGGCCGGGACCAGCCCGTAGGCGGTGACATTGAACGCCCCGCCGACGGCGGCCGTCGAGGTCGCCTGCCCCTTTCGCGAATCCTTGGTCTTGTGCTCCGCCGTGCTCTTGGTCTTGACGCTGGGGGCGCTGTCGGGACCGGTCGTCGCGGGTGCGGAGCCGGACGTCGAGGCGGGGTGCCAGGAATCGCCCTCGGGCGACAGCTTGAGGGTGACCGTCCGTTCTCCGCCCCGGCCCTTGATGGTGAAGGTGTGGCCGCCGGGGGCGAAGTAGGGCCGGGCATCGCGCGCGATGTCGGCGCGCACCTGCCGCTCGATCGCGTTGAGCTCGCCCGCGGTGAGCCGGCCGCTGAGGTCGCCGCGCGTCCCGCTGATCTCGGACCGGATCCGCGAGATGAGCCGGTCCGCGGCGGGGCCGATGAGCGGGGCGTCGATCTGCCCGCTCCTCAGCAGGTAGTTCAGCCTCCGGCCGCCGCCCCGGGTCGTCTGCGGGTCGGGCACGGAGCGGCCGCCCGTACCCCGCCCCGTTCCCGCGGGCCGCCGGCCACCGCCGCCACCCCCGGAGCGCGAGGCGTCGTTCAGCCCCTCGACCCACCGCACCCGCGCGGCGACACGGCCGTCTCCGTCTCCCGGGCGCCGGGGAGACGTGGTGCTCCCGCCCTGAGGCGGGGCCGTCGCGTCATCGCGGGCGGGGGGCGGTGGGGTGGCCTTCCGGCCCTCCAGGTCCCGCACCCGCGCGGCGACGTCGACGCTGCTCCGCTCGGAGGCACCGTCCCGCCGCTCCGGCGGCCGGTCCCCGGACACGGGGACGGCGGCCTCGCGGTCGTCGGTGTGCACGGACGTGTCATTTCGGCGCACGTCCGCCTCGTCGCCCTTCCGCGTGGTGACGGCGGGATCCTTCGGCGGCGCGGTCGGGTCGGTGTCCGGCTCGGGCGCCCCGGACCGCGGCCGCTCCACCGGCGGCACAGCGGAGTCCACCTGCGGTTCGGCGTCCGCGGGCGGCTCGGGCGCCACCGGGGAGCGCAGGGGGGCGCCGGACTCCGTGTCGGCGCCGCGCTCGGCGGCCGGTGCGTCCTGCTCGCGGGCGTCCTGCTCGGGGACGGCGTCGTGCTCCGCGGCCTCGGCGCGCCGCCGCGCATCGGCGGCCCGGTCGCTCATGAGGTCGGCCAGCCGGTCGGCCTCCGCCGCGTCGACCTGACGGATCGCGGCCTCGGTCGCCATGGCCTCCACGCGCGAGGAGGTCGTCGCCCCATCGCCCACGGCGGCCTCCGCGGCCAGGATGTCGGCCTCAGTGGCGAGCTCGCGCTCCGTCTCGGCCCGCAGCCGGGTCTCCTCCGCCTCCGCCGCCAAAGCCTCGGCCTCGGCGCGCTCGGCCCCCGCCCGGTCGGGCTGCTTGCCCTTGCGGGCGCGAGCGAGTTCGCGTTCGCGCTCGGGATCGACGGTCGTCCGGCCCTCGTCGGGGTCGACGACGGGCGACCGCGCATCATCGGTGTTCGCGGTGCCGGCCTGCGCCGGGTCGGGTCCCGTCACACCGGTGTCCGCACCGTCCTCGGACGGGGTCGCCGGACGGAGGGTGTCACCGTCTCCCCGCGTGCCGTCGTCCGCGCGGGGCGAAGGGTTGAGCACGTCCCCCCACGACCGCGCCAGCGACGGCGGCGGTTCGGGGGCGGGCGGCTCTGCCGCGGTGTCGCTCGTCGGCCCGGCGGCGGGCGGCGCGGCAGGGTCGGCCGGACGCATGCCGGGAGCCCGGCGTCCGGCATCCCCGGTACCCGCGTCCCGGGCGGGCGTCGGCTCCGCGGGGCCGCCCCGCCCCGTCATCCCCGGGCCGAAGGGCCTTCCCGGACCGGGCGGCCCGGGCTGGTAGGAGGTGAAGGCGGCCGGTCCGCCGGGCTGCGCGGCGGCCGGCGGCGCGATGGCGCCGATCTGGGCGTCGGTGATGGGCACACCCGACCACTGGAGGACACGCAGCGCGTCCGCGAGGCCGCCCTGGCTGTTCCAGGCCATGAGCCGGTCGTAGACCTGCTGGGCGGTGAAGTGGGCCGGGGGGTGACCCGGGGTGGTGACCGTGATGTCGTCTGCGGACGCGCCGAGGGCGACCTGGTCGTAGGCCGAACCGAGGATGGACAGCACGGCGCGTTCGGCCACCGGCGGCGGCAGCGCGCCCAGGCCGACTCCACGTGGCAGGAGGGCGAGGACCTGGTGCCGCGCCAGGTCGGGCAGGGACCGAGTCCAGTCCTCGCCCCTGACCTCGATCGAATCGCCCTGGAGCAGCTGATACGCGCCGAGCAGCCGCCCGTCGCGGCGCCACCCCTCCACCGCGGCCTCGGCGTCGCGGGCGCTGATGGCCGGGTGGTCGCCGGTGGCGGGGATGTCGGTGAACGGGCCGCGGCCGGCGGCGTGCTCGTGCCCCGCGGCGAACACGGCCAGGGCTTCGGCGCGCGCCACCGGGTGGTCGGAGCCGGCCAGGCCACGGCCGAGCCGGACGCGTTCGGCGTCCGGCAACGCGTCGACGACGGCTCGGAAGGGGATGTCGATATCCGCTTCAGTGGCGAAGACCATCATCGGCGCGAGCCGGCCCTCGTCCTTCCACCGGGCGCGGTCCTCGCTGTAGGCGACCGGGTCGGCGGCGTGCTGCTCGGCCTGCTCGGGGCTCCAGCCGCGCACGTGCTCGTCGACGGCGAGCGCGAAGTGCTCGAAGACCTGCTGCCCCCGCGGGTCCGTGGAGAGTACTCCGGGCTCCAGGAACTCGGTGATGTGCGACCTGTCGTCGTCGGACAGGTCCGCCAACCGCACCGGCGGTGTCTGGGCGGAGGAGCCGTCGCGGGCGACCGAGGCGGCGGTGTCGAGGTAGCTCTGCCGGATCCACGGGTCGGCGACCTCCACCAGCCACCCGTTGGCGTCCTCGGCCGTCCAGTTGTGCCCCATGAGGCCGGGCCCGGGGCGGATGGCATCGGCATCGTCCCCCCAGCGGAAGAACGAGTCCCCCTCGGTGTACTCGTCGACCATCCCGAGGAAGTGCAGGGTCTCATGCACCCGCGACTTCACCGGGTACACCCCGTCGTACCAGACCTCGGTGCTCATCCGCTCGTCGGTGTAGGGCCGCGACGGGTCCGCGGCGAGCACCTCGATCTCGGCGTGCACCTGATCGGCCGGCGTGTCGCCGTCGGCGAACTCCAGGCGGACGTGGAACTGGTCGCCGGTCCCCGGCAGCGGGTCGAAGCCGGGCACCGCGCCCTCGTTGCCCCACAGGTCCGGGTCGTGCTGGTCGGGGATGCTGTCCTCACCGAACAGCGTCTCCAGCAGCCGCGTACCCATCCGGTGCACCACCGCACCGTCCTGCGGACGCACGAGACTGCCGTCGCCGCGCAGCCGGAACTTGTGGTTGAGCATCTGGTCCAGCGCGTCGGCATACTCCTGGCGGTACCGGGCGAGCCGCGCGTCCGTCATGCCCTGGTAGGGAGAGAACCGCGGACGGAAGGTGATCTCCATGACGTGGGTGGGGCCGCCCGGGGTGCGGTGCTCCTCAGGGATCGGGATCCGCCGCCACTCGAACCTGCGCTCGTTGCGGAGGTGGTCGTCGGCGTCGACGTGGAGGCCCTGTGTCAGGTGGTAGGTCACCGGGGCGCCCGTCACGACGTCGTAGAAGTCCGCCTCGAAATGCGGCCCGCCCACCTGGTGGACCTGGGCGTCCTCCCGCGCCGCCTCCCACACCGACGCATGCGCCAGCCCCCCGTGCACCTGTGCCGGGGCGTCGCCGACCGGGTCCGGCCGCCGCCGCACCGGTCGCGGCTCCACCATGGTCTCGATCCGGTCCAGAGTGCGCCGCGCCACATACGGCTCGGCCACGCCCCGCGCCGGATCGCCGTCCAGCATGCCGAGCCGCCGCAGGACCTCGCCCACGCCCCGGCCATCGGCACCCGGTCCGGGAACGGGGGCCGTCGACCCGTCGACCGCGGGCGGCACCGGGGACCACGTGACGGTGGCGTGGACGCTGTCCTGCGCGTCCATGTACCCCGCCTCGACCACGTTCACGTTCAACTGCCGTCCGCCGCGCGGCAACACGTACTGGTCGTTGAACACGGACTCGATACGCCGCTTGAGCCCCTCGGCGGCCGCGCTCCTGGTCTGGGCGTCCACACCGCTGCCGGGGAAGTGGCGGAACCGCAGCGTCACGTTGCGGACACCGGAAGGACCGCCATCGTCCCCGCCACGGTCGATCTCGATCGTGGAGGACTCGAAGAACCGGTTGTCGATCGACACCTCGGCACGCATCCGCCCGTTCGGCGTGTCGACCTCGACCGTCAGCGGCGGCGCGTCATCGGCCTCCGAGGAGTCGACGCTCATCTCGTCCGCCGACGAGTCGAAGTCCCCGTCATCCTCCGGCGGGTCGAGGGTCTCTATGTAGTTGCGCGAGAAGAGCCGCCGCTGCGGAGCCGACTCCGCCCCCCACCTGTCACGACCGGGGAGCCCTTCCGCACGGGGCGCGGGATCGCCCGGCCGGTGGTTCACATACGGCTCGGCCGTGCCCGGCGCCGGGTTCCGCGGGGCGTCCGCCCCGCCGGCCGCGTCCCGCACGGGGTCGAACTCCGCGAAACGGCTCTGGGGGTCCGCTGAGAAGGGAGCGGGCGCCCCTGTCCCCTGGGGAGCCGGTTGCTGCTGGGACGGCCCTGCCGGTGCGGGGGCGGCGCCAGCGGGGGCACCGGGCCTGCGCACGGGCACACGCAACTGGACCAGCCGCTGCATCGCGGGGCGCAGGACACCCTCGGCGAGCCATTCGTTCCACTGGGTCGTCACCTGGGCCTCAGTCAGCCGCACCTCCGGATGCCCCGGCACGGACACCGTGAGCCCCTTCGCGGGCTGGTTGTGGACGAGCTGGTCGTAGCGTGCGCCGAGGATGTCAAGGGCGGCCCGTTGCAGCACGGGCCACTGGAGAGCGCCCAGGCGGCCCAGCACCGAATTCGGCTGCGGGCCGCCCGAGGGCATCAGAGCGGCCACGACCGCTGCACGGCCGGCGTCGGGCAGGGCGCCGATCCATTCGGAGCCCTCCACGCGCACACCGGAGTCGTGGAAGATGCGGAGCCCTTCGACCAGGAGATTCCTGGTGTGCCATTGCTCCAGCCTGGCCTCGGCGTCGCGCGCGGTGATCGCGGGACGCCCATTGCCGGCGGGGATATCGGCGATCGGGCCGCGCCCGGCCGCGCGGTCGAGGCCCGCGGCGAAGACGGTGAGCGCGACGGAGCCGTCCACAGGATCGTTCGAACCGGACAGGCCGTGAGCGAGTCCCGCCAACGCGTGCGGGGGAAGCGTCTTGATCACGGCCGAGGCGGGCACAGTCGCCCCGAGCCGGCCCGCGGCATCCATCGCCCGCGCCAGCCGGCCGTCGGCCCGCCAGCCGTCGACCTCGGCGTCGAAGGCGCGGAGGGCATCGGCGGCGCGGGTATCGGCGCCGGAGTCGGCGGCGTGCCTGCGGGCATCGGCCACACGCGCGTCGGCGGCACGCGCCGCCTTCTCGAACTCCGCGGCGGCCGCTTCCGCCGCGCGGGCCGCGGCCTCATCACCGGCGGCACGGGCCTGCGCGGCATGCGCCTGCTCGCGCTGCGCGGCGGCACGCGCGTCGGCGGCGACGCCGAGGTGTTCGCGGACGGCGGCACGCGCGGTGGCGTCCGCGGGAGAGACAAGGGCGTCGGCGACCTTGTCACCGTCCCAGCCGCGGACGAACCGGTCGGTGGCGAGGGCGAAGCGGTCGAACACCTCGAACCGCCGCGGGTCGGTCGCGGCCATGCCGGGATCGAGTGCCCGGGCGATGAAGGTCTTGGCCTGGTCGCTCAGGGCGCCGGCCCGTGGCGGTGCCGGGTGGTCCGACGTGCCGTACTCCATGACCGAGGCGATGGTGTCGGCGTAGGCGGTCCGCACGAAGGGTTCCTGGGTCGTGCGGAACCGCCCCCCGGAGTACTCCGACCAGGAGTTGGTCATGTGGCCGCCGTCGAGGCGCACGGCATTACTGTCCTGGCGTCCGCGGAAGACGGACGTCGCGTCCCAGTACTCGTCGGCCAGACCGAGCCAGTGGTCGATCTCGTGGACCGCCGCTTCCACCGGGTACGCGTCGTGCCAGAACAGCATGTTCATGCCCGGGACGTCCTCGCGCCGGGTCGAGGGGTGGTAGTGGCGCACGGTGGGGACGGCGTGCACGTCGGCGTCGGGCGTGGAGTCGTCGGCGAATTCGAGGCGGATGTGCAGCTGGTCGCCGGTCCCGGGCCGCGGATCGGCGCCGGGCACCGTGATCGGGTTGCCTTGCAGGTCCTTCGGGTCCGAAATGCTGTCCTGGCCGAACAGCGTCTCGGACAGCCTCGTGTCGAGCCGGTGCACCACCGCACCGTTGTCGTTCACGACGGTCCCGTCCCCGCGCAGCCGGAACCGGCCGTTCCACATGGCGTCCAGCTTCTTGCCGACGTCCTTCAGATAGGCGTCGAACCGCTGTTCCGTCATGCTCTGGTGGCGGACGGGCCGCACGCGGAAGGTGATCTCCCGGATATGGGTCGGGCCGTCCTTCCCGGCCTTCTTGCGATAGGTGTCGGGGATCGGGATCCGCCGGTGCTCGAACCTGCGCGGACCGGTCCACTTGGCGTCCATGTCCGCCGGGATGAACCGCGGCGTGCCCCGGGAGGCGTCCTGCTCCACCACCGACGCCGGGTCCTTGACGTTGCCCTGGGCGTCGACGTCGTTCTCGCCCAGTGGCCGGGCGGCACGGGCGTCCTTCTTGATCTCGGCCCTGGTGGCGTCCGTATGCGCGCCCACCTGGTGGACCTGCGCGGCCGCCCGCGCGGCCGCCCACTCCGCCGCGCCCTTGCCCCGCCACTTCGACGGGTTGCCCGCCACCTTGTGCTCATAGTCCGAGAGCGGGACCTCGCCCTGGGGATCGGCCCACCGCCGCGGCGGCCGCGGCCGCACCATGGTCTCGATCCGCTCCAGGGTCCGCCGCGCCACATACGCGTGGTCCTCGCCCCGTGCCGGGTCGCCGTCCAGCACTCCCAGCCGGCGCAGCACCTCGCCGATCCCCCGGATATTGCGGGGGCCGCCGGCGGGTGCGGGGGCCTGTGCGACGTCGCCCGATGACGGCACCGGAGACCAGGTGAGGGTGGCGTGGACGTTGTCGTGCGGCCGGTCGTCCTTCAGCACCACCACCGACACATGGAGCTGCTCACCGCTGTCGGGCAGCACGAACCTGCGGTTGAACAGCGCCTCGACGTAGCGCCTCACCCCCACGTTGGCCTGGAGCGCGGTCTGCTCGTCCATGCCGTCGCCCGCGCGGGTGAGCACCCGCAGCCGGACATGGCGGAAGGACGCCGGACCGTCCCCGTCGCGTTCACCGTCGCCGCGGACGACCTCGACCGAAGAGGACACGAAGAACGGGCTGTGGATGTCCACCTGCGCGCGCATGCGGCCGCGGGGGGTGTCCATCTCGATGCTCAGCGGCGGCGCGTCCGCGGGTGGCTTGAGGGCGTCGGCGAGGTCGCGGGAGAACGCGCGGTACACCACCTCCGGCTCGGCGTCGCCCCGCTTCCGCTTCCTGTCCCTGGTCTCGTTGAAGTCGGGCAGGCCCTCCCGGACCGGTGCGGCGTTCTCGATCCGCTCCAGCGTCTGGCGGGCCACGAACGGTTCATCGCGGCCCTGCGCCGGATCGTCGTCGAGCAGCCCCAACCGCCGCAAGAAGTCGCCGACGCCCCGGCCATCGGCGTCCGGCCCCGGCGCGGGCGTCGGTGTACCGTCGGCCGCGGGCGGCACCCGGTGCCACACGACGTCGGCGTGGTAGGGCCGGTCGGGGACCGCCGAGACCACGGACACGTGGAGCTGTTCACCGCTGTGCGGTAGGACGTGCCTGCCGTTGAACCCCTGCTCGATGCGCCGCTTCAACGTCGCGGTGGCCGCCAGCGCGGCGTCCCGGTAGGCGGCGTCGGCGGCGGCGGCCTCGTCCGGGGCGCGCATGCGCAACCGCACCACGACCTCGCGGACATAGCGGCTGTCCGCACCGTTCTCACCGGGGACCTCGACCACCGAGGATTCCAGGAACGCCTGGTGGACGTTCACCTCCGCGCGCATCCGGCCCCGGGGGGTGTCGAGCTCGATGTTCAGGGGAGCGGACGCCCCCTCGCGCGCCTCGACGAACGGCAGGGCCAGCATCCGCTCCGACCGCTCCGTCCCCTTCTTCGGGTCGAACTCGGGCAGGTCGTTGCGGACC
Organism: Nocardiopsis sediminis; assembly: GCF_042650565.1. Classification (NCBI taxonomy): domain Bacteria; kingdom Bacillati; phylum Actinomycetota; class Actinomycetes; order Streptosporangiales; family Nocardiopsidaceae; genus Nocardiopsis; species Nocardiopsis sediminis. Next base: position 69,960 of record NZ_JBHSBH010000005.1, read on the forward strand.
GGCGCCGGATCCCGCAGAAGGAACCGCGGCCGGCGCCCGCCCCCGCCAGCACCCCCCGCCCCTGTAGAGGGGCCGGCGGTCGCCGCGAGCCCCGACCCGGGAGCGGGGGGCGGTGCGATCTCCGCGACGGCCGTTGCATCGGCCGGCTCCGTCGCGGCCTCGGAAGGCACGGCGGGATCGGCGGGCGCCGTGGCCGGGTTCCGCAGCCCGTCGCCCTCGTCGGCCATGCCCTGGTCGGGCAGGAACCCCGCCGGGCCGCCCTGCCCCGCCGTCGAACTCGCGGGCCCGCCCGTCGCCGCCTGCGGCTGGGGCAGTGTGGCCGCGGCCGGAACGGCCTGGGTGAGGAAGGGCCTGAGCAGGGGCACGTGCGACTGGCGCATGAGACCCAGCGCGTCGTCCACAACGCCCTGCAAAGCCCAGTCCGCCAGCTGGGTCGTCACCTGGCGCTGGGTCAGCCGGAGCTCCGCGTGTCCGGGGACGGTCACCGTGATGTCCCGCGGCGGCTCGTTGTGGACCATCTCGTCGTAGCGCGCGCCAAGGATGTCAAGGGCGGCTTGTTCCAGCACCGGCCATGGCAGGTCGTTGAGGCCGTCAAGGTCGGCGAGGCCGGTGAAGATGTCTTCGGGGTCCGAGCCGTCCGGCGGCAGCAGCCGGTCGACGAGCTGTTCCCAGCGCGCGTCGGGCAGGGCACTGGCCCATTCCCGGCCCGCGACCGGCACACCGTTGTCGTGGAGCACGCGGTGCGCGGTGATGAGGTCGCCGTTGTTGCGCCACTGGTCGAGCCGGGTGCGGACGTCGTCGGCGGGGATGGCGGGGCGCCCCTGCGCGGCGGGCACATCGGCCAGCGGGCCGCGCCCGGTGAACAGGTCCCGGCCCGCGGCGAACACCGCGAGCGCGTCGGCGACGTCCGCGGGGTCGCCGGAGGCGGCCAGCGCGGCACCGAGCCGGTCGCGCGCGGCGGCGGGCAGCGCATCGATGACGGCCGAAGAGGGCACGCGGAACCCGCTCCGGTCGGCGAGGTCCAGCGCTCGCGCCAGCCGGCCGTCGTCCCGCCAGCGCGCGATGTCGGCGTCGAAGTCGCGCAGGGCGTCGGCGGCGCGGGCATCGGCGCCCGTGTCGGCGGCACGCTCACGCGCCTCCTCCGCCCGTACCTCGGCCGCCTGCGCCGCCTTCTCGAAACCAGCGGCACGGGCATCCGCGGCACGCGCCCCCGCGTCGTCGCCCTCCGCGCGGGCCGCGTCCGCGCGCTCGTGCTCACGGCGGGCTGCGCCACGCGCATCAGCGGCGACGGCGACCTGTTCCCGCACGGCCCCCAGCACCGCGGCGTCGTCGGGAGAGACGAGCTGGTCGGCGGCCCGCGCACCGTCCCAGCCCCCGAACAGCCGGTCCATGGCCAGAGCGAAGCGGTCGAACACCTTGGTCCGGGCCGGATCGCCCGCGGCCGGGCCGGGCTCCAGAATCTGGGCGACCGCCGTCTTGGCCTGGTCGGGCAGCTCGCCGACCCGGGGCGGCGGCGTGTGGACCGACGAACCGTGCTCCCCGAGCGCGGAGATCGTGTCGAGGTACAGCGACCGGATCACCGGCTGGCGGGTCTCCGAGACCGGGAACGTGGTGAGGTCGGTCCAGGCGTTGCCCATGAGGCCGTAGCCCGAGCGCACGGCATCGGCATCGGGGCCCCACCGGAAGACCGCCCCCGGCGCCGCGTACTCGTCGAGCAGTCCCCACACGTGCCCGGCCTCATGCGCGGCCACCTTCGGCGGGAACCACGTGTACCAGTTCATCGTGCTCGGTGTCTGGGTCCACGCCGGCCTGGCGGGATCGAAGGCGTGCAGGGTGGGCTGTCCGTGCACATCGACGGCGGGCGTGGTGTCATCGGCGAATTCGAGGCGGACGTGGAACTGGTCGCCGGCCCCGGGCAGCGGGTCGGCGCCGGGCACGCGGGCCGGGTCGCCGTTCAGGTCCCCGGCGTCGGGGCGGCTGCCCTCACCGAACAGCGTCTCGAGCAGGTCCGTGCCCATCCGGTGCACCACCGCGCCGTCCTCGGGCCGCACGACGCTGCCGTCGCCGCGGATCCGGAACTTGCGGTTCCACAGGGCGTCCAGGTCCGTGGCGAACCGCCGGAGATAGGCGTCGTAGTCCGCCGGCGTCACGTTGGGGTCGCGGTGGACGCGCGGACGGTACGTGATCTCCCGGATGTGGGTGGGGCCCCCGTCCGTGCGGTGCTCGGCCGGGATCTCGATCCGCCGCCACTCGAACCTGCGCTCGACGCCCCATCGGGGACCCATGTCCGCCTTGATGAACCGCTCGGGGTCACCGGGCCGGTGATCGGGGTTCTGCGCCACCTGCGCCGGGTCGACCGGGTTACCGCCGGCGTCGACGTCGATGGGGCCGCCGTTGGCGTCATGACCGCGCGGGCCACCGTCGGGGGCCAGGTCCAACGGGCGCGCCGCACGGGCGTGCCGCGCGATCTCGGAGTAGGCGGCGTTGACATGCGGCCCGCCGACCCGGTGGACCTGCGCGGCATCGCGGGCGTCCGCCCACACCTGCGGGTCCATCGCCGACGGGTCGGCCAGGCCCGTGCGCACCTGCGCGGGCGCGTCGCCCTCGGGATCCGAGAACCGCCGCGCCGGACGCGGCTCCACCATGGCCTCGATCCGGTCCAGCGTCCGCCGCGCCACATAGGGCTCGGCCACACCCCGCGCCGGGTCGCCGTCCAGCATCCCCAGACGGCGCAGCACCTCACCCACACCCCGGCCATCGGCCCCGGGGGCGAGAGCGGGGGCCGGCGAACCATCGGCCACAGGAGCCACCGGATGCCAGGTCACCGTCGCGTGCACGCGATCGGGATCGTCCTCGTCCGGCGTCGCTTCGGCGACCTCCACGTGCAACTGCTGACCGCTGCGCGGCAGCACGTAGGCGTCGTTGAACAGCCCTTCGACATGCCCCCTCAGCGCACGGGTCGCCGCGTCGGCGGCCTCCTGGTCCGCGCCGTCCCCGGCGGCCACGGCCAGCCGCACCGTGACGGTGCGCACGGCGGAGGGGCCGTCATCGCCCGCACCGTCGATCTCGATCGTGGCGGACTCGAAGAACAGGTTGTCGATCACCACCTCGGCACGCATCGGACCCTGCGGGGTGTCCACCTCGATACTCAGCGGCGACGCGTCCGCCGGCACCCTGAGGGTGTTCGCGAAGTGGGTGGAGACGTCGCGGAACTCCACCGGCGACTGGTCCCCCCACCTGCCGGAATCCGGCAGACCCGCCACACGCGGCGCGGGATCGCCCGGCCGGTGATTGACGGGCGGCCCGAACACGGCGGCATCGGAGGAGTCCGGAGTCGACGGCGCGGTGGTGGCTGCCGGCGGGGAGGAGTCCGCGGCCGGCGGGGCGGCGCTCTGGTGTGCGGCGCCGCCGTCCGCGAGAGGCGCGGGCATGACCCCCGGACCACTGCGCGGCGCCATCCCCGGGGCGTAGGACCCGCCCATTGTGCCGGGAGCCTGCTGGTAGGGGCCCGGCGCACCGTGCCCGAAGGGCTGCGGGGCCGGTGCCGGCGCGATGGAGTTGATCTGGGCGTCGGTGACCGGTACACCCGACTGCTGGAGGACGCGCAGCGCTTCGGCGAGGACGCCCTGCTGGTTCCAGGCCATGAGCTGGTCATAGACCTGCTGGTCGGTGAAGCGGGCCGGGGGGTGGCCGGGGGCGGCGACGGTGATGTCGGCTGCGGACGCACCAAGGGCGACCTGGTCATAGGCCGATCCGAGGATGTCCAGCACCGCGCGTCCGGCCACCGGCGGCGCCAGCGCGTCCAGGCCGGCATGGGACATCCCGGGCGGGGCTGCCTGGTAGGGGGAGAGCAGGGTGAGAACGTGCTGCCGCGCCGCGTCGGGCAGGGATCGGGCCCAGTCGCGGCCCATGACATCGATCGCGTTGTCGCTGAGCACATGCAGCGCGCCCAGCAGCCGCCCGTCGCGACGCCACCCCTCCAGCCCGGCCTCGGCGTCGCGGGCGCTAATGGCGGGATGGTCGGGCGTGGCGGGAATGTCGGTGACCGGGCCGCGGCCGGCGGCCTGGTCGCGGTAGGCGGCGTACACGGCCAGGGCCGCCGCCTGCGCCGCAGGATCGTGGGAGCCGGCCAGGCCGCGGCCGAGCCGGGCACGCTCGGCGTCGGGGAACAGGTCGATGAGGGTCCCGAAGGAGATGTCGACCCCTGCCTTGGAGGCGGAGTACGCCATCGGCGCGAGCAGCCCGCCGTCCCGCCACTTGGCACGGTCCTCGCTATAGGCGACGGGGTCGGCGGCGTGGCTCTCGGCCTGCTCGGGGCTCCAACCGCGGACGTGCTCGTCGACGGCGAGCGCGAAGTGGTCGAACACCTCGTTCCACCGGGGGTCGGTGGCCAGCATGTCCGGCTCCAGGAACGCGATGATGGACGCCTTGTCCGCATCGGACAGGTCGGCCATCCGCATCGCTGGAGAGTGATCCGATGTGCCGTAGGCCATGACCGAGCCGAACCTGTCGAGGTCGTCGATCCAGGCGACGGGTGGGCGGGCCTCCCTCATCCGCCCACCGGAGAATTCGAGCCACTCCGCGCTGTTCATGAGGCGCAGACCCGGGCGCACGCCATTGCCGTCCGGATCCGAGCGGAAGATCGAGTTCGGATCCGTGTACTGGTCGACCAGGCCGAGAAGGTGCCCGATCTCATGGACGGCGGCTTTCGCCGGGTAGATGTCGTACCAGGTCTCCGTGTTCATGGGCGGTACGTCATGGATGGTGGAGACGTTGGCCCAGTGGTGCAGGGTGATGGTGTGGTGCACCTGGTCGTCAGGGGTGGTGTCGTCGACGAATTCGAGGTTGATGTGCAACTGGTCGCCGGTTCCGGGCTGCGGGCCGGGGCCGGACAACCTCGCCTCGTTGCCGTTCAGGTCGTCGGCCTCCCGGCTGCTCCCCTCACCGAAGAGCGTCTCGAACAGGCGCGGGTCGATCCGGTGCACCAACGCACCCGTGTCGTTCACGACGGTCCCGTCCCCGCGAAGCCGGAACTTGCCGTTCCACATGGCGTCCAGCTCCTTGCGGACCGCCGTGAGATAGGCGTTGGACGACGCCTTCGTCATCCCCCTGGCGGGGCGGACCCGGGGGCGGTAGGTCATCTCCACGATGTGGGTCGGCCCCCCCGGCTTGCGGTACCGGTCGGGGATCGGGACCCGCTTCCACTCGAACCTCCGGTCGACCTCCCACCCGGGCAGGTCCGGCCGGATATGCCGCGGCACGCCCAAGGACGGGCTCTCCGCCGTGACCGACGACGGATCCTTGAGACCGCCGTACGCATCGAAGTCGTTCTCGCCCAGCGGCCTCGCCGGACGGGCGTCCACCTTCATCTCGGGCCACGACGCCTCGACACTCAGGCCGACCTGGTGGACCTGCGCGGCCGCCCGCGCGGCCTCCCACTCGGCCTTCCCCCCGCCCCGCCACTTCGACGGGCTCGTCACCACCCCCTCGTGCGCGACATCCGACGCCCGGACATCCTCCCCCCACCGCCGCGCCGGGCGCGGTTCCACCATGGTCTCGATCCGGTCCAGCGTCCGCCGCGCCACATACGGCTCGGCCACCCCCCGCGCGGGATCGCCGTCCAGCATCCCGAGCAGGCGCAGCACCTCACCCAAGCCCCGGCCATCGGCGCCGGCCGCGGGAGCCAGGGCCGGCTGCCCGCCCACGGCGGGCGGAACGGGAGACCAGGTCACGGTGGCATGGACGCTGTCCTGCGAGGCCATGTACCCCGCCTCGACCACGTTCACGTTCAACTGCCGCCCACCGCGCGGCAACACGTACTGGTCGTTGAACACCGACTCGATGCGCCGCTTGAGCCCCTCGACGGCCGCGCTCCTGGTCGCGGCGTCCACACCGTTCCCGGAGAAGTGGCGGAACCGCAGCGTCACATTGCGGACACCGGAGGGACCGCCGTCGTCTCCGTCACCGTCGCGGTCGATCTCGATGGTGGAGGACTCGAAGAACCGGTTGTCGATCGACACCTCGGCGCGCATCCGCCCGTTCGGCGTGTCGACCTCGACCGTCAACGGCGGCGCATCCCCATGCGTCGAGGAGTCGACGCTCATCGCGTCCACCGACGAGTCGGAATCCCCCTCATCCTGCGGCGGGTCGAGGGTCTCAACGAAATGACGCGAGAACTGGCGCTTCTCCGGAGCCGACTCGACACCCCAGGTGTCGGGGTCGGGCAGACCCGCCACACGCGGCGCGGGATCGCCCGGCCGATGGTTGACGGGCGGCCCGAACACAGGGGCATCGGTGGAGTCCGGCTCCGATGGCCGGGTGGAGTCCGCGGCCGGCAGGACGGCGCCCTGGTGTGCGGCGTCGTCGCCGTCCGCGGCTCGCACGGACGGGGCCTGGGTCGCACCGCTGCGCGGCGCCATCCCGGGGGCGTGGGACCCGTCCGTTGCGCCGGGGGCTTGCTGGTAGGGGCCAGGCGCGCCGTGCCCGAAGGACGGCGGTGCCGGTGCCGGAGCGATGGAGCCGATCTGGGCGTCGGTGACGGGCACGCCCGATCGCTGGAGGACGCGCAGCGCATCGGCGAGGACGCCCTGGTGAATCCAGGCCATGAGCTGGTCGTGGACCTGCTGGGCGGTGAAGCGGGCCGGGGGGTGCCCGGGGGCGGTGACGGTGATGTCCGCCGCCACCTCACTCAGGGCGACCTGGTCGTAGGCCGAGCCGAGGATGTCCAGCACGGCGCGTCCGGCCACCGGCGGCGCCAGCGCGCCCAAGCCGGCACCGGGCATCCCGGGCGGGGCACCTTGGTAGGGGGAGAGCAGGGTGAGGACCTGCTGTTGCGCCGCGTCGGGCAGGGCTCGGGCCCAGTCGCGGCCCATGACATCGAGCGCGTTGTCGCTGAGCACGTGCAGCGCGCCCAGCAGCCGCCCGTCGCGGCGCCACCCCTCCACAGCGGTCTCGGCGTCGCGGGCGCTGATGGCGGGATGGTGCTGGGTGGCGGGGATGTCGGTGACCGGGCCGCGGCCGGCGGCCTGGTCGCGGTAGGCGGCGTACACGGCCAGGGCCGCCGCCTGCGCCACCGGATCGCCGGAGCCGGCCAGGCCGCGGCCGAGCCGACCGCGCTCGGCGTCGGGGAACAGGTCGGTGACGGTCCCGAAGGAGACGTCGACCCCCGCCCGGGAGGCGGAGTACACCATCGGCGCGAGCAGCCCGCCGTCCCGCCACTTGGCACGGTCCTCGCTATAGGCGACGGGGTCGGCGGCGTGCTGCTCGGCCTGCTCGGGGCTCCAGCCGCGGACGTGCTCGTCGACGGCGAGCGCGAAGTGGTCGAACACCTCGTTCCACCGGGGGTCGGTGGCCAGCATGGCCGGCTCCAGGAACGCGATGATGGACGCCTTGTCCGCATCGGACAGGTCGGCCATCCGCTTCGGCGGCGCCTGGGCCGAGGACCCGTGGTCCATGACCGAGGTGATGGTGTCGAGGTAGCTCTGCCGGATCCAGGGGTCGGTGACCTCCACCATCCACCCGTTGGCGTCCTCGGCCGTCCAGTTGTGCCCCATGATGCCGGGGCCCGGACGCACGGCGTCGGCGTCCTCGCCCCAGCGGCGGAAGGAGTCGCTCTCGGAGTACTCGTCGAGCAGGCCAAGGTAGTGCAGGGTCTCATGCACCCGCGACTTCACCGGATACCCCCGGTCCAGCCAGACCTTGGTGCTCATCCTGTCGTCGTCGGTGTAGGGCAGCGACGGGTCGCCGGCGATCACCTTGATCTCGGCGTGCACCTGATCGGCGGGCGTGTCGTCTTCGGCGACCTCCAGGCGGACGTGGAACTGGTCGCCGGCCCCGGGCAGCGCATCGGCACCGGGCACCGCCGCCTGATTGCCCCACAGGTCCGGGTCGTGCTGGTCAGGGATGCTGTCCGCACCGAACAGCGTCTCCAGCAGCCGCGTGCCCATCCGGTGCACCACCGCACCGTCCTGCCCACGCACGATGCTCCCGTCGCCCCGGATCCGGAACCTGTGGTTGAGCGTCGCGTCCAGCGCCTCGGCGTACTCCCTCAGGTAGGCCTCGTACTGCACATCCGTCATGTGGTCGGCGTCGATGGAGGGCCGGAAGGTGATCTCGCGGACGTGGGTCGGCCCGCCCGGGACGCGGTGCTCGGCCGGGATGGGGATCCGCCGCCACTCGAACCTGCGCTGGTTGCGGATGCGGTCCATGGCGGCGCGCGGGCCGTGGGGATTCGCCGGCCGGGAGTCCTCGGTGAGGACGTCGAAGAAATCCGCCTCCAGATGCGGCCCGCCCACCTGGTGGACCGGAGCATCGGCCCGCGCGTCCTCCCACACCGACCGGTGGACCAGCCCGTCCTGCGCCGTGAACTGCCGCGCGGGCGCATCGCCTCGGGGGTCGGAGAACCGCCGCTCCGGACGCGGCTCCACCATGGTCTCGATCCGGTCCAAGGTGCGCTGCGCCACATACGGCTCGGTCACCCCCCGCGCCGGATCGCCGTCCAGCATGCCCAGCAGGCGCAGGACCTCACCGATCCCCCGCCCGCCGGTACCGGCCACGGGAGCCTGCCCGCCGGCGGCAGGCGGAGCGGCAGACCAGGTCACCGTGGCGTGCACGGTGTCCTGCGGGGCCATGTACCCCGCCTCGACCACGTTCACGTTCAACTGCCGCCCACCGCGCGGCAGCACGTATTGGCCGTTGAACACCGACTCGATACGCCGCTTGAGCCCCTCGACCGCCGCGCTCCGGGCTTCCGCGTCCATACCGTTGCCGAAGAAGTGGCGCAACCGCAGCGTCACGTTGCGGACACCCGAGGGACCGTCTCCCTCTCCGGGGCGGTCGATCTCGATGGTGGAGGACTCGAAGAACCGGTTGTCGATCGACACCTCGGCGCGCATCCGCCCGTTCGGCGTGTCGACCTCGACCGTCAACGGCGGCGCATCCCCATGCGTCGAGGAGTCGACGCTCATCGCGTCCACCGACGAGTCGGAATCCCCCTCATCCTGCGGCGGGTCGAGGGTCTCGATGAAGTTGCGCGAGAACAGCCGCCGCTGCGGAGCCGACTCGGCGCCCCAGGTTTCGGGGCCGGGCAGGTCGTTGCGGACCGGTGCCGGGTCCGGAGGGGTGAACCGGTGCGGAGCACCGTCCGAAGTCGGACCGGCCGACGGCTGCCCCGCCGTCGCTGTGCCGGAAGGACCCGCCGGGGGCACCACTCCCTGGGCGGGTGGCACGGGCGTCAGGCCCGGCGGAACAGCCCGAGCCCCCGCCCCGGACGTGTCCGGCTCCGACCCGGGGCCGAACAGGCGGCCCCGCCCCCGCGCCCCCGGGTCAACGGGACCTCCCGTCGCCGCCTGCTGCTGCTGAGGCGACCCGGTCGGGGTGCGCGTGGCATCGGGCACGAGGCCCGCGGCGCGGGCAACGGTCACGGCCTGTTCAGGGATGTCCAACCCCAGGTGGCGAAGGACCTGTCTGACCCGATTGGAGACCGTGCTGAGGGACTTGCCGAGTTCGACGCGAATCTCGTTGTTGTCCCATCCGCGCCCGAGGAGGGTGAAGACCGCGTATTGGGGATCGCTGAGCGTGTTGATGCCGTCGAGCGCCGTGGCGAGTCGCTCGGGAGGGAGTCCAGCGATGGGCGCGGGTGCGGGTGTGGGCGCGACCAGGATGCCGGCCTGGGCCGACTCCGGGGTCAGCCCGGCCGCACGGGCGACGGCGACCGCATCCGCGCGGGAGTGCACCCCCAGACGCGCGTAGACACGCCCGGCCACGCTCGCGAATCTGTCCGGCCTCACGCCGAGGCCACGGGCGATCCCAGCCATCGAACGGCCCTCGTCCATGAGGAGGGCCAAGGCTCTGCGCTGGTAGGGCGTGAGCCCGCCCACGAGTTCGCGCGCACGGGCCTCGCTGATCGGCGCGGCGCCCGATTCGCCCTGACCGGGCGCCTGCGGCACCGGAGGCCCTGTGCCCTCCCGGCCGCCGTCCGCGGCCACGACGCCTCCCTGGTCGGCGGCCACACCATCGAAATCGAACAGGGCGTCGTCGAAATCGGCTGGATCGAACGGAAAATCGTCGAGGTCGTCCTGGCCGTCGAGGAAGGCGAGGAAGTCGGAGTAGGAGGTGGTGTCCGCATCGTCGGCAACGGCAACAGCGGGGGCGTCGGGGAGGTCGCCGAGGTCGTTGGTCGCGTGGCGCTCTGCGGCGCCCGCGTCACCCGAGGGGTCGCCGCGGTCGTCGCCGACGGTGGAAAGGGGGCCGGACGCCTCCGGGGCGGCGAGACGGGCACCGAGAGTGTCCTGGTAGCCGTCGTGGGCGTCGCCGGAGGGGGTGGGCTGCCAGCCGGGGGGCGGCGTCCACCCAGCGGGCACGATCTCGGCCTCGATGAACAACGGGTTTTCCGCATCCGCGCCCGGGACCCGCCGGTCGGCATGCCGGTAGACGGCGTGGACGGCGAGACGCGCCCCCCGCGCCACCAGCACTCGCCCTCCCCCACCATCGGAGTCGCCGACCACGTAAGCGGCCGGGAACCCCTGGGGCACGCGGATCATGACATAGGCGGAGGCGTCCTCGGCTGCGCGTGTGCCGAAGGTACCGATGAGGGGATGCGCGATGTCGACCACCGTGCCCGCGGCCCGGTGGGCGTCGTCGGGGCTGCCGGGGTCGATGCCCAACTGCCGCAACAGGAGCGCCCCGGCGCCCAGGTGCACGGTGGTCGCCACGGGCGGCGCCGCCGACCCGAGGACGGTGTCGATGTCGCCGACGATCCGCTGGAAATCGCCGCGGTCACCAGGTGCGACGTCGCCGGTGGCCAGCCCGTTGTCGACCTCGTCGCGGGCGCGGCCGTTGTACGCCCCGACGGAACGGGCCTGATCCGGGGTGACGCCGAGGACATGGATGCCCTGCACCGAACCGGGCGCGCCCTCCGCGGTCACCACGACGGGCAGGTTCAATCGGGCCCACTGGTCGGCGGCCACGTCGTCGATCCGTGCACGGACGTTGTTGCCCATCCCCCCGCCGGGGTCCTGGTCCCGGTCGCCGCCGTGCCATTGCAAAGACGGGGGCAGCGGGATGCGGCCGGCCTGGTCACCGCCCGGGCCGCCCAGGGGGTCGCCGGCGTCGGGCAGGTTCTCGGGGTCGTTGGTCACCGGGGAGCCGGTGCGAAGGGTGTCGGTGCCCTCGTGGGAGACGGGCGCGGTGGCGGTGTGGCCGCCGCGGAGGTACGCCGGGTCAGGGGTCAGCCCGTTCTCCCGGGCCAACTCACCCAGCCCGGCGTACCCGGGCACGCCCACACGGTTGTAAATGACACCGAGATACCTCTTGACCGTGGAGAACGGTATTCCGGTCGCCCCGGGGATGTCGCGGACCGACATGTTCTGCCCGACGAGGGCGGCGATGGTGCGGTCCTCACCCGTCAGGTCCGTGACGGGAACGATCCGGGTCCCCCGGAGGTGGGCCGGATCCGGGGTCAGCCCGGCCTCCCGGGCCAACTCACCCAGCCTGGCGTAGCCGGGCACGGCCACGCCCACCCGGTTGTACATGGCGCCGAGACGCTTCTCGATCGTGCTCTGCGACTTCCCGATCTGCCCGGAGATCGCGCGGATCGACTGGTTCTGCCCGACGAGGGCGGCGATGGTGCGGTCCTCACCCGTCAGGTCCGTGACGGGAACGATCCGGGTCCCCCGGAGGTGGGCCGGATCCGGGGTCAGCCCGGCCTCCCGGGCCAACTCACCCAGCCTGGCGTAGCCGGGCATGTCCAAGCCCATCCGGGAGTAGATGTCACCAAGACGCACCTCGACCGTGTGCTGGTGCAGCCCGGTCTGCCCGGCGATGGCGTGGGTCGACTGGTTCTGCCCGACGAGGGCGGCGATGGTGCGGTGTTCACCTGTCAGGTCCGTGACGGGAACGGTCCGGGTCCCCTGGGAGTGGGCCGGGTCGGGAACGGCCGGGGTATCCCGGAGGTGGGCCGGGTCGGGGGTCAGCCCGCTCTCCCGGGCCAGCTCACCCAGCCCGGCGTAGCCGCGCGCGCCTACGCCCACCCGGTTGTAGATGTCAGCGAGGCGTGTCGGGAGCGTGCGCTGGTCGATCCCCGTCCGCCGGGCGATGGCGCCGGTCGGCTGGTTCTGCCCGACGAGGGCGGCGATGGTGCGGTCCTCACCGGTGAGAGCCGTGACGGGAACGGTCGGGGTATCCCGGAGGTGGGCCGGGTCGGGGGTCAGCCCGCTCTCCCGGGCCAGCTCACTCAACCCGGCGTAGCCGTCCACACCCACACGGCTGTAAATGCCGCTGAGGCGCGCCTTGAGCGCGCTCAGCGACATCCCGGTCTTCCCGACGATGACACGGAGCAGCTGCTTCTGCCCGACGAGGGCGGCGATGGTGCGGTCCTCACCGGTGAGGGCCGAGACGGGGATTCCGGTGCCGTCATCGCCGGCCGACGGTCGGGCCTGGCCGCCGGAGTGGTCGTCAGGGGCGTCGGGGAGTTGTTCGGGGTCGGGCATGATGCCCTTCGGGCGGCTCGGCCCCGTTGCGCCCGGGTCAACGGGCCCTTCCGCTGCCGTCTGCCGCTGGGGCGGCCCGGTCGGGGTGCGCGTGGCGTCGTCGAGGACGTCGTCGGAGACCGGCACGCCGTACCGGCTCATGACGCGCAGCCCCTCGGCGAGGTCGCCCTGGTCCCGCCAGTCGTTCAGCTGCGCGCCGACCTGGTCCGCGGTCAGCCGGACCGGCTCATGCCCCGGGAGGGTGACGGTGATGTCCCGCGTCGTGGCGGACAGGACGAGCCCGTCGTAGCCCGCACCGAGGATCTCCAAGGCGACGCGGTCCAGCACGGGCCTCGGCAGAGGGCCCAGCCCGTCCAGGACCGACCGGGGCGGCGCCGTGCCCAAGGGCAGCACCTCGTCGAGGACCTGCCCGCGCAGGTCGTCGGGCAGCGCACGGGCCCACTCGCCGCCCGTCACCGTCAGCCCGATGTCGTCGAGCACCCGGAACGTGTCGAGCAGTTCGCCGCTGCCGCGCCACTGCTCCCATCGGGCCTCGATGTCGCGGGCGCTGATGGCGGGGCGGTCGTCGGTGGCCGGGATGTCGGTGACCGGGCCGCGGTCGGCGGCCTGATCGCGGCCCGCGGTGAACACGGCGAGCGCATCCGCGTCGGCCGCCGGGGAGCGCGTGCCCCCGAGGGCGTCGCTGAGGCGGGTCCGCTCGGCATCGGGGAGCAGGTCGACCACCTTCGCGAAGGGGACGTCCAGCAGCCCGGTCTGGCCGACGTAGTCCAGCGCCCGTGCGAGCCGGCCGTCATCCCGCCAGCGCGTGACGTCGTCGCGGTAGGCGGCGGGGTCGGCGGCGTGCTGCTCGGCCCGGTCGGTCGGCCAGTCGCGGAGGGCCTCGTCGGTGGCGAGGGCGAAATGGTCGAACACCTGGAACTGCCGCGGGTCCCTGGCGGACACATCGGGTTCGAGGATGATGTTGGTGAGCGCTTTGACCTCGCTCGGCAGCTCGGCCGCCCGCACCGGCGGACGGTAGGCGGAGGAACCGTGGTCCATTGCCGAGGCGAGGACGTCGAAATAGCGGGTGCGGGTCTCGGGGGTGCGGAGCTTGCGCCACCGCCCTTCGGCCAGGCCCAGCCATTCGTTGCCCATGAGGCCGTAGCCGGGGCGGACGGCATCGGCGTCGTCGCCCAGCCGGAAGACCGACCTCCCATCGGGGTATTCGTCGCCCAGCCGCCAGTAGTGCGCGCTCTCGTGGACGGCGATCTCCGCCGGAAGCCCGTCGTACCAGTTGCTCATGTCCGGTGCCTGTGTCGTCCAGGACCGGGCGGGATCGAAGGTGTGCAGGGTGACGTCCGCGTGCACCTGGTGCTCGGGCGTCGTGTCGTCGGCGAGTTCGACGCGGACGTGGAACTGGTCCCCGGTCCCCGGCAGGGCGTCCCCGGCGCCGGCCCGGCGCACCGGCGCGTCGGCCGCGTCCGGGACGCTGCCCTCACCGAAGAGGGTTTCGACCAGGTCCGCGGGGAGCCGGTGGACCGGCCCGCCGTCCGGGCCCGCCAGCGTCCCGTCGCCGCGCAGCCGGTACTTGCCGTTCCACGTGGCGTCCATGGCGGCCGTGTACTCGCGAAGGTACTCGCGGTGGCGCGCCTCCGTCGTTCCCGGACCGGGGCTGACCCGCGGGCGGAAGGTGATCTCCCGGACGTGGGTGGGTCCCCCGTCCGTACGGTGCTCGGCGGGGATCTCGATCCGCCGCCACTCGAACCTGCTCACGCCGAGCAGCTGGGGCCGCATTTCGGCGGAGACGAACAGTTCCGGGTCGCCGGGCTGCGCGTCGGGGTTGATCACCAGAGCCGAAGGGTCCTTCGGGAACCCATCGTCGTGCAGGTCATCGGGGGCCAGTGGACGCGCCGCCCGGGCGGTGTTCATGGGTTCGGCGGCGTCGACGTTCACATGCGGCCCGCCCACCTGGTGAACCTGGGCGTCCTCCCGGGCCGCCGCCCACGCCGAGGGGTCGGCCAGGCCCGTGTGCACGTGCGCGGGCGCGTCGCCTTCGAGGTCCGACCACCGACGCGCCGGGCGCGGCTCCACCATGGCCTCGATCCGGTCCAGCGTCCGCCGCGCCACATACGGCTCGGCCGCACCCCGCGCCGGGTCGCCGTCCAGCATGCCCAGCCGCCGCAGGACCTCACCCACACCCCGGCCATCAGCCCCGGGGGCGGGGGCCGGCGAACCATCGGCCGCGGGCGGCACCGGATGCCAGGTGACGGTCGCGTGGACACTGTCCTCCGGGGTGGAGGACGTCGCGGAGACCACGGTGACGTTCAGCTGCTGACCGCCGCGCGGCAGCACGTAGGCGCCGTTGAACACACCCTCCACGTGCCGATCGAACGCCCGGGACGTCGCGGCACGGGTATCGGCGTCGACACCGTCCCCGGCGATGTGGCGGAACCGCAGCGTCACGTTGCGGACGGAGGCCGGACCGCCGTCCTCACCACCGTCGCGGTCGATCGGGATCGTGGCGGACTCGAAGAACCGGTTGTCGATCGACACCTCGGCGCGCATCCGGCCGTCCGGTGTGTCGACCTCGACGGCCAGCGGCGGCGCACCCTCCGGGACGGAGTCGAGGGTGTTCGCGAAGTGGCGGGAGAACAGGCGCCGCTCCGGATCCGACTCGGCCCCCCACCTTTCACGGCCCGGCAGAGCCGCCGCACGCGGCGCGGGATCGCCCGGCCGGTGGTCGACGGGCGGCCCGGCCTGCGCGGTCGATGGGTGGTCGGAGGCCCGGGCCGGACCGGTCGCCGGGGACTGCGCCTCGGCGGAATCGGGCGGGGTGAACTGCACCGGGCGGCCCGTGCCCACCGGGAGCGTCTGCTGCCGCTGCTGCCGGGTGCGCCCGGCGCGGTCCATCACGTCGCCGGGCACGGTCGCACCGTTGTCACTCAGGACGCGCAGCGCCTCGGCCAGGGCTCCCTGCCTGCGCCACGCCCTCAACTGCTGGTACACCTGCTCCGCGGTGACCCGCACCTGCCGCCCGTCCGGGGCGGTGACGGTGACATCGCGCGCCGGCGAACGGTGCACCATCTGATCGAAACCGGCGGCGAAGACCTCCAGGGCCACGTGCGGCAGCGCCCGCCGGTCCAGGCCCAGGCCGCCCAGGACCGGCTGCTGCTCGGCGAGCAGGCGGCGGGCGACATCGCGCACCTGTCCGTCGGGCAGCGCGCCGATCCACTCGCTCCCCGTCACCCGCACGCCGTTGGCGCCGAGCGTGCCCAGCGCGGCGATCAGGTCTCCGTCGGCGCGCCACTGCTCGATCTGATCCCCGATGTCGTCGGCGGCGATGGCGGGGCGGTCCGGCGCGGCCGGGATGTCGGTGATGGGGCCGCGCCCGGTGGCCTGGTCGCGGCCCGCGGCGAAGACCGCGAGCGCATCGTCGAAGGAGAGGGCGTTGGCGTCGGTCAGTACGTCTTCCAGCATGGCGCGCGCCGTGGCGGGCAGCGCGTCGATCACCGCCGTCGAGCCCACGTCGAGACCGTTGCGGCCAGCGAGGTCCAGCGCCTGGGCGAGGCGGCCGTCGCTCTGCCAGCGCGCCATGTCGGCCGCGAAGGAGTCGCGGGCCGCGGCGCGCTCGGCCGCGGTGGCATCGGGCCCTACGAGCTGGTCCGCGATGCGGTCGGTGTCCCAGCCGCGCAGCAGCCGGTCGGTGGCCAGCGCGAAGCGGTCGAAGATCCCGCCCAGGCCCGGGTCGGCTTCGTCCACCCCGGGTTCGAGGACCTGGGCGATGTCGGTGCGGACGTCGTCGGGCAGCTCGGCCGCCCGCGCGGGCGGGGTGTAGGCCGAGGAGCCGTGGGCGACGACCGACCCGATGCGGTCGAGGTAGCCGGACTCGATGACGGGCTCGCGGATCATCCGCAGCCGGCCGTCGGCGCCGCGCCGGGCCCAGGTGTTGTCCATGAGGCCGCCGGTGGGGCGCACGCCATCGGCGTCGCGGCGCCCCCGGAAGACGGTCCCGTCCTGGAAGTACTGGTCGAGCAGGCCCAGGAAGTGCGAGGTCTCGTGGACCGCCGATGCCACCGGCATCGCCTCGTTCCAGACGTGCTGGTCCATGGCCTGGCCCTTGCCCAGCCGGGAGTCCACGAGGATCTCCTGGTGCACCCGGTCCTGGGGGGTCGAGGCGTCGGCGAGTTCCAGGCGGATGTGGAGCTGGTCGCCCGGCTCGGGGCGGTCGGCACGGGGCCGCTGGGCGCGGGGGTCGCCCGCGTCGGGGACGCTCCCCTCGCCGAACAGCGTCCGCGCCAGGCCCGCGTCGAGCGTGTGGGCCCGCGTGCCGTCGGGCAGCACCGTGCTGCCGTCGCCGGGCAGCCGGAACCGGCCGTTCCACCTGGCGTCCAGGTCGGCGGCGTACTCGGCCAGGTAGGCGTCGAACCGGTCCTGCGGCAGGGTGGCCTCGTCGCGGTCGATGCGGGGGCGGAAGGTGATCTCCACGACGTGCGTGGGCCCTCCCGGGGTGCGGTGCCCGGCCGGGATCGGGATCCGCCGCCACTCGAACCTGCGATCGGCCCAATGCGGTTCCATATCGGCCGAAACGAACCGCTGCGGGTCCCCGGGCCCGGCGTGGGGGTTGTCCACGACGGCCGAGGGGTCCTTGGGGGTGCCGTCGGGGTTGAGGTCGCCGGGGCCCAGGGGGCGGACCGCCCGGGAGCCGGTCAGCGCGTCGGCGAAATCGGCGTTCACATGCGGCCCGCCCACCCGGTGGACCCGGGCGCCGTCGCGTGCGTCCTCCCACACCGAGGGGTCCACCAGGCCGTCCCGGCTCCCGGTGTACTGGGTGGCGGGCCGGTAGGCATCGTCCGACCACCGGCGCGACGGCCGCGGCTCGGACATGGTCTCGATCCGCTCCAGGGTGCGCCGCGCCACATACGGCTCGGCCACACCCCGCACGGGGTCGCCGTCCAGCATCCCCAGCCGGCGCAGCACCTCGCCCGTCCCCTGGCCGTCGGGGGCGGTCGATGGGGAACCGTCGGTGGAGGGCGCGACCGGATGCCAGGTCACCGTGGCGTGCACCCGCTCAGGCGGGTCGGACGGCAGCGCCCGCACGACCTCCACGTTCAACTGCTGACCGCTGCGCGGCAGCACATAGGCGTCGTTGAACACCTCCTGGACGTGGTCCCGCAAAGCCGCCGACGCGGCGACCACGCTGCGCACGTCCATACCGGGCCCGGCCTGGAACGCGAACCGCAGCTTCACATTGCGCACCGAGGACGGCCCGCCGTCCCCGGCGCCGTCGCGGTCGATGTCCATCGTGGCGGACTCGAAGAACCGGTTGTCGATCTCCACCTCGGCGCGCATCCGCCCATGGGGGGTATCGACCTCCACCGCCAACGGCGGCGCGCCCTCCGGCAGCTTCAGGGTGTCCGCGAAAAGGCTCGAGAACTCACGGACCCGCGGCTCCGACTCCGCCCCCCACGCGTCGTCATCCGGCAGGTCCGCCGCACGCGGCGCGGGATCGCCCGGCCGGTGGCCGGGGGCCGGAGGCTGCGGGGTGGCGGCGGTCTCCGGGCCGCCCTGCGTGTCCCCGGCACCCGGCGCGGGCGGCGGATTCATCTGATGGCCGTGCCGCATCGCCAACGGGTGTCCCCCGTGTCCTCCCGGGCCCTGCCGGGACGCGGGCGACTGAGGGGACGACGCGGTCGGCGCCTGCTGACCGGAAGGCGCCGCCGGCGCGATGGCGGCGATCTGGTCGTCGGTGATAGGCGCACCGGAGTCCTGGATGACCCGCAGGGCGTCGCCGATGGCGTTCTGGCCGCTCCAGACCCTGAGCTGGGCGAACACCTGCTCCGAGGTGAATCGCGCCGGCGGATGCCCGGGCACGGCGACCGTGAGGTCCTTCAGCGACACACCGTGGACGAGCAGGTCATGGACCGAGGTGAGGATGTCCAGCACGGCGCGTTCGGTCACCGGCTGCGGCAGGGCCTCCAGGCCGGCGGGCGACGGGCTCTGCGGTGCGGGGACGGCACCGGGCGTGGGTGCGGGGGTGGTGCCGCCCTGGGTCAGCAGGTCGAGGATCTGTCGGCGCGGCACATCGGGTAGGGCGTGGATCCACTGGCCGCCCCGCAGCGTCACCCCGTAGTCGGCGAGCACGTGGAGGCCGTCGAGCAGCCGCCCGTTGCGGCGCCACTGCTCCACCCTGGTCTCCACGTCGTGGGCGCTGATGGCGGGGTGGTCCTTCCCGGCGGGGATGTCGCCGACCGGGTTCCCGCCCTCAGCGCGGTCGTGGGCCGCCGCGAACACGGCGAGCGCTTCGGCGACCGCCGCCGGGTCGGTGGAGCCGTCCAGTGCGTCGCCGAGCCGGGCCCACTGGGCATCCGGGAGCACATCGAGGACGGCCGAGAAGGGGACATCGATCCCATGTCGGGAGACGAGGTGCACCAGCAGGGCGAGCCGCCCGTCCTGGCGCCACCGCTCGACGTCGGCGCGGTAGGCCGCGGGGTCGGCGACCTGCTGCTCGGCCTGCTCGGGGCTCCAGCCGCGGACGTGCTCGTCGACGGCGAGCGCGAAGTGCTCGAAAACGGTGTCGGCCCGCGGGTCGGTCACCGGGGTATTGGGCGCCAGGACCCCGGGGATGAACGCCCTGACGTCGGCCGGCAGGTCGGCCACCCGCGCCGGCGGCGGCTGGACCGACGAGCGCTCCATGACCGAGGCGAAGGTCGCGAGATAGTTCTCCAGGATCTGGGGGTCGTGGAGCTGCACGGCCGAGTTCCCAACGCGCCCGAGCCAGTTGTTGCCCATGAGGCCCAGGCCCGGGCGGACGCCGTCGGCGTCGTCGCCCCAGAGGAAGACGGAATCGGGGATCTGGTAGGTGTCCAGCAGGCCGAAGAGGTGCAGGGTCTCGTGGACGCGCGACTCCACCGGGTACCCGCCGTCGTACCAGACCTCGGTGTTCATGACCTGGTCGGTGTAGGGCTTCGACATGTCCCAGGGGCGCAGCTCGATCTCGTTGTGCACCTGGTCTTCGGGGGTGGAGTCGTTGGCGATCTCCAGGCGGACGTGGAGCTGGTCGCCGGCCCCGCGCAGCGGGTCGGCGCCCGGCACCGTCACCTGGTTGCCCTCCAGGTCCGGTGCGTCCGGGTCCGGAACGGCGTCCTTGCCGAACAGCGTCTCGAACAGCCCCGTGTCCATCCGGTGCACCACCGCACCGTCGGGGTTCACGACGGTGCCGTCGCCGGGCAGCCGGAACCGGCGGTTGAGCATCCCGTCCAGGGCGACGGCGTAGTCCTGGATGTAGCGGGCGTATCCCGCGTCCGTCATGCCCGGGTAGGGGCGGATCAACGGGCGGAAGGTGATCTCGGCGATGTGGGTCGGGCCGCCGGGGGTACGGAGCTCGGCCGGGATCTCGACACGCCGGTGCTCGAACCTGCGCTTGCCTCCCCACGAGTCGCTCATGTCCGCCGTGACGAACTTCTCCGGGTCGCTCGGGTCGGTACCGGGGATGTCGGCCGTGATCGACGGATCCTTCGGCGAACCGTCGGCGTTGACGTCGCCCTCGCCGAGCGGACGGGCGGCGCGGGCACCCGTCGCGATCACGTTGAAGTCATAGCCGACGTGCTCCCCGCCCACGTGGCGCACCGGCGCGCCGGCACGGACCTCCTCCCACTCCGGCCACGCCGACGGGTCCACCAGGCCGGTCTGCTCCTGGGCGGGAAGGTCGTCGGCGGGATCGAACCACTGGCGCTCGGGCCGCGGCCGGACCATGGTGTCCAAGCGCTCCAGCGTGCGCCGCGCCACATACGGCTCGGCCACACCCCGCGCCGGGTCACCGTCCAGCATCCCCAGACGGCGCAGGACCTCCCCGATCCCGCCGCCGTCCGCGTCCGGGACGGTGCCCGCTTCCGGGGGTGCGTCCGCAGCAGGCGGGCGGCGCCAGGTGACGGTGGCGTGGATGTTCTCGGGCGGGGTGTCCGGCCCCGCCTCGACCACGCGCACGTGCAGCTGCTCACCGCTGCGCGGCAGCACGTAGGCGTCGTTGAACCGAGCCTCTGTGCGGGCGATGAAGTCGAGGCGGGCATCGCGAGCGGTGGTGGAGCCCACACCCTGCGCACGGTCGAACTTGACCATCAGCATGATCTCGCGGACGCCGGACGGCCCGTCGTCGCCCGCGCGATCGAGATCGAGATCGACCAGCTTGGACGCGAAGAAGCGGTTGTCGATCTGCACGTCGGCGTACACGGGACCGGTACCGGTACGGACCCCGACGGTCAGCGGCGGAGCGTCCTCAGGATCGAGGGTCTCCTGGTACAGGCGGGAGAACTCGCGGATCTCCGTGGGGGTCTCGGCTCCCCGGGCGTCCTGACCGGGCAGTCCGGTGTGGCGCGGTGCGGGGTCGCCGGGCCGGTGGTTCTCGATCGGCACGATGGCGGGGGCATCGAGGGTGTCCGTGGACGACTGCGGGTCGGCGTCAGCGGGAGTCGCCGCCGCGGTGGACGGGGGCGGCGGGGTGGAATCGGTCGACGGAGGGTTCTCGGCCGGGGAGAATCCGGCCGCAGAGCGCACCGGCAAAGAGGTGGCGCCGGACGTCCCGCCCGAGGACTCCGTCCCCTCGGGAAGCGCGAGCGGGTGCGCCCGGGTGGCCGGCGTAGCGGGGGCGTCGGCGTCGTGTCCGAAACCGGCGGCACGGGCGACGATCACGGCCTGGGCACGGGTATCCACTGAGAGGTGGCGAAGGATCTGACTGACCCCACCGGCGACCGTGCTGAGGGACTTGCCGAGTTCAACGCGAATCTCGTTGTTGTTCCATCCGCGCCCGAGGAGGGTGAAGATCGCGTATTGGGTGTCGTTGAGTGTGTTGATGCCGTCGAGTGCCCTGGTGAGTTGCTCGGGAGTGACGTGAGCGACCGGCGCAAGTGCGGGCGTGGGCGCAGGTGCGGCCTGGGTGCCGGTGGCCGGGACCGACTCCGGGGTCAGCCCGGCCGCACGGGCATAGGCGACCGCCGCCCCGCGCGAATGCACACCCAAGGCCGCATAGACACGCCCGACCAGGCTCTCGAATCCGTCCCGCGATTGGCCGATGTCGCTGGAGATATCAGCGATCGAACGGTCCTCGTTCATGAGGAGGACCAGGGCCCTGCGCTGGGCAGGCGTGAGCCCGTCCACGCGTTGGCGCGCAAGGCCGGCGTCGGGGGCACCGGCCTGGATCCCGGCGGCCGGGGTCAGCCCGGCCGCACGGGCATAGGCGACCGCCGCCCCGCGCGAATGCACACCCAAGCCCGCATAGACACGCCCGACCCTGTCCTCGAATGTGCCCAGCGATTGGTCGATGTCCCTGGCGATATCAGCGATCGAACGGTCCTCGTTCATGAGGAGGACCAGGGTGTTGCGCTGGCCGCGCGTGAGCCCGTGCACCCGTTGGCGCGCAAGGTCGGCGTCGGGGGCACTGGCCTGGGTCCCGGCGGCCGAGGTGCCGGTGGCCGGGGTCAGCCCGGCCGCACGGGCATAGGCGACCGCCTCCCCGCGCGAATGCACACCCAAGGCCGCATAGACACGCCCGACCGTATAACGAAATCTGTCCGGCGGTTGGTCGATGTCCCTGGCGATATCAGCGATCGAACGGTCCTCGTTCATGAGGAGGACCAGGGTGTTGCGCTGGTCGTGCGCGAGCCCGTGCACCCGTTGGCGCGCAAGGTCGGCGTCGGGGGCACCGGCCTGGGTCCCGGCGGCCTGGGTCCCGGCGGCCTGGGTCCCGGCGGCCGGGGTCAGCCCGGCCGCACGGGCATAGGCGACCGCCTCCCCGCGCGAATGCACACCCAAGGCCGCATAGACCCTCGTGACCGTGCTCCTGAATCTGTCCGACGGTTGGCCGATGTCCCTGGCGATCTCGACGATCGAACGGTCCTCGTTCATGATGAGGGCAAGGGCCCGGCTCTCTTCGGGCCCGAGCCCGTCCACGCGTTGGCGCGCAAGGTCGGGATCAGGGGCAGTGGCCTGGGTGGCGGTGTTCTGGGTGCCGGTGGCCGGGACCGACTCCGGGGTCAGCCCGGCCGTACGGGCGATGGCGACCGCCTCCCCGCGCGAATGCACACCCAAGGCCGCGTAGACGAGCGCGACCATGCTCTTGAATCCGCCCGTCGTCTGGCCGAGGTCCTTGGCGATCTTGGCGAGAGAGCGGTTCTCGTCCATGAGGAGGACCAGGGCCCTGCGCTGGCCGGGCGTGAGCCCGTCCACACGTTGGCGCGCACCCTCATCGACCGGCTCAGCACCCGACTCGCCCCGACCGGGTGTGGGCCCGTCCACCCCTTGACCCACACCCTCGCCGACCGGCTCGGCACCCGACTCGCCCCGACCGGGCGCATACGGCACCGGACTACCCGTGCCCGCCCGGTCGCCGTGCGCGACCACGGCACCGGCCGAGCCGGCGGTAGAACCATCGAGATCGACTGAGGCGCCGCCGAAGTCGGTTAGGTCGAAGTCGAAGTCGAAGTCGGATGCCTGGTCATCAAGGAAGTCAAGACCGTGGGCGCCGTCCACGTCACGTGCTGGACCGCCGGAGGCATCGGGGAGGACCTCGGGATCAAAGCGGACATCGCCGAAGGCACCGGAATCGCGGACACCATCGGAACCACCGGGAAGATCGTTCACATCCAAAAGCCGGTCGATGTCGGGGGCGTCGGGGAGATCGCCGAGGTCGTCGGTCGTGTGGCGCTCTCCGGAACCCTCGTCACCCGAGTAGCCGTGGTGGGCATCACCGGAGGGGGCGGGCTGCCAGCCGGGGGGCGGCGCCCACCCGGCGGGCACGACCTCGGCCTCGACGAACAACACACTCTCCACACCCGCGCCCGGGACCCGCCGGCCGGGCTGCTCGTAGACGGCGTGGACGACGAGACGCGACCCCCGCGCCATCAGCACACGCCCCGGCCCGTCTTCCGGGTTCCCGGCCACGTAAGCGCCCGGGAACCCCCCAGGGACGCGGAGCATCACATAGGCGGAGGCGTCCTCGGCGGCACGAGTGCCGAACGTGCCGGTGAGGTAGTGCGGGACGTCCACCACCGTGCCCACGGCATCAAGGGGACGGTGGGGGTCGATGCCCAGACGGCCGAGCAGCCCCGCCCCGGCACCCACGTGCACGATGGTCGCCACGGGCAGCACCGCGGAGCCCAAGACCGCGTCGACGTCGTTGACGATCCACTGGAAATCGTCGCGGTCATCAGGCGCGACGTCACCCTCGGCCAGCCCGTCGTCGACCATGTCGCGGGCATGACCGGTGTACTCCCAGATGGAATGTGCCTGGTCGGGGGTGGCGCCCAGGATATGGGCGTTATCCACCGAACCGGGCGCCCCCTCCGCGGTCACCACGACGGGCAGGAACATTCGGGCCCACTGGTCGGCGGCCACGTCGTCGGTCCGTGCGCGGACGTTGTTGCCCATGCCCTCGCCGGGGTCCTGGTCCTGGCCGCCGCCGTGCCATTGCAAAGGCGGGGGCAGCGGGATGCGGCCGGCCTGGTCGCCGCCGGAGTCGTCGCCAGGGGCGTCGGGGAGCTGTTCGGGGTCGGTGCCGGCCATCTGGTGTGCCGGGGGCGCGGCACGGCCGCCGCTGTGACCGGGAGCGTCGGGGGCCGAAACCCCGGAGGCCGGGGGCCGCAGCGCCGGCGCCGTGCCGCCCTGGACCGCGAGCGGCGGCGGGGATCCCGCCGTGCTCGGAGCAGGGGCCTGCTGCGGGGGCGGCGTGGTCTGCCGGGTGGCCGCGTTCGGCGCGATGGTGGCGATCTCGGCGTCGGTGATCGGGGCGCCGGACTGCTGGAGGACGCGCAGTGCGTCGCCGAGACCGCCCTGGCCGCTCCACGCGACGAGCTGGTCGTAGACCTGCTGCGCGGTGAACTGCGCCGGGGGGTGCCCCGGGACGGTGATCGTGGTGTCCTCGGCCGGGACCTGGTGGACGACCTGGTCGTACCCCGAGGCGAGGAATTCCAGCACCGCACGTTCGGCCACCGGACGCGGCAGGCCGCCCAGGCCGGCGTCGGGGGTCCCCGGAGCGGTGGTGGCGCCGTCGTGCGGCAGCAGGCTGAGGACCTGCTGCCGGGTGGCGTCGGGCAGGGAGCGGGTCCACTCGACGCCCAGGATCGTCATCCCGTTGTCCCGGAGCACCGTGAGGCCGTCGAGCAGTTGTCCGCTGCCGCGCCACTGCTCCATGCGGGTCTCGGCGTCCTGGGCGCTGATGGCCGGCCGGCCCTGCGCGGCGGGGATGTCGCCGACCGGATTGCCGATGCCTCGTTCGCGCGCCCCGGCGAACACGGCGAGCGCGTCGGCGATCGCCGCCGGGTCCTGGGATCCGGCCAGCCCGTCGCCGAGCCGGGTGCGCTGGGCGTCCGGGAACAGGTCGAGGACGGTCCGGAAGGGGACGTCGATCCCCCATTGCCCGAGGAGGAACACCAGCTGCGCGAGCCGCCCGTCGGCCCGCCACTGCGCGAGGTCGGCGCGGTAGGCGGCGGGGTCGGCGACGTGCTGCTCGGCCCGGTCCCGTGTCCAGCCGCGGACGTGCTCGTCCACGGCGAGCGCGAAGTGCTCGAAGACCTGGCCGACCCGGGGGTCGGTGGCGGGGGTGTTGGGCGCCAGGACCGCGGAGATGAACGACGTGACCTCGGCGGGCATGTCGACCACCCGCGTCGGCGGTGCCTGGGCCGACGAGCCGTGGTCCATGACCGAGGTGATGGTGTCGAGGTAGCTCTGCCGGATCCAGGGGTCGGTGACCTCCACCATC